>DKOR01000022.1 GCA_002470825.1 Thiotrichaceae bacterium UBA7357 | reverse complement strand
CCCAAAACCCCATTTGATTGAAAAGCAGGTATTGGTGACGGTAAAGTCATTATTTAATTTATTGATGAAAATTAATTTTATCAGAATGTTTGGAAACCTTATATTACCTCACCAACTATTATTTTGTCAATCATCAATTACTTATAAAAGTGTTATGAATGTGTTTTAGCTGATTCTTATGTAGGTATTTTGGCTTATTCACCATTAAGGCTAAGAAAATCTCCATAATCGTCCATTTATAAATTTATCTATCAAATCAAAATGCAAAGTATGTGCTCTTAAAATTATCAAAAGTTTACAAAATTTATCAATATAGGATGTAAATTGGTAAGGCTAATAGCAGTTCTTTGGCTTGTTTTACCTGATGACTACTAGTAGTTTCCCAAAAAAGTGGTGAATTAATTTTGGATGAAAATACATGAGGATTTTAAAATATTTTTTTGAACAGCAACAAAAAATTGCTAAAGATGTATGTAAAATCAATACCGCAATTCAATTTAAGACACTTAATTAAAGATTTGAAATAAATAATACTTGGTGCTATAAGATCTGCTATGTAATTATGCGTTATCAATAAATCAATCATAGTTATAGACGTAGTTAGTCAGTCGTAAATCAGTGAAATGGTTATTATTAGGCCTGTCTGTGAGTTGAATGGCTCTGTATGTATATTTGATTGATAAAAGAATTTATAGCAGTCAGCTATAGAAAAATCAAAGTCATTAAGGATGGATTGTAGAGAACTTAGAAATCCAATGGATGGCATCGGGTATTCATGGCTTTCAATATTGATAAGAATTCAATAAATGAAATTAATTTATCTATTAAATGCAACGTTTATGAGTGTCACCTGCCACTCATGCTGTTGATATACTAACAGGTGGCCTGCTGGTATCCTTTCTTCGTATTTTGTTTGGTGCATCGCATTCTGTTCTATCTATGTGTGCTAGCATTTTGACCGACGACCCTATGCTCGGCAACTTGCCTACAACCTCCTTTTTTATCTCCCAATCTTATTATTTTTAAAACTTGTCTAAGCTATCTATATTAAACAAGCTGATGTATATTATTATTGTGGCTACTAACACCTGAATTCGGCCACTTCTAAGCCTCATTGCTGCCCCATTCTCCAAGGTGTCATAGCCCAGACACTTCCCTTTCCCACATAGTTTCACATCTGCAAATTCAGAGACTCCTCCAGGTGTCAATGTGTACAGTACTAGTGAATCAACTCCGGTAAATATCTCCTTATAGCCCTGACCGCTGGCGAAGGGATCCTGTCCCATGTAAAATGGCTGGGTTGTGTTAAGCCTACCATTGACAAATACTGAGACTATATGGTCCTCCCAGCTGAACAAGTAGTCAAACTTGTACCATTGGTTCTCCTCCTGTCTTGTGAACAGCATCGAGTTTACTTCCGCGTTCACTTTGAAATAACGATGGTATCCGAATCGTGCAAAAAGGATGGTTTCGTTTCAACTCAGTGGTGGGGCCCATTGCTTATTCTTTTTCTCGTCGGACTCTGACATCATTTGTTGAAGTTTGAATAGCTTGACATTGCAGGTGTCCATGGTGGGCGTGCTCGTCCTGCAGTAGTAGGTAAGATGCTCGTACTGCCCCAAAGGAAATTGATAGAGTAGTCCATCGTCAAAAGTGCTAAAACTATCACTTTTCTTCATTAATTACAACGTGTTACCTGAGTTATGTGTATGCTTTGATTCGTTCATTTTTAGCTTCGTAACATCTAGTTTCTTCATTTGTATGTTTGAGATATTATCTTTGTAGTAGTCTTTTCTTAATAACTTCATAGTTATATCGTTTTAAGTGCCAACTTTCAAGTGCTCTGAAAAAGATTTTTATGAAATGAATTAGCCCTTTCCTTTTAGAATGTCGTTGGGGTCTGTTGCGAACTCAACTTTTGTCTCCAGCTACCTACTTGGAACATTGTCCAATTAATCAGCTTCATTGTTTTCTACAATTTTTGCTTAGGCAAATAAAAACTATTAATAATCTTTCTATCCAATCATATTAATGTCTGAGATCGAGTTGAGATCTGGTTTATTATTAATGTAACTACTCTAAGGCCCCGACGAATAAATCTAGGTTAGCACAATGAGCAATAAGAGGACTAACTTCACGAGTTTAAAGACAAAACTTTTGTTTGCGTATTTATGGATTTATGATTTGTTTATTGAGGTTGTCGGGGAACTTTTGTTTTGTTCGAACTGCTTTAATAGTTTCCTCTTTGCACCATTCTTCGTTGATTATTCATTGTTTTTGTCATATTGCTTTTACCTTAGTTTGGAACAGAGGATTTCGAATAGCTAGAGCCGTTATTGCGATTGTTGGCGCTGGGTAAGGGTGGCAAGATGCTGCTTGTTGCTGTATGAGACTTAATTGTAGCTTTTTGGATGTCTTTCAATTATGGAGGTCTTACTTTTTGATTGTCACTAAGTACCGTGACGCTTATCGTTTTGAATCTATCGTGTTCCAGCGGACGGCCACTACCCTACGTTATCCTATTTATCACGCTCTATCTAACCATACAACTCTTTTTTAAAGTTTATCTGAGCCTCATCAACCACCTCTTGCCTGCATATTTTCTTATTAGGCTTCTAAGGGTGCGCCAGTAACTTATTGAGCGACTGTTATTAGTTACATCTCGATTTGAAACAACTTCGTTTGATTTTGATGTAGTCCATAACGGAGTTATTGTTTTCGAAACAATAATTGAAGGCAGTCAGTTGCTTGTTTGCGTTGTCATTTGGTGGGGTAAGCACACTTGTCAGCAGGTGGCTACAACCAGGGGCAGGCAACATGCTTCTATGATTCGTGGTCGCCGCACTGAGTATACTTCGCCTAAGCTTTTGATCAATTTGAATGCTGTTAGGCAAGCCATTTTGATTTAATTCTACTGCCATCGGCAAATTGATTTAATTTAAATAATATAAAATATTCATTATAAATTATCAAGTTAACTTAATTTGAATCGATAATATAAATTACTCAAGGTTTAGGGGTTTTGGGGT
>DKOR01000008.1:250-6629 GCA_002470825.1 Thiotrichaceae bacterium UBA7357 | reverse complement strand
TTTACCGCGTCGCCAAAGACATCGTCTCCTTCTAATATTGCTGGGCCATAATGCACACCAATTCGTATCTTAATTTCAGGTGCTTCAGATCCTTTCATGTCATTGGACTCTTCTAAAGATTCTTGCATTTCAATCGCTGCATTAGCCGAATCATCCGCGGATGGAAAAGTACACATCACCTCGTCACCGATAAATTTAATGACTGTACCATTATGGAGGTGTGTTACTTTGGTTAGTAAGTCTAGTGTCTCTGACATAGTGGCACGTGCAAGTGTATCACCCAGAACTTCAAATAAACGAGTGCTACCACTTACATCTGCGAACATAATGGCAAGATTAGCAGTTTTTGGAGGCATAATATTATTGTATTAATTTCACTTAAAAAACAGTTAGATACTAATATAAATTTAATCTTTAATCTTATGATTTTTTGTTTATTTGTACAACTTTTTCAAGTTGGACTATGTTTATATCAAAATTCACAAAATATAACAGATAATATTGATTAGATTACCTATAGATTTCTAACTCACGCATAATACCAATGACAAAAATGAAGTGTTATTATCTAAAGTATAAATCATAATGATAAATGATATAATAAGATACACAACAAGGTCTAAAGCACTGAAAAAACTAACCATGAAACTAACAAATTTAAAAGCATTCATCAGCACAAATTTAAAGGCTTTTATCGGTATTGTTTGTGTTTTTTTAATTTTTATAATTGCACAAACAAGTCAGGTCTCGGCTATCTCTGTAAAAGAGTTATTGGGTCTAAAAAAAGCCACACCTGATACAACAGAAAATAAAATGGGGCTATCCTCTAAAAAGAGTAATGTCTTAGATAATACTGAGTGGGCAAAATCATCGGAAAAAGTATCAGCATCAGGTAGGCAAATTAATCTAGATTATGTGACATTGTTACTCAATAACATTGAGAAGCAGGAACGCGAGAAGCTATTGGCCGATAAAGAATTATTTAAACAAGTCATTGAAAATGAAGCAAATAATCTTTCGACTGTCTCAGCTGCCATAGCGAATAATCTTATCGAAGATCGTGATATTGAATTCATGATGCGTCGTGGTTCTGAAAATATTATGCGTGAAGTTTATATCAAACGTTTGATTTCCAGTAAATTACCGAAAGATTTCCCCAGCGATGAACAAGTAGCTGAATATTTCGCTTCTAACAAAAAACAATTTTTGATTCCGGAACGTGTTCATGTTTGGCAGATTTTTTTTAAGAAGACATCTTCTAGCGACAAGAAAAGGGAAGCTCTCAATAAAAAAATAGAAGAGATTATTTCGGATATTAAAAAAGGTGAAAAGGATTTTTCTAATATTGCACTTGCTCAGTCTGAGCACGAACAGAGCAAAACTTTAGGTGGTTATATGGGGCTGCTGAAAACTAATGAACTGATTCCAGAAATGAAAGATCCTATTTTGAAGTTAAACGAGGGAGATATTAGTCAAGTTATTGAAACTGAGGCAGGTATGCATATTCTGAAAAGAGGGAAATTACTTGAATCTGAAACACTTGAATTATCTCAAGTTGATCAACAAATACGGCAGCTGTTAGTGAAACAAGCCAATAAGCAGTTGAGAGATGCGATTTTTAATCAGGCCAGAAAGGAATATCCACAAGCGATTTCTGATAATAAACTTGAAGAATGGCGTCTAGGGTTACAGACTAACAGAGAATAAATGATTTCTAAATAAATATAGTCTTATCATAATAAAGACTATGCAAGCAACAGTATTGAAAAAGTCTTATTCTGTCGCGACTAAAGAAATGTAAACAACTGAATAATAAGACTATCTGTGACAAACAAGCCTACAAAAATAAATCAATTTGAATGTAGCAATATATTGCTTGTGCTTACTTTGCTGATTCATAGTCAGCAAATAATCGCGGGCCCACTTGGATTGCCTAATTCTGCGAGACCTGGAGCTGTTCGCCCACAAATAGAAGTACAAGCAGAGAAAGCTGTGGCACCTTCAAGCGATACTGTAAAAATACCTGCGCTTATAGATCGACCTTTTGATCTCGAGGAAGGTCCTTTTGTAAGCGTGAAACAATTAAGGTTATTGGATGCTGAAGAACTACCAAAATATGAAATCAGTGTTGAAGAGATCAATACTGAAATTCTAGACAAATCACTCCAAGATCAACCTGAAAGAGGTTTTAGCATAGGTGAACTGCAAGAAATAGCTGATGAAGTAACGCGTTATTATCGGTCAAAAGGATTAATATTATCAACCGCGGTGATACCTGTGCAAACTGTTGATTTAGGTATCGTCGATATTCAAATATATATTGGACGGCTCGGACGCGTCATTGTAGAGAGTAATGATAGGTATGGCGAGAAGGTCTTAAAGAAACCTTTCCTAGGGCTTATTGGTCAGCCCGTGACGCAAGATAGTATTGAAGGAGCCCTTTTAACCTTGACTGATTTTGCTGGCTTAAGCGTGTTCGGTGTATTTCAACCGGGTCAAAAAGTCGGTGAAGCAGATATCTTTCTCAAGGTACAACAAGAAAAATGGTATGACGTAGCCTATCGTGTAGATACTCATGGGTTACAAGAGACAGGTCGTAATAGATTCAGAACAATCATTGATTGGAACAATCCCACAGGGTTCGCTGATAAGCTTAGCTTGATGATGCAACAAACATATAATCCTAAAAACAATGATTTTTGGTCTATCGATTATGAAATGTTTTTAGGGAGAGGATTCACAATCGGTGGAAATCTATTTAAAAATAGATTCAGCATTGGTGGTGAATTCGAGGCTAGCCAGATTACAGCGCAAACTGATAATCGCGCACTTTATCTAGAAAAATCTTTCATACGCAGTAGACAGACAAATTTATCTTCAAGATTTTCATTCACATCAAAAAATTCGACAACTCGCGTACTGGGATTACAAACGAATACAGATAGATTAAGTGTCTTTTCTCTAGGGTTGGATTTTGATTCGGTAGATACCTTTCACCCATTTCGTTCTTTAATCCGATTAATCACTAAAAGTATCTCTGAAGACTTTGGTGGTGGTTTGAATTTTGCGACATTCAGCATTGATAAAGGATTTAATGATATTTTTGGAGCTATGGGCTCTAGTGGAGATCAAACTGCCGGATCGGCCACTAGTCGGTCGAGTCGTCGTGGTAATAACAGAGATGAATTAGCAGAGGGTAAATTCACAAAAATATCTGCTTCTTATCAACGATTACAGTTGCTGACCAACCATCAATCGCTCTTGTTGAAAACTGAAGTACAATGGAGCAAAGATATACTGGCGCCATTGGAGCAATATTCTGTGGGAGGACCAGAAAATGTTAGAGGGTATCCCGATGCGCAAGGTTTGTTTGATCGTGCCTATTTTTTCTCGCTTGAATATATTTTTAATGCACCCTTTATAGCCGATGTTGCTGCATTTCAGAATAGAACTTGGGGTGAGCTAATTCAGTTTTCAGTTTTCTATGATTTCGTCACGGGACAACAGAATGATGCACTTGATTTAACATCTGATCGAAATACATCAGGGAGCTGGGTCACATTTAAAAGTATAGGAATGGGGTTACGTTTTAATTTGCCTGGCTCTGTTGCGAGTCGATTGATGTATGCTACGGAGTTAGGTGCTGAAATTCCAAAAGATGGTCGTTTTGGACATATTTGGGGAGATTTTACGTATAATTTTTAGGCTTCTTGTATTTAATATAACTATAAGATTTTATTGGAATTTATATCGATATATATTCATATAATGATAAACTACAACTTGAGGAGAAACACAACATAACATTTATGGCTTAAAACAGGTATCAAAGAACTATGTTACCAAGTGGCGGCTATAATTACGTCACATAAGAAAAGAGATGCTGCTAGAGAGAAAAACAGGTAAAAGAGTTGGTCCCCAACAGCTCCATAAAGATCGCCAGTTATGCTCTGCGAGATTAAATCCCGTCACGTCATTTATCCGAACATCATTACCTGCGGGCTTGTTATTTGGACTACATATTGGTGTTGCTGTCGGGGGACCCGAGGGTGGAGTGATTGCTGCTGGGCAAGCTAGCATAACAAAACCGAGTGTCACTACTACAGTCGTCAATCAAGCCTCACAAAACGTCATTGTTAATTGGGAAACCTTTAACATAAACACAAATGAAACTGTTAATTTCAACCAACCTAATACTCAGTCTCAAGCGCTTAATCGAATTTTTGATCAAAACCCCAGTCAGATTTTAGGTTCGATTAACGCCAACGGTAGAGTTCTCCTGATCAACCCCAATGGTGTTTTTTTTAATGCTACAGCTAGCGTAGATGTTGGTTCACTAACTGCCTCAGGTCTAGATATCTCCGACAGTGATTTCATGAATGGCAAGCATCATTTTGTTAATCCAAATGGTGCGCAAGGTGGTTTAGTTGTTAATAAAGGTTTAATTCAAGCATCAACCGGTGGTTCAGTCACTTTGATTGGTGGGGCCGTTAGAAATGAAGGCGCCATAATTGCGAACGCAGGGCAAGTTAATTTAATCGCCGGTAAAAAAGTCACCATGGATTTTGATGGCGATGGTTTAATTCAATTCGCAATCAATGAAGAAATTTTGCGAAATGTTCACGATGTTGACGATGCTATTTCTAATGCTGGCATCATCAATGCTGATGGTGGTACGGTTTTATTGAAAGGTAAAGCTGCAAAAGATGTGTTTACCAACGTTGTAAACAACAGCGGTATGATCAGTGCGGGAAGGATTGATAACAGTGGTGGTGTCATAAAACTTGTTTCCAGTGGCACCAGTAACTCACTTATCAACACTGGCATGCTCGATGTTTCATCCGTTGATAATGATGGTGGCATGATTGAAATATATGCTGGCGATACGACAATCATTTCTGAAGATGCATTAATAAATGCAGCATCAACGAATCACAAAGCAGGTAAAGTATTAATTACTGGCGACAGAGTGGCATTGATGGGAAATTCCTCAATCAATGTGTCAGGAAAATTAGGTGGTGGTGAAGTTCTTATTGGAGGTGATTATCAGGGTTTAAATCCAGACATACAAAATGCATCATTTGTTCATGTAGATAAAAACACATCTATTAACGCGAATGCTATAGATCAAGGTGATGGAGGAAAAGTCATTCTTTGGGCAAACAATACCACACGCTACCACGGGAATATAAGTGCCAAAGGAGGAAATGAGTCAGGTGATGGTGGATTTGTTGAGGTGTCAGGAAAAGAAAATTTAATCTTTCGTGGTGATGCTGATTTGACTGCACCAAAAGGGAATACAGGACAGCTTCTATTAGACCCCAATACTATAACCATAGTTGCCAACTCTGGTGGCGATGACGACGATCAGTTTGGTTCCGGAGATTCAACCATCAATTTTACCGATGGCAGCAATAGTGAAGCGTTCACAATTAGTGAGAATACCATTCAGTCCTTGGCCGCTAATATCTTGTTAGAAGCTCGCAACGATATCATTTTGGGTGATCTGACCACTGCATCAGATGGAATACTCACACTACAGAGTGGGGTAACTCTAACTATGCGCACCCGTAATGATCCTACTAACCCTAATAGTCAAACGGATGCCGAGGTTGCGACCGGGGGTGTCTCTTTCGCTAATAATGCCGATGAAATCCGGGCGTCTGGTGGGGGTGCGATTGTTATTCAGGCAGGTACCAGCAATGGAACTTCTTTCACCACAAATGCCACATCAAATATTTCGGTGGGAAAATTAACTACGGCAGGCGGAGATATTACGCTTGAGGCCAGTGGAAATGTAACTTTAAACGGAGACATAAATGCGAGTGATGGTAGTTTACGAATATTTGCTAAGAGTGGTTCACTCACTCAATCATCTGGCACTATTATTTCTAATGGTCTCGGCATCATCGCAAATGACACTGTAAATCTCTCTGCTGCTAACAATATAACTACATTGGCGGCAAATGTTACAGGCGGCGGTAATGCTTTTCTTTTTCAGAATGAAACTAATGGATTTACCGTTGGATCCATTAGTGCGTCAGGTATCTTCTCTACAACAACCGGTATAATCACTGATGGAAACATCACTCTAAATACCAACGCAGGCAATCTTACATTGGATACTGCGGGCTCTGGAAATGCGATTACTGCGACTGGTTCTGCCACAATAACGCTTGATGCGAATGGTGCGACGAGTGATCTGTTGATCAACGATGGCATTTTGAGTGCGAATGGTGCGATCACCCTAACGGCAGACAATGACGTTATTTTTCAAGCGGACGGTGATATTGCGAGCACGGCGGGCGCGGTTATCGTGGAGGCGGATGCGGATAATGGAGGCAGTTCAAGCGGCGCGTTAACGATGGTCGATGGCACG
>DKOR01000008.1:0-238 GCA_002470825.1 Thiotrichaceae bacterium UBA7357 | reverse complement strand
CACGGTGATTAATGCCGGCAATGCAACGATTGCATTGCTTGCTGATCAGAACATTACTGTAGGACAAGTCGCAACGAGTAACACGGGTACTACGGCGGTGACGTTAACCACTAGGGAAGGCGGGATTGTTGACGGCGGTGATACCGCCGGCTCGGATGTCATTGCGAGCGGTCGCTTGGTGATTGATGCCGTGACAGGTGTGGGCAATGGCGGCGCGATAGAGACGACGGTCGCGAGT
>DKOR01000001.1 GCA_002470825.1 Thiotrichaceae bacterium UBA7357 | reverse complement strand
CATCCTCATTATATAATTGCCTGAAGTGTACATCAATAGAAATATAGCTAAATTGATCAGATTATTTATTCAACTAGAATTTATGTTGTCGAAGATATACAAGTCATTCAATAAATCTACCGATTTAGTAAGTAAGCACAGAGAAATATTGAAAATAATGTCTTAATAGAATAATCCGTTCAAAACTTAATGGTGACATCCTTGATAGCCTTAATATTCCGATATCTATTCACGAAAACCGAACTTTATCACTTCGATACAGTAATTTAATGCAACCTATTGATTACGTTAATATTAACCACCACCCTTGTGGAATGAAACATCAAATTTTTCTAAGTAGGCATCAATATCATTTTTAGTAATATTATTAAATATAAGCTTCATCGGCGTATGTTGAATGGAAAGTGATGCAAGTTTTCTTGTCTGTTCTTCATCCAAGCTAATGCTTATGTGCCCTCCTTCAAAGGGAAAATCAACCATATAATTAATTATATCAATATTAATTAATTCAGCGTCGCTTATGGTGGTCCGAACTAATCGATAGAATTCATCATGAGTTACAGCCATATCCCTCTTTAATTCAATATGATTGGTCACTAAACTCAATGCCTTATAGGTGATATTTTAAAAAACTAATGATTAAAATTGTACAACAAGTAGCTTGGTTTTTATTTCAACCACCAGCAACCGGAGGCCAAATTGCGAGTATATCGCCTTCTTTAAACTTGAAGTTTTCTCTTTCATCGGCGTCAAGGTAGATCCCATTCAATAGGACTAAATGCACCGACTCTTTTGGTATGTTGAATTTTTCAATGATTGAACATGCAGTTTCTAAGGTTGTTATATTTAAGTTTATAGCATTTCTAGCTGAACCTTCGGGTAAGTACTGACTTAAGCCAGCATAGAGCTTGAATGTAATATTCATTTATTATTTAGATTATTCCAGCATTGTGGCCAATTGCTTGAGTAGTTCCCAAATAGGCTTCCATGATGCGAGTAGGATCTTTCAATAGGTTATCTTTCCATTTTCCTAACTTTAATTTTGTTCGAATTAAACCGTGCAAGACACCAACATGTTGTGTCAATCCGAGTGACTGAGCACCAATTAAAATATCATCTTCAAATTGTAAGCTTAAGTAACGATAACGATCGTTATCACACCGTTTTACCGATTCTCCACCATCAACACCCATCCAAAGACCATAAGAACTTGAAATTAAACCCATCGTATCGAGAACATTCATATTGACACATCCTTGATGCAACATATTTTTACCAGTCATATTCATTGCTGCAATACGACCGTGATCAGCCGCAGTAGGTTGAATGGCTTGAACAGTATATTGTCCCGTAGAAAAGTCCTTACCCTGACAAACATCGCCAGCAGCATAGATATCTGGCATATTTGATTGAAGTCGATCATTAACCAACACTCCAAAGTCGGTTTTTAAACCACTACCAGCAAGGAACTGAATATTTGCCGCAACCCCTGTTGCTGAGATAACCAGATCTGCATCAAGTGCATCACCATTATTTAGTCTTACTTTTAATGCACCACCATTGGCTTTTTCAATCGCATCAACGCGTGTTGATGTAAGTACATTGACACCTTTATTTTGGCACCAGCCTCTAATGAGATTACCTGCGTTTTGGTCCATCATACGAGGCACCATTCTGTCATCCATTTCTATAACCGTTAAATTTACTTTTCGAAGTGCGAGTGCTTCTAAAATAATACAACCAATAAAACCTGCTCCCATCAAAACTACATTGGCACCAGGTTTAGCGCGTTTGATAATATTTCTGCCATCTTCGAGAGTCCAACATGAATGAATACCGGGAAGTTCCATGCCATCGATAGGAGGACTGACCGGATGCGACCCGGTAGCAATCAATAGCTTGTCATAATCAATTGCACTATGATTATCGAGTTTTAATGATTTAGCTTTTGTATCAATTTTACTAACTCGGTCTCTAATCACATCAATTTTTTTATCACTATAATGATCAGCATCTTTCCTAAGATATGTTCCAGACTCTTCAATCTTATTAGTTAAGTAGTAAGGCAGCGCCATACGCGAATAAGGTTCCTCTGATTCATCCCCGACCATAATGACGCTTGATGTTGAATCTAATTTACGCAAAGTTTCTGCTGCAATCACACCTGAGGGACCTGCTCCGATAATGACATGCTTCATAACACTATCTTCCTTATTCGTATATTTGTTAGAGACCAAGACGTGAACGAGTTGCGTCAGTTGGAACGCCTTCGGGAGACCAACCGCGAAGTTCATAATATTCGGGTAACATTTTATGCAAATCATTTGCTTTACCAGTAGCAGGTCCAGATTTTGCAACATCTTTAAGCAACCGTTTAGGCAAAGTGTCATCTTTTCCTGTAAGACCAGCAGCTAAGTTAAAATCACGCTCCATATTCCATATCCGTTCACCTACTTCTAGACAACGTTCGGCATTCCAGTCTCCTTCACAAGCCGCATCAATCTGTGGCGCTATATCTTCTAATGACCAGGCAAATGTTGTAAAGACACAAATGCCCGCCGAATCGACAACTGCAGTTGCATCTTGAAACGCTTTAACTAAAGCAGGTTTACCATCAGTTACTAACGGATCTGTCTTCTCTGGTATTCCCATGATTTCAGAAGCTACAGTATAACCTCGAAGATGACATGCTCCCCTGTTTGAGGTCGCATATGCCAAGCCCATGCCTTGTATTCCACGAGGGTCATAGGCGGGAAACTCTTGACCTTTTACCGTCATAGATATCTCAGGACGTGCATATTTTTCACAAAGTCTCTTTGAACCCTTACCTAACTCTAGCCCAAAACCTTCACCTTTTACCGTGACTTCGGTTGCCCATATAAGTGCTTCAGCAGAGCCAAATCTAAGCTCCATACCACCAGTATCCTCTACAGTAATGACACCTTCTTCGAACAACTCCATTGCGGCGGCGATTGTCGCTCCTAATGAAATCGGATCAACTGCATCCTCATTACATAAAAAGTTAGCAAATGTAATCGCATCAAGATCATCGATACCGCAATCTGTACCTAATGACCAAGCATTTTCAAATTCAAGTCCGCCTGAGTTACCATGATATTCAGGTTTGTCTTTTACCGAAAAATGATTTTTATCAACAGTAGAGATACGTTGACAAGCAATAGTACAACCAAAACATGCGCCATTCGTTGTCAGATTAGCCTTTCCGTCTCCTTTTCGAATTTCTAACATAGCCTCACCCGAAATTTCACTTGCACCTTCAAACTGTACTTCTTGGTGATTTCGTGTCGGTAGCGCGCCAACTTCGTTAATTATGTTCATTAACACTTGTGTACCTAACGCAGGTAAACCTTCTCCAGTTACCGCATTCTCAGCAAGTATCTTTTTTCCATCTTCAGTCGCTTTGAAAAATTTAGCTGGGTCGCTGATAGAGCCCACTCCAAGTGTTCCGCGTATTGCCACAGCTTTAAGATTTTTTGATGCCATGACCGTGCCTACCCCCGAACGACCCGCTGCCCTGTGCAAATCATTTACAATGGCAGAAAACAAACAACCTTTTTCTGCGGCACGACCAACAACAGCAACACGTAAAAGTGGATCTTGATGAATAGAATGTAACAATTCGTCAGTAGCCCAAGCAGATTTGCCCCACAGTTTTTCGGCAGAAAGCAGTTCAGCTTTATCATTCTCTATATAGAGATACACAGGATGTGGTGATTTCCCTTCAAAAATAACCATGTCCCACCCTGCATTTTTCATCTCATTGCCGATATAGCCACCTGAATTGGAACACGCTATTGCACCTGTCAGAGGACTTTTAGTCACCACAGAATAACGACCTGCCGTAGAAGCCATTGTGCCGGTCAACGGTCCAGTAGTCATAATCATTTTGTTTTCCGGACTCAAAGCGTCACATTTTGGATCTATTTCTTCGCTCAAATATTTAGTTGCCAATCCACGCTGGCCAAGATAATCATTCGCCCATTGCATGTTAAGAGATTCGTGCGTAATTGAACCACTCGTTAAGTTCACTCGTAGTACATTTCTAGTCCAAGCCATTTCTCATTCTCCTAAGCTTATGCGTTATCTTGCGGAAGGTTTTCTGCTGCATGAGCTCGCATTCTATTAATTCCACCCTGCTCAGAAGCAACATATGTAATAGCTTGAGTTGGACAAGCTTTAGCACATTCTGGATCGCCACCACATAAATCGCACTTTTGAACTACAGCCGTATCTTGATTATAGTTAACAGTACCAAATGGGCAGGCTATTGTGCATACTTTGCAGCCAACGCAGATGTCTTCAACAACTTCTTTTGCCCCAGTAACTTGATTTATAACAATGGCTTCAACAGGACATGCATGCATACACCATGCTTCTGTGCATTGAGTGCACGTATAAGGCACAAAACGTCCTTCATGATGAAAAGCAAATATTTTTATACGTGACTTTGAAGGATTAAAAACACCTTCTGCTTGATAGGAACAGGCCATTTCACATTGTAGACAACCAGTACATTTTTCTGGTTCGATCTGTAGAGATCTGAGCATTTTGTATACTCCTCTTTGGTATCAACTTTAAATTTAGTCTCTTATAGGACCAATATCTAATTAATTAAGTGATTTTGAATTACGCTCTTCATGATAAATGATAATGCAAATTATAAATACTATTTTTATTTATGCCAACCACATGTAAATCACATTACAATGACCTTTAAACATTTTCAAAAATTGAACTGATCTCTAATCTAGATTTGTAATATTAGTACGTTTTTTGCATTCTCAAAATATTATTACTTCAAGTATTTATATATGGCAAAATATAATCACTAAACTATAATCGAAAGCATTAGGTATAATACTCATGTTAAATAAACGCATCTTGATAATAAAATTAAGCTTTATAGCGATACTCATAGTACCTAATCTCGCATGGACAAAAGATATCGAAGTACACTTCGCATTCGTAGGTCAAAAAGATGACGCCGCCTTACTTGGCGCACACCAAGGTCTAATAGAAGCTAATTTGCAAGGCCGATTTCTGAATCAGAAATACGAACTAGAACTAATAAATTTTAAAAATATACTTACACATGATTTCTCTAAATATATTGCAGTTCTGACAGTTGTCGATATTGATACTTACTACAAGCTTGTTGATATTCTACCAAATATTGCCATTTTTAACTTGTCTATCAAGAATAACTTGCTAAGAACAGCTTGCATTAAAAATGCACTACACATAATTCCCAGCAACGCGATGGAGTTAGACGCAACGAATCAATGGAAAAAAAAGAGTCCTCATTCAAGTGCTAAGGCACAGGCATGGCATCCAGATTTTGTTAAGTTCGCTGCACGCGATCTCAATAAGCGGTATAAAAAACATCAACAAGTTTCTATGAATGATAGTTCATGGGCTGGTTGGGCGGCTGTAAAAATGACGTCGGACACCGTTGCAAGAACTAAAATAGATAACTCTACAGAAATGTTACATTACCTAAAAACTGAGCTTACTTTTGATGGTCAAAAAGGAAGTGTTATGAATTTCAGAGAAACTGGGCAATTACGTCAACCAATATTGCTGATTGAAAAGAATAAAATTGTTGCAGAAGCGCCGGTTCGTGGTGTGGCAAAAGTACCAGCATTAGACAGTTTAGGATTATTAAGCTGCAAAAAATAATCTATATTATTGAGAATTTAATATTACCAGGAGTTTTTAAATGAAATTATATTTAGTCCCACTGATTTTTTTCGCTTTTTTTTATAATCAAGTCAATGCTTGTCCTACTGGTCGCATTTTCATCACCAATGAGCGAGGCGACACTGTTTCGGTAATCAACGGGGACTCATTAGTGGTCGAAGCAACTATCGATGTGGGTGATCGTCCTAGAGGAATTGGGATATCTCCAGATGGTAGTGAAATCTATATTGCAGTAAGTGAAGAAAATAAAATAAAAGTAATGGACCCAGTTTCACTTAAGATTATAAGAGAATTTAATGCTGGTTCTGATCCAGAAACATTTGCTGTTCATCCTAACGGCAACATATACATATCCAACGAAGATGATGCAAAAGCAAGTGTCTTTGACCCAAAGACAGGAGAACAATTAGCTGAGATTAGTGTAGGCCTAGAACCAGAAGGAGTAGCCATTTCTGCTGACGGTAAACGCGTTATTGTAACCAGTGAATCTACAAATATGCTACATGTGATCAGAGCGTCTGATAATACTATTGAAAAAAATATACTTGTGGGTGCTCGCCCACGTGCAGCAACGTTTACAAAATCGGGGGACATTGCATATGCAACAGCCGAGATTAGTGGTGAAGTTGTTAAAATAGATATGAATACAGGAGAAATTCTAAAAAGAGGAAGTAGTGGTGATAATAAATCGAAACCTAAAGATGTCGTTCTAAATAAGGATGAATCTGTTGTCTATGTCGCTGCTGGAAGAGCTAATAAAGTTGTTGCGATGGATGCTCAAACTCTGGAAATAATTACTAGCATACCTGTCGGAAAACGCGTTTGGGGGCTAGCGATTAGTAAAAATGGAGAACTGCTATTTTCGACAGATGGTGTAAGCGGAACTGTATCAGTCATCAAAACTAGTACCAATGAAGTGATTAAAACAATCAAAGTTGGTGAATTTCCATGGGGCGTTATCATAAATGACTAACGTTTAATGGAGTGGTATTTTGACCGCATCCTCTTTATTTACGCTCTTATAATATTGTGCCTGATTGCAAGTCGTGCGATATCCGCAATGCTTGATACGTTAAGTTTATTTTTTATTTGAGTACTGTAATTCGCAACTGTTTTGTAGCTTAAGAATAATTTTTTTGCTATTTCACTGGTGTTTGAACCCTCTGCTAACATGCAGAATATCTCAAATTCACGTGAAGACAATTCAGAAAGTAAAGAGTCTTGTCCTCGAGATTTTTCATAGGCTAATCTTTGTGCAAGTTCGGCATCTATAAATTTCTCTCCTCTCGAAAGGCATATTATAGCTTCAATAAGTAGTTGAGGGTCAGTGCTTTTAGTAATGTAACCGCTAGCGCCCGCTTGTAACGATTGTTCCACAAAAATAACTTCCTCATGCATGCTAAATACAAGAATTGTAGCTTTTTTATCACGAGAACAAATACGCTTTATTGCTTCTATACCCCCAATCCCGGGCAGAGAGAGATCCATAACAATAACATCTGGCTTATGCGTAATATATAATTTATAGGCTTCCTCTCCACTATTTGCCTCTGCTATTACAGCTATTTCAGGGGTGTTTTTTAATAACACCTTATAGCCAGCACGAACCACCGCATGGTCATCAACTAACATTACTTTTATCAATTTAAACATATCGAAATCTTTTATGTCTCTATCGGAATAATTATATCAATTGTCAATCCATTATTAACTTCACTGGTGAGTTCGAATTTTCCATGATTCATTTCAACTCGTTCTTTCATCCCAGGCAAACCTAATCCTGTCATTAATTTGTCTTTATCCAAACCAACACCATTATCTCGAATATTCAGATTTATATGTTTTGAATCAGAAAAGTTTACCAACTCCATTGAAATAAAAATTTTGCTAGCAGATGAATATTTCAATGCGTTAGTTAGACTCTCCTGAACGATTCTGAAAAGACTAATATTTAAAAGTTCTGTTAAATCAGAAGGTATATTTGAAAATGAAAAACGACAAAAAATATCATCTTGTCGACTATTCCAATCATCAACCATCGACTGTAATGCTTTAATCAATCCAAACTCATCTAAAACTGACGGCCGTAATCGATGCATCATATTTTTTGCAACTTGATAAATATGGTCTGAATATTCTATTATCATTTTTGCGCTTGAATTTATTCGGCTTTTATCTGATTTCTCATCATTTATGATGGCAGCAGCAACGGCTTTAATAGCTGCAATAGTCTGACCTAATTCATCATGAAGTTCTTGTGCAAGATGTCGACGTTCTTCCTCCTGAATTTCAAGCGAGTACTTGGTCAATGATTGATTTTTCGCCTTAGTTTCCAGCAAAACTTTGGCCATATGATTAAATTGTTGAGAAATACGATCTAACTCAGGTAAGCGGAAATGAGGTAATTCCAATTCATAATTTCCTTTCTCGATGTCTGACAAACCTTTTAGTATTGTATCTATTGGTGCAAGATATTTTCCAATAACAAAATATAATAATATATTAGCCGAAATAATAAATGCCAACAAAAATATTAAAATACTCTTTGTTTCAGTCCAATTTTCATCAATTTCATCAGTTGGGTCGGCACGTATAACTATTCCTCTTGGAGGTTCTATCGGATCATACAACCAATGACGAATTACAGTTGGTGGAGGTCTTACTAGCTTAACAAACCACTTTGGTGATTTTATTACCTTGAGAATAGTATATTCTTCATGAGGTGCGATTAAATCATTTGAACTTGCTATATCAATATGAAGATGGCGTGTTAAATCCTGTTCCGAAAGCGTTTTCAATACTTCTATTTGTTTTTGTTTATCCGACTTCAATATTGTCGAAGAAAATGCAATTTCGATCAATTGCAAAGCAAGATTTGCAGTCGATTCAACTTCATGCTGAACAACATCACGTGCATTCGCAATGATATAAAAGCTACTACAAACAAACAGGCTGATAAACAATATCGTTATGAGAAAATTAAGCCTGATTCTAAGGCTCATAAAGTTTGACCCCCTTGCATAATGTTTTAGATATTAAGCTGAACTAACCGATGTTACTATGTAGCCTACTTGAACTATTTATATGAAAAGCTATCCTCATAAGGTAGATTATGAGTCTACAAGACCATCTAAACTAATATAAATAAACATTTTAATTAAATTAGGAAAAACTCCTGATGAACAAACACATCAAATTATTCACTTTACCATTATTTATAGGGCTTGCACTTTTAAATACTACTAGTGCAGAAACAACATCACTGGATTCAGCAGTTGAAACTAAACTGCTTGCTCAAAAGGATGTTGTTATATCTCAAAACAAAGTGGATGCTCTAGTAAGCAAAACTGACGAAATGGTACAAAAATATCGTGATGCAATACGAAAGACTGATAGTTTGAACACATATAATGGACAAATATCAAGATTAGTTAGACAACAAAAAGTTGCCTTAAATGCTATTAAGCGTCAACTTGACAATGTTGAAGAAACTCAACGAGACATTATACCTTTCATGGTGAGAATGATTTATACATTAGAAAAATTTGTAGAACTTGATCTTCCTTTTTTAACACAAGAACGCCAAACACGCGTCGCAGGTTTAAAAACCATTATGGACAGTCCAGATGTATCACTGCCTGAAAAATATCGTCGTATCATGGAAGCCTATCAAATTGAAATGGAATATGGTCGGACATTAGAGACATACTCTGACACAGTTAAACTAGAAAATCAGGAGTTTACAGTTGACATATTACGTGTTGGCCGATTGCTGATTAGCTTTCAGACACTTGATGGGAAAATGAGCGGAGTGTGGAATAGAAAATCAAAGTCTTGGGAAAAAGTCTCATCTGAATATAATCGTTCTATTAAACAAGGTTTACAAATTGCAAAAAAACAAGCACCACCAGAATTAATAAAGCTACCCATTAATATGTCAGAGAAAGAATAATGAAACGATTAATTTTTTTAAGTTTATTTGTATTTCTATCATTCGTTTCTGCCGATGAGCCAAATGATTTACAATCGTTGTTAGAACAAGTAAAAAAAGAACGTTATCAGGAAAAAGAAGTTCTTGCTAAACGAGAGGCAAAATTTAAAAGAGTTAATAGTAAGCAAGAAGAGTTATTGACCAATGCGTTACAAATACTAACTAAAGAAGAAACTCGCAGCACATCATTGAGAAATAAATATGATGCTCAGGAACTCGAGATTGCGCGACAAAATAATATATTGAAAGTAAAAATGGGGGCCCTAGGTGAGCTTGATGGCATCATCAAGCAAATAGCTGGTGATTTAAATGGCATTATTGATGCGTCTCTTGTCTCTGCTCAAAAACCAAACCGCGATAAAATTCTTGATATCTTATCTGATCGTAAAGAATTACCTTCCTTAGAAGAACTGGAAGAGCTTTGGATATTGGCCATGGATGAAATGGTCGAGTCAGGAAAAATCGTGACCTTCCCAGGCAAAATTATCACTGCAGCAGGAAATGAAATTGAACAAAATGTAACACGTATTGGTGTTTTTAATGCCGTCTCTGCAGGTCGCTTTTTAAGAAATCTACCTGGGACGGGTAAATTGATTGAGCCTGGCAGACAACCGGGACAGCGCTTTTTAGATATGGCGCAAAATATTGAAACTAGTAGCTCCGGAATCCACGCATTCCCCATCGATCCGACACATGGAGGCATGTTAGCTCTTCTGGTTCAAGTGCCTGATCTTAAGAATCGAATTGAACAAGGCGGTCTTGTTGGTTACGTTATTATATTCATAGGTTTGATAGGTGTTTTGATAGCTTTAGAGCGCTTGATTTTATTAGTAACTACCAGTCGTAAAGTTAAAAAACAACTTAAAAGCAAAAAATCTGGAGATAACCCATTAGGTCGTATAATGCAGGTATATGAAAAGAATCCTTCCATTGACACCGAAACACTGGAACTGAAATTAGATGAAGCTATATTAAAAGAAATGCCCAGAATTCAACGTGGACTGGCGGCACTTGCTTTACTTGCGGCAATATCACCCTTGCTTGGCTTACTCGGAACTGTAACTGGTATTATTGAAACATTTCAATCTATAACACTATATGGGACTGGTGATCCGCGAGTAATGTCTGGTGGTATATCACAAGCATTAGTAACAACTGTTATGGGTCTCTTAGTTGCTATTCCCTTACTGCTCTTCCATAGTTTCCTTTCTTCTAAAAGTAATGCATTGATTCAAATATTAGATGAAAAAAGTACAGCTTTCGTTGCGCTACTTTCTGAAAAAAGTCATCTTAAAGATAATGCTTGATCAAGTAGACATAATGAGGGAGTTTTTTATTAAAGGCGGACCAGTGTTCACTGGTGTTTTCCTCCTATCGATATGTCTTTGGGCATTAATAATTGAGCGCTATTATTTTATATACAAAATATATCCTGTTCGACTTAGATCAATTGTGCAGCAATGGCAAAAACGTCATGAAAGATCTTCATGGTTTGCATTAAAAGTCAGAGATGGCTTGTTAAGCGAAATATCTATTGAATTAAAACATAACCTTATACCCATCCGAGCCTTGACAGGCATATTACCGCTACTTGGTTTACTTGGTACTGTAACAGGAATGATCGCGATATTTGAAGTTCTAAACGTCTTTGGTAATAGCAATGCTCGTGGTATGGCAGAAGGTATATCAAGAGCACTATTACCAACAACAGCAGGTCTAGTGACTTCTATCATTGGTATATACTTTAGCGCAGATCTCTACAAACGGACTAAAACCAATGAACTATTGGCTAAAGATCTACTAACACATGACTAATTATGAAACATACACAATCAAATCAAGAATCTGCCGCTGAAAGCGTTAATTTAACACCCTTAATTGATATGGTGTTTATTTTGTTAATATTTTTTCTAGTTACTGCTTCCTTTACTAAAGAATCAGGAATTGATGTTGATCGACCGACAGCAAAAACTGCAGCCAGAGAAGAGCAAGGCAGCATGATCATTGGTGTCAGCAAAGATGGTGAAATTTGGATCGACAGCCAAAAGATTGATATGCGTGCAGTGCGTGCTCATGTAGAACACTTGCATGCACAAAACCCAGAAGGAACTGTCATTATTCTTGCTGATCAAAGTGCACGAACAGGAACCACCGTTGAGGTACTTGATCAAGTTCGTTTAGCTGGTGTTACTAACGTATCAATTGCAGCATCGAATGAATAATTAATTTTTACTATTGTGTGAACCATGCGACTTTCGAATCTGAAAATTCTGGAGACTACAAAGGTCCCGTCAGTAATCATTGTTGCAATAATTTTCAATATTGCGATATTCATTCTAATTCAACAATTGGTAAGCAACGAACATACGCTTAACTTGAATTTATCCGATCTCAATCCTGTTAAACTTATACGTCTACAACAAAAACCTGAACAACCTAAACAAAAAAAAGAAATTGACGAGATAGAACCACCCCCTTTAGAAAAGCCACCTCCGCCTCCAAAAATGGCTGAACCTCAAATTGAAAAACCTCAGCCCATGGAATCAAGACTATCACCACCCGATATAAACATGCCTTTATCATTGTCCGGCACACCTTATCTCGGAAATTTTTCAAAAAATGCACTAAAAGCTACGCCTCGTAGTAAGCCCTCCAAACCAAATATCGACATTAATGTAGTGCCTACTTACAGAATACAACCTATATATCCTCTTCGCGCTTTACGTAGTGGTATACAAGGTATGGTTACTGTCGAATTTATTATAGCAATTGATGGCTCAGTTAAAAATCCTGTTATCATAAAATCTAAACCACCTAAAATTTTTGATAGTGCTGTTTTAAAAGCAATATCAAAATGGAAATATAATCCAGACATGATTGATGGAAAACCCGTGGAAAAGAAAGCACATCAAGATGTAAAATTTAAATTAAAACGATGAGTATATTCATGCAGAAAAAATTGGGAAAAAGCATTTTAATCACAATTCTTATCGTTTTTTACAGCTCACTTTTTGCAGAAGAAAAGAAAAAAAATTATAAATTAGAATCTAATGTACATGCTGAATTAATTGGGATTCATGAGCAGATTGAAGAAGGCCAAAATGTCAAAGCGCTTAAAAAATTAAAAAAATTAATATCATCAAATAATCTCAAAGCTTATGATTCTGCTGTTGTCTATCAAACTATTGGCTTTGCCAAAAGTAATATAGGCGAATTCGAAGAGGCAGCAGAAAATTTTATTCAAGCATTGTCTATTGATGCTCTACCAAAAGACGTCACACATGAACTAAACTATTCTGCTGCACAGTTATTAATACATATAGATAAGTCTAAAGAAGGCTTGGAATATCTGTCTAAATGGTTTGCTACTGAAACCAAGACGACGGGAGATGCGCATATACTTGCTGCAACAGCTTATTATAATATAAAAGACTATCAACAGCTCATTACTCATGCAGAGAAAGCACTTGTTTTATCCAGTAAGCCACAACTAAGTTGGTATGAACTGCTATTAGCTGGTTATTATGAGATAAATGAATATCAAAAATCTGCCACCCTACTTGAAACTATCATTATCAAATATCCAAAGAAATTAAATTATTGGTTACAGTTAGCAGAAATCTACCAACGCCTTGAACAGGGAAAGAAAGCATTGGCGATATATGAACTAGCATATGCGAAAGGGTTGCTAAAAAGAGACGATATAAACCGTTTGATAAGTAACTATTTATATTTAGAAATGCCATATAAAGCGGCTGTACTCCTTGAAAAAGAAATGGCTGTTGGTGATATTAAGCCTGATATTGAAATGTTGAAGCTGCTCGCCAACAGTTGGATGCTCGCTCAGGAAAAGAAAAAAGCTGAACCTGTATTTAAAGAAATTATTAAAAATTTTAGAGATAATTATTCACGACTCCGACTCGGCCAATTATATACTGAGGCAGAAGAGTGGCAACAGGTGATTGAAGTTCTTAATGTTGAATTCGAATCTAAAGACAAAGTTTTATTATCCAAAATTAATTTACTATTAGGCATTGCACAATACCACTCTAGAAATATTGATAAGGCAACAAAAGCTTTTACTAGTGCATTATCTGACAAATCGACAGAAGAACAAGCTATTTGGTGGTTGCAACATTTGAAGAAAGAAACAATTAAACAAGAAAGTTAGGAAGATACTTTACTTTGATGTTTCTAAAATCTTAACCAATTCACAGATAGTTTGCATCGTTCATGTGTTTTTCTTCGCAAAAGAAATCTACCCATATGCTCAGAATCTTTCAACATCATTCAGGAAAGAAAGCCTTTCGGCTAGCAACACACTAATTTCAATATCTTTGTGTTCCTTTTCTATCAGTGACTATTTCTTTTTTTCATTAATTTTATTTATTAAACCGACCAAACTTCAGCATAATGATTGGCATTATCAGGAGATTAAGTACAGTTGATGATGTCAATCCTCCAATAATAATTGCCGCCATAGGGCCCATGATTTCGCGACCGGGATTATCGCTATTAATGGCAATCGGCAGCATTGCCAATGCGGTCACCAATGCAGTCATCAATATTGATGGTAATCTTTCCTTTGCACCTTGGATAGCTACCTCAAGGTTCCATGGTAAACCTTCATCTTGTACAAGGTACTGATAATGAGTAACCAACATGATTGAGTTTCGTATAGTAATCCCAAAAAGCGTAACAAATCCTACGAGAGAACCAACAGATAGTTCCCCTCCTGTAATCAATACAGCTATCACACCGCCTACTAATGCAAAAGGTAAATTAATTAACATCAATAACACATGCCTAAAATTGCGAATAGCCATATAAATTAGCATCATCACAATAGAAAAGATCACACTCGATAGTACAATTAATTCCTCTTTTGCTTTAGCTTGTTCAATCGCAGCACCAGTGAACTCTGGATACATTTCAGTATTGAATTCAATTTGTGAAAACACTTTTTCTTCAAGCTCATTCATGAAGCTGACTATATCTCGATTAACAACATGACTAGTTATGCTCTGTACACGTTGTCCATCCTGATGCAGTATGCTGTATCGTCCGCTTTGTTGTCTTACATCAGCAAACTCTTTCAAAGGCAACAACAATCCTCCGACAGTTTTAATTGGTAATTCACGAACATCGTTAGGTGTCTGGCGTTTATTTTTAGGTAAGGTGACAACGACATTGAAAATACGATTATCTTCCTGATATTTCGCAACTGCTAGGCCTTCAAATGCAGTTTTAATACTATTCACAACTTCAACTGGAGTGAGTCCATGCTCTTTTAATTTATCCAGACGTAATGCCAGTTGCAATAGAGGCGTCGGACTAGAAGACTGAACTTGTACATCCCTTGCCCCGTCGATAGTTTTCATCACAGCAGATACTTCCGTTGCTTTTTTATCTAGGGCATCCAGATCACTTCCATAGATATTAACCACGATAGGCGTAGAATATCCGGAAATAGTTTCGTGTATACGTTCAGAAAGGAAATTATGTGCTTCATGACGTAAACCAGGAAAATTATTCAATGTATGGCGTATGCTGTCCAATACTTCTTGTTGTTCTGATCCACTCAAATTGATATTTAAATCAACCTCAAATTCACTATAGTGACTTCCAAAAGTATCTGCGCCTCGCTCCGCCCTGCCTGACCAGAAAGATACAGAAATCACTCCCGGTATATCCATAAACAATTTCGAAACTTGATTCCCAACACGAATCGATTCTTGCAGTGATGTTCCAGAAATACTTGAAGTATGAACAATATAATGACCTTCTCTAAGGTTAGGGAGAAATTGACCACCAATCCCCGGCAATACTGATAAACCGGACAAGCAAAAGAGTATTGTCGAAATAATTACTAGGTAGGATGAACGTGAAATTAGTGTTAAAGCTTTTTCGTAATATGTTTCTAATATATTGATTAGTGGTGGTTCAATATTTTTTAACTTATCTTTTGCTAGAAGCAGATAACATAATGCAGGCGTTACTGTCAGAGCAACCAATAAAGACATCATTATTGACAAAATATAGGCCATGCCTAGCGGTGCAAACAATCGTCCAGTAATACCACCAAGATGTAATAAAGGAACAAAGACTAATGCCACAATAAAGCTAGCATAGACAACTGAACCTCGCAC
This sequence comes from Thiotrichaceae bacterium UBA7357, assembly GCA_002470825.1. Classification (GTDB taxonomy): domain Bacteria; phylum Pseudomonadota; class Gammaproteobacteria; order Eutrophobiales; family Eutrophobiaceae; genus UBA7359. The sequence goes on along the minus strand of DKOR01000001.1, from coordinate 5,330 downwards.
TTCCATTGATGCGTTGTAAACTACATCTTTCATTGATAGAGGGTTACTTAAAAGTTTATTTTGTCTTAAACGTCTGAATATATTTTCTGTATCAATGATTGCATCATCCACCACTTCGCCTAATGCAATAGCTAGACCACCGATCACCATTATATTCAGATTCACGCCCATTTCTAACAAAACCAGAATGGCTGTCAATAACGACAACGGAATTGCCAACACTGAAATAAATGCAGTTCTGAAGTTGAATAAAAAAACAACAAGAACCATAACAACAAGTAAACCACCTATCAAAAGATGTCCTGTGATACTACTTACGGAACGTTCTATGTAATTAGCAGGGCGAAATAAAGTCGGGTGAAGTTTGATGTCGTTTTCTGCAAAGATCTTATCGAGACCTTGAATAGCTTTTTCAACATCATTCGATACATTTAAAGTATTTGCACCATATTGTCCGATAACCATAAGAACAATACCTTCTTTGCCTAAGATTGATCCGGCACCAAAAGCGGGTTCTGCACCATAATCAATATTAGCGACATCTCCAAGCGTGATACTCACTCCACCTATATGTTTGACAACAACCTGAGCTAGTTCATCTATTTGTTCAGGTAATCCTGTCAAACTTAGACTTAAGCGTTGATTACTATTCTCAATGAATCCAGCACCAAAGATTCCTGTTGCTTGCTTCGCTACATGAGCAATTTCATTTATTCCTATGCCATATTGTCTAAGTTTTTTTTCATCAATTTGGATTTGCAGTTGTTTTATCTCACCACCAAAAACATTAACGTCTGCAACACCTGGTACACTTAATAGAGTAGGAACTAGGTTCCAATCAACCATGCTGCGTAATTCCATCATGTCTTTACTTGATGATGTCACGCCCATGGTTAAAATTGTTGCCGATGATGACGCCATGGGAACAGGAACTGCGGGCCCAACACCCTCTGGTAACAAATTAATCAATCCGGCAAGCCTCTCTGAAACAAGTTGCCTGTTACGATAGATATCAGTATCTTCTTTAAAATAAATATTTACTACCGATAGACCTTGTATAGATTCAGAACGCACATGATCGATACCGATTAGTCCGGATAAAGTTGTCTCTATTGGTCTAGTAACAAGAACTTCAACTTGTTGTGTTGAGTATCCAGGTGCTTCTGTTTGTATGACAATTAGATTTGGAGAGAATTCAGGAAAAATATCAAGCCCTGCACGGGATAATTGATAGATGCTATAAATCATTAGTAATGAAGCAATCGCTATGACTATTCCACGATGATTTATTGAGAACTTGACGAGCGATGCTAGCATAATAATACTTTATGACTAATCATCATTCTCGTCGGGTATAGCCCATTTAAATTCTTCCGATAACAGGGTCTGCCCACCTTCAACAACAACTAAATCATCGCCAACGAGCATCTTGTCTTCCAACAACCAACCATTGTCTATTTTTTTAGCCATAGCCAGAGATTTTCTTATGAATGATTTCTGCCCATGTTTGATGTAGATCCACGGTTCATTCGCATACCAAATAACAGCTCGATCTGTTATGAAATGACCCTCGCTAATATTGCCACCCTCTTCTATCCATGCGAACAAACGCATTCCCACTCTAACTCTTTGAGACTCGAGTAGATAAAAATAACTCTCACCATATAGCGGATTATTGACCTCTTTTGCTTGGTCAAGATAAAACATCTTTTGAGCTCTCTTTCGCTTATTAAGAATGCTGACAAATACGGTTTGATTCTGTGGGACCATAGACTTACTTTTCGGTAAAGATAATAATACGAGTGCTTTTCGATACGAGGTCACTTCATCAAACATTTCCTGCTGTTCGTGGAGAAGAAGATTTGCTATAGCTTCACCCCAACTAGATTTAATCTTGTTGACAAAACTATTCATTCGCGTGTCAATCGCGATTAATTCAGATGCCTTCTTATCACGTTCATGATGAATTTTCTCCAGTTCTCGTGTTGAAAGGCTTTTTACTTTATACAAGGCTTCTGCACGTTCCAAAATTTTGTTATGGTTATAAAGTTCATCCTGTAATGTTTTGCGATCTACTAACAGAAGCTGATGATCTCCCTTCAAAGAGACCAAAGGTTTCACATCAATAACTTCTGCATGTGCCATGAATTCTGGTCTCATGGAAATACTTTCTGCTGTCTCGTATTTCAATCCTGATGCTTCAGCAACATTTTCATCTAATATTATCGCTTTATAACCATCAATGATTAAAATTCTTTCCTTTTCCTCTCCTTGTTCATTTGTATTGTGATCTGCTTTATTATTCTTGATTAAGTTATTTATTAAATCATTATCTTTATCGATTGTGCGAACAGCTAGAAACACCACTAAACTAATAACTATTAAAATAAGGCTGAATTTAATTAACCAATTCATTTTTACTTCTCTCTTCAATCATTTTTATCCATGAGGCCACAACACCATTTATACTTATTTTGGAATATACACTTTGCAACGAATGTTCAAACTCTAGTAAGGCATGTATCGCTTCTTTATATACATCAATACGCTCCTTTCGAGCTTTATAAAACTCTATCTTATTTCTCATTATTGTAATTAAATCTATCCCACCTATTTCCATCTGCTTTTCTAGTTCTTTCTCACGTTGCTCAATAGATTCAACAATGTCATCACTTATCTTAATTGATGATTTATGACGTACAACTGACCGGTATTTCTGGTAAAGTGAATTTAGCATTTCTTTTTGTAATACAATAACCTCTTGTTGCTTTATTTTACGCTCTTCAATTGCTTTTAAAATATTGAAATCTTGTTGGCTATTTTTAAACAGAGGTAATACCCATGAACTTCCTAAAGACCAAAGATTATCTGTTTGATCGAAAATAAATCCAGGAGATAGAACCAGATCGGGATATTGTTTCTCTATTTCTAGTCTCAGATCTGCTTCAGATTGAGCATAATCATTTAACTTGATCGCCATATCCAAATTATTGTTCATCATCACTTTCTGTAATTCTGCGAGATCTGAATCAATTATCTCCATCTCTTGATATGCTATCTCTGCAAACGACAATGGGTTTATAATTTCAATTTTGATCATATCCAACTCGGATTGAGCCAAATGAGTCATCGTTAATAGCTCATCTTTATTTTCTTGCAGTTTGTTTTCCTGCAAACTCAATTGAAACAAACTTCGTTGTAATTCAAGCTTCATTGAATTCAGCTTGAATTGACTCACAGCTCCCAACTCATACTTGTTTTGTAGATGTACAAATAAGTCTCTCAAGACTATAAGCTCATTTTTGATCTCTGAAATTTTTGCTCGCCTTAGTGCATAAGCATGATATTTCTCTTCGAATAAACCATAACGATCCAAAACAAGTCGATACATCTCTAAGCTTGAATTTAACAGATTAACTTGTTCTTTAGCTATTCTCGCCTCCCGTTTACTCTTGCGTTCATAGATAAAACTTAGAACGACACCTATAGTCCATTCTGATTGTCCATCAGATGTGTCACTATGATGCTCAAAGGGAATAAAGAACTCTGGATTTATTTTATAATCACTATGATCTAAAATAATTTTTGACTTTTTCCATTTCTTATACGCTCTTTGCATTTCAGGATCATAATATATTCCTGTTAAGAATAGACGATCAATTGAAAATATATTAGTCTGAAAAACCTCAGACGCAACTCCATTCAATTTAAGAAATTTATTTAAATCGGGATTGCTTATGGACCAAGAATTAATCTCATCTAAAACATCAGTCATATTAATTGGTTCTTCATAGTACGCCTGATTCATGCAGCCCTGCATACTCAAGCAGACTAGGAATATGGACAAGTTTGATTTTATGGATAGAATCATAAGTTTGGAAAATATTGAATTAATGATATTTTTAATAAATAAGCTTAAAATTTGCCATTTTACAAATTCAATTGGGATCTACTTGAATTAAAATACTCCATGTATATAAATAATAGAACCAGTTATATATTCATCCTGTTAATTATTCCCGTATTTTCCTATGCGGAGTCTAATTTGTCTAATGTATGCAAAGAATTCAGGTCTATTCCAGAAAAAACTGTTGAGTATATAACGAGAAATTACTCTAATATATATAAAAAAGGGTTGCTTTGGAAAATAGAAAGTCCCGAGGGAAAGTTTAATTATTTGTTCGGTACTATGCATTCACAAGATTATACTGTGACCAAACTATCTCCCGAGGTACAACTTGCTTTAAGACAGAGTAAAACATTAATTCTCGAAACCATTCCAAATCAAAAAGCTTATCAGTCCTTCATAGATATGATGTATTTCAAAGATGGTGAAAAACTCAACGATATGCTTGAGATAGAGTTTTTTAATGAGTTAAAGAACTTGATAAAAGACTATGGCATTGAACAAAAAAAATTAGAATATATAAAGCCCTGGGCAGCATTCAGTTTAGTCGGAAGACCGAAACCCACAAGAGCGCCTAATCTAGAAGATAATTTATTGAATTTTTCTAAACAGCACAAACTAACAATAGAATCTCTTGAATCAATGGAAGAAATACTTTCAGCACTAGACAGTTTATTAATTGAAGACCAACTAATCATCCTGAAAGATACCATATGTAATCATGCTAAAATAATGAGAGAAACCATAACGTTAGTTGAACTCTATGTAAATCGTGATCTTGCAGGAATACTCGCATTTAATAACCAACCACATCATGACGAGGCAGTCTTTGAACGTTTCATGCAAAATATTTTATATGACCGAAATAAAAAAATGCTTCAAAGAATAGAAATAGCTTTCAAGAGTGGGAATGTTTTTGTTGCAGTTGGCGCATCTCATTTGACTGATGAAAAAGGCCTATTACAAAGCTTAAGCAAAAAGGGTTATCGTGTCACACCAATTTATTAATCAATCTTATTGAATACTTCATTCCATTTTCTCCAACCTGTCCTTCATCTCCAGCTCGAAAACGATATCTCATTAAAAAACTTCACCACACGGCCAATATACTTTACTTATTCTGCCTCCACATTCACTTCACTTCACTTTGATAACGATCTTTCCATTCTGAATATGGTATACCATAGATAACTTCTCGTGCTTTATCGTAGTTCATTTCAACGCCTCTATCTTCTGCTGCGGATAGATACCATTTTGACAAGCAATTACGACAAAAACTAGCCAGATTCATAAGCTCAATGTTTTGTATGTCGCTATGTTCTCTTAGATGTTCTAATAAACGACGAAACGCCGCAGCTTCGATTGCATTTTGTTTTTGTTCGTCCATATAGTATTACCCTCATAATTTTAATTTATGTGTGAT
>DKOR01000010.1:31052-103510 GCA_002470825.1 Thiotrichaceae bacterium UBA7357 | reverse complement strand
TGAAGATGAGACAGTAATATCGGATATGAGCGATGAAGATAGTCCTGAAGATGAGACAGTTATATTGAGTGCGAGCAATGAAGGTGAATCAGATGACACAATCGATCATATAAAAGCATATATAGATAATGAAGTTTTGGATGAACCCGTATTTACATTAGATTCTGATGAAGATAACTCTGAGGATGAGACAGTCATAGTGGATAATAATGCGACTTTGCAAAAATAACATTGATTAGTTAAACCGTTCATGAAAAATTAAATCCGTGATTGAGCATTAAGTTGCAGCTTATGTATCCTGTTATATCGTGTTAATGACTACCTGTCCTAACACGATTTTTAAATGCTATAATCCAAAATTGTATTGATTCTGAGGATTCCACTCTTATGCCGATTTGGTATCAGCTAAATGTTGTGGGTGTCATTGGTTCAGTAGTTACTATCGATATTATTAACTATTTTACCGGTAGTGGTTAATAATTCTCATGCCACTCAAGACTTAAACGGGAGGTTCTTCGATTGTGTAGTGTCAATAATTTTTCTCACCGCGTTTTTTCCAGTATTGGTAATTCCAATTCCAAATTAAAAATATACGCTGCTCTTCTGTCCATAATTGCGGATGGCCATTTTCATTCGGGACAACATATTGCAATATATTTAAATGTTTCCAGAGCAGCAATCTGGAAAGCAGTTAAATATCTTAAATCATTAGGTCTCCAAATTGAAGCTGTTCGTGGGCGGGGTTATCGTTTAGAGAATCAAATAGAATTATTGTCTAAAAAAGAAATAATAAAAGGATTATCTCCGATAGCAAGGCAATGCTGTAATCAGTTAGCTATCTTGTTTAAAACAGAATCAACAAATTCTTATTTACTTAATCGGCTCTGTTTTGGAAAAAGTCATGGCAATGTTGTTTTTGCAGAATATCAGTCTAATGGACGTGGGCGAAGGGGAAATCAGTGGTCTTCTCCTCTTGTCAGTGGTGTGTATGTAAGTGTCGCTTGGCATTTTGATGTCGCACCAAATATCTTAGGTCTTTTGTCGTTGTATATGGGTGTGGCAACGGCACGCACACTTTCTGCTTTGGGAGTAGACCATGTTGGATTAAAGTGGCCTAATGACATTGTCATTGATAATAAGAAGCTGGGTGGGGTATTGCTAGAATTACGAGGTGAAGCCAGTGGTCCTGTCGATGTGGTGATCGGTATTGGGGTTAATTATAATCTACCAGAAATCTTATTAGCTGATATTGATAAAATAGTGACGGATGTATGTAGTCATACACAGAAGCGCTTATCCAGAAACAAGCTAGCATCGAGACTAATCTCAAATGTTTTTGAGATTTTGCAGAACCTAGATTTAGGTGGTCTTCCAGATCCAAGTTTACTAGATGAGTGGCGTCAATATGATCAAACTGTTGGTCTAAAAGCAAAGTTGATATTAGCCAATAAAGAGATTGAAGGAACTCTAAATGGTGTAGATGATCGGGGCTCCTTATTAATGATTATTGATGAGCAACAAAAAAGTTTTACCTCAGGTGAGGTTAGCTTAAGAATACAATAATGAAACTTTTGTTAGATATAGGAAATTCATCGGTTAATTGGGCCTTGGAAAAAGGTGGTCAATTAGCAATGGATGGTGTTTTTAGTTATGACAAAAACACTTTTGATAAAAACCTTCAAGAGAATCTGTCATTTTTACAAACACCCTCAAATATATTAGTTGCAAATGTTGCTGGTAATAAAGTTTTCGCTGACCTTCAATCTTGGGTAAAACAGCGTTGGCGGATAGAGTGTTGGCAACCTAGTGTAAGTACCAAATTCAATCAATTAAAAAATAGTTATAATGATATCCAAGAAATGGGAATTGACCGTTGGTTAGCAATGATAGCCGCATGGGAAGAACATCACACAGCATTGTGTGTGGTTGGTTGTGGTACTGCTTTAACTATTGATTCAATCGATTTGGAGGGAAATCATTTTGGTGGCTATATCATTCCTGGGATTGAATTAATGCAACAAGCACTAATAATGAAGACAGAATCCATTAATGTATCTACTAATAAGCATGTTTCAATTGCTTATGCTCAAGGGACTCAAGCGGCGATAAATAATGGTGCTTTTTTTGCGACTACAGCCATGATTGATCGTGTTGTTATGAATCTTTCAGACGAATTAAAAACTCTACCCAAATGCATTATTTTTGGCGGAATGGCTGAGCTCATTAGTCGCTTACTTAAAAACGAATTTCAGCATGAATCAAATTTAGTATTATATGGGCTCTTAATTGCGTATGAAGATTATCAATGAAGTGGTTATTTATATTGCTATTAATCGCTAATGTATTCTATTTGGCTTGGGAAATGGATCGTGAGGTACAATTAAAACGTGTGGATAGGTTTTCAGAGATAGAGACCTCAAGTGATATACAAAAGCTCGAAATATTAAATGAGATGAAACGACTACCAAAAAAAAGAAACCGATTTAAACTCGATACGAAACTTTCGATGGATAATGTTAAAACTGAGACATTACTACAAAGCGATACAACTTCAACCATGACTGCAGTAAATAATGCTGATATAGCAGAAACTACTGGCAATAGTAGTTTTATCGTCAGCAAGAAGTCTGAAATGAGATTATGTTTCATTTTTGGCCCAATACTAAGTCTAAAAGAATCTCGTTTACTATCTGATTGGCTAAATTATCGCAATATTTTATATAAAAAACGGCAAACAGAAAATAAAGGAAAACAATTGTCTTGGGTCTACTTGACACCACATGATCCAGAGGTATCCGAAGAAGCTACGATGAGCCATGTTTCGATAAAAAGAGACAGAAAAATTAAGTTGATTAGTGAGGATGATCTATCTGATGCTATCTCATTGGGCTTGTTTTCGAATCAGGCGGCTGCAAATCGACGATTAAATAAGATTAAGTTAGAAGGATATGAACCTGTTGTTATTCCTTATTGGGGTGGTAAAAAGACACATTGGTTTGACGTGACAGTTGTCAAAAATGTTAATAATATGAATGATATATTCACAGGCTTGCCTGTTCAATTTAATCCTCTATCGGTTGATTGTAATGCAATTGCTATGCAATAAAATAATCCTTAGAATAAACCTACAAAATTTTTACACATGATTCACAAGATTGGTATACTTTGTGATATTTCTTCATTGCCCCGATAGTTAAATGGTATAACCGGTGATTTGTAATCACCTATTGGGGGTTCGATTCCCTCTCGGGGCTCCAGTATGAAGAAACAGTTTAGTAAAACATATCAATTTATTATTGAGGAAACTATAAATGACCTTATCTAAAACGATAATTTCGATGTTTTTGAGTCTACTTGTGTGTGTATCCAATGTATATTCAAAATCCTCATACGATGATATTCAGCTCTTAATTAATCAAGGGGAATATGAAAAAGCCTTACTATTAACTGAAGAAAAATTATCAGTAACTAAATCGGACATAAAATTACAATTTATGAAGGGTCTGACACTTACTCGCCTTGACCAATACCATGATGCTGAAGAAGTATTTATACAAATAACTGTAGCTAACCCTGAATTACCTGAACCCTTTAATAATCTGGCTGTGGTTTATGCAGCACAAGGAAAGTACGCAGAGGCAGAAGAAGCTCTCAAAAACGCAATTAACACTCATCCAAGTTATGCTACAGCGCACGAAAATCTTGGCGATATTTATGCCAAGATGGCGAGTCATGCCTATAACCAAGCCTTAGAATTGGATATTAGAAATACGGCTGCTCAAGAGAAGCTATCTTTGGTTAAAGAGTTGATATTTTCTTCGACAGAATCTGAAAAAAAAGTGATCCCTCTAGTTAAAAAAATAAATCTTGAAGAAGATATTACGCTAAGTAAAAAAGCAGTAGAAAAAATAATCAAAAAATGGGCTAATTCTTGGACTGTTCAGGATGTAGACAGCTATTTGGAATATTATGGACAGGAATTTACACCGCCAAACAGAATGAGTCGAAACGAATGGGAACAAGACAGACGCAGACGCATAACTAGGCCAAATTATATTAATGTGACATTGACAGATATAAAAATAAAACCCTACAAAAAAGGCTACGTTGAGATCACGCTTACTCAAACATATCATTCAGATATTTATAGCGATAGAGTTAAAAAACAAATATTAATGCAAAAAGTATCTAATAAATGGTTAATAACTCAGGAGAGGGTCCGATAGTTTATTTAGTATGAAGTTTATAATGAACATCAATTGCAAGTATATTTTACTTTTTTTCTGTATCAGTAGTCTAATAACCTTGGTAAATGCTGATGATGACCTATCTAAAAGCACTACTCACAAAAGACAAATAGTTCAGCCTGAAACTTTATTACTCAAAGCAGTAGAAAACATCAGAAATAGTGATACAGAACGGGCATTGATAAATTTAAAGCAATTAGTTAAGGCTAATCCCAATTTTAACGCGGCTCAATTAATGTATGCTGACCTCATGTTAGCACGTTCTCAAGTGATTACTGATTTTGGTAATATCGCAAATGTTTCTTTTGAGCGAGTTACAGCTTTGCGAAATGAAGTGATGACGCGTTGGCGTAATCATGTATCACCTGTTGATAGAAATAAGATTCCATCTTCATTGATGAAATTAGCAAGAAATCAAGATCATGTAATAGTGGTAGATATTTCGAGCTCACGTTTGTTTTTGTTTAAGAATCAAGAAGGGGTGCCAACGTTAATTAACGACTTTTACGTTACTATTGGTAAAAATGGTGCAGGCAAATATATTGAGGGTGATCAAAAAACTCCAGTTGGAGTATATTTTGTTACCGGTTTTATAAGTCCGGAAGAACTGCCGGACCTTTATGGGAACGGTGCTTTTCCAATAAATTATCCTAATGTATGGGATCAACGTCATGGGCGTACAGGTTTTGGTATTTGGCTGCATGGAACACCTAGTAAGACATATAGTCGACCACCTAGAGACAGTAATGGTTGTGTGATTGTTAGTAATCAAGATCTAAATGCTTTATTGCCTTTTATAGAGAAAGATCGTACTCCGGTTATTATTTCTGATTTGATTGATTGGATTACAAAACAGGAATGGACGAAACGACGTGATAATTATAAATTATTTGTTGAGATGTGGCGAAAAGATTGGGAAAGTCGCGATGTAGATCTATATCTTCGCCATTACTCAAAGAAATATTCAGGATTGGGTAAAAATTACAATTCATGGGTTGAGTATAAACGTAGAGTTAACCCGTCGAAAAAATTCATTAAGGTTAATATAACTAATAAAAGTATGTTTCTTTATCCGGGTGAATATCAACTAATGGTAGTTACATTTGTTCAGGATTATGCCAGTGATAATTTTCATAGAAAGTTTACTAAACGACAATACTGGCGCATGGAAGACGATGGGCAGTGGCGAATAATTTATGAAGGAGTTGTATCTTAATTATTTTTAAGTGATTCAATATAGACTTTTTCAGTAATATTTTCAGTGAGCCACGTCACCATATCACGCCAAATACTATTTATTTCATTATCTGTTGGCATAATACCGGCATAAGGAAGCTCGATAGTTACAACGGGTATTGCTCTCTGAACACCTGCATAATTACCTAAAGAGCCAGGGTATGTCCCTAACAAATTGAGATAAAGACGCCCTAATTTATGAGGGGCATTGCGTGGACCATCATAATCAACGATTCCATGTGGTGCATGTACGGCAACGATAACATCTGGTTTATATTCATTTGTATATCTAACCAACCAACTTGACTCAGGCTCACTTAATGGCCTTTTGCCAGGGTAACGCCTTGGATTCTTATGTGTCTCCTCAATCCAATGCTTCCTCGCAGCATCATTCCAGCTTTTCACTGGGAAGTTGCGATTTAGATCGACATTATTTTCATTCATACGTTGTGACTTTTTTCTTAATAAACCATCCGGATTCAACACAGGGATAATATTCCAATGGAACAAGCCAGAATGATGATCACTTAATATTTTCATCCACTTAAAAACAACACTGACAGATGAATATTCATCCCCATGTATCCCACCAATTAAAAGAATCTTGCCAAGCGGTGGTTTGTTTTCAAGTGGCAGATATTCTTTTACTAATATCGGTGCATTTTTAACTGTACGTCCGTTTGTAGCTCTAAGGTTTATATCAAGGCAATCGTTCACACCAACACTACCTAACTTTTGACCAATACGCTTACACTGTTCTTGGACAAGTTTTTGATTATCCTGAGCGTGAACAGAAGTTAAGGATAATAAAATAAAGATAATTATTATTTTTATAAGTTTGGTCATGATTGCATTCAAAAATAGCTTAGAAATATCCCTATAAAAATAGTCAGACCAACCCAATTATTATTTATAAAAGCACGCATACATTGCTGAGGTTCCCTATTCCAAATTAAACGTAATTGATAGAAAAAGAAACAGGCTGCAACAATCAGACTAATAAAATAATTATAGTCAAGTTTTAACTGTCTTCCAACTGCAATCAATGCTAATAAAACTAGTGCCTGAATAATAGCGATAATAACGCGGTCTGCATCATCAAACAGAATTGCAGTGGATTTGACACCAATTTTCAGATCTTCTTCTCGGTCAATCATGGCATATATCGTATCATAGACAACCGACCAGAGAATATTCGTGACAAGTAATAACCATGCTATTTTTGGTACAGTATTCGTCTGTGCAGCGAATGCCATGGGGATAGACCAACCGAAAGTCAGTCCTAAGAAAAACTGAGGCAAATAAGTATACCGCTTCATAAAAGGGTACACCCCAGCGAGGATAACTGCGAATAAAGATAGCTGAATCGTCAGCTCATTCATTGTTAGTACGAGTAGAAGAGCTATGAATATCAAACTAATAGCGACTATTAATGCTTCGATAGAAGTGATTTTTCCCGCGGCTAGTGGCCTTGTTCTAGTACGAATAACGAAAGTGTCAAAACGTTTATCTGCAATATCATTGAGGGCACAACCAGCAGAACGCATGATAAAAACACCTAGAACAAAAACAATAAATACATTTATGTTTGGAAAACCTTCGGCGGCGATCCATAAGCCCCATAATGTTGGCCAAAGCAATAAGAAAACTCCGATAGGCCGATTAAGCCTGATGAGTAAAGCATATTGATATAATCTTTCGCATATAAGTGACCAACTATTTTTAATTGAACCTAATAGCTTATACATAATATTAACAATAGCCGATTTATGATTAATAGAATAAGAAGATAATATTTAAGAAATGTCTTTTTTTTATGTACATCCAAAAAGTGTCGGCAAGAATACTTCCGTTACAAGTAATGGGTTTTTATGGATATAAAAAAGTGATTGCCTTCCCCATAGTTCGCTCATTATATTTGTATCCAATGTTGCTTGTTTATGAAGATCATGATGTAAAGGTATTTTTGCATACTGCATATTCGTTCGATAGGTTCTATTATTGTTAAATAAAAGGTCGCCTAATGGTTTATTACCAAGTTTCATTAAATTCTTACTTTCTTCTTCATATGTAATACGCGGTATTATTGTTCGAGCATAAACTAGTCTCTTATCATTACATTTAAGCCAAGATTTTCGAATAAATGTAATTTCATTATCAATTAAAGCGAGCAAATCGTTCTCATCTGACATTGGAGTAGACCAAGATTCATTTTTTAATTCAATATTAAATGTACCATTACAAATTTTTTCAATCGAACGAGACAATGAACCATTCTGAAATAAAAGATCATGCAACCTTTTATCATAAGGTTCTTCTTGTCTGTTTAAATCATTTTGCCAATGCAGTTTCAATTGTTATTATCCTTATCCACTAAACATTACTATAGGTGAGACTTTTTCTTAGCCAACGATGGATTAACGATTTTACCTTGTCGGGGTGATTAATAAGTAATTTTTTCGCAGTGTTTTGAATTTCAGGAAGTAAGTGAGCGTCACGCATCAAATTAGCAACGCGCATTTCTGGTATGCCTGCCTGACGAGTGCCTAAAACTTCGCCCGGGCCTCTTAACATAAGGTCTTTTTCGGCTATAAGAAAGCCATCGCTGCTAGTGCGCATAATTTCAAGTCGTTGTTTAGCTAAATCACTTAATGGTGACTGATATATTAATACGCAGTCACTTTTAATATTGCCACGGCCAATTCGACCACGTAATTGATGCAGTTGTGACAGGCCAAAACGTTCAGCATTATCAATAATCATTAAACTAGCATTAGGAACATCAACACCAACCTCAATAACTGTTGTCGCAACTAGCAGACCAATTTTATTGTTTTTAAAGTCTTGCATTACAGATTCTTTTTCAGTCGCTTTCATACGACCATGTATTAGCCCGACTTTTATCGAGTTTAATATCTCAGTTAGTTTATCTGCAGTTTCAATTGCTGTTTCACATTGTAATGTTTCGGATTCTTCAATCAAGGTACATACCCAATAAACTTGACGACCCTTTACAGTAATATATTTTATTCTCTCAATAATCTCTTCACGTCGATCATTTGAAATAATACTTGTGTTTATAGCTTTTCTGTTGGGTGGTAGCTCATCTATCACAGTATGATCAAGATCAGCATATGCTGTCATGGTTAATGTTCTGGGGATAGGTGTTGCAGTCATGATTAATTGATGCGGATATTTATCATGCTGCTGTCCTTTTTCTAGTAAAGCGAGTCGTTGGTGCACGCCAAAGCGATGTTGTTCATCAATCACAATTAAGCCTAGTTTTGCAAAACGGATTGAATTTTGAAATAAGACATGAGTTCCAATAACGATTACTGGCATTTCTTTTTGTAATTGCGTTTCAACACTATCTCGTATGGATTTTCTTAATTTCCCAGTTAAAAAAATCACGTTAATATCTAAAGGTCCACACCAACTTAAAAAGTTATTGTAGTGTTGCTCAGCGAGTAATTCAGTCGGTGCCATTATAGCCACCTGATAACCGGCTTCTATCGCTTGTAACGCAGCTAATGCAGCAACAACAGTCTTCCCTGAACCAACATCACCTTGCATTAGTCTTAGCATAGCTACCGTTTTATTTAAATCAGACGAGATAGTCTCATGAGCCTGAATTTGAGCATCTGTTAATGTGAAAGGTAAATTTTTTAGATACTCGGGGACAAACTTTGTGCTTAGATTAAAAGCAGGAGAATGTTCTGTTCTTAATTCATTACGTAACTCAAGTAGACTCAATTGCTGTGCTAGTAGCTCTTCAAAAGCGAGACGTTGTTGTGCGGGATGTGTCCCTTCAACTAAACTTTGTATATCTGCATTAGGTGGTGGGCGGTGTACATAGTTCAAAGCATCAATTAGTGATGGCAATTTTTTTTTTGTCAATATTTTTTCAGGCAATAACTCACTCATATTTTTATTATTATTATTTAAGGTAATCAAAGCTTGCTCACTTAATTTACGCATTCGAGCTTGTTGTAAGCCTTCTGTCATCGGATAAACGGCGGTTAATTCTTTCTCTAACGTATCGTCACATATATCTCTAAGCACATGATATTCTGGATGAATCATTTCTAATGAACTTGGACCACGACGAATCTGACCATAACAGCGTATGGATAGGCCACGCTGCAACCCTTTTTCTTGTCTCTTTGAAAAGTGAAAAAAACGTATAGCTATTGCACCAGTTCCGTCGCTAACTCGACATAATAAATAGCGTCGTTTTCCATAACGGACCTGCGTGTGTTCAATCTCCCCTTGTATGTAGGCGTTATAACCAGAACATAATGCCCCAATAGGAGTGAGAACCGTTCGATCAATATAACGATGTGGTAAATGAAATAATAAGTCCTGAATAACCCTGATACCGATACGCTCGAGTTTTTCTTGCAAGCGAATTCCTACACCAGTTAACACGGTGACTGGATCTGAAAGGGAGTGTTGTTTATGAATTGTCAAACTCTGAAGTTTAGTAGTATGTTCTTTATGTTCACAAACGTACCTTCTTTATCTTATCTAGAGCGTCATTATTGCATCCATCTCGACCAATGCATTTTTTGGCAAGTTGGCAACACCTATTGCAGCACGTGCAGGGTAGGGCTCAGAAAAATACTTAGCCATCATTTCATTAATTAGAGAGAAATGTGTTAAATCAGTAAGAAATATATTTAATTTGCTGATATCTGCTAATGAGCCACCAGCTGCATTGGCAACAGCAGTTAAATTATCAAATACGCGCATAATTTGTGCTGACATATCGCCTTCTATTAGCTCCATAGTTTTCGGGTTCAAAGGAATTTGTCCAGAAAGATATACTGTATTACCAACTTTAATTGCTTGTGAATAGGTCCCTATCGCTTGCGGTGCGTTTTTAGTAGATATTATTTCCCGTTGCATTATCACCTCCTTAATATTTTGCATTTTCTTTAAATACGAGTAATTTGCGAAACACTTTTTATCGAACGTATCTTTCTGATGACATCAGCTAAATGAATTCTATCTTTTACATCGATAGTAAATTTTTGATAAGCATAGCGGTCATCGCGCTCCATCATTTCTACCTTCTCAATATTTGCACCTGCATCAGCAATAGTTGCGGCTACATTCGCCAAAACACCACGTTGATTACTAGAATTTAAACGAATTATTACCTGAAAATCACGATCTATATCTGCTTCCCATTCAACCTGAATCCACTTCTCTTGATGGTTTTTGTACTCAGCAATATTTTTACAAGTTTGTCTATGTATGACAATACCGCGTCCGGACGTAACAAAACCATGAATTGGATCGCCTGGTATTGGATAGCAACATTTTGGAAAATTTATTACTAGACCCTCAGTGCCTTTTATTGATAAAGGGTTGGTTTTATCTGAAACGATATATTTACTTTCTAGTAAAGTTAATTTTTCAATCGCGACGACTTGTCTGGCGAATAACGGAGCCATTTTATTACCTAATCCTATCTCTTGAAAAAGAAAGTCAACATGTTCCAGATGATTCTCAGATAATAAATGAATCATATCATTTTCACTAATATCTTGATAGGTTATGCCAAATGGTTCTAATTCTCGATTCAATAGGCGTTTGCCTAATGCAATTGCCTCATCATTCTGGAGGTTCTTTAGAAAGTGTCTGATTTGTGTTCGAGCTTTTACTGTTGCTACAAAGTTTAACCAAGCAGGGTTTGGCCGCCCACTCTTTGCTGTGATTATTTCAATTGTTTTTCCACTAGTCAATTGTGTTCCAAGAGGTACTAACTTTCTATTTATTCTAACACCGACACAACGATTGCCAATATCGCTATGTATGGCGTATGCAAAATCTACAGCGGTTGAACCGCTTGGCATTTCCATGATTTTACCTTTTGGCGTGAAAACATAAACTTCATCAGGAAATAAGTCTATTTTTACATTTTCAAAAAATTCTTCCGGATTGCCAGCTGTTTTGTTCATCTCAACAATATTACGTAGCCATTCTCTCGCACGACGATGAACATTACTTCGATCATTATCGACCCGGATATTTTTTTTAGATTTACCTTCTGCTTTGTATAGCCAGTGCGCAGCAATACCAACTTCAGCAACATTATTCATGTCTTTTGATCGAATTTGAATCTCAATTGGAACGCCATAAGGTCCAAACAAAACTGTATGTAACGACTGATAACCATTGGTTTTCGGAATAGCTATGTAGTCTTTAAATTTGCCTGGGACAGGCTTATATAAATTATGTATTACACCTAGTGTGCGATAGCAGGTATCGACAGTATCAACGATTAAGCGAAAGGCATAAACATCAAAAATATCAGAGAAAGATAAATGCTGTTCCCGCATCTTCAGATATATTCCATAGAGGTGTTTTTCTCGACCCAATATTTTTCCTGGGAGTTTTTCCTGTCGCATGCGGCGCTTCAATGCTGTTCGAATTTTAGTGATAATCTCCTTACGATGACCACGAGCTTTGTAAATTTGCTCATCAAGAATTCTGTAGCGCATTGGATACATAGCTTTAAAACCAAGTTCTTCCAATTCAAGGCGAATTGAATTAAGACCAAGTCTTAATGCTATAGGTGCATAAATTTCAACTGTCTCTCTAGCGATGCGGCGCCGTTTTTCTGACTTTAAAGCTTCAAGAGTACGCATGTTATGCAAGCGATCAGCGAGTTTAACGAGAATTACTCTCATATCATTACTCATGGCCATTAACATTTTACGAAAGTTATTTGCCTGAGCTTCAGCAGTACTCTCAAATTTGATCTTATCTAGTTTACTGACACCATTAACTATTTCAGTAACACCCTTACCAAATTTTCGTTTTAGTTGTACTTCAGCGGTAGGAGTATCTTCAATTACATCATGTAAAATAGCTGCCATAATGGTTTGATGATCCATATGCATCTCACCGAGAATTCGCGCAACTTCTAGGGGATGATTAATGTAAGCTTCACCACTAACGCGTTTCTGGCCTTCGTGTGCTTTAGCACTAAAATAGTAGGCGCGCTGTACCTTAAAGACCTGATCTGGCTGTAGATAGGTGCCTATGAGCTTACTGAGGTCGTTAATTGTATACACGGTTATAGTTAACAGTAATGTATAATCAAATGTACGGTGTTACGCACGGGGCAATGAATGATACAACAGCAGAAAGACGCATACCGCGCCTTTTTTTGAAAATTGTCAGTGATTAACTTGCAGAAGGAATATTAAAATCGGATTCAGTGAATTCATCTTCTGTTTCAAATTTATTGACTGTGTCAATATTATCATTGTTTACCAAATTTTCAGCTATTTCACGTAGGGCAATTACGGTAGGTTTATCATTTTCGGCAGGAACCAAAGGATCTGCTCCCATTGCAATCTGACGTGCCCGCTTGCTTGCTAATAAAACCAGATCGTAGCGGTTTACAACATTTTCTAGGCAATCTTCAACGGTTAATCTAGCCATCTAGTTCCTCTTATTTTTTATATTAGACTTATATTCTTTTGGTTAAAAAGTTACCAAATCTACATCATCAATACATTCTACTGAATTCAATCCTTTTGTGCCATGATTTGACTGATGAAATCGTCATAAAAAGTCGATTGTCGACAGGCTCCTAAGTTAGTGGCGGTAATAATTGCCTTGATTTCTTTCACGGCGGACTTAAAGTCATCATTTATAACTATGTATTCAAAGTCCCTGTAATGGGAAATTTCTTCACATGCAGCATCCATCCTCTGCTCGATTATCTCTAGATTATCCTTTTTACGTGAAGTTAACCTAGCTCGGAGTGTTTTGTAGCTCGGTGGTAATACAAAAATACTAACGCTATTACGAATTTGTGACTTTATTTGCAGCGCACCTTGCCAATCTATTTCAAGGATGAAGTTTCTACCAGTAAACATTTCTTGTTCGACCCAGTCTTTTGAGGTGCCATAGTAATTACCAAAGACTTTGGCATATTCAAGAAAGTAATCTATTTTAATAAGATCTTTGAATTCATTTTCACTTATAAAGTGGTATTCTTCACCATCGTTTTCATCTGCTCTTGCTTGACGAGTAGTATATGAAATTGAAACATCAATATTATTATCTTCCGTAGTCACAGATTTTATGATCGATGTTTTGCCTGCTCCAGAAGGTGCAGCAATTATAAACAATGTGCCGTTTTTAATTTTCATAAAAATATAACTATTCTATGTTTTGGATTTGTTCACGCATTTGTTCGATCAAGACTTTTAAATCGACCGAGGCCTTAGTAGTGTCTAGATGAATCGACTTTGATCCTAATGTATTCGATTCACGATTCATTTCCTGCATAAGAAAATCTAGACGACGTCCGACAGGACCGTGTTGATCAAGTACTCGTTGTACTTCATCAATATGTGCGTCTAATCGGTCGATTTCTTCTGCCACATCCATCTTTTGTGATAATAACAATAGTTCTTGCTCAAGTCGGTCATTATCAAACGCAGAGCTCAATTTCTGTACACGTAGAGTTAATTTTTCACGAATATTATCAAGAATAGTCGGTAATTGTTCGCGTACACAGTTAACAATTATTTTAGCAGCTTTGTTACGTTCCATGATCATCGTCCTGATCTTATCGCCTTCACGTTGGCGAGTATCAATAACAGCGACGAGAGTTTGATTGACTAATTCAAGTAATGGTTTATTTATCGCTTCAGGATCGGGAATATCTCTATCGAGGACACCAGGCCAGCGAAGTAATTCAAGAGAATTAATTGGTGCAGGTGATGTTATTTGTGCATTTGTTTTTTCAGCAGTTTCTATGATTTTTTTCACTAGTTCCTTATTTACAGGTAATGTCCCCTTAGAACCCTCATGTTGTTGATATCGAATGTTGCAATCAATTTTTCCGCGTTTTAATTGTTTTGATAATACATCACGAATAGCCTGCTCAAGCAATCGCAATTCTTCTGGCAGCCGAATCGACATCTCTAGATAACGATGATTTACACTTCTAATTTCGCAAGATGCTTCACCCCATTCTCCAGAATGCTCAGCTCTACCATATGAAGTCATACTCTTTATCATCAAATTATCCTTTCCACTATAATTATTTGTTAATAGTAACGTCTGAGCAGTATATCGGAAATACGCAGACAAAAATTATCGTTATAATGCAGCATTTTTTTATAGGAGACTAATATGCGCTCAAGCGGACGTTCAACCAACCAACTAAGACCCGTCACAATAACAAGAAATTTCACTTGTCACGCTGAGGGTTCAGTATTGATTGAATTTGGAAATACAAAAGTTATCTGTAATGCTAGTTTTGACACAGGTGTTCCTGGATTTTTACGTGGCAAAGGCCAGGGTTGGGTAACTGGTGAATATGGTATGTTACCGCGTTCAACAGGTTCACGTATGCGACGTGAGGCTTCCCAAAATAAACAAGGTGGACGTACGATGGAAATTCAGCGACTTATAGGCCGATCGCTACGTGCTGTAGTTGATATGGGCGCTCTCGGTGAAAATACTATTGTTATTGATTGTGACGTTATTCAGGCGGATGGCGGAACTCGTACGGCATCCATAACGGGTGCTTTCATCGCCTTGGTGGATGCCATTAATAAAGGTAGAGCAGATGGTTTTATAGAAACGGATCCAATTAAATCAATGATCGCCGCTATTTCTGTAGGGATACACAATGGTGTGCCAGTGTTAGATCTGGATTATGCTGAAGATTCTACCGCAGAAACGGACATGAATGTGGTGATGAATGATAAGAATCATTTCATAGAAGTGCAGGGTACAGCAGAAGGGCATCCATTCACATTTGATGAGTTAAATAGCATGTTAGCACTTGCTCAAAAAGGTATTAGTCAGTTGTTTGAACTTCAACGTAATGCCCTAAAACAATAATTATTCAGGAAATCAATTTGGAAAATATAAAGATAGTGCTCGCGAGTAATAATCCGGGGAAGGTCAAAGAAATAAATGAGTTACTAGCAGATACAGTTTTTCATATTCAGTCGCAATCTGAGTTTGGTGTTATTGAAGTAGAAGAAACCGGTTTAACTTTTGTCGAGAATGCAATAATCAAGGCACGTAATGCTGCTCGTTATACTAATCACCCAGTAATTGCCGATGATTCTGGAATAGAAGTCACTGGTCTAAAAGGGCGACCAGGAATCTACTCCGCTCGTTATGCAGCTTTAGAAGCTAGTGATGAAGATAACCTTAATAAACTTATCGAAGATATCAAACCATTGCATAAAGTAGATCGTAAAGCGCGTTTTGTATGTTCAATGGTCTTTCTTAGACATGCGGAAGATCCAACGCCCCTTATCTCTCAGGGAACTTGGGATGGTGTTGTTATCATGGCGCCACGAGGGCGGAATGGTTTTGGATATGATCCTATCTTTTATCTCCCAACACATAATTGTACTTCAGCTGAACTATCACCAGAATTAAAAAACAGACTAAGTCATCGTGGACAAGCACTAAAGAGTTTAATACAACAGATCAGCGAAATATAAATATCGCTGCAAACTTCTATTACTGAAAATTTATATTTCTCAATGATTCATTTAGGTTACAGTAGTATTGATATCTATGGATATTATAAATGACATTATTAACTTTTCATGAAAATCCACCGTTATCACTATACATACACTTACCTTGGTGTGTGAAGAAGTGTCCTTATTGTGATTTTAACTCACATGAATTTTCTCCTACAGGTTTTGAAGAAGAAAATTATTTAAATGCACTGATACGA
The DNA here is from genome assembly GCA_002470825.1 of Thiotrichaceae bacterium UBA7357. Taxonomy (GTDB): domain Bacteria; phylum Pseudomonadota; class Gammaproteobacteria; order Eutrophobiales; family Eutrophobiaceae; genus UBA7359. Next base: position 87,286 of record DKOR01000010.1, on the reverse strand, counting down.
GATATTGATTTTGAACTCCCTCGAATCTGGGGGCGAACAATCAATACAGTTTTTATTGGAGGAGGGACCCCCAGCTTATTTTCGCCAGAAGCATTGGACAAATTACTTAGTGCAATACGCGCAAGATTAAACATACATCCAGCAATAGAAATAACACTAGAGGCAAATCCAAGTACTGCAGAAGCAGAAAAATTTCGTTGTTTTAGAGAAATAGGAATCAACCGTTTGTCTCTCGGTGTGCAAAGCTTTAATGATAGACAATTAAAAAAAATAGGACGTGTTCATGATGCATCTCAAGCGCATCTCGCGATTGAAATAGCAAAAGAAGCTGGCTTCGAAAATTTAAATATTGATTTAATGTTTGGATTACCTGAACAATCGATAAATGATGCATTGGATGATCTTGATAAAGCATTAACTCATTCACCTAAACATATATCCTGGTATCAACTAACCATCGAGCCTAATACGATTTTTAATTCAAGGCCACCAATTCTACCTAATGATGATGATATCTGGTCAATGCAAGAAGAGGGACAGAACTTTCTCGAGGCAGAGGGATTTAAGAAATATGAAATATCGGCTTATGCAAAAGATAAGTATATAGCATTACATAACCTTAATTATTGGCAGTTTGGTGATTATCTAGGTATCGGAGCGGGTGCTCATGGCAAGATTACAAATGTGGCTGAAATGAAAATAGAAAGATACATACGACATAAGATACCTAAACATTATATTGATTTAGCTGGAACTGATGCTGCCATTACAGAAAAAAGAGTATTAAAAAAAGATGAATTACCACTTGAATTTGTAATGAATGCTTTTCGATTGATTGAAGGAGTCTCAACTCGTCTATTCTCTGACCGGACTGGTTTGCTTTTGAAAAATTCTGAGAAGGAATTACTAATAGCTGAAGAACTTGGTCTGATTGAATGGCAGTTCGATGAATTGAAAGCTTCCTCAAAAGGTCTACGCTATTTGAATGAATTACTTGAAATATTTGTCAAATAATTACGAAAAATTAGACTACATTATATCGATTTATAATTAGGAACAATATGGTATTTTTATATGAAATCTAAGCATATGATAAAAATTATTATCAAGATACTTTTTTAAAAATGGACTGGATAGTCTATATTTTGCGTTGTTCTGATAACTCACTTTACACGGGTATAACCCGTGATTTAAGACGACGATTAAACGAACATAATCATAATAATAAGCTAGCAGCTGCGTATACTCGTACTCGGCGACCAGTATCAGTTGTCTACCAAGAAGCTTATCTTGATCGTTCATCAGCGAGTATACGGGAGGCGATAATTAAAAAAATGGCAAAGCAAGAAAAGGAGCAGTTAGTTAAGTAACTATATGACAAGATCAGATATAAAGAACATGAACCGTCCCAAGGCAACTAGCCTTAAACCGCTACGATTAGCGATACCTTTCATACGTCCTTATGTATCAAGGTTGGTTATTGCATTTATTTTTTTAACATTGGCATCAATATCAATGCTAGCAATGCCGGTTGCTATTCGTTATGTCATTGATTTTGGTTTCTCAAACACCAATGTAAATTCTATTAACAAATATTTTACTGCATTACTTGTTCTTGCTATTTTTTTTGCTTTATTTGCATCACTACGTTATTACCTAGTCATGTGGATAGGTGAACGGGTAGTCGCAGATATACGTTATAGCGTTTATAAACATATCATAAAAATGAGTCCTACATTTTTTGAAGTTACACGTACTGGTGAAGTTTTATCTCGACTGACAACCGATACCATCTTAGTGCAAACAGTTTTTGGAGCAGGCATATCGATTGCTCTACGTAGTCTATTTAGTGTCATTGGATGTTTGATAATGCTGTTTGTTACTAGCCCGCAACTAACGCTCATTATTCTAGTCCTTATCCCCATAGTAGTAGTGCCTATACTATTATATAGTCGTAAAGTGAGAAAGCTTTCTCGAGCCAATCAGGATCGTATTGCAGACTCAAGCAGCATTGCTAGTGAATCGCTATATGCAGTTCATTTAGTTCAAGCATTTACTTTAGAAAATTCTTTTAGCGAACGGTTTAGTCAGTCAGTAGAAGAAACATTTAAAACAGCACGACAGCGCTTAAAAATTAGTTCCTTGTTATCTGGTACGATCATATTAACAACCTTTGGCACAATGATTATTGTGCTCTGGATCGGTGCATATGCCGTTGTTGATGGTACTATGAGTCCTGGCACCTTGGGACAGTTTTTATTGTATGCCACCTTTCTTGGCGGAAGTACGACTTCCCTTGGCGAAGTCTGGAATGATATTCAACGTGCTGCAGGTGCAATGGAACGCTTGATAGAACTACTTCATATGCAATCTGATATAATATCGCCACAATATGACGTCGTATTACCCAGAGAAGGACAAGGGCATCTACAGATTAAGGATGTTTGTTTTAATTACCCATCGCGTCCGAAAACAGAGTCGTTGAAGCAATTTAATCTTGAAATAAAACCAGGTGAAACTATTGCAATAGTTGGGCCTTCAGGGGCAGGTAAAAGCACATTGTTTCAATTGCTATTACGTTTCTATGATCCCCAATCAGGTCAGATTTTGATAGATGGCGTGGACATCAAACAAACCAATCTAGATTTAGTGCGACAACGTATTTCATTAGTACCGCAAAGCACAGTCTTATTCGCAACAACAGCAATGGAAAACATCCGTTATGGCAAATTTATGGCGACAGATGAAGAAGTAATTAATGCTGCCCATGCCGCGAATGCCGATGAGTTTATTGAAAAACTACCTGAAGCTTATCAAAGTTTTCTAGGTGAAAAAGGCGTTCGTTTATCGGGTGGTCAACAACAACGCATTGCCATTGCCCGTGCGATATTAAAGAATTCACCTATCATTTTATTGGATGAAGCTACTAGCGCGCTTGATTCTGAAAGTGAAAAACTAGTACAAGCTGCACTTAATCAGCTTATGCAGAATCATACGATGCTGGTGATAGCTCATCGTCTATCAACAGTTATCAAAGCTGACCGCATCGTTGTGATGGACGAAGGAAAGATTGTTGATATTGGACAGCACCAGGAATTGATGCAAAAGGGCGGTATATACAAACGATTTGCTGAACTTCAGTCTTGGTAAAATGACATTTTAAAAGAAAGCTGTATTGATTAATCAGCGATTTTAGAATTACTGTATTAGTTGCTCAGTAACACATGCTTTTCGAATTAAAAAAAATACTGTTGATTGTAAATTATTTTTCTATCAAAGTATGGCGTTAATCTTTTCATGAATATGATGCCTCTTGCTTTTTGAAGTTTTACTAATTGTTATTATTATTTGATTATAATGTCAATATGATGAACAACATATTCTAAATTTACAGAATTTTTTCACATTAATTAGCTAAGGGACTATACTTGTCTCCACGATTGAAGTGCAATGTCGGTAATTATCTTCTTCTAAAGTCTTTTAGGATAAAATTTTTATTCAGTAATCCGACTAATATTTAGTATGTTAAATCTAATTAATTTTAAGGAGTCTTATGTATGAAAGTCGGCATCATCATTTTGAATGCTATGTTTTTGTTGCTGCTTGTCAGTGTGCTTATCGCTGAGTGGGGTAAAGGCATATCAATGCTAGCGGGAGTTGCTATTTTAAATATGCTCATTAATACTGTTTTTATTTTTTTTAATGTTGATAATGATTTTAAAATAAATACCTAACGCTTATATTTTCGATGCCTTAAATGGAATAGAAATTATATTCGTTAGACATTGAGATGTTCGTTACATCATATGATTAAATCGATCTAGATATTTTCATTATGATTACTGAGAAGAAAATTCAGAATGAGAAATTTCACTATGCATATTCTCTAGTTTTCTTTTACAAAAGATTTAGATGTAACATCTAATTGTATATTAACGAACAGTTTTTCTGCACCAAAAACTCTACGGATGTTTAACATATAGTCTGCTTTTCATATATGTAATAAGTACTTACGGAAATGAAGCTTGTCTTCATCTATTTTGTTTGAGATTATCAGAAATATTGTTGCTATAATACAGTCACTGTTTAACGTGTTTTAAGATAGGTAATCATGGCTATAATTTTCTCATCCAATGCGACTGGCAATATAATTATGTTTAGTGATGTTGCAGAACAGATGCTGAAAATGATGGAGCATAGCGGTACGATACCGAGTGCGATCGCGGCAAAAGATGTTGCTACAGCACTAGCGCGACTCAAGGCTGCAGTTGAATTATCTGATAATCAGAAGACTATTCAAATTGGTGTTGGAGCAAATATTGAAGATGAGTCAAGGGTTAGCATTGTGAGTCGTGCATTCCCTTTAATTCAAATGCTGACTAGAGCCGTTGAAGAAGGTTGTGGTGTCATTTGGCGTAAACAGTAGTCGACATTTTAATCTTTCATCAATACTCAGATATACTTCAAGTGGTAGAATTAAACGTTGCTTAATACTGTTTCAAAGTGTACAAATAATCTGTCTAGTGCTTTAATGAATAAATTAAAATTTTTACCAAACACTATATAGTGTTCTGCAATTGTCTATAAAATAGAAATGGTCAGTGAGTTACTTTATCTGTCATATTTATTAAAATTAACTGTTAGTAGAAAATAATATTATGATTAATGTTCAAACATGGGTCGTGCTGAGCGATGGTAGATACATCAAAATTTTGATAAACAAAGGTGAAGGAAAGGCACTTACTATCTTAAATGCCGATGATATGCCAGCTTATGCGGAACTTTGTTATTTGATGGTTAATGGTAAACCATTGGACGGTGTTGGTGATTTAGCTATATCGAGTAAAATAAATAATGTTCAGTGCCAGGCAAATTTTTTAATAGAACATCATAAGTCGGGTATGTTTGACTATCTCGCAATTGCGGCACCAGCAGATGTGCTAACAAGATTAAAAAATATCTTGCCCGTAGAGCTTTTGAAATTAGTGGTCGGCGAGATAGCGGAAGACCTTTCCGTGGAAACTAATTCTGAAATTGAAAATAGATTTTCTGGTATAATTCAGGCAACGTTAGATATTACAGTCTGAAGTAGCATCGCTGATTCCTTCCCACCAAATGTTATAGAGCGGTTGCTGAAAAAATATCAACTGTAAGGATTTAAAAACTATACATTATGTATAAAAAATCATGATTAAGTATGATGATGCTATTTTCATTAATCAGCATGTATTGTACTGAAGAGCTAAACTTTTTTACAAGAATGGGAACAAACCGCATTTTTAGAAAGATATTTATGTGTACAACTAAGAATGATTAGAAATAGTATGTCTAAGCGGATAGTAATCAAAGCTCATAGCTCGGATATTATAATATCAATATTCCTTTTGTGCGATATAGATAGTACAAGATGATTTTCCTTCTGTGTATGGATTATGGAAATTAACGATATGTGATTTAGCTGATCGAAATACTGATTCTAATAGATTTATGAAATCATGATCTGGTGGGTCGTTTGACCAGACACCAAACATACCGCCTGGTAATATTTTTTTAGATAAGTTTTTTAATGAGGGAGTGGTGTAAAATAAATTATTCTCTTCATTTAGCCAATGTCGCGGTGAATGGTCAATGTCAAGTAATACGGCATGCACTAAATTTCCTGATTTTTTTTTATTAAAACTATTACAATCAGCAGAAGCAAGAGCAAAGAAATCATCATGAACCATCACGCAACGTGGATCAGTTGTTAACTCATTACCAAGTGGGACAATGCCACGCCTGTGCCAATCAATCACTGGTTTCATGACTTCAATGATTTGTAATGATTTGACTGCATGATCTTTCAATGTGGCAACTGCAGTATAACCAAGACCTAAACCACCAATAATAATATTCAATCCATCAGAATATTTGTTTTTAAGTGCAGTTAGGACTAATTTTGAAAGTTGCGTTTCGGATTCGGTAAATAGGCTCGACATGAGAAACTCGTCGCCAAGCTTTATTTCGTAAAGAATCATGTTGTTGAATCTGGGTTCTGTTCGACGTCTAAGGCTGATATCCCCAAGAGGCGTTGATTGGAAATCTAATTCTTCAAAAATAATCGACATTTGATTATTTGGAGTTAACGGATTTCCTTCCAATGTTCTGTTGACTTATCAAATATTCGTCATAGGAACCCTGAAAGTCGATCAACTTATTATCTTTTATTTCTAGGATCCGAGTTGCCAAAGAAGAAACAAACTGACGGTCATGACTAACGAAGATTAATGTCCCCTCGTAATATTCCAATGCTAGGTTTAATGCTTCGATCGCTTCCATGTCCAGGTGATTGGTAGGCTCATCCATTATTAGGACATTCGTTTCTTGCAGCATTAATTTACCAAATAATAAACGATTTTTTTCACCACCGGAACATACATTAACTTTCTTATTAAAGTCATCTGTTGAAAATAAAAGACGTCCTAATGTTGCGCGAACAGCTTGGTCATCATGTTTAGGTTGACGCCATTGACTCATCCAATCAAACAGATTTACATCGGAAGTAAAGATGGCAGCTGTATCCTGTGGACAGTATGACTGTGTTGCATTCTCGGCCCATTTTATTGTACCACTATTTTGCGTGATCTCATTCATGAGACAGCTTAATAGAGTCGATTTTCCTGTGCCGTTCTCACCGATGACAGCTAGACGTGCACCTGCTTCAAGAATAACATTGCCTCCGCTAAATAATATTTCATCATCATAACTATGGCCCAAGTTTTCGACGGCTAATGCAAGACGATGTAATTTTTTTGTTTGGTTAAAACGAATGAAGGGACTGATACGACTAGAAGGTTTAACTTCATCCAATTTAATTTTTTCGAGTTGTTTAGCACGAGAAGTTGCTTGCTTAGCCTTTGATGCATTAGCTGAGAAGCGGCTGACAAATTGCTTCAGCTCTGTTATCTGCGTCGATTTTTTTGCATTCTCAGAATGTAAACGTTCGCGTGCTTGAGTCGATGCAATCATGAAGTCATCGTAGTTTCCAGGATAAACACGTAATTCGCCATAATCAATATCAGCAATATGTGTACAAACGGCATTTAGGAAATGTCTATCATGAGAAATGATTACCATTGTGCTCTTGCGATTATTGAGCACAGTTTCCAACCAACGAATGGTATTTATGTCGAGGTTATTGGTTGGTTCATCAAGTAAAAGAATGTCAGGATCTGAAAATAGGGCCTGAGCTAATAGTACTCGTAGTTTCCAACCTGGGGCTACCTCACTCATTCGACCACCATGTAATTCTAATTCTATACCTGCGCTGATTAGCAATTCACCAGCTCGGCTTTCTGCGCTATAACCATCCATTTCACCAAATTTGGTTTCAAGCTCAGCGACTTTCATACCATCTTCCTCAGTCATTTCAGATAAGGAATAAATTCGATCACGTTCTTGTTTCACTCTCCACAATTCTGTATAACCCATAATAACTGTGTCGATAACACCATAGTCTTCAAAGGCGAATTGGTCTTGACTTAATCTGCCCACACGATGTGTTGGTCCAATGGAGACATTGCCTGATGTTGGTGCAAGATTGCCATCAAGTATCTTCATGAAGGTCGATTTACCGCAACCATTGGCTCCAATCAGGCCATATCGGTTACCATTACTGAATTTAACCGAGATATTTTCAAATAATGGCTTGACGCCAAACTGCATGGTGATGTTTGCTGTTGAGATCAATAGAATTCCTTGATTGCTGTTAAACGAGCTATTTAAATGGTGGCGTACTATAGGTGTTTGATGGTGATACGTCGAGTTAAACTATGCGAAATCGACAATAGTTATGCTGAAATCATATAGATTCTGTATATAGATGGAGTTGAAGGCGTGGCACATCAATTTTTCTGAGTTCAATTATCGTTCTGTCTCTTTTGACGTCTACAGATACTTTGTGCCTAATGCCTCTATTTTGGAACCTACCATTTCGTCCCCCGACCGTGAATTTGATGTCTTTTATATTGACCAAGGCTATCTCGAAAACTATGAAAATGATATCTGTTAGTGCTAAGACTGAATTAGAATGCAGAAGATTGTGCGCGTCATGTCAAGATAACACCGAATTTTCTTGAGCATGATGATGATATGATGAATAGTTCATCTCAAGCAATTATTTAACTCTTCTAACGAGTTAATTTCTGTGACCAAAGTCTGGAACTTAGTGGAAAATTTGATATGAATCAGATGGCAAGTACCGAGAAAATTTTCGAATACATGAAAAAATGCGACTTGATACAGCTCTATAATATGCTGAGTTGGAGAAGGCATTTGGTTCTCTTTTAGTTTGGTATGATGAGCTAAACACTCAATCAGAATAATCAACGTAACATACGGACTTTATACTTACGCCCTTTTATTTTTCCTCCCGAAAGTACTCTCAAAGCTTGCCTTGCAATTGCTTGTTCGACAGCAACATAGGCTAGCTTATCAAAGATGTCGATTTTACCAATTTGATCACCTACAAGCTCAGTATTACCTGTTAAAGCTCCAAGTATATCACCCGCACGTATCTTATCTTTGCGACCAGCATTGATGCATAATGTCACCATTTGCGGATAGATTTTGACCTTTTCTTTAATCTTAATTGAGGCTAACTTATCGATTTTTACTGGGCTTTTTTTATAGTTTTCGATCGCCTCAATTCTAAATTTTTCAGATTTTATAAACATACTCAACGCCATACCATCTTTATCAGCACGACCCGTACGACCAATGCGATGAATATGAATCTCGGGATCGTGGGATAACTCGAAATTAATCACAGCATGTAGTTCTTTGATATCCAAACCACGTGCGGCAACATCAGTTGCGATTAAAATCGAACAACTTTTATTAGAAAACTGTATCAATACTTGATCTCGATCACGTTGTTCAAGGTCACCATGTAAGGCTAGTGCATGAAAACCTTGTTTCCATAATTCATTAGCGAGTTCTTGACATTGTTGTTTAGTATTACAAAATACTAAACTTGATTGTGGTTGATAATGCCGTAACAGTGTGATTAATGAGTTTGTTCTTTTGTCTGGATTTACTTCATAAAAAATCTGTTTAATCTTTTTATTATCATGCAGGCTATCAACACGAATATCAATTGGGTTTATTTGAATTGCATTACTGATTTTTTTTATTTTATTTGGATAAGTTGCAGAGAATAAAAGAGTTTGTCTTTTATGAGGTGTCACTTTTATCACGCGCATAATCTCATCATGAAAACCCATATCTAACATGCGATCGGCCTCATCTAGCACTAGTATTCTCAGTTTATCGAGTTTTAATGAACCTTTATCCAGATGTTTTAATATTCGTCCCGGTGTACCAACGATGATATGTGGTTGACGTTCCATCGAAGCAAGTTGCGGCTCTATTGATTTCCCACCACATAACGTGACTACCTTAGTATTAGGTATTGAACGTGCAAGGCGTCTTACATCATTAGTGACTTGATCGGCTAGCTCGCGTGTAGGACAGAGAATCATTGCTTGTATTTGATAAGTTGTGATCTCGAGTTTATGAAGCAGACCAATAGCAAATGTCGCTGTTTTGCCACTACCAGTTTTAGCTTGAGCTAATAAGTCTTTACCTTCCAGAATAGTTGGTAGACCTTGAGCCTGGATTGGCGTCATTGTGAGATATCCCAACGATTTGATATTTGCCAATTCTTCTGCTCTCAATGGTAGTGATGAAAATTTTGCTGTTATCACAGGGCTTAGCTCAATATGGTCTTAAAAAGATGTAGCGCATCATAGCATCAATAAAAACAAGTCCTAGAACAATATTAATTAAAATTAATTTGTAGAAAGTAAAAAATATATTCTTATTCACTAGCTTGATTCGAAACACACACTATAATAACTTGTGTTGGCACCCGTCTTCGGGCTATTCCTCTTATTAGCATATACGATTGTGATAATAGATTTATAAGCGGATCCTAAAACAGATTGGCATTTATGAATCAGCGTATTAATACCCACCAACGAAATTTAATTTTAATCAGACAGAAGGTTTGTGGCTTTTTTGCTTATCGATTATAGGATTTAGATGTTTTTACTCTCAAAGAAACAAGATTGGTTAGGAAATACTCGTGCTGATATTCTGGCTGGATTGGTTGTCGCCCTTGCTTTGATTCCCGAAGCTATTGCCTTCTCTATTATTGCGGGTGTTGATCCCAAAGTGGGTCTCTATGCATCTTTCTGTATTGCCGTGACGACGGCTATTGTTGGTGGGCGTGCCGGTATGATAAGTGCTGCAACAGGTGCCATGGCGTTGTTAATGGTGACATTGGTGAAAGAGTACGGGCTAGAATACCTTTTAGCAACAACTCTGCTAACGGGTGTTATTCAAATTATTGCTGGCTGCCTCAAATTGGGCAGTTTGATGCGTTTTGTCTCACGCTCGGTAGTTACCGGGTTTGTGAATGCTTTGGCGATACTGATCTTTATGGCTCAGTTACCCGAATTAACAAATGTTACTTGGCATGTCTACGTAATGACTTTAAGCGGTTTAGGAATTATTTATTTGTTTCCGCTTATCCCTATAATTGGCAGATCGATTCCTTCGCCGCTAGTTTGTATCATTATTTTAACGGTTACTACATTAATGATGGAACTGGATATTCGAACTGTAGGTGATATGGGCGAATTGCCAGATAACTTGCCTGTTTTTCTATGGCCAGAGGTGCCATTAACTATGGAGACATTAAGAATTATTTTTCCCTATGCGATTCCTTTGGCTATAGTAGGCTTACTGGAGTCATTAATGACGGCGACGATTATTGATGATTTAACTGATACTGACAGCGATAAAAATCGAGAATGTAAAGGTCAAGGGATTGCTAATATTGGATCAGGGCTCATGGGTGGTATGGCTGGCTGCGCAATGATTGGGCAGTCTGTCATAAATATAAAATCGGGTGGCCGCGGACGTCTATCCACTCTGCTAGCCGGCATTTTATTATTGATTATGGTGGTTTTTTTCGATGACTGGGTCAGTCAGATACCTATGGCTGCATTGGTGGCCGTGATGATTATGGTATCGATAGGAACGTTTAATTGGAGTTCTTTTCGCAATTTAAAAGCGCATCCGCTCTCTTCCAATATTGTTATGATAATGACAATATTAGTTGTTGTCTGGACACATAATTTGGCCTTAGGTGTATTTGTAGGTGTACTGCTGGCTTCACTACTTTTTGCAAACAAGATTAGTCATCTAATGTATGTTGAGTCTGAATATGATGAGGATAGCGATATTCGAACTTATCATATCGTCGGACAGATGTTTTTTAGTTCAGCCGATAAATTTATTGCCGCCTTTGATTTTAAAGAGGCAGTAGAAAAGATTGTCATCGATCTAAGTCGTGCACATCTATGGGATATCACATCAGTATCTTCATTAGATAAAGCGGTGATTAAGCTGCGACGCCAAGGTGCAGAAGTAGAATTAATCGGACTTAATGAAGCTAGCTCTACTATCATTGATCGTTTTGGTGTTCATGATAAACCAAAAGAAATTGAAAAAAATATGGATAGCCACTAATGACGAATAATAAAAAATTGATCCTGGCTTGTATCGATGGATCAAAACTTTCTGAATCAGTTTGTGATTATGCTGTATGGTTAGCACAACGTGTCGAAGGTCCATTAAAGATTATGTATACAATCGACCACCATCAAGAAACGGCGAAGGAAGTTGATTTTTCTGGTAATTTGGGTATGAATAGTCGCGATCACTTGCTTGAAGAAATTACCAATAATGAACATATACGTAGTAAGTTACGTTTAAAAGAAGGAAAAAATATTTTAAAAGCGGCAAATGAACGTGTCATTAAGGATGGGTTTAATAACTCAACTTTATGTTTACAGCATGGCAATTTGATTGAGACATTAGTCGAACTTAAAGAAGAGTTACGTATTCTAGTGATAGGCGCGAGAGGGAAAATTCACGAAGATAAAACTGACGAAATCGGCGCAAAGTTGGAATCGATGATCCGTTCTTTACATGGACATATTCTAGTTACTTACAATAACTTCAAAACCCCGCAACATATCATGATTGCTTACGACAGTAGTGAAGAAAGTAACAAGCACATTGAAATGATAGCTAATAGTCCATTATATAAAGGATTAAATTGCCACTTAGTCTATGTTAATAAAAAAAATACGGCAGATGGTTTGATTGAGAATACAATTGAAAAACTTAAATCTGCACAGTGGGCTAAAATTGTTAGTGCCAGTTTGCAGGGTAAAACCGAAGATGAGTTATGTGACTATCAAGTCAAAAATAATATTGACTTGACGATAATGGGTGCATTTACTCATACTCGATTACATGATCTCATATTAGGAAGTTTTACTGTAAGAATGTTACTTAATACCAAGACTCCATTACTCTTACTTAGATGAATTGGGTGAGTTTAAAATCACTAAAGTTAATTTAAAGATCAGCATAGCTTATTTTTATAGATCCATCTTTTTCGTATTTTTTATTTTCAATCAGAGTTCTAGCAGCAGCTTCAACTTCATTTCTATATTTTACTACCGAATCTAATGGTGTATCGAATATTTCAGAAAATTTTGTTTTTATATCAGTGTAAGCAATTCGACATGAAACGCGTTTACCACTGACTTGAGCTGCTATCGTAATGATTTCTGTATCTGGATTCCAACAATGTAATGTTGGGAATGATATACGACCATCACCAGCTGTTTTTTGTTTATGAACTATAGCTTCCATTTTCATTTACCCCTTTTATTTTTGTAGTCTCAATATCAGATACAAAATTTTATCAAAAAATTCATGACAAACTTGTGATTCTAGTATTATCTATAAGTTTTAATAATATGATTAAAATTAAATTACTGGGATTGTAGTCGAGGCTGGTCGTATTTGCCGACCACCATGAGCACTATTAGCTGAAGTGTTAAGTTTACCATAACGATTATGTGATTTTTGTTCACTCGAATTGTTATGTTTAGCTTTGTATCGTTTGGTTTTATTTTTAGCCGTCTTAATGATTCGTTTATTACGTGAATATTTACGAGAAAGAGACCCAGGAAGATTATGCTTCGGTTCGAAGCTTTCAATTTCTTCGCGACCGAGTTTATGTTTAATCAGGCGTTCTATATCATGTAGTTGTTTAGCTTCATCAGCACTAACTAATGAGATGGCTTGTCCGCTTGCGCCGGCACGTCCTGTTCGACCTATTCGATGAATATAATCTTCAGGGACATTTGGCAAATCAAAATTGACGACATGTGAAAGATGATCGATGTCGATACCTCTTGCTGCGATATCAGTTGCAACCAATATCTGAATCTTGTTATTTTTGAAATTGGCTAGGGCTTTGGTCCGTTGAACTTGGCTTTTATTTCCATGAATTGCAGCAGCATTTATATTGTCACGTGATAAGCGTTTTACTAATTTATCAGCACCATGTTTGGTTCTGCTGAATACTAATACTTGGTACCACTTTTCTCTGATAATCAGATAGCTAAGTAGGTCAGCCTTACGTGATTTATCTACGGGATGGATTATCTGCGAAATAGTTTCAACGGCTGAATTGCGTGGTGCAACATCGATTTCAACAGGGTCATTAATTATACCTTTAGCTAATTTTCTAATTTCTTGTGAAAAAGTAGCAGAGAACATCAGTGTTTGTCGTTGTTTTGGCAGCAGTGCCATTATTTTTCTGATGTCATGTATAAAACCCATATCTAACATGCGATCAGCTTCGTCTAATATGAGCACTTCGATATCATTAAAATTGATAGCACGCTGTTGAAATAAATCAAGTAAGCGACCTGGTGTGGCAACTAATACATCAACACCACGTCTCAGCTTCATCATTTGTGGGTTTATCTTTACCCCACCAAAAACAACAGTAGAACGTAAGTTCATGTATTTACCATAAGTGGACACACACTCTTGTACTTGAGCGGCTAGTTCTCGAGTTGGAGTTAACACCAATGCACGTGCACGATTATTTTTTACTGGAGATTTTTTATTAAGAAGTTGTAATAGTGGTAAAGTGAATCCAGCAGTTTTTCCAGTACCAGTTTGGGCTGCAGCCATTACATCTTTACCTTTTAAAATAGCAGGAATAGCTAGTGCTTGAATAGGAGTAGGCCTAGTGTAAGCTGCTTCGCTCACAGAGCGTAATAGTTCTTCGGATAATCCGAGTTTTTCAAATGACATTAAATATTCCTAAGTATAAGTTTGTGTCATTACACAACCGACTTGCTTTAATCTATGAGGTTGGCTAAATGACATATAAAACTACCGATGTTGTAGAGAGCTATAATATTTACGTACATATTTACACACAGATAATTTTTTTGGGGCAAAATATAGCTATGCCGTAAATGCGGCATACAATAATTGGCTCTCAAAAGGAGGGATAGCCAAATTCTAAAATACACTACAATATATTATCAATAATGCATTGAGAATGACCAACAACTAGTAATGACGCTCTGGACATGAGTTTGTTGTCCAGATTTGCGCACTCTAGCATATAATCTCATAATATATAGATATTATTTCAACATAATTTTTTTTTCATACTATTCGCGAGTTTATACCCACTTAAAAAGGCAGCTTCTATACGACCTTTAATAAACCAATCACCACACGCACCAAGTTGTTGTTCATGATCAAGATGATAATCTACACCAGCTGCCTGTTTTATGTCTGAGTATCGCCAACGATGTGTTGTTAAATATTGGCTATCTGAAAAATCATAAGACAACAAACTGTTCAGCTCCTCAAGAATAATATGTTGTATATTTGATTTTGCTTCATCTATATGATTCTCTGACCATTCATTGTCTGTTTGAACAATTAGTGTTTGTTCATTGCTACGATCAGGTTTATTAGAATTTAATGTCATCCAAGAAATAAGCGAATTTCTCACTATTGCCGCTTCCCATTCCCATTTCCATGGAGCACTAAGAGCTAACATTAAAGTGTAGCAGCCAAACATTTTACATTTTTTAAAATACTGATGACCCGAAAAAGAATCAGGTAACAGTTTTTCTGCCTGGGGAGCAGGCGTTGTGTTGATTACCCATTCGTATGGTCCAAACTCCTGTTTATCTTTTGTATACAATAACCAACCTTGCTCTTTTTTTTCTATTCTAATTATTTCTGTGTTTAACTGGACGTTGATTCCCTTTGCCATAGCAACACACAATTCATTCATCTTAGGCGAAGGGACATAGTGCTTTTCGGTCCAGTTTTTGGTTTTAGCTACATAGCCTTTTTCTATTAGCATTAGTTTTGGTTTCCACTCTTTTAAGATCCCTGTTTTCATGTAGGGCGCTAGAAACTTTTTAAAAGCTTGATCCCGGACAGTAAAGTCTTGAGTACCATGATCAAATTGATAATTATTAGCATAACGCGTCGACATCCTACCGCTCACTCGACGAGATTTTTCAAATAATTCGACTATTGCGAAATCATTAAGTTGAATTCCAACGGTGAGACCAGCCATCCCTGCACCAATGATAGCGATACGTTTCATATATGTTTAAATTTAAATAAATAATTTTCAGTCAAATTAGTGTTAAAAAGTCTTGTCTAATGCGATTTTTGTTTTATGGTGCATGCTTAGTTGATAAATACATTATAAGATCATGACGAACTATCTAAAAGACAGAATTTATTATGGATAAAATACATCATGTTGCCATACAGGTGAAAAATATCAAAATAGCGGTGAAATGGTATATCGATAAGTTTGATGCCAGTCTTGATTATGAGGATGAAACATGGGCATTACTTAAATTTGATAACCTTTCGCTTGCCCTTGTAATGATTGATCAACATCCACCACATTTTGCAATAGAAAGTAAAAATGCCGGCGATTTTGGTCATTTAACAAAACATCGAGATGGGACGGCATCTGTTTATATTAAAGACCCGTCTGGAAATATGGTTGAAATTATTGAAATAGAATAATTTATTTGAAGAAGATTTATATGAATCATAAGAACATAAATAAAACTAAAAACATAATCTATTTTTTAAGTTACTGTGGTTTGTTACCGTTTGTAATTACCTTACTGGTTTCTATTTTAGGAAGTAAAGAGCTAAATTCATATTCAATCATAATGTTCGTTTCTTATGGCGCGGTTATAATAGGCTTTATTGGAGCTGTTCATTGGGGCTTTTTGCTGGAGAGTAAGCCAATAAAAAGAAAAGGCTTATTATTATCAATAAGCGTGCTACCGAGTTTAATTGGTTGGTTTGCACTAATCATCCCTACACCTGTTGCGTTGCTGATACTCTGCATTACATACCCGCTACTATTTATTTATGAGAGGTATTCAACATTAAATACATTGTTACCAAGATGGTACATGCTAATGCGTTTAAAATTGACTATTATAGTTACTATTCTCATCTTTACTGCTTTGAATGCTGTTTGTTATATGGATGTTTAGTCTGAAGGGATAAGTTAAATTGTACTTTACAACTAAGGTGAAATTTCACTGCCGTCCCAAGCAAATATTTTACCGCTATCTTTTTTTTCTAATTTGGTAATGACCTTATAAAGATAGTTTACTGATTGCTTTGCTGTTGTCAGTTGTCCTAGCTTCAAGTTTCTCTGAAACGGTTTCGATAATTTAGTATTCACTGTCCCAGGATGTAGACCGACACATATTGTATTTGGTGAACGTCTATTCAATTCAATTGCGAGAGTTTTAGTGATCATATTCTGTGCAGCCTTTGCTGCTCGATACGCATACCATCCACCAGCACGATTGTCCGAAATACTACCTATACGGGCAGATATATTTGATAGTACACTGCGATCATTATGTCGTAGCAGTGGCAGTGCATAACGGGCAATAAGCAGGGGGCCAATTGAGTTAACGGTGAAAGATTGAACTAGATTATCTGTGTTTATATCTTCTAGACGTTTTTCAGGTTGAAGACCCTTGTTATTATGCAATAGCCCGGTGCAATTAATAATCAGATTTAACTTATTTGTGTGTCCAGATATAAAAGAAAAAGCTTTTTCAACACTTTCTTGCGCACTAATATCCATAGAAACGAGTATTAACTGTGACTTATAGTCTGATTTTAGTGTGTTTAGGTATTCAGATTTATTTAGATTATGATCTCTGACGCTAGCAATAACATGTATACCTTTTTCCAACAGGAGTTGTGTCATTCTGATGCCAATATCTCCCGATGCACCAATAATCAGTGCGTTATCCATATAATGAGCTCCATATTAAATTTATTCGGATAAGTCGATATTCATATATGAGGAATAAATTGAGTTTAAATATCAGTGATATTATTTTAATCAATAGTATGGCAATCATAATATAGTCATGCAAATATTTAATTTATGAGTATGTGGAAATTAACTCTGGCGATAATTTTATGTCATATACTTACGGGAACAGCATCTGTTATTACACGTTATCTGGTGAAAGTCTTAGATCCGGTCGAGATTGCTTTTATGCGCTACTTATTGGGAGGATTTTCTGTCCTACCGTTGTTTTTTTTGTTTCACACATCAGTAATAACAAGAACTATACTACTTAAAATTGCTGGCCTTGGGTCGCTGTTTTTTGCATTATTTCCTTTTATGTTTTCGTGGGGATTTGTTTATACCAATGCAGCTCGAGGCTCTCTTATGTTAGCAACGATGCCAATCTGGGCAATGTTAATCAGTAGAGTTATCGGCTATGAGTGTATTAATAGAGATTCTTTTATCGCAATAGGACTTACCTTGCTCGGGCTTAGCATTGCACTATCGGATAAATTAATAATAGATTCAGGTAATGGAGTCTTATTTAAAGGTGAAATCATTATGTTATTTACCGCGATTATTGGAGGAATCTATGTCACTTTATCACGACAGATTTTACAAGAAGTACCCGCTTCTATTATGACTCCTCTGGCAATGTTGGCAGGCTGTGTGTGCCTATTGCCATTTAGCGTTGCTAACGGAATTTATGATAAATTAACAACATTGACATTCACACAAATAGGTTTACTGGTTTATTTAGGTGTCGTTGCTGGGGGACTCGCGTTTTTTCTTCTAAATTGGACTTTGACTAAGACTACAGTAACATTCACGACTATATTTGTTACATTAAACCCAATAACAGCTATGGTTTTGGGTTATTTATTCTTAGGTGAAGATATAAAGCTTAATTTTCTTATGGGAGTAATGGTCGTTTTTATTGGCCTAGGTTTTGCCGTAAGTTCAGAAAATCGAGGTCAACATCATAAGTTTAAAGACGTATAAGTAAATGTATCTTCTTTTATCCTTCGATAACAATATCATTTTTATATTTAGCTAATCTGTCTTCTGGAACTGTATTTGTCATGGATGTTATTTGACATTTTATTTATAGCATAATGAATAAGGTACGACTTATATAGAGAAATTTATAATTTAATTTTGTATCGGTCAGCTTAAGATATAAGCTCAGTCCGGAAATGATTAAATCCTAATTAATTTTGAGTATGTACTAAAAAGTATTACAATATAAAAATTATTTTGATGAGAATTACTTACCGATTTAAGGCTTTATAGGCTGCTATGACTGATGAAGTGAAAAATGGTACGACTCGTGAGATCGCGGGTAAATCATGTGTATATTATGACGGATATTGGATTAGAAGTTATCACTTACATAAGGATAGTTATGCTGACAAAAAGCAAATGATTGATCAGCTAACCCGTCGAGTATTTCATCATGTAGAGCAGGGAATTAATACTCCCAGTAATAGACTGGATGATATTCAAAAGGTTTATGAGGCAGAATCTAATCCAGCAAGAAAACGCGTCAAAGGTGCAATGTTAGCAGGCTCGTTATTAAATCGAGGACGACAAATTTTAACTGCAATTGTCGAGCTTGAAGAGGCTGGAGTAAAAATCGAAACCAGTAATGAGTTATTGCGTGAATGTGGTAGGTGTTTTATAGAAGCATTGTCTTTAGGTAAAAATATCAAGCTTGCAGATGGAGGTGAAGGTGTTGATGAACTTTGGGGTGAGCCTTTTAAAGTTTTCTCTATGCCAATAGAAGACTTCTTTCAAAGTCGATATATTAAGATTTCTCAAACCATGTCGGAAATTGATCAGGTCACAAGCTCAATAACTACAATTACAATAACTGATGATGCTTTATCTTTTGTTAATAACAAGCTCTTAGAACTCGGTGTTATGGCTAAAATGGCTTGTGAAACGATTCGTACCGATCCGGTAATGTTTGATGTTTGGCCATGCTATATCGCAGCTAAAGAAGAATATGAAAAAAGCCTGGATAATTTGTTATCCGATAAAAATGAAAAGAAAAACATAAAATTTATGCATGCATATCGTTTAATTAAGGAATGTGGCGTTCTTTTAATCAAATTGGCTACGTTAAGAGTGCCCATCCCAGATAGTGTGAGGTCATTCACAAAAAAATGTGAAGAATTCACAAAGAATCATGAAAAAATGTAATCATTTATCTAATAAATAATTTCTCAAGTTTGTTCATACTAAAACATTAACTTTTTAATGACAAAAGAAAGAGCGAAGGTTGATTAGTCTTATCATGAGAGAAATATTCAACCCTTAATTGTAATTAAGGGCCGAATTAATATACTAATGTACATTATTAATTTATTAATTCATCTTTTCAATTCACTTAATACAATAATTGATTGTGTTAATTCATCAATAGACGTAGATAAAGTGAAAGTGTTACAAGAAAATTAACTCTAAAAGTTTTGCGCACAAATTTATTTGCAAACTGCAAAAGCTCTGATGGTGATGTTATACTTGCTTATCAACATTCCTGAATAGCTCAGTCTTGGTAGAGCTATGCACTCGTAATGTGTAGTTCGGTGGCTCGACTCTACTTTACAGCATCATTACGTTCACGCTGGATTGGCCTCTGTATTATTATTCATATAGCTGTTTCTTTTTTGTAAATAAGTTCAAGATATTAATAGAATGGATATTACAATATTAGTGATGGATGTATTTATGTAGTACTCTGTTAGTATTATCAAGTTAACGTCTGATAAACGATTAATATCGGGGACTAAATCTATTCTCCAATAATCTGAATTACTATATCTCGAGTTCGAGCAGCAGTATCAAAATCGACAACAACAATCTGTTGCCAGATACCTAACATTAGTGCCTGTTCAGTAAACGGGATAGTTAATGACTGCCCTTGTATCTGACCGCGTAAATGACTGTGGCCATTAGTTTCTCCCTCGTTGCGCGTATTGTGTTGCCACTCTGAATTAGTGGGAATTAATTTATCCCAGATGTTTTTTGTATCTATTCGTAAACCGGGTTCATCTTCAAAGATCATTACTGATGCAGTGGTATGCTTAATGAAAAGTGTAATAATACCGTCTACAAGCTCAGAATCTAATAAGTTATTTTTTACTTTTTCTGTAATATTCTCAATCTGCGTTGCTCCTTGCATATCTAATGAGAATTGTCGTGTTATTACGGCCATCTTTTTCCTTAAGCTGAAGTTTGTGACTTTAATGAACGTAGAAAATTCAAGTCCTTGACTGATAACTGTTCATCGCGAGCTTCCGATAATATAGTGTCAAAGAGTCCACGCTGAGTTAACAAGCGGACGGCAGATAAAACTTTATCACTAAGCTGACCTTTTTCTTTTAATCTATCAAGATACTTAAAAGCACCAATAAAGTTTTCACTATTTCGATTATAGTAGTCGCTTCCACGTTTGCGATTACTATAAGCTTCCAATTGTTCACAGGCGACTAGTATCTCACCTAACTCATGTATCCAGTCGAAGACACCATTTAGTTTCTCCGGATAATAATAATAGAGTGCGACTAGTTCCATCCAATCAAACCATTGAATGCCATCTTGTTTTAGTTTCGGTACTAACTGTTTGATAATACGGCTTAGTCGTCTTGCATAACCCAAACGCATCTCTACTTGTTCTTTAGCCCATGATCCGGTTTTCGTCCCGATTTTTTGTAATTGGGATTGATACAATGACCAAAATGCTTCAGTTTCATTACCGTATATTGTGTCCGGATGCACAGCCCGCCACTCTGCCGGTCGTGTTGGAATTCCCTCAGATCTAGCCCATTTCCAAATTTTTCCAAATAAATCTTGTTCAAGCCCAGCTCTTCCTATGTCATGCAGCAAGCAGGCTATTTGATAGTGACGGACTCTCTCATCATGATGACCTAGGTGATGTGCAACAGCTGCACTCATCTTCGCTGTCCTGAGCACATGATTTTTATCATAACCTTCAATAATCTCTCCTGGGTTTTCTGGGTGTGGATAATCATAATAATGTAAGAGCTTTTCTACTAATTGTTCTGATATCCAAATTAGGGATGGTGAAATAGGCGATGTCATATTGGTGAGTTTAAAAGAAAGAACAATTAAATGAAAATACCTTCTAAAATATTCATTACCCAATTATTTCAAGTAGTAAATAAACTCTATATACCAATATTACTTTATACAAAATCATAGTTAATATTATTGTTTTTATGATAATTCTCTGATTCATTTTGAGGACTAAAGAATAAGAGATTGCCGCTAATATTATGATGTGGCAGAGTTCGTCTAATGTCAGTTATCGTCCCAATTCAATCAGAGCAGCAAGAACGGGTTATCTCTGCAACTGAAGCTTATATCTTCCAAGCAAGCGCCGCATTAGAATTTTCGTTTGAACTTATTCCAGTGGTGTTCAACTTGAAAGGTAAGGTCGCCGGTATGTATAAAGTAAAGCAAGCCCAACGAGTGATTCGTTATAATCCCTATATATTTGCTAAGTATTTCATTGAGAATCTGAAGACAACAGTGCCACATGAAGTAGCACATTATGTTGTAGATATTATATATGGGCTAAGAAATACATTGCCACATGGGAAAGAATGGCGCAATGTAATGGCAATGTTTAATGTAGACTCAAGCGTAACCTGTAGTTTCGAAATGGATGGTATACCGACAAAGCAATACAAACGGTATTCTTATTTTTGTTCCTGCCGGACATATGAATTAACTAAAATCAGACATAATCGGGCACTAAAAGGCGTGTGCTATAATTGTAGAAAGTGTAAGCAGATTCTCATTGCTAAGAATGACTGATATCTCTCCACAATTGTTAAATGATTGTCTAATTCTTGGGCGATTTTCATTATGTCATTTATTATTGATGCGCGATGCTAATTATCCTTGGTTCATCCTCGTTCCAGATCGGAACAATATAAGCGAAATATATCAATTATCAGAAGAAGATCAACAGCATTTATTAAAAGAGTCTTCATCGCTTGCTAAATATTTAATGAAATCATTTAATGGCGACAAAATGAATATTGCTGCCTTAGGTAATATCGTTTCGCAATGTCATATTCATCATGTGGTTCGTTACCATACTGACGCAGCATGGCCAGGACCCATATGGGGACGTCTTCCAAGCAAGGCTTATACAGATCTTGACTTAAATAGTGTGGTTGATAACTTCAGAGAAACAACTATTGCAGGCTTTGAATTCCATGAGCGTCATCATGAAGATACCTAATTAAAATTGAAATTTTGTGAATAAAGTTGATTACTATTGGAAGCGCTAAGAACAATAAAATTATTTAAAAATATATGCATATTTTAATATTGAAAAAGATAAACTAAGTGTATTTTTTTATAATATCATGACTAGTATTAAAATCGATATAATAAATCCAACTTTTTTTGAACTAAAATAAGAAGCTACGAAATATTTTTTTACAAAAACTGTCATGCATATTGTTTAAAGACTTAATTGAATTTAAAATAAAAAGTGAATGATCTATTTTAATAATTAGTTTAATACTGATTCTTATTTTTTCAGTAGCGAAGGGAGAAGTGATATCCTCTTGAAAGAGGATATGAATGTATCCCCTCGCCAGCGAATGAAAACAGATCACTAAAGTCGTAACTAAGCCAATTTCAAAAGGGAAATAGTAGTACATATAAAAAAATAGAAGCCAGTATTGATAAAACATCAAAAAAGTAAGCAAAGAGTGAATCTTTTCTTCAATATCTCAATTTGGTTTATTTAATATAATTAATATGAAAGCCAGCCCGTTTATAAGTACTATATTATTCTTATTACTCAGTGCTTGTGGTGATGATATGCAAAGCATATCTAAGTTGCCCGATGATGCAATCATCCTTGCCTTTGGGGATAGCCTAACTTATGGGACTGGCGCAAAAGATGACGAAAGTTATCCAGTGGTGTTGCAAGAATTAACTCATCTTAAGGTCATTAATGCCGGTATTCCGGGTGAGGAATCTGAATCAGGATTATATAGATTATCTGAACTTTTAGAACAATATAAACCGCAGCTATTAATTCTATGTCATGGCGGCAATGATCTTTTACGAAAAAAAAATATCATTAAGATGGAATCTAATATCCGTGCTATGATCAAGTTAGCTAAAGATAAAAACATCTCTGTTGTTATACTTGGTGTACCAAAGCCAGGATTATTTTTGTCTTCTTTTGAAGTCTATGAAAAAATAGCTATGTCAACAGGAATTACTTTTATCGAAGATCTGATTCCTAAGGTGCTTGGAGATAATTCTTTGAAATCAGATGCTATTCATCCGAATAAATTTGGATATCGGATCATGGCTGAAACTATTCATTCTGTGCTAAAGAAATCCGGCGCGATATAAAAATATCATGTCTGAAGACTTTAGTTTTATAGATGATGAAAAGTCATTATCACAACTATGCAAGCAATTGAAATCATCGAAATGGTTAGCTGTAGATACTGAATTTGAAAGAGTAAGTACATATTATCCAGAGCTATGCCTCGTACAAATATCTAATGGTGATACTACAGTGGTTATTGATCCTATTACCATTGAAGATATGACATCCTTGTTAGATCTATTGTATGAGCCTTCAATTACAAAAGTATTACATTCTGCACATCAAGATCTTGAAATTTTTTTTAATATAAAAGGATCAGTTCCGCCATTATTATTTGATACACAACTTGCTGCTCCATTATTAGGCTATGCACGAGGGATAGGTTATGGAAATTTAGTCAATCAAGCCTTAGGTGTAGAGCTAGAAAAAGGTCATGCCCGTGCAGATTGGAAGAAGAGACCTTTGTCTCAAGATATGCTTAGATATGCTGCAGATGATGTGATCTACCTTGGAAAACTTTATCAAATATTCATTGAAAAATTGAAGTCTGTTAAAGATCAGTCAACTTTGAATGAGAAATTGGCAAACTTGGTTAATGACAAGACTTATAGGTCCGAACCAAACTTAATGTGGAATAAAATATTCGCTGCAAAAAAAATGAAAGGTAGACAACTAGATATTATAAAAAAGTTAGCTGCTTGGCGTGAGCTGACTGCTCGTCAAAGAAACAGACCGAGAAAATGGATCCTAACTGACTATGCACTTATAGAGATGGCAAAGCAGTTACCTAAGGATAAGGCTGCATTATTAAAAATTGATAAAGTAGGTGAAAAAACAGTTAGTCGACACGGCGATGTATTAATGAATCTTTTGCACGGCAACTGAATTTAATATTTGTTTATATACGATGTAGATACAAGAAGTATATTAAATATGTATATGTATAGATAAGGGTAATATTTAAAGCGATGATTAATACCGTTTACAGATAATAGTATAAATGTTCGCATTATTTTGTTGAACAATTAGATTGATTACCATAATAATTATTATTTATTATACTTGATTGAGAACAAACCCTGGGATCTGGGGTTTATAGAAAATGACATTTGGCGGAGTTGAAAAAGTAATAATTTAATTCATTGATTATATTATTATTGAACATGTCAATCTCCTGTCAGTTAA
Source organism: Thiotrichaceae bacterium UBA7357 (assembly GCA_002470825.1). Taxonomy (GTDB): domain Bacteria; phylum Pseudomonadota; class Gammaproteobacteria; order Eutrophobiales; family Eutrophobiaceae; genus UBA7359. The sequence goes on along the minus strand of DKOR01000010.1, from coordinate 62,399 downwards.
TCAAGACAAAGCTTTACTTTACGTTGCACAACTTAAAATTTCAAATCTGCACCATCGAAAGCTTGACCCGATTACCTATACATAATTATATGAAGGTCCACTAATTATGTGAAGACTATCACTGAACGTAGTTCATTATCGATTACCTTGAAGGCCACCAGTATGGATCGCGATGACTTTATGATTTTTTTTAAAGCGGTCATTTTTTATTAGATCTAGCAAGCCATATAACATTTTACCATTATATAGCCGCTCAAGCGGTATATTGTTGTGTGATTGGAACACTTCAATGAATGAAGTTAATTCATCAGTAGTTTTAGCAAAACCGCCAAAATGATAGTCAAAGTTAACCGACCAATTTGGCATTCCTTTCATATGTAACAACTTTTTAATATTATTTTCTAGAAAACCACCACCTTTAAGTGCTGAAAAACCGAGCACTTTTTTTGATGCGGGTATTGTTCTTGCAATACCAGCTAGTGTGGTCCCAGTGCCACAAGCTAATGTGAGTGTATCGAAATCTAGCTCTATTTCTTTTACAATTTCAGCAGTACCACATAACGCATCATGACATGCACCACCTTCGGCGATCCAAAACCCATTATATTTTTTAGCAGGTTCAGCATCATGATTTCGATACTTCCTAAGATCTCGAAATGCACCTCGAGTGATAAATTTCAGGTTCATTCCCCATTTTTTCATATCTGCTAAGGTATAGTTATCTACTGTGGGTTGTTCTCCACGTATAAGTCCCGTAGTTTTCAAGTTCAACTTGTGACCGATATAGGCAAGGGCATGAAGATGATTAGAATAAGGACCACCCATGCTAATAAGGTGTTCATGCCCTTTAGTCAATGCATATAATAATGTGTATTTAAGTTTTCGCCATTTATTTCCTGAGATGATGGGATGTAACAAATCATCGCGTTTTATATGTAAATGAATGCCGCTATGATCAAGTATAGGGTGCTCGATTGACTCGATAATGGCTGCCTTAGTATTTATTCCAAGTTCAGATTCTATTTCTAATATATCAGGCATTAAAATTACAATAAAAAATTTAAGTGTACGGTATTATACAGAACAATGATTAGTCTATTAAAGTATTTAAAAGCGGGCACATCTGATCAAGTCTCAGTAGCGAACGAAGCAGATGTTTATTTTGGTGATAAGGCGAGCAGTCAAACAATTATTTTCTCGGGTGGTTCAAAAAAAGCTCGTAATTTTATTATCAGGTGAATATCATTTTAATATGGATGTACCTGAACATAATAATATAATTTCAGCTATGGCTGAATATTGTTTAGATGAAAATGATGACTGGAAAAAGTAGAACAAGATGGTGGTTTTGATGTGAATGGTAATTCATCGTTTGATATGCATGCCCTAGATACTGTTGATCACTATTGTTCTTTCCTATAAACGTGAATAGACATATTGATTGATTTATGATTTTTGATGTTATTATTATTGGTGGTGGTGCCTCAGGTTTATTTTGCGCTATTACTGCAGGTAAACGTGAACGGAATGTACTTGTATTAGAAAGCAGCAATAAGTTAGGTAAAAAGATATTAATGTCCGGAGGCGGACGTTGTAATTTTACCAATCTCAATATCGAGCCTGAATATTATATCTCTGCAAATCCTCACTTTTGTAAATCTGCTTTAAATCGTTATACACAATGGGATTTTATAAAAATGGTAGAAAATCATGGTATAGCTTTTGAAGAACGTAAACATGGGCAATTGTTTTGTAAAGGGTCTGCAAAAGAAATTTTAATGATGTTGAGGAATGAGTGTGATAAAGCTGCTGTAAAAATTCATACGCATTGCGAAGTGACTTCGATTACTGCACCTGAATATAATATAGAAAATCAATATATTTTGAACACTAGCCTCGGTAAGATCAGGGCGAAAAGTCTGGTGATTGCTTCGGGTGGTTTATCGATCCCGAAAATGGGTGCGAGTAATTTTTCTTATAAGATAGCCAAGCAATTTAGAATACCAGTACTATCTACCTACGCTGGGCTTGTACCGTTTACCTTTAGTAATAGTTTTAAAGATATATCCGAACGACTGAGTGGTGTGTCACAAGAAGTGATTTTATCAACGCCGAACAAACAGTTTCAAGAGAGTATACTATTCACACACCGAGGACTAAGTGGACCAGCAGCATTACAATTGTCGAGCTATTGGAATCATGGAGAAAGTATTCAGATTAATTTATTCCCAGATGAAGATATTGAGTCCTTATTGATAAATGCCAAGTCACATAGTCCCAAAATATTATTACGCAATTTCCTGTCACAATATCTAGCAAAAAAGCTGGTTATATTGCTACAAGAGTTATTCTGGTCAAATGAAGAGAATAAACTCATGACGGATTTTTCTAATAAAAGATTAAAAGCAATAGCAGCGAAACTTTATGCTTGGGAAATTAAGCCATCAGGAACAGAAGGTTATCGAACAGCAGAAGTGACTATGGGCGGTATTGATACAGATTATTTATCTTCGCAAACTATGGAAACAAAAAATCAACCAGGATTATACTTCATTGGTGAAGCTGTTGATGTTACTGGACATCTGGGAGGGTTCAATTTTCAATGGGCTTGGTCTTCAGGTTATGTTGCTGGTTTAATTGTATAATGGTGATTAGATAGTTGAGATATAAGTGCGTTCAAAGGCCTTGATTTTTTCTATACGTTTTTCTTTTAGCCTTTGAATTGTAATGGCAAAATATCAAATTTGAGACCATCAAACCCATCTAAAATAAATTGGCGAATATTTTGATGGTCATTCCCTGCGGGATTACCTATAACATCTTCACGAAAATAGTGGCCAAAGCAATTTAATGTTTCTGTCATGGTTAAATTATTAATATATGCAAAGGCTAATATTTTGCATGAGCCTACATTTTCACCCGCTTTATTTAGTTGACTTCCATTTGTGAAATTTGTTGGAATGTAGTCGTAATTCGATTCAATAGTCTCTAAGGTTTCAGAAAAATGGATTAATTCTGGTTTAGCATGCAACTTTTCTAGAAAATCTTGAAGTGTCATAATATTTTCATCGTGTTTTAATGTATGAGTTTAATGCTTGTCCTCACTAGGACCATGAGCGCGACCACGTTCGAGTTCTTCTTTAGTGGCATCTCTAACACTAATGATCTCGATATCAAAATGTAATTCTACGCCAGTCAAAGGATGGTTCCCATCAATGACTACTTCAGTCTCCTCTATTGCAGTAATCACCACATTCACAGCTGTCCCATCAGGTGTTGCAGAACTGAATGGCATACCTATCTCTAGTTTTTGATCTACCGGAAACATTTTTCTAGGTACACGCTGCACTTTTTTTTCATCTCGCAAACCATAAGCATTTTCTGGAGGTACTACTACATTTACTTTATCACCCGATGTTTTTCCCTCTAATGCTCCTTCTAGCGCAGGAATTAAATTTTTAGCTCCATGCAGATAGATGAAAGTACCATCATTAGACTCATCCATAATCTTACTATCTTTATCCTTTAAGGTGTAATTGATATTTGCGACCTTGTCTTTTGTAAGCTGCACGTTCTTCTCCATTTATTGTTTGAATACCAACTTATCCTAAACATAATATTTTAAACTTTAGGATAACAAAATATTAATACTATTAATAAAAAGCGCTACTATGCAGATATAAGTTGAATTTTTCAAATCTGATTTTACTAAAAATGATTTTCATGAGTATATTGTATGGTAAGTTAATATAAGAAGGTGCTTCAATTAATAAGCATTGCGGATATATTTACAAGATCATCAACAAAATTTTTTTTGAGCTTATAAAGATTAACTGGAGAAGTTTTTCATTAGTTTAGCGATATTTTTTATTATAGTAAATTATTACATATGATTTTTTAACCAAGTTTAAATAATCGTCTATCACTAATTCTTTTATTCTTGATAGTTTATTAAAAAATAGACATGAGATTGTTATTGATTGATTACTTGAGCTAGAGTGAACTAAGTAATTAATTTTATTATAGCTAGTAATTTATCCTAACTATGACTGATCAATTTGTTGAAAATAATATTATCACAACTCGGTTTTATATTTTAATTAGGCTTAGAATTAGAGAAATACTATAGAGTTTACATGGCTTAGTAGAAATCGTTCAATTGTAGTCTGCTTTTTCATTTCGTCTTTTTTTAGGCTTTTAGGAGGCAAAGTGAACCAGTCTTCTTTTGTTATTTCATGGTAATGATCTGCTCCCTCAACGATAAACCTCGAATTACTTGCTATCGCAGCTATTTCAACACGCACTCCCTCTGACTTTTAATGTCTTACCAATTCGATATAGTCTGAATCACCTGACATCATGATAATAGTATCAACTTTATTGGCTAATTGAATAGCATAAATAAAAAGCGGGATAGCAGCACTATTGTGACAAGGACGCACAGAGTCATGATAAAAATTATGTAAACGCATTTGTATTTTATTAGATATGTGTTTTCCTTCTCGAGAATAAACTAGTCGACTAAGTCCACGATTGGCCAACAATTTTGGAATTAATATATCAAAGTTGAGCATAGTATTTGTATCATTGGCTTCCGTATGGATGCTGCGCTCTATATTGTCACCGTCGACTAAGATTGCAACAGTCTGAGAGATAACGATATTTTCTAGTTCGCTAGAGACTTCTTTTATCTCATTCATACAAAACCTTAAATAATAATCTTATAGATATCATCCCAATTTATTTGTTTATTTGTTGGATTATTTAAGATTTTGTCAAAATAGCACATAAATTATCGGTCGATATGATTAATGCAGTTGAATATAAATATTAGCTTTTTTATTACTAAGCAGAATGATTGCCATTTTTATAATACTCAACATATAGTTATAATTATTAATTGAATTTACTTTTAATTGACTTGATATGATAGAAAGCAATGATCTAGGAATAGACGAGAATACGCCACATAAAATTAATCGGGAAACTTCGAAAATGCACTGGAATGAATTATTACCTTTCTTTGCTAAAGGAATGACAATTTATGTTTCTCATAAAGTTGATCTCATCAAAGTAGCAACCATATTATCCAATGATGATAAATGTCAATTTGAGAAGTGGTTGAAAAAAGGTTTAGTTGCTAATGTGAGTGATGAACAAGCGAGCGTATGGTATGAGGAGAAAATACTAGTTTGGGCTGTAGTGATCAAACCATGGGTGTTGGTGCAACCGATAGTCGATTAAATATATAAATGGTTGAGTTCACTCGATGATAGTCATCACATCTTAGTGATACTATAATATTACCCGGACATGTATGCAGTATTTATGCTACGAAGAGTGAAGGCGTACCGTTATCATGTCGATAAGAACTATAATGCCAATAAAATATATATAAAACGTGGGCGTTATATGAAGAAAGCCATTGTAATAAAAAATCTATTAAACAATTACTTAAGGATTCAAACAACAGATTGTTGTCGAGATAGATAGCATATCAAACTAAGATAATAATGCTTGATATGATTATTAGAAATGTATGGTAACGATAAAAACATAGCAGGGGCAACACAGAAATGACGTAAAAAATCTTTAGATACTCTAATACAAATGATTTTATATTTCTATATGAAGTAGAGATAGGAATGATGCGAATCTTAGGTGATCCTGCTCCTGGATATTAAGCTGCTTATGTTGAAGTTTGGTCATTAGAAGATTTTTTAAAACAATAGGTCAACTTACATAGGCAGTATTATGAAAGAGATAACTTAATTTTATTTAGTTGTAATTATTATCGAATCGTTTGTCATGTTAATTGATAGTCTGATATAAGTACTTAATGGATATAGTGACACAAGCTATACTGGGTGCCACACTAACGCAAACTGTTGCTAAAAAAACGCATATCCGTTTAGCAACAATTGTCGGGCTAATTGCTGGCGTCATTGCAGATGTTGACATCTTCATACGCTCAGAGTCTGATCCATTATTATCATTAGAATTTCATCGTCACTTTACCCATTCAGTATTCTTTATACCTTTTGGTGCAGGATTAGTCTTTTTATTATTTTGGCCTTTTTTGCGAAACAAGTTATCTGCGGCTTATTTGTTCCTTTATTGTTTTATGGGATATTTATTAAGTGGATTTATCGATGCTTGTACTAGTTATGGCACCAATTTATTTTGGCCCCTAAATAGTATACGAGTCTCATGGCATATTATTTCTGTTGTAGACCCTTTATTTACACTTATATTAATAGTCGCAATCATCACTGGGTATAAAAATAATAGTTCAGTTTTTAGTCGTATTGGTATTTTATTAGCAGGCTCATATTTATTGTTTACATTTTCTCAAATGAATCATGCAGAAAATTTAATAAAAGAGTTAGCAGCAAAACGCGATCATACAATTGAAAAAATAATCATAAAACCAACTATTGGTAATGCCTTATTATGGCGTTCGGTATATTTATCAAATGAAACATTTTATGTGGATGCTGTACGAGTAGGTTTATCAAAACGCATTTATCAAGGTGGTACTATAAAAAAATTTGATATGAAAAAAAAATACCCAGAGCTAGATGTCAATTCACAACTAGCAAAAGATATTAAACGCTTCGGAAAATTTTCTGATAATTATGTGAGTCAATATCCAGGAAAACCTAATTTATTAGGAGATATACGTTATTCTATACTCCCGACTGGTACTACACCTTTGTGGGCGATTGAAATGGACCTAGATAATACTAATGAGCATGTGAAGCTTATTAATTATCGAAATATGTCGAAGGAGGTTAAGCAACAGTTTTTTGATATGCTATTGGGTAAATCAATTAATGAATAATTAAGATATATTTTTTTCCTACTTAAAATAGTAAGGATCTCGTTGTGAACCGACATAGGTACTAACACTAATCTTAAGTGATTCTAAGCGTCTAATTCACTATCGATTTTAGTATGCTTTCATATATGTATTTAATAAATCGACATTAAATCTTGTGTTATTATAATTAAAATTTTCTGTTAGATTAAAAAAAGCAGTTTTCAGTATAACTGCACAAAAAATTTATAAGAGTATCCCTAAAAATTCTTATCTAGATTAGATGACTATTAAAATATGCGTAAAACAGATAAAAAGATAGAAAATCAACTTAGAATCACATTAACGAGTGCATGCGAAATAGCATCAAGACAAATCACTGGCTTTCAATGGTTGACACATTTGGTTGATTACTCCAATTTTCCTCATAGTTTAAATGTGATTTGTGTCCTAGATACTAATGACAACCTAAATAGGTTTATGACAAAAAATTGCAATAATAAATTAAATGATTTAATCCAAGAAAAGCTATACGAGATTGACATATGTATTAATAATATTGCCAATCATATTTTATACGATACAGAAGAGAATTGTATTATAAACGATAATGGAAAATGGACGAATAGGCTAGCAAATAAATCTTTCTAATTAAGTCAGTAAAATAGCTTGATAATATTCAGATGCCTTTCACTAAGAAAAAATAATAAAAGCGACTTTTCAATATGGAATTATTGATTAAGTTTAGCCAAATTTTTATCCAGAATGTGTCTATTTGATTATCAAGTCTAACAAGTTCTCATGACAAATAGTGCATTGAGTATGGAATTACATAATATATAAATTCTTCTATAAAAAAAGATATTATCTTTTATGTGTTCTACTCTTATAGGTTAGAAGACTTATTTTTGATGATTAGAGATAAACATGAGCAAATGATTAAAATAGTCCCAATGGTGGAACTAGTATCCGGCAACTCATTCCAACCAAGCCAGCCTAGTAATGCCGCCATAACGACAGTAACATAAGTAAATGGAGCTACTGTCACAGCATCATTGTTTGTGAAAGAGTAAGTTAATAATATTTGTCCTCCTGTAGCGCATACAGATGCTAGTACTATAATTAACACATCAAATATTGTCGGCGACTGCCAAAACCAGATTATTAATATACTTGAGTAAAGTGTCGAAAAAATGCTGAAGTAAAAGACTGTGCGCATTACAGGTTCTGTGATCGCCATATAGCGTACTAGTATTTTTGCACAAGCAATAAATAAACCAGAACATAAGCCTATCAAGGTAGCAATGGTGAATAAGGTGGTGCCGGGTTTTAGGATAAAAAAAACACCAATAAAACCAATAATCAAGGCTATTATATTGTTATAAGTTATCTTCTCCTTTAATACAGGTAATGCTAATAAACCTATAAATAGAGGTGATGAGGCATGAAGTAAAGTCGATTCAGATAAACCGACTTGCGAAATAGCATAAAAAAAACAGATCATTGCACAGAGACTAATAAATCCTCGCAGCATGTGTAGGTGTATAATTGGTGTCTTGATAAATTTAATTCCACGCGGTAACACTATTGGCAGAATGATTAATAACCCAATGATACTACGAAGAAATACTAATTGAACAGTGGGTAATTCAGAAGATGCGATCTTTATACAAACTGCCATGACTGCGAAACAGCAGGCAGAAGAGAATGCAGGTAAAAACCCATGGATTAGATAGCGTCTATCTATTTGCATATTTATTGAATATTTAGTTTTTTTCTATTTCGTCTAGTTCATTCCAGCGGTGAATAGCTGTTTCTAATTCTTTAATTTTCATATTTGATTCATCAAGTATCGGTTGTTGTTTTTGATAAGGAATAGTGTAAAAATCATCAGCGTTAGTTTTTTCTTCTAGATCGGAAATAGACTGCTCTAAAGCTGCTATCTTCTCAGGCAATGCGTTTAATTCCAGTTTTAATTTATAACTCAGTTTTTTATTAATTTTTTTCTTATTATTAGCATCATTGGATTTCTTCTTTTGTTTATTAGCTATTTCTGGATTTTCCATTTCAGCTAATTCTTTACCATGTCGATGCCAGTCACTAAAACCACCGGCATAGTTCTGTATCGTCCCTGAATTCTCAAATACTAGAATGCTACTTACAACATTATCGAGAAATTCCCGATCATGTGTCACTATTATTAATGTCCCCTTGTATTCCATAAGACGATCTTCTAATACTTCTAATGTTTCTACATCAAGATCATTCGTAGGCTCATCGAGTACTAATAAATTGCTGGGACGCGTTAGTAATTTAGCGAGAATTACACGATTTTTTTCACCACCGGATAATACTTTTATTTTTGTCATGGCTCGTTTTGCAGAAAAAAGAAAGCCACGAAGATAACCAATAACATGACGCTCTTTACCATTCATTTTTATATAATCACCACCATCACCAATAATCTGAGCAATTGTTTTTTCTGGGTCAAGGTCGCGACGTAACTGATCAAAGTAGGCAATCTCTAGATTCGTACCAATCTTAACTGTGCCAGATTTAGGCTCGACTTCTCCTAAAATAATTTTTAATAGTGTACTTTTACCGACACCATTATTACCCACTAGGCCAATACGATCACCACGCATAATTTTTAGTGATAACTTGTTGATTAAATTCTGCTTGCCATAACTATGACAAATTTTATGTGCCTCAATTACCTTGCGACCAGACTGCTCCGCTTCTTCTATATGAATACGTGCTTTATTCTGTGGTTTTAAGCGTTTTGCAACTTCTGTTCGCATACTGATTAAAGAACGTACTCGACCTTCATTTCGTGTTCGTCTTGCCTTGATACCCTGTCTAATCCAAACTTCTTCTTCACCTACTTTTTTATCAAACAAAGCATTTGCTTTCGCTTCTTCCTCCAGCGCTTTGTCTTTATTCACCAGATAGTCTTGGTAGGTTCCCGGCCAACTAGATAACGTGCCGCGATCAAGCTCTATAATGCGTGTTGCTAGTTTTTGTAAAAAAGCACGGTCATGCGTGATAAAAATGACAGCACCATTGAAATTTAAAACACGATTTTCTAACCACTGAATAGTACTGAGATCAAGATGATTTGTCGGTTCATCAAGCAATAATAATTGTGGATTACTCACAAGTGCTTTACCGAGAGCAACTCGACGCCTCCAACCACCTGATAATTGAGTGAGTTTTAATTCAGCCGGTAAATTTAGGTCGGACATGATAGTTTCGACTCGTTGATCTATATTCCAGCCACCCTCAGCCTCGATCTGATGTTGTAACTCTTCCAAATCTCTTAGGCTAGCATGATTTTCGTCATTGAATTGATGTGAATGTTCTTCATACTCTTTAAGTAATCGTTGTAAATTGTTTAGTCCCTCAGCCACGTAGTCTCTAACCGTAATATCTCGTGTTTGTGGCAATGATTGTTCTAATTGACTGACTCTGAGGTGTGATTGTTTTATGATTTCACCACTATCAGTTTCAATTTTTTCTGCAATAATATTTATTAAAGTTGATTTGCCGGCACCATTGCGACCTATCAAACAGAGACGCTCACCTGATTCCACAGTCATACTGACATTGTTGAGTATAAGTTGATCGCCGAATTCGAGAGAAACCTCACTAAAAGTGATTAAAGCCATTACACACCAGCGTTTGAAAAAGCGCGATTATATAGTATTCATTGAGTCGAGACAGAATTTCTCATTGAGTCTAATCATGGTAAATTGTGAAGTGACAGGTTAGTGTTTGCTTCCACTCATGAATAGTAAAATGGAGAATGTTATGTTAAATAAAATTTTCGAAATGCAGACAGAACTTAATGACTATGTCTTTCGTAAAAATAAACTAAAAGACAAAGCAGGGCAGAATCTCAATATGCAATCGATCGTAAATTCTGTTATTGAAAATAAATTGAATGTTAATGAATTACCAAATGAATGGTTAATGAACTATTCAAAAGCAATACAAGAAGAATTAATTGAGCTGGATGAAGAATTACTATGGAAATGGTGGAGTAAAGATGAAATCGATATACAAAATATCCGAGTCGAATTAATCGATATTCTACATTTTTTAATATCTGCAATGATGTGTGCTGGACTTGATGCCGAAAAAGTGTTTGATATATATAAACAAAAACATGCCATCAATCTCAAACGACAAGATACTAATTATAAGAAAGAGACAAAGACAGAAGATGATAATCGTTCTATTTCTTGATTGAGATTATGTCAAATAATTATTAGTATAATACAAAATAATAAAGGCATAAAAAATGTTAATCAAAGAGATTGGTAGAATTATCACCTCTATTCATGAATCAGAACTCAAAGACTTGTACTCGAAGTTTTGTGAAAAAAATGGAATAGATAAAGCCGACGAATTCATTTCCGCACTTTTTGATAATGATCGCATCACTAAAGAAGAATTAGACAACTTTCAATATATGAAAGATATACAACTTACTGTAGTTAAGGATTTAAGCAAACTTAAAGCCATAGGTTCAGTAGGTAGTCAAGATGATGGAGCTCAAACTAACTTTACTATATTAAAATCAATCGATCGAGGTGCGATGGGTGAAATTCAGATCGCTAAGGATAACCAACTCGGACGAACAGTAGCATTCAAAAAGATCCATGAACATGTCGCTAAAATACCCAGTTATCTTGAACGTTTTTTTATGGAAGCTCAGGTTACTGCACAATTAGAACATCCCAATATTGTTCCTGTTTATCAAATGAAAACCGATGGTAGTAATGCTGGTTATGCCATGAAACTAATTCATGGTAAGACATTAGGTGTTCTTATCAATGAAACAAAAAAACAATTAAAAAAGCAAGGCAAACTTGATAAACATCATAATTTATCAGCCAGGTTAGAACACTTTTTGAAGGTTTGCGATGCCATGCATTATGCTCATCGTAAAGGGGTGATCCATAGAGACTTGAAGCCACAAAATGTCATGGTGGGATCGTTTAATGAAGTTTACGTAATGGATTGGGGCATCGCAAAGATTGTTTCAGTTGATGATGACGTTTTTGAAGATATTACCAGTATGATTAGCTCATCAGAGGATGATATGGGTGAAACAAAAGTTGGACAGATACTTGGTACACCGGCCTATATGTCTCCTGAACAGGCTAATGGACAAATTGATATTATTGACCATCGTAGTGATTTATTTTCTCTGGGTTTGATCTTGTTTGAGTTAGTGACGCTTAAACGTGCCTATCCTACTGACGAGAATATTACGGTTCTTCAAAAGGCAAAAATGGCCAAGATGACTAAACCGGTGCGTCATCATTCAAGACAACCAGATATTCCCAAGCAGTTGATAGCGATTATAAATAAAGCAACCCAACTCGATCCGGATAACCGTTATGAAACCGTGGATGCATTCACTGACGATATACGTTGTTATATGCGTGGTGTTGCGATTAAGGCAAAACGCGATACGTTGTTACAAAAACTCATGCGTTGGATGAATCTTCATCGAATCGCCGTACTAAATATAGTTTCTTGTACGATTATATTATCGTTAGTCGTCATGAGCTGGAGTTTCTATCAGCAACAACAAGCGAGATTAGAATTGCAATTAAAAGGTCAAAGGATGAATCATTTCATCTCTGCCGTATCGAAGCAAACACACATGATAGATACACAGTTTCTAAAATATGAATCAAGTATTGAGGCCATAGCCGCATCAGCCGTCACCTTGCTGGAACGCAGGCAACCTGATACAGGGCGTTTTTACGACCATAATGATCTCACTGATCCAAAACTTGCACCACCGGATTTGGCAGAGTCGTCGTTCTATGGCTTTCCTATCAGTGTTGGCTGGCACACTTATAAACTAGCACCAGGTGTTGAGTATGCACAAGTAGAGAATCTAGTTCGTGCCATCAATCCGCTGCGAAATATCTTTAAACAAATGACATTAAAGAGTCACTATACGGTAATTCCCCCAGGTGATCATAAAATGGCTGCGAAAATAATTAAAGATGAAGGGTTAACCTTGCTCTGGGCTTATGTTGGTCTTGTAGAAGGTATAATGGCTATGTATCCAGGTATGTCGGGATTTCCATCTGATTTTGATCCGAGAAAACGACCTTGGTATGTAAATACTTTGAAAAATGAAGGAGCATGCTGGATGCCACCTTACATCGACACCGGAGGACAAGGAGTCTTACTACCGTGTACTAAAAAATTGTATGATAAGAATGGAAAATTTTTGGGTGTTGCTGCGGTAGATATAAAACTTGATTTTATTCGACGCGAATTAATGTCACTTTCGAACATTCATGAGTTGGTAGAAAATACTTATTTACTGAATGATCGTGCGGAAATCTTCGTAAATTCCTCAGACACATCGGAAGTCTATGAACGTGGTACGCTAATTAACAAGTTAGATAAACTCGAAACTTACCCAAATCAGAGAGTTGTAGATAATATACGACAAGGAAAATCTGGGTACATTAGTTATAAAGAGCAAGGCAAAGAAAAATTACTTGCGTATCATCGGCTGAATTCAATCGGGTGGTATTATCTTGTCGAAGTCGATGCGTCAAGAGTAATGGAATTAGATATTAAAGATATGATTATTGAATAAGGAATATATCGTTGAATACTCTAGTAAATGATTAATAATAAAATCTATAAAATATTTTTCTATCAAAAATTATTTGTGTTCGGTTAAGTCCTATTTAGTATCCCAAGACATAGAATGATGAAATTTCATAAGAACTTACTATATTCAATAAACCTAGATTAGGAAACCTTAATGAGATAGCATATTTTTAATATAGATATAATTTATCTTGAAGAAGCTTTATTAATGAGTCGCACACCCAAAAGTCATAGCACTATTAATTCTGCAGATGGGTTTATTGAAAAGTTTTTCATAAAGTGAAACTATAATTTAATATCTTCTGGCGAAAAAATAAGAATTAGCGAACATAACTATGGTAAGCAAAAATGATAATGACAATAGCTTCTAAATTTGAACATTTGAAGCCAACAGGTGTTAGCTGCTCGTCATGTCGAAAGGGTACACTTGAGCCAGCTAGTGGTCAATTTGGACCTGTATATAGATGCTCGGCTAGAGAGTGCGACTTTTATGTTGAAACGCGACCAACAGGGAAGAAGTGCAAGCATCTTCGCGACGACAAGAAATGTGGTGCATTAATGGTAGAAGGAACTAAGACAATCTCCAATCGTTGTAGTGATAAGAGTTGCCCAAACCGAAATCCACATAAGCTTAGAAAGTGAGGTCATCTATTATAAAGGTCTACCTTCAGGGTAAAAGACAAAGACAGTACAGCCAGTTTTGGATTGGGGGACATGCGCAGAACCTTTAGGCATGTGAATAAATGTACCGGCAGGGTAATCACGTTCTCCATCGCTAAACACACCGGAAGCAACATAAACTTCTTCTGAACTTGATTCGTGAACATCTTCACTACCTTCCCAGGATGCGCCTGGATCAAACTCTACGAGCATTGCTTTAATACCCGTTTCATCTTCCATTAATGTTTGCATACGAATACTTTTAAACAACTCATTCACAGGTGCATCTTTCAGTTCTGTCCATTGCATTTTTGACATAGTCATTTTCTCTTTTTGGTAGGTTTTTAAGTAAAGAGTATAATCAGATATTCTAATGGATAATTCAATACAATTAAATTAGATATGGGTAATGAAAAAATAAATTATATTGAGTTTTCTACAAAGAATATTAAAGTAGTGAATTCCTTATATAAGTGTTTAGTTTACCATTCATTAATTATACTACTTTCTAAAATTGTAGCATTGACACTAGGTTCTAGCCGTTAGAACTAAATATATCTTTCAAATACGCTGATGTAATATTCTAAACATTAAGAGATCGAGAAAGATGAGTCTAAGGATGATTACTTTTATTTTGATGTTCAAGGTGGTGATAGATGTCCTATACTCTCGAATAAAACAAATATAATTGGTGATTGAATTTATGCGAATATTTCTAATTTTTTTCATATCATTATTTTTAAGTGCGTGTACTAATTTGCCCGAAGGTATTACTCCAGTATCTGATTTTGAAATTAATAAGTATCTTGGTAAATGGTATGAAATAGCACGACTTGACCATTCTTTTGAACGAGGGCTAGATAAAGTCAGTGCTGAATATTCTCTGCGTGAAGATGGTGGTATTAAGGTAGTAAATAAAGGATATTCTAATAGAGATAAAGATTGGAGTGAGGCGGAAGGAAAAGCTTATTTTGTAAAATCTAAAGATGAAGGCCTATTGAAAGTATCTTTCTTCGGCCCATTTTATGGTTCTTATATTATCTTTGAATTAGATAAAGAAAATTATCAATATTCATTCGTGGCTGGCAACAGTAGATCTTATCTATGGTTATTGTCAAGAACACCAACGGTTAGTCAAGATATTATTGATAAATTTGTTATCAGGTCAAAAGAATTAGGTTTTGAGATAGAAAAATTAATCTATGTTAATCAATCAAGATAAATAAAATGTTATGAAAAAAGTTATAGTTAAAGATAATATGCAGTCAGATTATGTCTATTATTTAATAAAACCTATAGGCAGATGTTTTGATTATGATTTTAAACCAGAACTCAAGCCCAAGGAAATGTTAGAGCTTGGTATCTTTGGTGGAA
This sequence comes from Thiotrichaceae bacterium UBA7357, assembly GCA_002470825.1. GTDB lineage: Bacteria > Pseudomonadota > Gammaproteobacteria > Eutrophobiales > Eutrophobiaceae > UBA7359. The sequence goes on along the minus strand of DKOR01000010.1, from coordinate 46,891 downwards.
AATATATGACAGATTGTCAAGATGAGTATCCAAAGAGTTGGTTTGAGAAAGCAAAACTTTCTCCATTCAAGAGTGATCCTAAACTTAATTATTACGGTATTGCTGCATCATTGCCTTTAGTAGAATGGCACAATAAAGGGTGGATATTTGAAGAAGACCCCCGTGGTTGGTTTCAATGGTATTGTCGTTATTATATGGGGCGTCGGATCCCAGAAGAAGATTTTCGACAAATTAAAAGATGGAAAGCAATTATTAGACATAGAGGCGCAATTAGAAAAAATTGCGAAAGATACGATCTAGGGTGTAGACGGAAACAGAGACAGGTTTTGTTGCATTGGGCTTATGATTCAAGAGAAATCTAGATAAATTATTATTTTATCTAGATTTATTGACCACACTTAATACATGGTTGATGACTTCACTGGGTGCATCTTTGTAAATATTATGTCCACTACCTTCAATTACTGCATGCCAACTATTTGTGCTGAGCTTGAGCAAATCTTTTTGCATTTCACGCCATGCTGATTCGAGTGAAACACCGTTAATATCAGGTAGTTGACGCTTACCTCTAGTTAGTACCGCCAGAGGTATATCAAACAACGAGCCAGCGTGTTTTACTTCATATGCACTTTCCTTGAAATACTTTAATTCGTCCATTTGTGCATATACTGCTTTTCTGCTTGAGTTTAGTGAATACCAGCGTTTTTCAAATGGGGTCATATTTTCGGGCGCAGGTTCTCGTCGTGTTATTTTAAGGGGTGGCCTATTTTTCACACTATCAAGTTCTGAGAGTCGAAATATTTGTTCTGGATGAGAGGAATCAACTAGAACCACACCTACGACTATATCAGGTCGAGTCGCAGCAAAATACCTTGCTGTAAATCCACCGAAAGAATGACCTACTAGGACATAAGGTCCAGGAACTTTCGCAATTTCAAGTAACATGTTTAGCTCATGTACGATCTGCGATGTGGTTCTTTTACCTGGTCCTGGGTCACTCCATCCATAACCGGCTCTGTCGTATACACAAACACGAACACTTTTAGATAAAGTTTTTGCGATTTTGTACCAATTAGCAGATGAATCTGCTATGCCAACATCGATAAGTACTGTGGGTGACTTATCTCCAAAACAGTCGATATACATTACATGCATGCCAAGATGTATGAACTTTCCTGGAGGCTTAAATGGTTTATTTTCATTGGCTGATGCGAAATTAGCATATAACAAAACAAGCCAGCAAGAAAAGTAAACAATCTTTTTAATTGTTATCATTAGAACGTATCTCTTATTTATAGCGTTGTTGGTTTACGTTCTGTTTCTATAACTTTTCTCAATGCTTGTTCCATTATTGATCGTGCGTGACCTGTCAAATTACCTAGCAATACATGTATGTCAGCATCTTTTTTGAATCGGCTAGCACACTCCATGCTGTATATTTCAAATTGAATCAGTTTTAGGATCATACTTGAAAGGTGCTGCGGACATTCACATTTTATCGTAGCTGAAGCTGAAGATAGCTTGATCAATTCGTTATTAGTATAAGTTCTTAGTGGTGCTTTACTTTCTAAGTCAAAACCAAGTTCGTCATTATTAGAAATGTTTTCTTGTTGTATCAAATTACTTATTTCTGTTTTAAGGTGATCCATCGTTATAGGTGCTTGTATATAAGTGAAATCAGTCTTTTTTAATAATTTCATTGCAGCACTATTAGTGAATCCGTATATCAGCATTAGTCGTTTTGCACCAGAAGATTTGAACAAATCGCTTATTTGTTGAATTTGATCCCCTTGAATTGCTGGACGTTCGAGGATTAACACGTCTATTGCATTATCTTTATTCCTTTCATTGAAGTCAGTTTCATTACGATATAGTCCAGTAAAACAAAAAGATGAATCAATCATGTTAAAGTGTTCTAGTTGTAGTGATAAGACCTCTCCAATCACAGCTACGTATACAGTTTTTGATGTATGATTAGGCTGTGTACGTATTGTATTTTGGTCATGCATTTCTAAACGTTCGATCAAATCTTCATTCTCAAGTGGTGCGATACTTCCGATAGAATGCCCCCTATCCACCAACATCTTCAGCAATGTGAGTCTGTTGATGTCATCATTTTGGTATTGGCGATCTGAATTGTTCGTTCGAATTGGCTCTACAACATTGTAACGCCTTTCCCAGATGCGTAATGTGTCGATTGGTATGTTTGTTATACGGGAGACTGCACCTATTTTGAAGGTGGTATTCATAGATGTATGCATATTTATCAACTTGTTAATTTATTTAAATCTAGCATAGACAAAGACTGGACAAATGTCGACAAGTGTTAGAAATATTAATTCTTATTATTATGATTTATTTTCTAAATGTCTGTAATATATAATAAATTATAAAAAATAATGATCAGGACAGATTTTAGTTTATTATTAAACGCAAGCATAAAGACACAATTGTCTAGGTCAATACATTTGAAATCTGTTGTAATGAGCTTTTTATAACTTTCTAAATTCATGGATTAATTTTTAATCTTTTATTATTGATTGTAAAATTAATCTTTTAGCTGACGAGATTATTGGGATAGCCTATCAGTATCGATGGGTTCAAATTGATGGTTCAATAACAGGTACTGAGGTTCCTTAAAATGAGTAAAACGATGAATCTGGAAGAGATAATTAAATCACGTCGAACAATTCACGATTTTATTCCTGAACAGATTCCAGACGTCTCAATAATTAAAGATTCTATGGCAACAGCCTGTTGGGCCCCAAATCATCATTGTTCGGAACCGTGGCATTTTTATATATTAGGACAGGAAACTGTTAGTAGTATTTGTGAGCTGAATAGGAAAATGCTAACAGAAACAAAGGGAATAGAGGTCGCAGAAAGCAAGTACAAACGCTGGCGGGATATACCAGGTTGGCTACTTATTACCTGTCAAAAATCGAATAACGAGCTACTTTTCCAGGAAGATTATGCTGCCTGTTGTTGTGTAATCCAAAACATGATGCTTTGTCTCTGGGACAAGGGCATAGGCACAAAATGGTCGACAGGACCGGTGACTCGTATGGATCAATTCTATGATTTAGTCTGGGTAAATAAAGCACTGGAAAAGGTTGTTGGATTAATTTGGTATGGCTACCCAACTGACGTACCACAAACTATCAGAAAACCTTTACAACAGGTTTTGACTGAGTTGCCTTAGATTAATAAAGAGAAGCGGCATACTTCATATGTCGCTTCACCTTCTCTGGGAAGTTATATCATCATGAGCATCGTTATAAATAAACCAATTCCATTTAATGGCGGTATACAATTATCACCACACAAGACAATTCCTTTGGAACAGCCGCTAAAAAAAGCGCAGTTACCTAGTTTAATTAAAATTCCCCTAAACCAAAATTTCGAGCCACATTCATCACCCACTATTAATATTGGAGATCGAGTTTTAAAAGGTCAAGTAATTGCGGATGTGGAGGGAGTAGTAAGCAAGTCAGTACATGCCACTACCTCGGGTATCATAAAAGAAATAGCTGAGCATCTCATACCAAATTCGTCTCTAGTGAAGTCAATATGTATTGTGATTGCAGTTGATGGTAATGATCAATGGATTGAAAATAGAGAACCGATTATTGATTTTTATAAATTGAGTCGGAATAAAATACAACAAAAAATACTTAAAGCAGGAGTCATTGATTCAGACTTTAATTTGGATATTAACTCATTGGTTTTAAATGCAACAGAGTGTGAGCCCTACATTAGTTGTGATGAAATATTGATGCAATATTATGCAAAAGAAATCATCACTGGTGCAGAAATACTCATGTACGCTTTGCAATTGGATGAATGTGTTATCACTATACAAAATAATAAAACGGTAGCGATCAATGCACTGCAAGAAGCATTGGAAATTAACACAAAAATCAACATTAAATTAAAATTGGTATCTAGTCTTTACATGGCTGGTGGAGAAAAAAAACTCATCAAGTCAATGACAGGTGTTGAATTAGCTGCAAAATACTTACTAGTTGATGTAGGTACTATTTCTTATAATGTAAGTACTGCTGTCGCAGTCAAAAAAGCAATCATTGATGATGAGCCATTAATTAGTCGCATTGTGACAATAACGGGTCCCGGAATAGATCAACCTCGAAATCTTGAAGTTTTACTAGGGACATCCATTAGCGATGTTATTGAACAATGCGGTGGTTATAATGATCAACATGAATACTTAGTCATGGGCGGTCCGATTATGGGGATTCGACTATTTGATGATGATGTCCCTGTTATTAAAACCACAAGTTGTTTATTGGCCGCTAATTCGCAATTGGATGAATCAAAAATTAGAGAATTATCTTGTATATGCTGCAAAGAATGTGCTTCAGTGTGTTTTATAAAACAACAACCTCTACAACCATATATGTACAGTAAAAAAAGCAGTTTTCTTCGGTTATTAAGTTATCATCTGTTTGATTGTATAGATTGCGGTTGTTGTTCTTATGTTTGTCCAAGTCACTTTGATTTAGTCGATGAGTATCGACAAACAAAAAATCGCATTTGGGATGAGAGAAGAAATAGATTGAAAGCAAATCAAAACAAACGACGTTATCTCAATAAGCAAGAAAGAATGGAAAAGCAGCGACTAGACAAACATAATAAGCACTCAATTATGAATGCTGAATCAGCACTCAAGAAGAGAAAGGATGAAATTAAAAAGGCTGTCAACCGGGTTAAGATAAAACGTAAAATCAAGAATAGTTAATTACTAGTAAAAAATTTTTGTCTATAAGAAACTAAGAAAGTTTTGGTCGAGCCGACAGGTTTTACATCAATATCAAAAACAAGAGTTTCTTCATTTCCCACTGAAAGTTCACCGATGTAATAAATTGCAACAGAGTCGATTTCTCTTACCTCTCTTAATTCAATACTCTTCAATTGACTGCTCAAGTTTTTGGCTATAACGCTAATCGAAGCAGCAACAGGTACCTCCATCTGTTTTTGTCTTTCACGGACCGATACATTGAGCATGCCCTGGTTCTTGCTGCGAGATATCTTGTATCCACGAGCAATTTCAGATGGTAATTGATCTGTAGTCAAAGCATTAATATGTATAATATAGTTGCCGAACTCTTTATCGTGTTCATCGGCTCCATACAATATCCTACTTGAGTTAGTAGCATTCATTCTATTTTGCCGTTCACAGGCACTAATGAAAAACAAAGGTATCAAAAAGAGTGGCAAGATTATTATTCTATTAGTACTCATGATTTTTTTCCACATTCAATATCGGAATACAGTTAAATGACTATACTATTGTGTACCCTTAGAGTCATAATAAGAAGCGAAGTTCTAAATAATCAACGGTTTATAATTATATTTTTTGTTGAAGAATCTTTTATTGGATGTAAACTTACCATATTATAATTTGGAGTTTTTTGAAATGAAGGTTATTGCGATGAGAGGCTTTTATGTAGAATCTGGAGTAAAGATTCGTAAAGGTGATGTTGTAGATCTTCCTGAGAAAGAGGCGAATTATCTAATCGACTTTAAAGCTGCACGAGAAGCAACAAAAGAAGATGAAGAAAAGTTTCTTAATAGCGATCAAGCGGTTAGTTTTTGTGGTGGCATTTTACATATGGGTATTCGCAAGGCTGATAGAGTTGATTTAGTTGATGAAAAAATGGATAAAAGGCTCAATATAAAAGATTAAGTTCGTATATTGATATAAACCATACTTCAGTGTAGAAATTAAGTTAGCAAATCAATTTCATTAATTTTGATTGAATGTGTGATTTTGTTAAAGCGACTATAAAAATTTACATGTCGCCACGTGGTAAGGCTACTTTCTCTTTCATAGTCAATGTAATTCTCAATAAATAGGATTTTTGAATTGAACTTTCTTTTTGGAAAATTTCTATATTTTAAAGACGAAACTTAACATATTTCTCAATAGACGTTTAATCAATCTGTTGAGAAAGAATAAATAGCATTAAATTTTCCTACAGAGATCTAAATCAATTATTAATATTTATTGAACTTCTGCATCCTTACTCTATTAAGCGATATTTATAATAGTTCAGTCTAATGGAATTCTAAAATTGAATATAAAATCTGTAGAATTCTAAAATAAATGGAGAATTTTATATCTTAAAGAAAGATAATTATAAGCAAGGAGCCCTTTTTTTATGAAATCGCTGCGTCTCATTTTTGGAGATCAACTCTCGCAAGATATTTCAAGTCTAAAAGATTGTGATAAATCTAGCGATTTCGTTATGCTGTGTGAATTGATGGAAGAAGCGACATACGTCAAACATCACAAAAAAAAGATTGCGTTTTTATTTTCGGCAATGCGACATTTCGCCAAAGAATTAGAAGCGGAAGGTCATCACGTCAGATATATAAAGTTAGAAGATAGGCATAACACATGTTCCTTTGGCGGGGAGATCGAGCGTGCGATAAAAACGCATGTAATCGATAAAATTATCGTCACATGTCCTGGTGAATATCGTATCTGGCAAGATGTGCAGTCTTGGGAAAAAAGATTTGGCATTCCAGTTGAAATGCGATCAGATACTCGCTTTTTATGCGATCTTGATGAATTTTCAACTTGGGCTGAAGGCAGAAAGCAACTACGTATGGAATATTTTTATAGAGAAATGCGTAAGAAATACTCTATCCTGATGAATGGTGATGAACCGGAGGGAGGGAAATGGAATTATGATACTGAAAATCGAAAATCACTAAAAAACGAAGTTTTTATCCCCAAAACATATCACGCACGTGCTGACAACATAACACAGGATGTTATGCGTTTAGTGGCGGAACGATTTAGTGAACATTTCGGTGAACTTGAGCCTTTTCATTTTGCTGTTACGCGGGAGCAAGCATTGGCAGCGCTTCAACAGTTTATTGATCAACGACTATCACAATTTGGTGATTATCAAGATGCTATGATCGAGAATGAACCATGGATGTATCATTCACATATCAGTTTTTATTTGAACTGTGGTTTGTTGCTACCCCTGGAATGTGTGGAAGCTGCCGAGCAAGCTTATCATGAAAAAAAAGCGTCTCTTAATGCTGTGGAAGGGTTTATTCGTCAGATAATCGGCTGGCGAGAATATATGCGTGGTATCTACTGGCTCAAAATGCCCGATTACGCTAAACAAAATTTCTTTGATGCAAATAGAAAGCTACCAGATTTTTATTGGACGGCAAAAACGGACATGAACTGTCTGCATAATTGTATAAAAGAAACGAGCAAGAACGCTTACGCGCATCATATTCAACGTCTTATGGTGTTAGGTAATTTCGCACTTATTAGTGGCATTGATCCGACACATGTTAATGAATGGTTTCTAATTGTCTATGCCGATGCCTATGAATGGGTCGAACTCCCAAATGTCTCTGGCATGATCCTTTTTGCAGATGGTGGCTACTTAGCAAGCAAACCTTATGCTTCCGGTGGAAATTATATTAATAAAATGTCGGACTATTGTAAAAAGTGTAAGTATAAAGTAAGTAAGAAGAATGGTATTGATGCATGTCCATTCAATTATCTCTATTGGAATTTTCTTGCTCGTAACCGTGATAAACTTGCATCTAATCATCGTGTCGGCATGATGTATAAAACTTATGATCGCATGGGTGATGAAAAAAAATTAGCAATTGAACAAGATAGTAAACGATTTTTAATTTCACTATATGATCAAAAAAGCTAATTTCCCTTCTAAAGTATGTCTTTCTTGTGGTCGTCCGTTTGTCTGGCGTAAAAAATGGGAAAAGATTTGGAGCGAAGTAAAATATTGTTCAAAAAGGTGTCAAAAAAATAAAGTAAATAAAAAATTATCATGATAACAGTATTCTATGATGGCAAATGTAGCTTATGCTCTAAGGAAATTAATTATTACCAAAGGATTGCGCCGGACTGTGTGTTTGAGTGGCAGGATATAGCAACATCAGTCGATGTTTTGAAGAAGTATGGCATCAGTATCTCTGAAAGTCTGAGATTGCTTCATGCTGTAGACGAAAATGGCAAACTTCATGTTGGTGTGGATGCATTCATATTAATCTGGAAACAACTACAGTATTGGAGAGTTCTAGCATACGTAACTTCTTTACCGGCTATTCGGCAAATTGCAAGTATCATCTATCGAGTATTTGCAGATTGGCGTTTTAAACGCCTTAAGCATTGCCAGATAGCTGCAAAACAGGAATAAAAAAATGATGTTTATTTGCTATTTTACTAGAGTTCTTATCGATTTTGAAGATTTAGATAATAAAAATATAAGAATGCTAAAATTAGCAAGCAGTGAGGTTGGAGAATGATGAAGAGAAAATGGATAATTATTTTATCGATTGTTTCAATAGTTTTATTAGCTTGTCTAATGATGGGGCCTTTAATGAGCAATGTGGAACAACCAAATTATCAAGTAATAAAATCAGAGCAGGATTTTGATATAAGAGAATATGTCCCCATGATCACCGCTGGAGTTAACGTGCAAGGTGAGCGTGATGAGGCAATTAGTGAAGGCTTCAGGATATTAGCGGACTACATCTTTGGTAATAATACTATTCAACAAAAAACTGCGATGACTGCTTCAGCAAAGCAAGCAAATAAAGAAAAAATCGCTATGACAGCACCGGTAAAACAACAATTACAAAATGGAATTTGGAAGGTCAGCTTCGTAATGCCAGCGAAGTATCAAATGCATACACTCCCTAAACCTAATAATACCATTGTAATAATTAATCGAATTCTAAAAAAACGATATGTTGTTATTCAATTTTCTGGACTGAATTCCAATGAAAATATTGAGCACCATGAAAAACTATTGATGCAGTATATAAAAAAAGAAAATATTAAAACAGTAGGTTTAGCAACATATGCTTTTTATAATCCACCATGGACGCTGCCTTTCATGAGACGAAATGAAATCATGTTTGAAATTGAGAGAATATCTGAAAATTAATTTCGAAACTTTCATGAAAAGATTACTTTCATCCAAAAATTATTTTATAAAAGGATATGAATACGATGTTTAAAAAAATAATCTTTATATTCTTATCAATCTACTCATTTACTGGCTACACACAAGATAAAAAAGAATATGGATGTGCTTTCGAGCAAGGGTATCAGTTAATAAGTGGAGATAATATCAGTACGTTTCATGGCGGAAGACTACTAGTTACTATTCAAAATGAAAAGACTTCTTTATTCACTGATGATCAAGGTTTTGGAGAACACGTTCTTGATAATTATAAATCTGCTCCAGACATGATCTCATCATTAAAACTGTCTGAGGAAAGTTATATGCATTTTTTTTTGAATTTAAAAGATCAACGTTTTATTCTTACCTCAACAGTTGCAACTTCTTATTCTTCAATGGTCCAGGGAGAATGCGTAGGTCTTTAAGTTGAATTAATCAGAGCATGGTGAAGTAAAATCACATAAGCTGCTGATATTTAGTTATTTGATTACTCGATTGCTTACCGCATTATTGAAAATTATGAAACCATAAAAGAGTAAGAATAAGTCTCTTTAAGATTCTAATCCAAAATCATAATTTTTTGCCATTTGAACCAATGCTCTTCGAACTGCATTTACTGTAGTCACTGGTTCTACAAATTTTATGCGATGTATTTTGGAACCAACCCGAAGATTAAAACCCTCACTATCGATACCAACCATTTCGGGAAGCTGTGGCATTCTATAATATATATTATAAATATCGCAATAATGTCTAATCGTATCAATATGGTCTATATTCATATGGTTTAACATTCCCTGCTCTTCTTCAAAAATAAATGGATTAGCTAACTGAAAATTATTTTTTTCAATCCAATAAACTTGGCCAAAACCTTTAATAAATCGAATACGTACAGGTTTAACCACATAAAAATTAAAGTCATGTGTTTTATGATAATCACGAGATTGTGGAAAATAATTATAATATCTCTCAGCGCTATCATTATCATTTTTCTCTACTAATTCAGCGTCTCCAAGGAAAGTAACTCGGCCAACCGTTTGTGAGTCATCGGCATTACCTTCTATAACTAATAAAGAAACTTTCGTGTTAGAAATAATATTTTTAGTATGTTGTGCAATCTTGCTGATCAAGATGATCGGCAAGCCTACTTTATTGAGACAATAAGGAACAATAGAACCAAAAGGATAGCCGCTCACATCGATAGAATGGGTACTTAGAACAGCCTGATACTCAGATAAAAAAATATTTCTAGCATCTATTGATATTTGTGTTTTATTCATTTATTAAATGTTTACTTATTGAGATTATTTGATATTAATATACAAATTTTAGTACTGTTTTTTTACAGTTTAATTTTATAGTTACGACATTTAAATATAGAAAAACTAGCCAAGTTAGACTCCAAAATTAGAATGCTGTTGAACAATAAATCAATTTTAATCAATATCGATAAAAGTTAGTGATATTTGGGTTAAATTACTCTTCCTAACATAAGACTAGTCTTCATACACTCATCTGACTTTAAATCTCTACGGTATAATTTTTTTCCTGATATGTTTTCAGTATCAATATACCCCCATTTGCGTTTATATATTTTTAATTTTAGATGCTATAATATTTTTATTATTAACAAAGACTTGCATAAATAAATCTATATAGCTATAACTCCTATGCAGATTATGCGAACAAATATATATGGAAAGGACTGATATATCTTAGTGACAAATTTGAACTGCTAATATGAATCTAATTCTATGTACCTATTCATGTAATTGAGAGCTAATCGGTAGAATTAGATATTAGAATTGATGAGTATAATAAATTATATTTTTTATGAACGGAAAACAGCCTATCTATCTTGATACTTCATCAACTTGAAGTCATATATTGCTAATATCGTTTCATGAAATAATCAATAAAAGGTGATTAATATGCACTATGCAATATCTACAACTTGGGGCCCAACGGATACCACTCGAGCATCCTTGCCTTTTATTTTTGCGGCGTCTGCCTTGCAGGCGGGGGATACGATAATGATCATGTTGTTTCATGATGCCGTTACAGTTGCGATAAAGGGAGCGCATCTTAAAATGGTGCCTTTTGGTCCGCCGCAAAAGTTTGAAGAAGTGTTTTCTAATTCAAATGCTGAACTAATTGTCTGTAAACCCTGTATTGAAGTACGGGGTATCACAAAAAGTATGCTATTAGACGAATGCATCATTGGCGGCATGAATGATTTTCACGAACATGTTTCACGGTCCGACTGTAAAGCACTCTGTTTCTAGAAATCAATCAGGCAAAAATAGCGATAGATTTTCCCTGCTAATAAAATATCAAAAAAAGTAATTAATGCCTTTCACAGGAAATTAGAAACATGACTCAATGAACCTGCGCCTGTATTCAGCAAAGTTTAGCGGGAGAGTTCTTCCTCGTTATTGGAATCTGTCTCTGTAGATTTCTGTTTCTGTTGCTGGTTAGGTTCACCGTAACGAAACTCTAAAAACGTCAGCACGAGACCTATGATCATTAATATGAACACACAAATAGCATAAATGATCAAATTGTCAGCGATCATGATTGCATTCCCCTAGAATTCAGGCTTGACAATTTGAAGTAAATACCGAAGGCAAGGATGGAAGGTACCCATATCGCAGTGAATAGTCCTGCCATTAATTCACCCTCAAACCAGAGGAGCCCTGAAACAGCGAAGGACACCGCAACTGCGAGTAAAATGAAAACATCAGATAGTTTGAACATATTAATCTCCTTACTTTACAATTTATATTTTTCCGGATAAGGGCCCGGATAAACCCCTTTAATCCCTATGGAATCCGATAGCGGCTATCAACAGCCCGGCGATCGTGATTCCTGCTGGAATACGAAGTCCAACGAGACCGAATATATCAATCATGGACGGTACTAGGTCTGTAAATCCGAGTGGCACCCACAAAAAGAATGGGATAGAGATAATCACTCCAACCCAACCAACTACGTGTAGTAGACCTTTGCTACCTTTTTGTTCGTTAGATAGTAATATTTTTTTTTGGTCGTTTGCGGTCACTGTTTTATTTTCCATTTTCTCAAAGATAATTGGCAATTAACGGGTAATTATATATTTTTCCAGTTGACCTAAAGCTAGCATCTTGTGAAATTCATGAGCTCTCTTACGTAATTTATCATATGACGTTAGTAATTTACTAATGGTTCACATTTTTTTTTGGTATCTGATAATAATTTTTGGACCTCTCGGCTTCTAATAATCAATATCAATCTATTAATGATTATTGTATGAGTTTCTCAACCACTAGGGCAATGATACCAGCAAATGCCAAAAAGCTTAAAACTTTCCAAGTTCTTAGAGAACGTTCTATTGATGTTATACGATCCTCTAGTGATACAGGTTTGTTATTGCTAGAACGTTTGCCACCATCACCATTTACAGGAATAACATTTTCAGCTTGAGGGCCTTTTTCTGAATCCTTGATGATAAATTTGACGGCTAAACCTCGGCGGATAGGGCCATCACCTTTCCATTCACTCCTGTGAAAAAAATAATCTTCGTCGTTTTTATCGTCATTAATAAAACCGAAACCTTTCCGAAAATCGTAACGTTTAATAATGCCTTTGGCCATTTTTGTGTCCTGCTCAATATTTATTGATCTGATGTTAGATTCTAGTTCGAACTCGAAGTGATTGCCAATAAAAGCGCTAATGTATATTAGCCTCTTACTTGATTTATGATTCTTAAAATAGATTGAAAATCAAATGCAGTATTTATGTTTTATGAAGTATTAATGACAGCTGGCATATGTATGTCATAGGTTTTCAAGATAATTAGAATAAAATTAAGAATATGCTTCATTAGACGAAGCGTCTTGTAGCCCCGAATTGTTTTTCAAAGTGGTTTTTTATGATCAAAGCTAATATTACAGTAGTCACTTGGTTGATAGAACATTTCTTGAATGAATAGCATATGCTCTGAGATATATACCCTAACATAGGAATTATTATATTTGGTGTATTTTAGATAGTTTTCTAGTCCTGTGTAGCCGTAGTGACGGATATCATGAATGGTATAGAAAGGTTATAAAAGAAAGACAAAGTAGAGTTCTGTAAGATAAAAAACATGTTTTAGACTTACAGAAAAGATGAGATTAAATATACTTGTTTTGGTTATATATTACATTTTTCCTCCTTATAATGAGAAATTAACTTTCTTATTGTTACTTCCATTTGGAATTGTCTTGGGTCTTTTGTGGATATTTCTAAGAGAAATATAATACGGAACATGAAAAATATTTACTGTCCATAAACTACACGGTAATATTGTTATAAATTATATATGAACTCTATTCGTCTTTAAATTGGGTGGTTAATTTATAGGTAAAAAATAGTGCCTCTTATTTTTTTTATCTATAACAATCAATCTAGGAGTATATGTCTATGTTAGTCGCATTTTATGCATCATTTTTGGCAATTTGGGTGGTGATATTATCCATTAGAGTTATTGCTTTAAGAGGCAGTCCAGCCTTCAAATGGTTTTCTTTTGGGAATAATAACGAAGAAGGCCTTCAAAGAGCGATCCGAGCCCAAGGAAATCTTACTGAATATCTGCCTATATTTCTTATAATTATGCTATTAGCTGAAACTAATGGATTACAAGCCAACTTTTTACACTATTACGGTTCAGCTTTTTTAATTGGACGATTAATTCATGGGGTTTCTTTTGGTTTCATGAAAGAGATGCTATTTTTGAGAGTCTTAGGGACAGTCCTCACTCTGCTTCCTTTACTTGGATTATCCATTTATGTATTTATTAACTGTTTTTCATGATATCTGATGAGTTATCAGAAATTGAAAACTTTACAGATGAATAAGGAAGATGATCTCAAATAATAAGTTTCTTAAAGAGTTAATTAGGGACTCAAATTAGACTGTCGCAGATATTGATAGTCATATCAAATGCGGATTGCCTAGAGGATTTTTTCACCCTCTACTGGTTTTTCAAGCTATGTAATCGTACTGGTGTAACCAACGTTATGATACGCAGTTGCCGCATCCGAGAGTTATCTACAAAAACCACTAAATGTCATTAGGAGTGTGCATAGTAGAATTAAACATTTCATATTATTAATTATGTTTCCTCATCCACAAACCTAGATTGTACTGTGCACTTGCATGACCTTGCTTTGCCGCTTTGGTCCACCACTTAATGGCTTCTTTATAATCTTGAGGAGCTCCGTCTCCTTTTTTATACATCAGACCTAGATTGTACTGTGCACTTGCATGACCTTGCTCTGCTGCTTTGGTGAACCACTTAATGGCTTCTTTATAATCTTGAGAAGTGCCCTCTCCCTTTTTACACATTAGACCTAGATTGTACTGCGCCTCTGCAAGACCTTCCTCTGCTAGTTTTTCACATATAGTAAAGGCAGTAGTATAATCACCACGTTGATATGCAGTTGCTGCATCCGACAGTTCATTTGCAAAACTACTGAAAGTTATTAGGAGTATGCATAGTAAAAGTAAGTGTTTCATATTAGTCATTATTATTTATATTTTGGAATACTATTAATACTACTCTTTATTTGATGCGTTTGAGGACTAGTTTTAACCGCAATGGTTAACTTATCTTTCGTGTAGCTCAATAGTTGTGTCCGGAGCACCTTCCATCATAGTACCAAACTATTCGATAGTCATCGTAGGGAATACCAGCATCTGTTTCGCAGTTAGGAAATACCAGTATCTGTTTTGCAGTATTGCTAAGCTTCGTTTGTTCCTCTAATTGACGATCCTCTGGAGGCCTCATCGCGTTTGTGACTGTCTCCTTGTCATCTCCAGGATTTATTAGCATAGTTTTTTTAGCTAATGTGCCAAAGCAGCCAGATAATAATAAAATCAAAATATAAAATATTATTCTTTGAATATTTTCGTGGTTCATACTTGCCTCCTGATATGGCACATGATTTTATTAGAGAATAAGGATGTACATATAATAAAAGCATCTATTTTAATACTTCTCCATCCACTCTTTAGCTAACTGCTGTGCTTCTAATATTTTTTCTGAAGTCATTTCTTTTGCGACTATATCTCTATTGCCTTTTGCATATTTATATCCATTTACTACTGCAATATTCCAAAGCATGTATGCCATGACATTATCTTGAGGAGTGCCGTCTCCATTGCGATACATCAAACCTAGATTGTACTGCGCATCTGCATTACCATGCTCTGCTGATTTGGTGAACCACTTAATGGCCTGTTTATAATCTTGAGGAGTGCCTTCTCCGTTTTTATAGATCCAACCTAGATTGAGCTGCGCATCTCCATCACCTTGCTCTGCAGCTTTGGTATACCACTTAATAGCTGCNNTTTATAATCTTGAGGAGTGCCTTTCCCAACATCATACAGAAGACCTAGACTGACCTGCGCCGTTGCATCACCTTGCTCTGCTGCTTTGGTATACAATGTTATCGCAGTAGTATAATCACCACGCTCATACGCATCATTTGCATCCGATAGTTCATCTGCAAAACTATTGAAAGATATTAAGAGTATGCAGAGTAAAAGTAAGCGTTTCATATTAGTCATCATTATTTATATTTTGGACTACTTTTAATACTTCTCCATCCACTCTTTAGCTAACTGCTGTGCTTCTAATATTTTTTCTGAAGCCATCTTTTTTGCGACTATATCCATATTAGTTTTTGCACCTTCATGTCCATTCGCTGCTGCAATATTCCAAAGCATGTATGCCATGACATGATCTTGAGGAGTACCATATCCATTGGCATACATATAACCTAGATTGTACTGCGCATCGGCATCACCTTGCTCTGCTGATTTGGTATA
>DKOR01000010.1:0-30939 GCA_002470825.1 Thiotrichaceae bacterium UBA7357 | reverse complement strand
TCTTGAGGAGTGCCT
Organism: Thiotrichaceae bacterium UBA7357; assembly: GCA_002470825.1. Lineage (GTDB taxonomy): Bacteria > Pseudomonadota > Gammaproteobacteria > Eutrophobiales > Eutrophobiaceae > UBA7359. The sequence goes on along the minus strand of DKOR01000010.1, from coordinate 30,924 downwards.
TCTCCTTTGCGATACATATTACCCAGATTGGACTGCGCCTTTGCATGACCTTGCTCTGCTGATTTCGTATACCACTTAATAGCTGCTTTATAATTTTGAGGAGTACCGTCTCCTTTGTCATACATCAAACCTAGATTGTACTGCGCCTTTGCATCACCTTGCTCTGCTAGTTTTTCAATTAGGGTGAAGGCAGGAGAATAATCACCGCGTTCATACGCATCTGCATCAGGCTGGATAGCTGCAAAACTATTGAAAGATATTAGGAGTGTGCACAGTAAAATTAAGTGTTTCATATTAGTCATTATGATTTATATTATAGATTACTCTTAATACTACTCTTTATTTGATGCGATTAATGCAGGAAGCTTCGGTTTATCAGCTTGGTATCTTGCGAGGATTAACTATTGATCAGGTTTGTTCCAACTGAAGACTTTCCCAACTTGAAATACAACTCTTCCTCCTCTTTTGTAATGCCATATTACCAATATGCCTCCATCTATTTTCTGAGGTTCACCAAGTATCTTTCGCACAGCACTTGGTTTTATGCCAATGGCTAACTGCTCCCAATTAGCTATAGATTTCCAACCACCATCAGTGACTACAGGTTTTTTTTATTTACATCCACTAGTTCATCTGCGAAACTATTGAAGGATATTAGGAGTGCGCACAGTAAAATTAAGTGTTTCATATTAGTTACCATTTATAAATTTGGTTCGATCTTAACATCTATTTAAGGAGGTGCGCCGAACCTATTTTCACCATTATCACTTCTTTTGCACATCCAATATAACAAAGGTATTAATCCTACTATTGTGAGTGAAATAAGTAACCACCATCCAGACCTACTTACATCATGTAGTCTTCTACAAGCAACGGATAATGAAGGAATGACTGTTCCCAAACCAAAGATTACTGATAATATTCCTTGTCCTGTAGTATAAAAAAATGCTTCTAATAAACTTAGAAGAAGATCTACAGTAAATAAGAATAAACAAAAATACCAATATTCCGATCTAACAGACCTACCTGAAAATTGAAAATATTTATAAAAACCATTATGTACTGATTCGAAAAATGTCATTGTGTTATATCTTATTGAATCTTATTGGTATCAGTCAAAATTTCAGAGATACCATCTTTGTAAGAGTTTCCAAAATCTGGATGATCAATTTAATACTTCTCCATCTACTCTTTAGCTAACTGTTGTGCTTGTTCATTCTGATTTGGAGTCATCGACAACTGATACAATTATTCCTATCTTTACTAATATAGTCATTACTAGACTTCTCCCCAGTTCATTACTATCTAGCTCAAGAATAACCTAGTTTAGATGGCACGGAAAAGGACTACCGAAATTGAATGTGCGGATTTATAATATATAAGTTTTTATGACATCCACGATTAATTATGCCTCCTCATCCACGCTTTAGCTAACTGTTGTGCTTCTAGGATTTTTTCTGAAGTCATCATGTCTGCCACTATATCCCTACCTTTTTTTGCTTTTTCATCTCCACCTCTTGCTGCAATATTAAAAAACATATGTGCCATGACATTATCTCGAGGAATGCCTAGTCCCGTGCGATACATCACACCTAGATTGAACTGCGCACTTGCATTACCTTGCACTGCTGATTTGGCATACCACTTAAAGGCTTCTTTATAATCTTGAGGAATGCCTTCTCCTTTGCGGTACATATTACCTAGATTGTACTGCGCATCTGCAAGACCTTGCTCTGCTGCTTTGGTGTACCACTTGATAGCTGTTTTATAATCTTGAGGAGCGCCTTCTCCATTGAAGTAACTATTACCTAGATTGAACTGCGCACTTGCATTACCTTGCACTGCTGATTTGGCATACCACTTAAAGGCTTCTTTATAATCTTGAGGAGTGCCTTGTCCCTTTTTATACATCCCACCTAGGTTGAACTGCGCAGCTGCATTACCTTGCACTGCTGATTTGGCGTACCACTTAAAGGCTACTTTATAATCTTGAGGAGTATCTTTCCCATTTTCATACAGCGCACCTAAAAAAAGTTGCGCATCTGCATCACCTTGTTCTGCAGCTTTGATCCACCACTTAAAAGCTGCTTTATAATTTTGAGGAGTGCCTTTTCCTTGATAATACATCTTACCTAGATGGAACTGTGCATCTGACTCACCTTGCTCTGCTGCTTTAGTATACCACTTAAAAGCTGCTTTAAAATCTCGAGCAGTACCTTTTCCATTTTTATACATCGAACCTAATAGAAACTGCGCACTTGCATAACCTTGCTCTGCTAGTTCCTTACTTAGAGTCAACGCAGTTTTATAATCACCACGCTCATATGCAGCTGCCGCATCTAAAAAGTCATTCGCAAAACTATTGAAAGATATTAAGAGTGTGTAGAGTAAAAGTAAGCGTTTCATATTAGTCATCATTATTTATATTTTGGACTACTCTTTATTTGATGCGTTTGATGCAGGAAACTTCGGTTCCCAACTTAGTCTTTGGGGAAATAATCTACAATGACTTTCAAAAAAAATCATACAACCAACATTTGTCTTTGGTGGGTGATTAAACATCAAAACTACAGTCTTCTTCTGGGAATGTAACACAACTCAGTACATATCCTTGGGCTTTCTCCTCTTCTGTCAGACCTTCGTTAGTTTCAGATCGACACTTTCCTGTTAGTACTTTGACTTTACATTCACCGCAGCTGCCTGATCGACAAGAATAGTCCACATCGACTTCATGCGCCTCGGCAAAATCTAGCAACGTCATCTTTCCATCAGTACTAACGATCTTTCCGGTACTGGCAAAGTCTACTTTGATATCGCCCGCGACAGCCTCAGTTTCATCAGAGCCAGCGTTGCTTCGTGCGCCACCAAAACTTTCGAGATGAAGGTTGGTCTGGTCAAACCCTAGCTCAAGAATCATTTCTTTTGCGGCGTCCATGAAGCCTGCTGGACCACATATATAAATCGTCCTATCATGAATATCTGGGGCCAGTTCCATTAACATCTCTTTATTTACACGGCCCTTGTAACCATCCCAATGTTCGGTTTCTCGGGAGCTTGTAATCATGACGGGTGAAAACGTCCGGTAGCGGCTTGTTAACAACTGTATCTCTTTGTCGAAGATGATATCGTTTGGTCCACGAACCGAGTTGAAGAAGCGCATATCAACATCGGCAGCAACGTCTGACAGCCAGCGGCTCATGGACATCATTGGCGTGACACCGCTACCTGCGCCGAGGAATAACAATTTTTTAGCGATGGCACCTGGCTGTAAACAGAACTTACCTTTGGGGCCGGCGATGTTGACACGGTCGCCAACGTTGAGATTGTCAGGTAGCCAATTCGATACCAATCCACCAGGTACGCGCTTTACGGTAACTTCTAGAATGAACGGGCGTGTCGGTGTTGATGAGATTGTGTAAGAGCGCAATACCTTTTTGCCGTTAATATTAAGAATGAAGGTGCAGTACTGTCCGGGCTGGTACTCAAACCGGCATAACGGGTCGCCTTGGAAACGGAACGTAAACACGTCGTGGGTTTCCGCAATGATGTCTGCAACATAAAGTGCTGTGCTTTCTCCATTCCAGACCGGAAGGTCCGCTGTTGTGTCAAGCGCGCGAGTATCGGGTGCTTGACTTTGGATTTTTTGTAGCAGTACTTCGCTAGACTTAACCGAAGTCTGTGCCGAGTACTGACAGCGACCTAATCGAGAGGTAATGTCGTTGATATAGTGACCACGCTGCATCTGGCCACGCGATTTGTGAAAACTCACATATAAATTGTCGCCTTTGACTCTGTCGTTGACCTCAACCGGTAGTGTTAAAATATCTTCATGATGAATATTGCTAAGCTGTGCTAGATCTCCGGTTTTAAGACCATACTTCTGTGCGAGTAGGGGTGACATGTGGATTGGGTTTTCATCTGGCATATCAACAATCGGCGTTGCCTTGCCAGAATTAAATGTCGATGTTGCGTAGCGGATCTGTTTTTTGTCTTGAGACAATGGCGATCGACCTGAGTTCAGAACGATGCCGTGAGGGTAGGTTAGGTCGGTCTCATCGGGGGTAAAGAACCTAAACGGACGCTCTTTGCCAAATATGTCCGCGAAGGGCGACTTGTCTGGCTTGTTATAGTCAAGCACAAATCGCGTTGTGCCAACGCCACCATAGGTGATCGCACCTTGCTCGATCATTTCTTGCCACTCAATAGGTTTGCCGTCAGCATCATCGAAGCTGCAGTAAAGAGGACCTGAACCCCCATGCAAATAGTCTTGTACACGCTGCCACAATTGTTCACGATTGACTTCACCATCGATTCGATCGAGCCCGCCGCCAAACCGCGACTCAATATATCCATTAGCAACGAATTCGTTTAGGTCGGAGTGCTGTTGTGCCTGTGTTGAATTACTGGCAAGTTTCTCTGCAATACGCCACATGACGTCATAGACGATTGTTGCATCCGATCGACAATGCTTAGGCGCTTTTTTGTGTGGCGCGGATAAAGACAGTTTCCATTCGCCATTTTGATAAAGTTTAGTGGTTGCAGGGTGCGGTGGTGAAGGAATGATTAACTCAGCGTGCTCAATACTATAGGGGTCTGGAACCGGGTCGATGACAACACTTACAACAGTGTCCTGCTCGAGCTTAGTTAACCAACGCTTACGCTCCATCATATTGGCTTCGAACTGTGTCCCAAGGAAGACAAAAAGCTCTTTTTTGTCATCTAAGTCAGAGTAATCAAGTGCAGTGCGTGGAATATCAGTGACAGACATATCGTAAGCATGTGCGGGTAAATCCATACGTGCTGCAGCTTCCGCTGCCATATCTATTGGAATCCTACCTAGAAAATACTTACGAGAGAGACCCTGTACTTCAGACTCTGCATTAATTTGGCCTGGAATACGCAAGGTACCGCCAGCCACGCTGCCGTCAGCATTGAGGCCGTATTTGCCGAGCATTGCAAACAGGTCGCCCCACAAACAATGAGCAACCACACCACTCGTTTGTGACAAACCGACTGATGGAATGTTGATGGGCACCGTTTCCGGCTTGGCTAGCTTGCGGGCAATAGACTTGATCGCTGTGAATAAACGTTCAACATACTTTTCTTCGGCGGCGATACGTTTTGCGACGCGCATTGGATCGAATCTAGGGTCGGCTGTTAATGACCGATAGCTATCGAAACTCTCAGTGTCAGAAAACGCACTAAGAAACGGTTGACTAATTGCTTCAGGGTAAACGTTGATGATTTCGTTCGCAACGGCAAGGGCAAGGTGAGGATCAGATGCAGATTTGATTAGTAATACTCTGTCTGCATCAACCCGCTTTGCTAGTTCAATGGCTGATTCACTCACCATCACTTCAATGATATAGGCGTCTAGTTCCTCTCGCTTCAAAATCGAGCGAAACACGGGGGGGTGGGTGATCTGTCCATTCCAACCGTTCATTAGGAACAATCTGTTGTCACCATGAACGCTTTGATCAACTGTAAGAAATGGTCCTTCTTGGCCTGTTAACATTTCGTTGTGAACAGCGCCTGCGTTTAGACAATGCTCGGCATTGCCTGTTAGGTTTCGTATACCTAAAAGACGAAAGACTTCCTGAATCGCAAAGATACTAAAATAATCCAATTGACCGCAAGCATACATGAGCGTACGCCCAAGTTCTCCACGATGCGCGAGTAGCAGGTCAGCAAAACGATCAATTGCTTCTTCGTAACTGATACCAACGCGTTTACCCGTTTCTTTATTGAGATAACTTGGCTGAATATGAATCGGATATGCGGATTTCTGACGCATCATAGACAATGTTAATTTTATGCAGCCTCTGGTTGGTGTGCTATGAATAATTCTAGTTTCACTGTTACTACCACCACTGCTGTGTAGGCTTAAATGCTGAATGCCCGAGTCGTCAGCTTGATCAAAGTCAGAAACGCGTGCGCGAATGACTTGCGATTGACCCCCTATACACAGTTCACCTTTCACAAGCTGACCCTCTGACGCAATGGGGGATCTACTTTTCACCTGTAGATTACCCCCGTCAAGGAGAACGGGATAAGTGACCTCTATCCCCCCTTGTAAAACAGTTAGAGAACCTTTTTTTTCAGACGGCAGGGATATTTCATCTGTTGGTAGTTCTGTCTCGACAATTTTTATGAAACCGCTATCACCCACGCCGCAGAAGCAACAAGAATAACAACGCTCGACCTTCGAATTATTTATGCTGCCTAAGACATAAGCTGGAATATGCTCCAGGTCATCTAAGTATCCGGCGTGCTCGATTGTCAGTTCTTCATTCATAGACATCTTTCAATAAAGTGGATTCATCTTTAGTGGGTCCAGGCGCTCATAATAGCCTAGAGGCTTATTCCGTCACCTTGTGTCAAATGCGTCTGTTCACTTTTTTCTTTTACGATACGTGGCAGGTAAATCAAAAACTCGCAGCCTTCACCCTCTGTAGACGCCAAATTGATTTGGCCGTCGAGTTGAAACGTTATGAGATTGTAGGCAATGGATAAACCGATCCCACTGCCACCTTTGCCACGGCCAGTGGTATAAAAAGCATCGAAAACTTTTTTTTGTTCAGTCGCTTGTATGCCAACGCCAAAGTCCTTGACAATAATAGCATAGTCGAACTGTCGTAGATTACTTGGTTGTAAACTGACCTGAACACTGCCGCCTCCCGCATCAGGGTAAGCATAACGATTAGCATTCTCGATGATGTTTAATAGCACTTGACCTAATGGGCCTGGGTAACCCTCCCACAAATCATTCATTGGCAAATTGTTTGTAAAGGTCAATGTCATATTTGAAGAATCAGCCTTAACGCGATACAAGCGGAGTACATCTTCAATAACTTCGCTGAGTCTCACTTCTTCTCTTTCTTCGGTGATCTGGCGAACCGATAGATTTTTGAAAGACGTAATCAACTTTTCGGCGCGTCGAATGTTGTTTTGGATCAGATTGCCCGCTTCCATGAGCCCTTTAAGCACTTCTTGGGCGTCGTCATTTTTAGAGATGTCATTGATCGTATTCTCATTGAGATCTTCTGTGATAATACTTGCAGCGTGATTGACGATACCTAATGGGGTATTAATTTCATGAGCCACACCCGCGACCATTTGCGCTATTGATTGATGTCTGGCAAGTTTGGCCTGATTCTGTATGCGTTCCTTTTTTTCATTTATATCGACATAACGTTGATTGGTACTTCTGATGTGTTCAGATAAATTGATAAGTACATCCGCTAAAATTCTTGGTGAATCGGACATTAAACCAAGGAATTGTTGACGGCCGATAAGGAAGAACTCGCATTTTTCGATTGCCTCCGCGGTAGCTGAACGGACTTGCCCGTCGATAAGCGCAAGGTCACCAAAATAGGCGCCATCGCCTAATTCAGCGAGTTCAACTCGTTTGTCTTCTTCGCCGATAAGATAAATTTCTACCTTGCCAGTAATCAGGACGTACAAGGCGTCACCAGGATCGCCTTGCTCAAAGATAATATCGCCCGCTAAGCTTGATTGGAAGTCACCGATACTCGCGACCGCATGCAGTTCCTCTTGAGTGAGATCGTGGAAGAAAGGTAACGCTTGTAGGAGTTCTTCAACGTTGTCCGGAACAACATGGCGCATAACGCCTGCGATGGCTATTGAACGAGCCGCGCTATTTTCTATTAGATTTGCTAGGTTTGGTGCTTCGACTGCCATAATTCTATTAATGGTAATTTGCATCCAGACAAGACAGACAACAGATAGAACCGCCAATACAATCCAGCATGTGGTCCACATTCCTGTCCAGCTCAGTAAGTAGCCAAACACCATAGGCAAGGCGAAACCGCCCATCGCTCCAATTAGACCAACGATGCCGCCAACGGTGCCAATGTTGTCTGGAAAATGATCTGGAATGTATTTAAATACGCCGGCCTTGCCAACGCCGGTCAAAATACCGAGTATGAAGACTAAAATGATGAACACCCAGATATTAGCTGGGTAGTACATATTCGAAACACCCCGAGCAATAAGCTGATCTTTAACGACTTCTTCGCCGACCCCAATATTTACTTCCTGCCAATTCTGTAGTTTTGGAAAAAGCAGTGGTCTTTCGTTACTGTCGGTTTCAGCGATTAGTGCTTTTGGCTTACTTTCCAACTGATAGATATTGCTTGATATAACAATAGTGCTCGAAGATACGTGTTCAACGATTCCGCTTTTTTTGGCGCTTATGCCGACGCCTGGGCTTAAAATATCCATTTTTGGAATTGCAAGAATTGTGCAGCAAATTGCGCAACCCAAAAAGACTGTGTGCATTAACCATCTGGGGCCATATCGATCAGACAGATATCCACCGAGGGCGCGGATGATGCCGGATGGCAGGCTAAACACAGCCGCGAGTAAACCCGCTTCCGCCAGGCTGATTTGGTAGACATTGATGCTGTAAGGGACCAGCCACTGTGAGATGGCGACAAAGCCTCCAAACACGAATGCGTAGTACAAGCCAAACCGCCAGACAACACCGGACTTAAGCGGTGATAAGCGTTCTGCTAGAGATTTTTCACGCGCATTCGCCAGCAACCTGCTCTCGCTGCCGAAGAAAAATATTAGCGCCATGATGATTAACACGGCAGCATAAATTTGAGGTAAATGCCGCCATGCTTCAGTAGGGTCTGTGTCGGTAGAAAGGAAGGTTAGTAGCGCCGGTGCCGCAAGGCTCGTAACTGCCGCGCCAGCATTGCCCATGCCGAATATGCCTAGCGCAGTACCTTGTTTTTCAGGAGGGTACCAGGTAGAAACGTAGCCGATGCCAACTGCAAAACCGCCACCTGCAAAACCAAAACCCAGGCTACAAATAAAAAAACCCATATAGCTCGTCGACAAAGACAGCAGGTACATCGGGATAGCGCAACCTAGTAATAAGAGTGTCAGTATTATTCTGCCACCATATTTGTCAGTTAATATGCCCAGAGGAACGCGGCTGATTGCCCCTGTTAGAATTGGGGTCGCCATAAGCCAGCCAATTTGTTCGGCGGAAAAATCGAAAATGCCGTTTTGAACGAGATAAGTGACTAACACGGCGTTGATAACCCAACATGCAAAACAAATAGCAAATGCCGTCGTTGTTAAAGTTAAGGCAATGGTCGCGCGGCTTTTTGGCCATTCAGTATTATCAGCACTTACTTGCATTCGCTGCGCCCAATTATTGTTATTTCAATTTTTGTTGGGTGTTTTTTAAATAGCCAATATATCAAAATCGTCTGATTGATCCCACCGTGAATTGAGTAAGCCCTGCGCAACGGTTGAATACAGCGCATTCGAGGCATGACCACACAAGAGTGATAATGCTTGCAGTTGCAATTCGTCTAGGTCTACGGCTTCTAAATAGATCCATCCGTGTCCTAGCTCGCGGTGAAGTGCAAATGGAAATACCATTCCTGTTTCGAGTTGCAGCGCACCTGTGCTTTCCCCTCTGCCATATCGCTGGTTGACTTCGTGAGCGATGCGCGCCACATGTTCTTTGATGTCATCTTCTGCAGTCGCCAAGTGCATCATATAATTGCTGGCAACTTCTGATTTGTCAAATGTCTCGAGTGACAGCATGGCCATCTCAGTGCTACTGATTGCTGCAGCAGCTTCTAAAATTCGGTCGAGAGATCGTTCAAGTGGATCAAACGAGTGTACGGACATCGCGCAATCGTGGATAAGTGATAGGCTAGCTTTATGGCGCTCTAAGTCCATGAGTTCATTCCACGCTTTAAGTGCCGTTCGAACGCTAGAGTAGAGTTTGTTGGAAGTGATTTCGGTTTTAGACAGATAACCGTCAATGTCATAGTTATCGATGGTATCCTTTTCGGGTGATATTCCAGGTTGTCCGGTACGTAAAATGATCCGTGTAACATGATTACCAAGCTCATTTCGAATTCGGCGGCACGCATCTAAGCCGGCTTGATCGGTTTCCATTACGACATCAAGTAAGATCACGGATATATTTGGATTATCTCTTACCATGGTGACAGCATTGTCACCCGTCATTGCTGACAAAAAGTCACAACCTTTTTTCTTAAACTTGAGCCCTCGCAGGCCCAGTTTTGTTACGCTGTGAATATCTTCTTCGTCATCAACGATCAGGATTTGGTACTTTGACATAATGCTGTTTACCTTAAGCCTTCGCTAATTGGTCAAATTAGCAAAAAAAAACCTGTGCAACATGCGTTGTTGAGCATGCTTTACGAATCTCTATCAGTTCTTGTATATATTGTGCTGCGCCTCTGCATCACCTTGCTCTGCTAGTTTCTTAAACGTGCGATGTTATCGCACTAGCGTAATTACCACGATTATACGCATCATTTTCATCCAATAGTTCATTTGCAAAATTATTGGATATTATTAGGTGTGTGCATAGAAAAAGTAAGTGTTCCATATTAGTCATTATGATTTATATTTTGGACTACTCTTAATAATACTCTTTATTTGATGCGTTTGCTGAGTGCACATAACATTAGTGGCTTTTTATGGATGAAGCGTCGTAGGAAATATGGGCTGTATAGAAGAAATACAGTGCTCAGATTTCACCCACTAGGCAAATTACGAACTGAACTAGAAAAACCATCAATTACTTTTCAACTATCACTAAATACATACAGCTAAAGTCTGATATTTATGCCATGATGATCAACACGACCCAAAGCAGCAGTGTAAAAGCTTAAAAAAACCGGAATCTTAGTCCGATTCTCTGTATATAGTATTTGCTAAGATCTCGTCCCTTATAGACATTCTTTCCGTCGTCAAATATTTTCAATATCATCATAGGAACCACAATGTCTACAAACAGTAGAGTCACTGGAGAGTTAAAACCTACAATTCTTTCCTACATAAATGATCTTCCTAACCTATGCTCTCTCGCAGGATTAGCTTCTACAATATCAGCTATTTACTTTAGTGTTTTGGGCGTTTACTACTTGGCCATGATTGGCATGATCTGGGCAGTCGCTTTTGACTGGGCGGATGGTCTAATTGCAAGAAGAATGAAAAAAAGAACAGGTACGGACCAAGCTTTCGGTGGACAACTTGATATATTGATAGATATTGTGAGCTATGGTGTCACTCCCGCAATCCTTCTATTAAGCTTCGGAAAATTCGATCCGCTATTTTTACCAGGCGTATTCATAATGATCGCTGCCAGTGCAATACGACTGAGTTATTTTAGTACATTTGGTCTTTCTAGTGACTCGAAATATACAGGACTGGCACTCGACAACAATAATATAATTCTTGTTTTAATATTCATTTTTGAAAGCCTATTTAGTGATGTCACTTTTTCTATAATTCTTTATATTAGTGGGTTGACCCTCGCTGTCTTGAATGTTTCTCAAATAAAAACACCAAAACTTTCCGGAAATCCACTCAACGTTTATCTTCTTGCGATTTATACCTTTGGAATAACTATTTTTTATGGCTGGAAATTTTTATAAAAAGTACTGAAATTCAATAGAAGTAACAAAAAATAATTTTTATAGAGGAATTAAATAATATAATGATAGTCTATACAGTCGGAACATTTGATATGCTACATGTTGGGCACCTTGCTTTACTAGAGCGTTGTAAATCACTAGGTGCTATCGTAGCTGTCGGAGTTGCTTCTGATAGTGTGGTGAAATCTTATAAATTTAATGTGCCGGTAATCCCTCTCGAACAACGAGTGGAGATGCTAATGGCGCTACGTTGTGTCGATATTGTTCGTCCTTATCATGAACTTGAATATGTTTCTGCTTGCATAATTTTAGATGTCGATATTTTTGTGATTGGAGAAGATTGGGGTGATAAACCTCATAATATAGATGTAGAGTTTTATCTAAAGAACAACGGGAAAAAAATTGTTCAAGTTGGTTATAATTCCAGAACTTCCTCCACTAGAATCAAACAAGATGTTAAAGATCAGCCGCATAAAAGCACTCTTTTAAAACAACTTATTGTTCATTAATCAACCGTTGAACTAATTATATTGATAACAATAAAAAAAATTATAACTCTTTGTATCGCTCTTTCTTGAATTCAAATAACTAAATATCACGAAATCATGTTCGGACTACAATATTAATTCTAATTAGTTTTAATGTGTTCAGAACAAATTGAGTACTCTTAAATAAATTTTGTGCTTCTTTATTCTATTGACAAGTAAAGCAATCTTCTAATACGCGGACTCTTAAAAATTCTTCATACTCTCTATCACCTTGCTCTGCTAGTTTCTCAAACAATGTTATCGTACTAGTGTAATCACCGCGCTCATACGCGGCTACTGAATCCGAAAATGTATCTGCAAAACTATTGAAAGTTATTAGGAATGTGCAGAGTAAAAGTAAGCGCTTCATATTAGTCATCATTATTTATATTTTGGACTACTCTTAATACCACTCTTCATTTGATGAGTTTAATGCAAGAAGCTTTGGTTTATCAGCTTGGTATTTTAGGGGAATAATCTGCAATGATTTTTAAAACATCATAGTTATTAATTATATTTCAACATCTGGTAAGCTGTGGGATAATTTGAATTTCAAATTAGAAACACGATTCTCATTAAAATCTAATAGATTAGGAGAGTTCTTGAATGAATATCCGATGGTCTGAAATATGCCTCTTCACATAGTAGTCATTATCTTTGGTGTATTCTTAGTCGGCTCACTAGTCCTGTATAGCCGTAGTGACGGATATCATAAGTTCCATAGAAAGGTTAAAAAGGAAAAGGAAAGTAGAGTTCTGTTGGGTAAAAGTCATATTTTTAGATTTCGTCAGAGGGAGAGAGTAGGTATCCTTGTTTTAGTTACATATTACATTTTTACTTTATGTAGTGAGGGATTAGCTTTTGTTATATTTTTATCGTTACTTCCATTCGGAATTGTTCTGGGTCTTTTGTGGGTATTTCAGGGAGACATATAATGCAAAACATGAATTGGTGACATTATGCAGGATGTTCAACAAGCAATTGAAACTTCGAGAAAATAATCACCCTTAAGATCATTCTAAGCTTAACCTTTCTAGTCAGTCATAACTATTTTTAGTTCATCAACTACTGTCTTATCGATAGACATACGCGATTCGATGATGGTTAAGAGAGGTAAAATTCTCTTTTTATATAAATAAAACGTGATATTAACGTTTTGAATATTGAGGTCGTTTGCGGGCTTTGTGTAAACCAATCTTTTTACGTTCCACTTCACGCGCATCACGAGTGACAAAACCTGCTTGTCTTAGTGGTTTTCGTAGTGTTTCATCATATTCCATTAAAGCACGAGTGATACCAAGTCTTATTGCCCCCGCTTGACCAGAAATCCCACCACCAGTGACAGTAATGTTGAAATCAAACTGGTCCAACATATCGACGGTCTCTAATGGTTGGCGAACAATCATTCGACCAGTTTCGCGTCCGAAATATTGATCAAGAGTACGATTATTGATTGTGATTTCACCAGATCCGCGTTTTAAAAATACGCGTGCGGCTGAACTTTTACGTCTTCCAGTGCTGTAATAAACGTCTGACATCCCTTAAATCTCCAATATTTGAGGCTGTTGAGCTGAATGCTGATGTTGGGCTCCAGGGTAGACTTTGAGCTTTCGGTACATATCTCGACCTAATGGACCCTTTGGTAACATACCTTTTACGGCTTTTTCGATGACTTGCTCAGGCTTTTTTGCAATCAATTTTTCAAAACTTATTGATTTGATACCACCCGGAAAACCTGTGTGATGATAATATATCTTGTCTTTTCTCTTGTTCCCAGATACACGGATATCTTTTGCATTAATGACAACTATATAATCACCAGTATCCATATGTGGAGTGTACTCAGCTTTATGCTTACCGCGTAAGCGCCGCGCAATTTCAGTTGCTAAACGGCCCAAGGTCTTACCTGAAGCATCAACGATGAACCAATCGCGTTTAATATCAGCTGGTGTTGCAGAGAAAGTTTTCATGCTAATTCCTAGAAATCGGGTTGCCGGAGTAAAAAAGAGGTGGAATAGTACGGATTGGCCTTTGACCTGTCAATATTATCTGAGTGAAATTCTCGCTCAATATGGTTTAATAGTATGGTCTATAAGGTAAGATACTTTTTGAGTGTGGGAATTGTAACAAATTAAAATATAAAGACTAAATAGTATAACAATGAAGTCAAGGCAATATAGCTCTTTTGACCGTGGCATAATGGCACTCGATTCTGTACTTAGTGGAATTGTCAAAACAAATCCGGATCGAGAAAAAAGGCTCTATCCGGGCGAGTCACATCCTGAGATAAATTTTGATGCTAATGACAAGAGGCATGTCTCTGGTTTGATGCGTGTTAATCATGCTGGAGAAATTGCGGCACAGGGTTTGTATAAGGCTCAATCACTAATTGCTAAAGATGATAAACTCAAAAAAGCAATGCAACAATCTGCTATTGAGGAAATCGATCATCTTGAATGGTGTGAACAAAGACTAAAAGAACTCGGAGAGCACCCTAGTTTCCTTGGGCCAATCTGGTACTTAGGCTCATTTGGTATGGGTGCTATTGCTGGTTTTTTTGGTGATAAATGGAACCTAGGTTTTCTGGCTGAAACTGAATATCAGGTGGTGAATCATCTTGACGAACATCTGAAACAATTACCAATGGATGATAGCCGTAGTCGAGCTATTTTAGAGCAAATGCGTGAAGATGAATTGCACCATGCAACGACTGCCGAAATTGCAGGTGCAAATGTATTACCTAAAGCAGTGCAAGCTTTGATGACACTAACCTCTAAAATAATGACTAAGACTGCTTATAGATTTTAATTTTTTATTGGTCGATCATGAACTGTGGAATTACTTACATGGATATCAATATAACCACGTTCTATAAAGCATTAATATTTAAGGGTGAAGTTCAACTAGGATGATGTGAAGAGAAAAAAAATGTAAATGCCTGGAATATGTTGAGTATGCGCATGCCAAAAAATGGAGAAGTACAACCGATCAAAAGTTAATTGCACAAAATATATTTAATACAAGCATCATCATATTGACTTTTTTTGTGTCAATTTTTAAAGAATGTAATGAACTTTTCTAAACCATAACTTCCTAATAATGAAATAAAAACGGATTATCATGACGATGAATTATTTTACTAGGCCACACACACAGTTATTTCTTATTGTATTTTATTTATTAGCAACTTCAGCAAACGCAGCACTGCCACAGGTATTTGATGGAAAAGGAATGCCCAGTCTTGCACCCATGTTGGATGAAGCTACTCCTGCGGTAGTTAATATTGCAACTGAAGGACGTGTCAAACAAAAATTAAATCCTTTATTTGCAGATCCACGTTTTCGAAGATATTTTAATGTGCCGGATAAGCCTGTTGAACGTAAAACTAGTAGCCTTGGTTCGGGGGTTATTGTAGATGCGAAAAGAGGTTTGGTATTAACTAATAATCATGTGATTGCTAATGCTGTTCAAATAACGGTGACCTTACGTGATGGTCGTCAACTTGAGGCAGAAGTGGTTGGCACTGATCCAGAGACTGATGTGGCTGTAATAAAAATGCCCGCAGAAAATCTAGTTGACATTAAACCTGCTGACTCAGATGCATTACGTGTGGGAGATTTTGTAGTCGCTATTGGCAACCCTTTTGGTCTTGGGCAGACTGTTACATCAGGGATCGTAAGTGCGCTAGGTCGTAGTGGCTTAGGCATCGAAGGCTATGAAGATTTTATTCAAACGGATGCCTCAATTAATCCAGGTAATTCAGGTGGTGCTTTAGTTAATCTTCGTGGTGAGTTAGTTGGTATTAATACTGCTATTTTTTCGCAAAGTGGCGGTAATATCGGAATAGGTTTCGCTATACCAATAAATCTTGCTCTGCAGATCACAGAACAGCTGCTTGAGACAGGCGAAGTTAAACGCGGTTTCCTAGGAGTTAGTCTGCAAGATATAAGTCCAGCTCTTGCAGAAGCCTTCGGTTTGGAACAACAAAGTGGAGCAATCATTAACGAAGTATTAGATAGCTCTCCGGCGAGTAAAGCTGGTTTGAAGATTGGTGATATTGTTATTTCTATAGATGGTAAAAAAATTCTTAATTCAAATGATGTAGCAAATCGTATTGGTTTGTTACCGGTAGGTGAAATAATAAAATTTAAAGTGTTACGAAATGGCAAACAATTAGAATTTATTGTAACGGTTGATGAAAGAACTCAAATCAGTACAGAACCAAAATCTATTAATGAATTATTAGAAGGTGTTTCAGTTGGTGATATTCAACAAGATAGTTCTTATTATGGAAAAGTTGAAGGAGTAATTGTTGCAAACGTGGCACGGGGGAGTATTGCTTGGCGAGGTGGCTTAAGAGCAGGAGATGTAATTACGTCTGTTAATAAGAGCCCAGTTAAAACGTTACAAGCTTTTTTGAAAGCTGTAGATAGAAAAGAAGATTCGCTTTTATTTCTGATTTTTAGAGGTAATGCAGCAGCTTTTATTGTACTTAGGAAATAAACTATATTAACAAGAGCTCTCTATAGTTTTTTCGATTAATGACAGGTGTTGCTTTCGATATTATACAAATTTTAATGATGTAGATTGCGAAATTTTAAAGTTCTAGAACTATTTAAATCTATTTGTAGGCATAATTGTAAAATTCATATTGATGCCGTTCAAATAATACAACCATTGATTTTTTGGACTTTTATTGCCGGGTTTATTTGGCAATACCTCAATTTAAATTTGATATGTTCTCGGGCAAGACGAATTCAGATGAACTGTTAATGTGATGGCAAATAATATGATCTAAGAGTTCCACATCAACATATGACTTATTATAAGCGTAGCCATATGTAGTCTTAAATGTATTCTTAGCTTCGCCGAGGTGATTTGTTACTAATGAGGCACCAGTGAAGACATTGTCTATAGTATAGGAGTGAGTCGTGATTATTGTCCTTATCCCTGCGCTGAGTGCCGCTGTATTTCCATTTTGAGTATCTTCAATTGCAACGCAGCTCTCTGGTTTTAGTCCAAGACCTGCAAGAGCGTATTGATAAGCAATGGGCGAAGGTTTTTTGTCTGGGACGTTGTCACTACTAATAATAGTATTGAATATTTCTTTTGGGTCAATATCTAAAGTGCTGTTGATTAGTGTTTTCAAGTTGGCCAAACATGAGCTGGTTGCTATGCCTAGTTTTAACCCTTTGTCCTGTGCTTCATTGATTAATCTTTTAATACCAGGACGAAGTTGAATATGGCCATTTGAAAGCATTTTACGATAGTGGTTCGACTTACATTGATGTAATTCTTCAATGAATAAATGAGGATCTATTATTTTACTTTTAAGTTCTTTGTCTTTTTCAAGACAGATTTTAAAACGTTCCTTACCTCCTGAAATAAAAAGCAACCTGTAATAATCTGTCTTTGACCAGTGCCAATTAAGGTTAAACTCATGAAATGCCTCATTGAAAGCTTGGCGATGAAGTTCCTCAGTATCTGCCATGGTACCGTCTACATCAAAGATAATGCCTTTTAGTTTCATCAAGTTCCGGATAAAAACATGAATATACTTTTAGTATTCACAATTAACTGTTGATTATAAACAATAAATTTATTGAAGCAATGAGATTTTGGAACATTCTATCAACAATTAGATGTAATTATTTAATCTTATGATTTCATCAGGTAAGGTGGTCGATGTCTAAAATTAATAGCAACTTCAATATGAAAATTCTTATCACTTAGCTAAAGGTATGATTGAATTATTAATAAACGATTATTTGAAACAGATGGTAGTTCTGGGATGTGTCTCGGGATTAGTCATCATGTGGTTAATTTATCGAAACAAGCTGCTCAAGTCATCTAATAATGAGTTACAACTTAAACTAGCAGTAGCAAAAGAACGTATTGAGCATAAAGATAGTCGAATAGAGGATAAAGATTATGAGATAGAGAAACTTAACAAGATCATTCAGGAACGTGAAAATTCGAATAAAAATCTGCAGAAAGATATCGAGAATAAAAAAGTGTCAATTGCAGAGCTGAATACAAAACTTGATGAAGAAAAAAAAGCAGCACAAGAAAAACTGATCTTGTTAGAACAAGCTGAAAACAGGATGACGAATGCCTTTGAAAATTTATCTAATACGATACTTGAAGAAAAAACCAAAAAATTTACTGATCAAAACAAATTAAATATTGGTGAGGTATTGAATCCTTTGCGAGAACAATTGGGTAATTTTCGCAAAAAAATTGAAGATGTTTATGATAAAGAAACGAAAGATAGAATGTCTTTATATCATGAAATAACTAACTTGAAATCACTCAATGAAAAAATGAGTAAAGATGCAATAAATCTTACAAACGCACTAAAAGGAGATACAAAAAAACAAGGTGATTGGGGGGAAGTCATTCTAGAGAGAGTACTTGAGGATTCAGGCCTAAAGAAGGATCGTGAATATGAAGCACAGGGTACCTACAAAGATGAAAACGGGAACTTCTTTCGTCCAGATTTCGTCGTGCATTTACCAAATGGAAGAGATGTTATTATTGACTCTAAGGTGTCGTTAACTGCATATGATCGTTATTATTCATCTGATATGGAATTGGATAAATCACAGGCTTTAAAAGAGCATATAGCTTCAATTAGAAGGCATATCAATGAGTTAAAAGATAAAAGTTATGATGAATTAGTTGGTGTTAACTCATTGGATATAGTATTGATGTTCGTTGCCATAGAACCCGCGTTAATGTTGGCGTTTGAAAATGATAGGAACTTGTTTCAGGATGCCTTCAAACATAGAATATTTTTAGTGAGCCCGTCGACATTAACGATGAATTTACAAGTTATTGAAAATATGTGGCGTTATGAATATCAAAATAAAAATGCACAGGAGATAGCAAAACGAGCTAGTGACTTATATGACAAGTTTACTGGTTTTGTTGAAGCATTAGAGGCCATTGGTGACAAACTAGACAAGGCACAAGAATCTTACCAACTGGCTCATAATCGTTTGACTGATGGGAAAGGAAACCTTATCTCCAGATTAGAAGCTATTCGTAAACTCGGCAATTTGAAAACGAAACAATTGATTCCAGATGAGCTTGTCAATAAAGTATTGCCCGAACATAGTGATTCTAATTTTTAAATAAAAGTTGAGTGTTTTTAACATTTTTTTAACGTCTAAGTATTGCCCACCATCGATAAAAATTTAGCAGGCTTGCAAGAGATGCTGAAATATATGTAAGTGCAGCGGCAGAAAGTATTTTTCTCGCAATAGGCATTGCTGAATCAGGGATATAATTTCCTTCACTTAAAATAGGTAAGGCACGATTGAAGCTAGCATCGAATTCAACGGGCAAAGTAAAGAGGTGCAGAATTATGGGCAAGCACATAATAGTTAAACCTGCCAGTAATATAATGAAGCTGATTATTGGCACTTTTACCAAAATGAAAGTGAATGGTAAGCTGACTAAAATGACAGAAGCAATTTTCTCAGCGACGGCCGCTATCTTTGCTAACCGCGTTCTCAAAAGCAACGGTTTATAATTTGTATGGTGCTGCAATGCATGACCGAACTCATGTGTTGCGATTGTTGCAGCGGCTAATGATTTTCCATCATAATGAGTTTCAGAAATTCGAATTGTTTTCGATTCGGGATCGTAGTGGTCATTGCCATTATCAGTTTTTTCAACAGAAACGTCTTCCAATGCAAATCGATTGACAAGATGATGGGCAAGTTCTCCACCCGTTCCTGGTAGTTCATCTATTGCTTGACTATATTTTTTTATTACTCTCTTTACCCAAAATTGGGGTAGAAAAATAATTATAACTAATATTAGTAAGACAATTACTGGCAGCATGGTCGGGTCATGATATTATTTATTATTAATCCTTCGTTTTCTAGACATAGCGATAACTTTATAGTCGATAGTACATAATAAGTAATAACGCATGCAGACTCCATTAAAAAAATATAAAAACGATCTTGGTTTGAAAGGATTTAGTATCGATCCCTCTCAGGAAAGAGCAGTTATGTATCTGCAAAAATTATATGACGAGCTGTGTGATTTATCACGGGAAGATGATGGCTTACTTAAAAAAATTAGACTTTGTCTAGGATTAATTTCACCAGAGCCAGTCAAGGGTCTCTATTTTTGGGGCGGTGTCGGTCGTGGTAAAACATACCTGGTTGATTGTTTTTATGAGTGTCTACCATTTCAAAAAAAAATGAGAATCCATTTTCACCGTTTCATGCAAAACGTACATAAAGAACTTAAGTCACTCGGCAACATCGAGAGTCCGCTCCAGATTATTGCTGACCGTCTAGCTATAAAAACACAGGTGTTGTGTTTCGATGAGTTTCATATTGCAGACATAACTGATGCAATGTTGTTGGCCGGTCTACTCGAAGCCTTATTTGAACGAAATGTTGTATTAGTCGCCACCTCGAATCAACATCCCGATCAGCTGTATCAAGGAGGGTTGCAAAGAGAGCGAATTTTACCTGCTATTGAGCTTTTAAAAAAATATACTGATGTCGTTAATGTGGATTCAGGCATTGATTATAGATTGCAATTCCTTGATAGAGCGGAAATATATCATTCACCGCTTGATGGTAATGCAAATATGATGTTAAAAAATGATTTCATTCATATCTGTGCTGGCGTTGGTACAGAAGGGGTTCCGCTTGAAATTGAAGGACGATTTATTGAGACGGTAAGGTGCGGTGATGGAGTTGTTTGGTTTGATTTCATTGATATCTGCGATGGCCCAAGAGGAGTAGCGGATTATATTGCAATTTCTAAACAATATCAGATTGTATTATTAGCAAATATCCCAATTATGGATGACTACGAGAACGATATAGCCAAACGATTTATCGCATTGATTGATGAATTTTATGATCGAAATGTTAAGTTGATAATGACAGCAGCAGCTGAGCCTAAAGCACTTTATCTTGGTGAACGTCTATCAGAATCATTCACACGGACAATTAGCCGATTAGAAGAAATGCGAACACATGACTACTTAGCAAAACAGCACCTTCCTTAAAATATTTATGTTTGATAATAAGATACAATAATAGTTTGACATTTGAACTTAAGTAAACTATATAAACACATAATATATATAGATTATATACTTTAAATCAATTTTCAAAGGGCAAATGAATTGAATAGTAGATTATCAACGCCGGATCAAAGTCTAGAATCAGATATAGTTAGAGTATTAGAACATCGTTACGGAGATGGTTTAATTTACTTACCACAGCATCAGCCTGAAGGTCTATTTAAAATAGCAAAAAGTGAGGGTTTTATTGACTCGGAAGGGTATTTAACTCGTAAGGGAAGAAATTTGATAGCAAAGTATCAATTCACCGATTAATCAACGCTATACAACATCTAGTAGTTATATCTTTCTCTACAAAAACTCTTTGATTAATACTGAATTCAGTTATTATTCATTCGGTAAAAATAGTTGCAGCTTCGTATAACAATTACGAATAAGTGTAGTAAAATCTATTGATTATTACGTTTAAAATAGACGACTATTTATTACATCTGTTAAAACTGTGGAAATACACCAATAATATGTATAAATATGACAATTACGATCAGACAATCGTTGATGAACGTGTAGCTCAATTCCGTGACCAAACTGAACGATTTTTGGCGGGTAAGCTGACCGAGGAAGAGTTTCGTCCCCTAAGGTTAATGAATGGACTCTATGTACAACGATACGCTCCCATGCTGAGAGTCGCAATTCCTTATGGCTTGTTATCAAGCGAGCAATTGAGGATGTTGGCTCATATTTCCAGAAAGTACGATAAAAATTATGCTCATTTTAGTACTCGTCAGAATATTCAATTTAACTGGCCTGCATTAGAAACGGTGCCAGATATATTGGCTGATCTTGCTAGTGTTGAAATGCATGCAATTCAAACCAGTGGCAATGTCATTCGTAATACGACATCAGATCAGTTTGCTGGTATTGCAAAAGATGAGTTGGAAGACCCAAGGCCTTATTGTGAAATAATTAGACAATGGTCTACTTTTCATCCTGAATTTTCATTTTTACCTAGAAAATTTAAGATTGCAGTTTCAGGAGCAACAAGTGATCGTGCTGCTATTAAAGTTCATGATATTGGTCTTAACTTGATAAAAAATGATGCAGGCGAAGTCGGTTTTAATGTGATTGTTGGTGGTGGCTTAGGCCGTACACCGTTTATTGGGGCAGACATCAGACCTTTCCTGGAAAAACAACATTTACTTTCCTACCTTGAAGCGATATTGCGTGTCTATAATCGATTTGGACGAAGAGATAATATATATCGAGCTCGCATCAAGATATTAGTTAATGACCTAGGTAAAGAAGAATTCACTCGACAAGTTGAGGAAGAATGGTCACATATAAAAAGTGGTGTGATGAAACTTGACCAAAAAGAAATTGAACGTGTGCAAAGATACTTTACATCTCCAGAATATGATGACAATGCATCTGATGATACTAGCTTTAACGAGCTAGAAAAATCAGACAAAGGTTTTTCAAATTGGACAAAACGAAATCTATTTGCGCACCGAGTCCCAGGTTATAAAGCGGTAGTAGTTTCTTTAAAAGCTCCAGGTATTGCGCCGGGCGATGCAACCGATGAACAAATGGATCATATTGCTAGCCTTGCAGATCTATATAGTTATGGAGAAGTTGTAGTAACGCATGATCAAAATTTGATTTTACCAAATGTTAAACAAGCAAATTTATTTGCTCTTTGGAAAAAGCTTTCTAAAAAGAATCTAGCTACTGCAAATATAGGTTTGTTAACAGACATGATTTGTTGTCCTGGTCTAGATTTTTGTTCATTAGCAAATGCTGGTTCTATTCCTATAGCCAAACAGATTAATGAAAAATTTGATGATATTGATTATTTACATGATATAGGTGAATTAAAGATAAAAATGTCTGGATGTATGAATGCCTGTGGACACCATCATGTAGGTCATATCGGTATTTTAGGCGTCAAGAAAAAAGACAAAGAATTCTATCAGCTCACACTTGGAGGCTCAGCTGAAAAAGATGCATGTTTGGGCGATCGTCTTGGACCATCTATTGTTAAAGAGGAGGTTGCCAATGTAATTGGTAAGTTGCTTAGTGTTTATGTTGAGAAACGTCAGGACGAAGAACGTTTTTTAGACACTTACCGACGTGTTGGTATTGAACCATTTAAGGAACGTGTTTATCCGAAGACACCAGCTAAAGAAAAAGCTCATGCAAATAATTAAAGATAGAAATATTAGTAATGATGATTGGGTCATCGCACGTGAAATAGATGACGCAGCATTCGTTCCTAAAGATAACACAATTTTTCCATTTTCATATTGGCAGTTGAATAGCGGAGATTTATTAAAACAAAATACTTCACATGCCATTTGGATTGACGGTGATATTGAGACAGAGCAGTTATCTTCTCACCTGAATCATTTATCAATTATTGCACTTGATTTCCCAGCTTTCAAAGATGGTCGTTCCTATAGTCATGCACGAATATTACGTGATCGTTATAATTATGAAGGTGAATTACGTGCTATCGGTAATGTGTTACGTGATCAAATGTTTTTTATGTTACGTTGCGGTATTAATTGCTTTGAAGTCACGGAAGGGAAAAATGCTGAAGACGCACTCAAGAGTTTTAATGATTTCACTGTGCGCTATCAAGCTGCAGCAGATGATGCGGTACCGATTTATAAATTAAGATAGATTAATCTGAATCTTTAAAATAGCGACAAGTTAAGCATGTCACTTTTAACAATTTTACCTGAGTAATTATTGATATATCTTGATGACTGCGTAACAGGTTAATTTTCTATTTGTGCGAGAGTATGTTACACATTGTAAGCCTCGAATTAGTCTAACCTGATGTATAAAAATAAATATCTAAATCAAGAAATCTTTAAAGGTATATTCTAGTATACGGTGACCTCAGAAAGGTATGTCATCATCAAAATCATCAACTTTAGGTGCAGGATTCGTTTTTGATTCTGCCGGAGCATAGTTCTGATCCTGAACAGGTTGAGATTGAGGTGCAGACTCGTAGCTCGCATCCCCACTACTTTTGCTACCAAGCATTTGCATTTCATTTGCGACAATTTCAGTTGTGTAGCGGTCATGACCTTCCTTATCTTGCCATTTGCGAGTTTGCAGGCGACCTTCGACATAAACTTGTGAGCCTTTTCGGAGATACTCACCAACAACTTCTGCAAGACGACCGAAAAAGACAATACGGTGCCATTCAGTTTTTTCTTGTGGTTCACCGCTATTTTTATCTTTCCAAGACTCGGCAGTTGCAAGACTAATGTTTGCCACTGCAGCACCACCTGCGGTGTATCGTATATCTGGATCATTGCCCAGATTACCAACTAGAATGACTTTATTTACACCGCGTGCCATATTGATGCTCTCCTAAAAAATTAATTATTATACTATTTTTAACTAAATTATTTAATATCTATGAGAGCCTTACATATCTTCATAGAAATATTCTCGCTTTAAAGCATATTTTCTTCATATCTCTTCTTAGTTGCGTTTTTATCATAGGGTAAATACATGATTGTAAAGATCCATAATAGCCCGATGAACAAACAAAAGAAATGAACACTTGCGATCCCAAATTGATGGTGAAAAAAACCACCGACCACACCACCAATAAAAATCCCAATAAATTGGGAGCTTGAATAGACTCCCAGAGCAGTACCCTTAGTCTCGACTGAAGTTACTTTAGATACCTCGGAAGGTAATAGTGCTTCTAAATAATTGAATCCACCAAAGAATAAAATCATGAATAATACCAGTGTCGTCCGGTCTAAGTGAAAAAAAGTGAGCCCAGCCTGAGAGAAGATGATGAGTATGATACTGGTGGTATAAAATACTTTTGTTTTCTTCAATCGCTCGCCAAATCCAATAAAAGGTACAAGTATAAACAAAGATGCGAATAGAACGCCAAGATACACCTGCCAATGTGATGTTGGTTCGATTTGTACAAAATCACGAAGTGAGAGTGGAATCACAACAAAATTAGCCATTAGAATTAGATGTGAGCTAAATATGCTAATATTTAATTTTAATAAATAAAGATCAGAAATAACTGATTTTAAACTCTGAAAATCAATTGAACCTCTGTTGTTTTCATTATGTTTTATTGGGCTTGGAACAATGATTAACAAAATTGAAATGGCTAAGATTGCCAGACAGACACCAAGATAAAATAGACCGTTTATGTCTATGTAGTTATATAATAAGGGTCCTAATACAAAGGCAACAGAAAATGAGATGCCAATACTAATTCCAATGCAGGCCATAACTTTGGTGCGATGTTGTTCTGTGCTGAGATCAGCCGCCAGAGCCATTATTGCTGCTGCAATAGCACCAGCCCCTTGTACGGCCCTACCTAAGATTAATCCATAAATTGAGTCTGACGTTGCCGCAATTAAGCTACCTATAATAAATATAACCAGTCCTAAACATATAATCGGCTTTCTGCCAAACCGGTCCGATAACATACCAAGAGGTATTTGTAGGCTGGCTTGTGTCAGACCATAAATACCTAATGCAATACCAAGTAATTGTGGCGTTGAGGCTCCATATGAATCCCCAGTCAGACTGAGCACCGGTAGAAGCATGAATAAAGGTAGCATGCGTAGAAAGAAGACAGCAGAGAGTGACAATGTTGCCTTTATTTCGATAGCTGACATGGACATTGAATTTATTATTTACAAGTTATCTTGGATCGAGTTTACAAAACCATTTATATTAACAGGTTGCCTTTAGAATAGTGAAATCTTTGCATGGATACGATTAGAATACGTGGTGCTCGAACCCACAATTTAAAAAATATTGATATTGATATTCCTCGCGATAAGTTAATCGTCATAACAGGTCTTTCCGGGTCTGGTAAATCATCTCTAGCTTTTGATACTGTCTATGCAGAAGGTCAAAGGCGATATGTTGAGTCATTGTCTGCTTATGCTAGGCAGTTTTTATCGATGATGGAAAAACCGGATATCGATCATATTGAAGGATTGTCACCGGCTATTTCTATCGAACAGAAGACAACTTCTCATAATCCACGCTCTACTGTAGGCACCATTACTGAGATATATGATTATTTGCGTTTATTATTTGCGCGTGTCGGGCAGCCCCATTGTCCTGAACATAAGACTTTGCTAGAGGCGCAAACTATCACACAGATGGTTGATCTGATTTTGACTAGGCCTCAGGAAGAACGTCTCATGTTATTGGCTCCTATAGTTCAGGAACGAAAAGGACAACATCTTCAGGTTTTAGAACGTTTACGTACCGAAGGTTTTATTCGCGCCCGCATTGATGGCCACATAGTTGAATTGGATGCTGTGCCTGAGCTTGAATTACGTAAAAAACATACTATTGAAGTTGTTGTTGATCGTTTTAAGGTTAGGAGTGATTTACAATTACGCTTAGCTGAATCATTTGAAACTGCATTACGTTTATCAGACGGAGTAGCACTCATAGTACCTACGGAAGCCGATGAAAAAACAGAAGAACAATTATTTTCTTCGCGATTTGCTTGTAACAAATGCGGTTATAGTCTGAGCGAATTAGAACCGAGGTTATTTTCGTTTAATAATCCAGCAGGTGCATGCGCTAAGTGCGATGGATTAGGACATGTTCAATATTTTGATCCGGACCGTGTCGTTCAAAATCCTGAATTAAGCTTGCCTGGAGGCGCAATAAAAGGCTGGGATAGACGCAATGCTTATTATTTTCAAATGATTAGCTCAATTGCAAAGCATTATAATTTTGAGCTTGATACAAGCTATCAATGTTTACCAGAGGAAATAAAAAATATACTGCTCTTTGGTAGTGGTGATGAAGAAATATCGTTCGAATACCTACGAGATAAAAATAAAGTTGTTACGCGCAGACATGCTTTTGAAGGCATAATACCAAATTTACAAAGACGTTATTTGGAAACGGATTCAGTTATGGTTCGTGAAGAATTAGCAAAATACCAAACCCATAAATCTTGCCAGGTCTGTGGGGGCACACGCTTAAATAAATCTGCACGTAATGTTTTGATTAATGGGGTTGCTTTATCTGATATTGCTGCAATGACAGTGAGTAAGGCGCAATCATTATTTAAAATACTAAAGCTTGATGGTGCTCGAGGCAAGATTGCTGATAAGATTTTAAAGGAGGTTAATGACAGACTTAATTTCTTGGTCAATGTTGGGCTGGATTATCTGACTCTAGAACGTAGTGCTGAGACTTTGTCTGGAGGAGAGGCTCAACGTATTCGTCTAGCTAGTCAAATTGGAGCGGGATTGGTGGGAGTTATGTATATTCTTGATGAACCCTCGATTGGCTTACATCAGAGAGATAATCAACGCTTACTAAAGACCCTCTATCATCTTAGAGATCTAGGAAATACTGTTATTGTTGTTGAGCATGATGAAGAAGCGATAAATGCAGCAGAACATGTGATCGATATTGGTCCAGGAGCGGGCGTTCATGGCGGTAAAATTGTTTCTCAAGGTACACCGGCAATGGTAGCTGCTGATAAAAATTCTTTAACTGGACAATATTTGTCTGGTAAGAAACAAATACCAGTGCCGCAGTATCGTGTTCCCTATGACTCAATGAAGGTAATGGAATTGAAAGATGCGACAGGTAATAACTTGAAGCATGTTAACCTTGTTATTCCAGTTAGTTTAATGACGTGTATTACAGGCGTTTCAGGCTCAGGTAAATCAACCTTAATAAATGACACGCTCTATCAAATAGTAGCACGTGATTTAAATCGGGCGAATACAACGCCAGCGCCTTATGAATCAATTAATGGATTAGAACACTTTGATAAGGTCGTTGATATAGACCAAAGTCCCATTGGACGTACACCACGTTCAAACCCTGCTACATATACAGGATTATTTACGCCCATTCGCGAATTATTTGCAGCGACGGTAGAGTCCAGGTCGCGAGCTTATAAACCCGGTCGCTTTAGTTTTAACGTCAAAGGTGGACGCTGTGAAGCTTGTCAGGGTGATGGTTTGATAAAGGTCGAGATGCATTTTCTCCCTGATATCTATGTTGCTTGTGATGCCTGTAAAGGTAAACGTTATAATCGAGAAACACTCGACGTCCGTTATAAAGGTAAAAATATTAATGAGGTATTAGATATGAGTGTCGAAGCGGCTCGTGATTTTTTTGATGCCGTACCTGTACTTGCGCGAAAGTTACAAACATTAGTTGATGTTGGTCTGTCCTATATCAAACTTGGACAAAATGCGACCACCTTGTCAGGTGGTGAAGCTCAACGAGTAAAGCTTTCCAAGGAGTTGTCAAAAAGAGACACAGGAAAAACTCTTTATATATTGGATGAACCGACAACGGGTTTGCATTTTCATGATATACAGCAATTGCTCGATATACTTCATCGATTAAGAGAACATGGTAATACCATCATAGTGATTGAGCATAATCTTGATGTAATCAAAACAGCCGATTGGGTTGTCGACCTAGGCCCAGAAGGTGGTGATGGTGGTGGAGAAATAATTGCAGTGGGGACACCTGAGCAATTGGCTAAACACCTCAGTTCCCATACCGGACATTATCTTAAGGCAGTTCTTAAAAGTTCAAATATGGAAGTAAAGATACGTAAAGTATCTTAAGTTTTTTTTCAAACTATTTTTTTTCCAGAGATACGCCAAACATAAATATAATGAGATACTGGGTAATAAGTATGATGACTTTAAATCTCAGTGCTTAAGTCACAAACAACTAAAGAAAAGGAAATATTTTAATGAGATATTGACCAAGTAAAAAATAAAATCAACAGATATCTTTAGTGATGATATATTGCATATTAAAATTAATACTGTTTATCGTTAGTACTATCTAATTAGTGATAGTCAATAATTCGTACCAAAGGGTTTTAAATTATGAGTGTTTTGATTTGTGGGTCTATGGCATATGACCATATTATGATATTTCCTGATCAGTTTAAAAATCATATTCTTCCTGAAAAAGTGCATATGATAAATGTCTCGTTTCTTGTTCCCGAAATGCGTCGCGAGTTTGGTGGTTGTGCTGGGAATATAGCTTACAATCTTAATTTGCTGGACAATAAAATTGCATTACCTATGGCCACAGTTGGAAAAGATTTTAATCCTTATTTCTATTGGATGGATAAACGCGGCATTAATCGACAGCATATTACAGTTATTGATGAGGCTTTTACTGGGCAAGCATTTATTATGACAGATCTGGATGATAATCAGATTACAGCATTTCATCCGGGCGCGATGAATGAATCACACCAAAATAAAATTGTCGATGCTAAAGATTGTAATCTAGGAATCATATCGCCTGATGGTCGAGAGGGGATGTTACAACACGCTGAGCAATTCATAACTGCCGGTATTCCATTCATCTTCGACCCAGGGCAGGGAATGCCAATGTTTAACGGTGATGAACTTTCTCAGTTTATCGAAAAAGCAACATGGGTAACGGTCAACGATTATGAATGGCAGATGATGCAGGATAAAACTGGCTTGGGAGCAGATGAGATTTCAGCACAGGTTGAGGCATTGATTGTTACTAGAGGCGGTGATGGCTCAACCATTTATACCAAAGAGAAAGAAATAGAAATACCATGTGTAAAACCAGAATCAATCACTGATCCAACAGGATGTGGTGATGCTTATCGCGCGGGTCTGCTTTATGGACTTATTAATAAGATGGATTGGGAGACTACTGGAAGGATTGCATCGCTAATGGGCTCGATTAAAATTGCGCGACATGGAACACAGAATCATTCATTCACATTTGATGAATTTAAAGTAAATTTTGAAAAAGAATTTAATTTTAGTATACAAGAATAATATTTCTATAAAGATGGAGTATATATTTAAATAGTTTTAATTAGGCTATGTTTTTTCTGTTCTTGTCGTCGTTTATATAGAATAAACTCAGTATAGCCATTTGCTTGTTTACGGCCTTTTAAAACTAGATCGAGAGCAGCTTTAAAAGGAACACTACCGCTAAAATCGTACGACATGGGAACATAATTCTTGTCATCCCGATTTTGTCGATCAACTATAACTGCCATTCGTTTCATTGCATCACGAACTTCTTCTTTGGTTACAATCTCATGATGTAACCAATTTGCAATATGTTGACTAGATATTCTTAAGGTAGCACAATCTTCCATTAGAGCTATATCATTGATGTCTGGCACCTTGGAACAGCCAACACCTTGTCCAATCCAACGCGAAACATAACCAAGAATGCCTTGTGCATTATTTTCTAGTTCATGTCGTATCTCCAATGGAGACAACTTACGTTTTGAATCCATTACTGGGATATCAAGAATGTTATCGACTGGAACTTTGACAGCGCTCATCAATGCAATTTGTCTACTCTTAACGTTGAGACGATGATAATGGATAGAATGCAATGTTGCTGCAACAGGCGAAGGAACCCACGAAGTATTGGCACCTGCCTTAAGGTGCTGAATCTTAGTCTTCATCATCTTTTGCATTTCTTCAGGCATCGCCCACATGCCTTTCCCAATCTGTGCTTTACCTTTTAGGCCACATTCGAGACCGATTTGAACATTTGAAGACTCATATGCCTGTAACCATCTAGCCTGTTTTATTTCTTCTTTGGGTAAGATAGGGCCTGCTTCCATGTTGGTATGAATATCATCACCAGTACGATCTAGGAAGCCAGTATTAATGAAAACCAAACGTTCACTTGCTGCCTTTATACAGGCTTTCAGATTCACAGAAGTGCGTCGTTCTTCATCCATGATACCCATCTTTAAGCTATTTTTTGATAGGTTAAGTGCTCTTTCTGTGCGTGCAAATAGTTCATTTGCAAAAGCAACTTCATCAGGCCCATGCATTTTTGGTTTAAC
>DKOR01000025.1:3502-37797 GCA_002470825.1 Thiotrichaceae bacterium UBA7357 | reverse complement strand
CCTACACCAGAAAAAACAATTTTATCTGGTGATCCACCCGCATGAAGTACACGTTCTAATTCTCCAATTGAAACAATATCGAAACCTGCACCAAGCTTTGCCAATATATTTAACAACCCAATATTAGAATTGGCTTTAACTGCATAACATATAAGATGTTTTTGTGACTTCAATGCTTTATTAAATTCTAACCAACTCGTTTCGATGGCTTTTCGAGAATATACGTAGGAAGGCGTACCAAACTGGGAGGCGATTTTTGTCAATGGGACTTCTTCGACATGTAACAAGCTATCCTTATAATTAAACTCAGACATGATTAATCAATCAATGTTGGAGAAGTCGGGAACGAAAGTATTAGCCTCGGGAGGCAAATAAAGATCACCTTTTTGTCCACAGGCAGAGACACCAGATAACAACATAAGTATTATTCCCACTCTGATCATTTTTATTTTATTATTTTTCTTCATATTGATAACCTCTAGATCATTCTATGTTCTACTGAGCATAGCAAAATATAGCAAAAGGAAAAATAACTTGAATTGAATTAACACTAACTGAGAGGTTATATCATCAATATTTATAAACAGGATTCAAAATGACATCACTAAAAGCGGTAATAATTGAACCCAAAGCTACACATAAGGCAAGTGTTATCTGGTTACATGGACTAGGAGCAGATGGCCATGATTTTGAATCTATCGTACCAGAACTAGATTTGCCTGATGACTTAGGTGTCCGTTTTATTTTTCCAAATGCCCCCAAACGTCCTGTCACAATCAATGGTGGAATGTCTATGCGTGCTTGGTACGATGTTAAATCACCTAATTTTCATGAGAGAGAAGACTCTGAATCAATTATTGGATCATCAGTCTTAATTAACAAATATATCGACTCTGAAATTGGAGCAGGTATAGAATCTAATAAAATTATTCTCGCGGGATTCTCTCAAGGTGGTGTGATGACCCTGCATGCGGGTTTACGTTTCCCAAAACCACTAGGTGGATTATTAGCACTATCATGCTACTTAGCCTTACCCGATCAGCTAAAAGATGAAGCTATTGCAGAAAAAAGTATGCCGATTATGATGGCGCATGGCATATCAGATCCAGTAATCCCTTTTGAACAAGGCCGGGCATCCGCTGAAATATTGAAAAACCATGGTTGCTCAATAGAATGGCATGAATATGTGATGCAACACTCGGTTTGCCTTGAAGAGATTAATGCAATAGGAGTATGGATGAAACGATTAATCACTTAAGTTCTATTGCCGCTGGGTTTATTTGAGTTTTTTTGAGGTCGGCGTCTGCCCGCTTTTTGCTTATGTTTAGAATGCGTATGTTCATGATGTTTTCTTTTGACGGGCGATGCTGGTGTTAATAATAAATCTTCTGTAATTTGAGCAGTCGGTATTGGGTAACCTATGTAAGTCTCGATATCCATCAGAGAATAAATGTAATCTTCACAACCAAAACTGACAGCATCACCACTTGCACCAGCACGTGCCGTCCTACCAATTCTATGCACGTAATCTTCTGAATTCTGTGGCAGATCATAATTAAATACATGACTCACATCAGGGATATGTAGACCTCTCGCTGCAAGGTCAGTTGCGACTAACGCGGCTAATGCACCATCAGAAAATTCATTAAATAGTCTTTGTCGTTTCTTTTGTGGAACATCTCCGGATAGAATCGCGGATTTTATACCGTTTCCTTCCAAATACGACCAAACCTTCTCAGCAGTACGTTTTGTATTAACGAATATTATAGTCCTATGTGGATCTATCTGTTTTATTAAGCCGAGTAATAATGGAATTTTTTCATCATTGGCAACATGATAAAGCACTTGAGTAACTTTATCGGCCGTCACTTGCTCCGGATTAATTTTAACTAGTGTCGGACTATTCATGTGTTCATATGCTAACTCTAGAACCCGGTGTGATAAGGTCGCTGAAAATAGCATATTCAGGCGTCTTTCAGGTTTTGGCATACGTCGCAGGATGTAACGAATATCTGTGATAAAACCAAGGTCAAACATTCGATCGGCTTCATCCAAAACAACAATCTCAACATCCTTCAGTCTGTAAACGCCTTGTTTGAAATAATCTATTAATCGACCTGGTGTTCCTATTAATATATCGACACCGTTTTTTAATTGAGCACGTTGTTTCTCATAATCAATACCGCCATACACCAGACTCAATTTTAGTCCACAATACTTATTAAATATCTCTGCATCTTTATGTATCTGAATCGCTAATTCACGTGTTGGCGCAACTATTAATGCGCGTAAATCACTATTGGTTCTTGCTGGCTTGTTTAGCAAAAAGTGAAATGTCGAGAGTAGGAAAGCTGCGGTTTTTCCAGTGCCTGTCTGAGCTTGTCCAGCAATATCATGGCCATTCAATATCAATGGGAGGCATTCTCCCTGGATAGCTGTACATTTATCAAATCCGATATCATCTAAGACCTTCAATAGACGCTTATCTAAAGCGAACTGCTTGAATTCAGGGGTGTTCATCCGTGTTGGTGTCATGTGTTTTTCCGCAAATTAAGAGACATATGAGTAGAAATTTAATGATTGACAGATATCCAATAAAAAACAAACTTGCAATTAGCCTTTAATTTCGTTGAAATTGCATCCTCAAACAAAAAATAAGGATTACAATTTAAATGAGTGAAAGTATATTACATGTTACAGACTCAAGCTTTGAAGATGAAGTTTTAAAATCAGAATTACCAGTAATCATAGATTTTTGGGCCGAGTGGTGTGGTCCTTGTAAGATGATAGCTCCAATTCTCGATCAAATTGCCGATCAATATAAAGGCAAATTAACAGTTGCTAAAATAAACATCGATGACAATCAAAACACACCTGCTACCTATGGCGTCAGAGGAATACCGACGCTTATTTTGTTTAAAAATGGAGAAGCTGCTGCAACTAAGGTTGGAGCTGTATCAAAGTCTCAGTTAGAAGCGTTTATTGATACCAATACTTAGTAATGAATAAAAAATTAACTGGACGTGTGACAAAACGCATGCTAGTTTAGTTGTGAAGGTTAAGTAACAATCAAAAAATCATAATCAAATCCTCTTAAATCATAAGATATAAATTCGTAAATTACTTTTGGCAGACGAAAAATCGTCTATAAGCTGTAATTTATTATTTTTATCAATACTCAAAATCTATGAATCTAACCGAACTAAAACAAAAACCAGCCTCAGAACTTGTTTCTCTCTCTTCCCAACTTGGTCTCGATAATTTAGCCAGAAATCGTAAACAAGATGTCATTTTTGAAATATTGAAAGCCCAAGCAAAAAAAGGGGAAGATATTTATGGTGATGGTGTATTAGAAATACTTCAGGATGGATTTGGTTTTCTACGTTCGGCGGGTAGTTCTTACCTTGCAGGCCCGGATGATATATATGTTTCACCGAGCCAAATAAGGCGTTTTAACCTTCGGACTGGTGATAATATCTCGGGCAAGATCAGACCACCAAAAGATGGCGAGCGCTATTTTGCACTTCTCAAAATTAATGAAATTAATTTTGAAACTCCTGAAAAAGCCAAAGGTAAAATATTATTTGAGAACTTGACACCACTGTTTGCTAATGAACGATTAACCCTTGAGCAGGGCAATGGTAGCACTGAAGATTTAACTCCTCGAATTATTGACCTTGCTTCACCTATAGGGAAAGGCCAACGCGGATTAATTGTTTCTCCACCGAAGGCTGGTAAAACTATGATTCTTCAAGGTATCGCCCAGTCGATTGCTCACAATCATCCGGAAGTTCATCTGATCGTACTTCTAATTGATGAACGTCCGGAAGAAGTAACTGAAATGGAACGTTCGGTGCGCGGTGAAGTTATATCCAGTACTTTTGATGAACCAGCTAGCCGTCATGTTCAGGTAGCAGAGATGGTAATCGAACGAGCTAAACGATTAACTGAACATAAAAGAGACGTTGTTATTTTGCTTGATTCAATTACTCGT
Organism: Thiotrichaceae bacterium UBA7357; assembly: GCA_002470825.1. GTDB lineage: Bacteria > Pseudomonadota > Gammaproteobacteria > Eutrophobiales > Eutrophobiaceae > UBA7359. The sequence continues at coordinate 33,803 of DKOR01000025.1, read as the reverse complement.
TTAGCACGTGCATATAACACTGTCATCCCTGCTTCTGGAAAAGTACTTACCGGTGGTGTTGATGCAAACGCGTTACAAAGGCCGAAACGTTTCTTCGGTGCAGCACGGAATATCGAAGAAGGCGGTAGTTTGACTATTATTGCTACTGCATTAGTTGATACCGGCTCACGAATGGATGACGTGATCTACGAAGAATTTAAAGGTACTGGTAACATGGAATTACATCTAGACCGAACAATTGCAGAAAAACGTCTCTACCCAGCCATCAATATCAACCGCTCAGGTACTCGTCGCGAAGAGTTATTGACAAATGAAAGTGAACTACAAAAAATATGGATATTACGTAAGCTACTTCATCCCATGGAAGAACTCGCTGCTATGGAATTTATGTTAGAACGATTGAAAGCTACTAAAAATAATGCTGCATTCTTCGAAGCTATGAAGAGATAATCGCATCAACTCTTATTATCGAGTAATCATCACATCATAATAGATTTGTGAAATCCCCCCTTGAAATTCAATCTCAAGCGATATGTTTTTCTACTGATAGTAAGTATACATATTACATATAAATAACATCTCATATCAAACCTATAACTCACTTGGGGTTATTGCTGAAATTGATTTAGTGACACTCTTTATTTTTTACTTAAGGGGTAAAGTCAAAACAAGATAAACTGTAAAGGTTTTCACAAATATACTACCTATTTTAAAAACTGTTAATTTAAATAATTAATGAGATAAATGATTAACTAAAAGAGAATTCTTCTAAATCGTCTCTCTCAAATATATATGCCTTATATTTTAATTTTGGGCTATAGACATTAACACTACTATGAATAAAATCGCCTATTCTACAATATCTTTGAGAACCCATTAAAACCAAACATGCAGAACTAATTACATTATTCAATGAAATTAATACGAATTGCTTGAAACTCATTCATCCATGTTAGCAGTATAACTTCTTATCAGTACACATTTGTTATGCATTATCTATGATACTGATAATGAAAGGAATAAAAAAACCCACCGTTAGGTGGGTTTCTTAAACATACCTCTCGTTAGGAAACTACATCATGCCACCCATGCCACCCATATCAGGCATACCACCACCACCACCACCACCAGCATGGCCATGATCATCCTGTGGGATTTCAGCAACCATTGCTTCAGTCGTTAATAGCAGACTTGAAACTGATGCTGCATTTTGTAATGCAGAACGCGTTACTTTGGTTGGATCAAGAATACCCATCTCAATCATATCTCCAAATTCACCATTCGCTGCATTGTAACCATAATTACCTTTCCCTTTAGCAACATCATTTAGTATGACTGATGCTTCTTCACCAGCATTAGTAACAATCTGCCGCAAGGGTTCTTCAATCGCACGTTTTAGAATATCAATACCAATCTGCTGATCATGATTGTTACCTTCAACCTTAGAAACAGCTTTCAAAGTTCGTAGCAATGCAACACCACCGCCAGGTACAACACCTTCTTCGACTGCCGCACGAGTTGAATGCAAGGCATCTTCAACACGCGCTTTCTTTTCTTTCATTTCAATTTCGGTAGCCGCACCAACTTTAATGACGGCAACACCACCAGCAAGTTTTGCAACACGTTCTTGTAGTTTTTCACGGTCATAATCAGATGTTGAGTCTTCAACTTGCTGACGGATTTGAGTAACACGCCCTTCGATATCTTTAGTCTTACCTTCACCATCGATAATCGTAGTATTCTCTTTGCTAATTTGAACACGCTTTGCACCACCTAGATCTTCAAGGTTTGCTTTTTCAAGACTCAATCCTACTTCTTCAGAAATCACGGTGCCGCCAGTAAGGATAGCAAGATCTTCAAGCATTGCTTTACGGCGATCTCCAAAACCTGGTGCTTTAACTGCGGCGACTTTAACAATACCGCGCATGTTGTTAACAACCAAAGTTGCCAAAGCTTCACCTTCGATGTCTTCTGCAACAATCAATAAAGGCTTACCAGCTTTAGCAACACCTTCAAGAATTGGCAGCAGGTCTCGAACGTTAGAAATCTTCTTGTCATAAAGTAAAATGAAAGGTGTTTCCAATTCAACACTCATCGTTTGTTGATCATTTATGAAATAAGGTGAAAGGTAACCGCGATCAAACTGCATACCTTCTACAACATCCAGTTCATTTTCTAGACCTGAACCTTCTTCAACAGTTATAACTCCCTCCTTGCCCACTTTTCCCATTGCTTCTGCAATTATATTGCCTATATTTTCATCTGAATTTGCGGAGATAGTACCAACCTGTGCAATAGCCTTATTATCTTCACAAGGTTTTGAGAGTTTCTTCAGCTGTGCAACTGCAGCTGTAACAGCCTTATCAATACCACGTTTGATATCCATTGGATTGGTACCTGCAGTAACTGCCTTTTGACCTTCGCGAACTATCGCTTGTGCCAATACCGTTGCGGTAGTTGTTCCGTCACCTGCAACATCTGATGTTTTAGAAGCAACTTCCTTAACCATCTGTGCACCCATATTTTCGAACTTGTCTTCAAGTTCGATTTCTTTAGCTACTGAAACACCATCCTTTGTAACGGTTGGTGCTCCAAAGCTCTTGTCTAAAATTACATTGCGGCCTTTTGGACCGAGCGTTTGCTTTACCGCATTCGCTAGAACGTTTACGCCTCTCGCCATACTAGAGCGGGCATCGTCTGAAAATTTTACTTCTTTTGCAGCCATGATTATATTCTCCTGACTATATTAATGATTTAAATTACTCAATTACGCCCATGATATCGTCTTCACGCAGCACGAGATAATCATCGCCACTGACTTTAACTTCTGTGCCGGAGTATTTTCCAAACAGCACCTTGTCGCCTTTTTTAAGATCCAGTGCACGTAATTTACCGTTATCCAGTAATTTGCCATTACCAACAGCAAAAACTTCACCTTCGACTGGTTTTTCTGTAGCTGAATCTGGAATTACTATCCCACCCGGGGATGTTTTTTCTTCTTCAACACGTTTCACGATCACACGATCATGTAATGGTCGGATATTCATAAAGATTGACCTCCTTAATTCCTAACCTATTGATTGATATGTCACTAACAGGATTGTTAGCACTCTTATTTAGTGAGTGCTAATAATAGTCTAATTTTCTAAGCTGTCAACAGTAAAAGTTCATATTTATTAACCGCTAGTCAAAAGAGCACAGCAAAATCATGAGAGTATATAGATATTAAGACTTAGGCCAAAATGGACTTTTAACATAATTGGCTACTTGTTTGAATGTCGCCGAGTAAAGAATCTTTTAATGTTAGATACAAAAATGGCTCCATCTCAAGCTAGCCCATATTTAGCGTTCTGCTATAATGATTTGTACTTTGACAACTCAGATTGAGCTGAACAATTTTTCTGCTCTTTAAATCTTTTAGAAACAATTTATGTAGAGTCTTAAATGACCGATTACAATTTGACACATTTAAAACAGCTAGAAGCGGAGAGCATTCATATTATTCGCGAAGTGGCTGCTGAATTCGAAAAACCAGTTATGCTTTATTCCATAGGCAAAGATTCTGCCGTGATGTTGCAACTGGCATTAAAAGCATTTGCGCCAGGTAAGCTACCATTTCAACTTTTACATGTTGATACCACCTGGAAATTCAAAGAAATGATTTCTTTTCGTGACAAATTGGTAAGAGATCTTAGCTTAGATTTAATTGTTTATACTAATCAGAGTGGTGTTGAGGCTGGAGTTGGTCCCTTCACTCATGGTAGTAAGAAACATACCGATATAATGAAAACTGACGCGCTTAAACAAGCCTTAAATAAGTACAAATTTGATGCAGCTTTCGGTGGCGCACGGCGCGATGAAGAAAAATCTCGAGCTAAGGAACGTGTTTACTCATTTCGCGATAAAAATCACCGTTGGGATCCAAAAAATCAGCGTCCTGAATTATGGAATTTATATAATGGCAGAGTAGATAAGGGCGAAAGTATTCGTGTATTTCCATTGTCTAATTGGACTGAACTTGATGTCTGGCAATACATTTATATGGAAAACATTCCAATAGTACCTTTATATTTAGCTCAAGAGCGACCCGTTGTAAAACGTGATGGCACTTACATCATGGTCGATGATGATCGCATGCAACTAGAGCCTAATGAAAAGATTGAAAATAAAGTAGTCCGGTTTCGAACACTTGGCTGTTATCCATTAACGGGTGCTGTTGAATCGAATGCAACAACTCTTCCAGAGGTTATACAGGAAATGTTACTGGCCACAACGTCAGAACGGCAAGGTCGAGTCATTGATTATGATCAAGCAGGTTCAATGGAAGAAAAAAAACGGGAAGGATATTTCTGATGTCTCACCAATCTGAACTAATACACTCTGATATTAGTGCTTATCTTGAACAGCATGAAAAAAAAGAGCTATTACGGTTACTAACTTGTGGCAGTGTCGATGACGGTAAAAGCACACTTATTGGTCGTCTATTACATGATTCAAAAATGATCTATGAAGATCAGCTTGCTGCAATAACAGCAGACAGTGTGAAGTCTGGTACGACAGGTAAAGAAATTGATTTAGCCTTATTGGTAGATGGTCTTCAGGCAGAGCGCGAACAAGGCATCACCATTGATGTTGCCTATCGTTACTTTTCAACTGCCAAGCGCAAATTTATCATAGCTGACACGCCCGGGCATGAACAATATACGCGAAATATGGCAACAGGTGCATCTACATGCGATCTGGCTATTATCCTTATAGATGCGCGATATGGTGTACAAATTCAAACTCGACGCCATACTATTATCTCGTCTCTGCTTGGAATTAAACATATTATAGTAGCTATCAACAAAATGGATCTCGTTGATTACGCTGAGGACATTTACAACAATATTAAAAAAGACTATCTAAACTTCACTACAAAACTAAATCATGTTGATATTAAGTTTATTCCTATTTCTGCCTTGAAAGGTGAAAATGTAGTTAATCAAAGTATCGAGATGCCTTGGTATAAGGCGCAACCGTTAATGCAGATTTTAGAAACTATCGAGATTTATAATGATAGAAATTTTAAAGACATGCGTTTTCCAGTGCAATATGTTAACCGTCCGGACCATAATTTTCGTGGTTATTGTGGCACTATGGCTTCTGGGGTCATCCGCAAGAACGATAAAGTGACCGTGTTACCTTCTGGAAAAACAAGCACGATAAAATCTATCGTGACTTTCGAAGGTGAGATAGAACACGCCTTCCCGCCGATGGCCATTACACTCACTCTCAATGATGAGATAGATGTCAGTCGAGGAGATATGATCACTCATCGTGATCATCAACCTTGTTTAGGAAATAATCTCGAAGCGAATATCGTGTGGATGACAGAACAAACATTAAATGTTGGCAAAGAGTATTACATAAAATGTGCTACCCAAACTATTACTGGTTCAGTATCGAAAATACACCATAGAATTGATGTTAATTCAATGGATAAATTAGAGGCAGATGAACTCAATCTTAATGAAATCGGTCATTGTGATATAACACTCACGTCAACTCTCGCAATTGACTCATATAGATTATGTAAAGGAACTGGCGCATTCATAATCATTGATCGATTAAACAATGTTACCGTTGGTGCAGGAATGGTCACAGGTGTTGCTGACAATACTGACGTCAGAGTAGTTAGTTTAGAAGAACGTATTGCGAGATACGGCCAAGAAGCTTTTACAATTTGGTTGTTAGGTGAAAATAATGTCAAATTTGCACAAAAAATTGAACGTCAATTATTTGATAGTGGGCACGTCAGTATCGTACTAAATCAAAATGAGATTAACAGCAACATTGAAGAAATAAGTCCATTATTTAGCCATGCAGGTTTTATTTGCATCTGTTGTGTGCCGGCAAAACTTAAGAAAAAACAAGACAACAGTTCTATTTTTAATTGTGAAACAGATTCAATTAGTAGCATTTTGGCGTATATAAAAGACAAAGCAAAGTTACATTAACAGGCTATTCTTATTGGAAATAGGAAAAAATAGAATCCAACGATTTAAAGACATATGTTAAGATAACAAATGATTACAGCCACATAATAAGTAGATACAACTGACCCAACTAAAAATTCACGGTAGTATTAAATGTCATATAATTTATAAAGTGTTTGCCAACAGAGGCTATGTGTTGTTGATATAAAAATGATGAGAATATTCATGTTCTGCGATTAGAGTTTTATTCTTCATTTTTTAAAATTTTGGTTTCAATAAATTCATAATAATTTTCATTTTTTATAATATCTCCAGTGTGTAATTGGAATTTACCTGTTTTTTTATCATCTAGATAAAACTTTAATGTTTCTTTTATCGCTGTAAATGCTAGCCCGTCCCACGGGATTTCATCTTCTTCAAATAATTTTACTTCCGAACTTTCAACACCTGGTGAAAAATCCAAATCTAATAATCTTGAACGATAAATCATATAAACTTGATCAACATGAGATAGATTGAAAACAGCATAAAGATCTTCTACTTCAATACGTGCATTGGCTTCTTCAAACGTTTCTCTAATACCCGCTTCAAGAGTTGATTCACCCATTTCCATAAATCCAGCAGGCAAGGTCCAATAACCTAACCTTGGTTCTATTGCCCGCCTACATAGCAATATTTGATCTCCCCATACAGGAATACAACCAGCAACGATTTTAGGATTTTGATAATGAATAATCCCACATGCCTTACAAATATAGCGATGCCGATTATCATTACTTGGTATATCGTAAATTAATTCTGCACTACAATAGCAACAATATTTCATTTGATGATTAATAGTTCCAAACTAGGCCAGACATTATCCAACATCATCGCTTGAGCTTCCTTGGTCGGATGAAGTCCGTCAGCTTGCATTAATTCGGAATGCTGTGCTATATTTTTAAGGATAAATGTAGACAAACTGACATCTTGTTTTTCGGAGACTGACTTATATATAGACATAAAACGCTTATTGTAGGCAGTGCCATAATTAGGTGGCAGTTGCATTGGTACGAGTAACACAGCCACACCAATTTTTTTTATCGCATTTACAATCTCTGATAAATTTTTTTCTATCTCGCTAAGTGCAAATCCGCGCAATCCATCATTTGCACCTAATTCGATAACTACGAGTTCAGAACTATATTCATTTAATAATTTATTGAGTCGAGTTTTAACACCCAGTGTTGTCTCACCGCTTATACTGGCATTAATAACTTTATACTTCACATTTTGTCTAACTAAGCGTTGCTCCAGTAATGATACCCACCCATCTTCTACTGGTATACCATAAGATGCACTAAGGCTGTCGCCTAATATAAGTATCGTCTTTTCCTGTGCATGGACAGGGAAAGAGAATAAATAAATAATAAAAATTAAGATTCGATAATACATAAACATGGACCTAGATAGTAACAATATTGTGGAAGCTAAGGCTATTGTAAAGCAAGTGTCTAGCCCAGAAGGTACTCTCACCATCCTCGCTGATGTTAATTTATCTATAAAACAAGGCGAGAGTTTAGCGGTTATTGGCGTATCAGGCTCCGGAAAATCAACATTATTAGGATTGCTTGCAGGCCTAGATACACCAACATCAGGCAAAGTTATTCTAAACGGCACTATCTTAAATGATTTAGATGAGGATGGTAGAGCGCAAATTCGCAATCAATCTGTTGGATTTGTATTTCAATCCTTTCATCTCTTACCTGGGCTAACAGCTCTGGAAAATACTGCGCTACCTCTTGAACTTGCAGGTTCAGATCAAGCTGATGAAATCGCCAGACAAAGATTAGCTGACGTCGGGTTAAGTGAGCGTATTCACCACTATCCAAATCAGCTTTCTGGTGGTGAACAACAACGTGTTGCTCTCGCACGTGCTTTTGCATGTAATCCTAAAATATTATTTGCAGATGAGCCAACAGGGAACCTAGATCAAAAAACTGCCCAGCTAATTATCGATATGATATTTAAAATGAATAAAGACAATGGCACAACACTTGTGATGGTCACTCATGACGACGCCTTAGCTAGTCTTTGTGACCGAAATGTAGTCATGACAGGTGGAAAAATAACCAAAGACATATAATGAATACGTTGAAATTTGCCTTTAATGGACTGAAAAGGGATTGGTATTCGGGCGAACTTCGTCTTATTGGTATTTCAATTCTAATCGCTGTTGCTTGTCTATCCTCGGTAAGTTTTTTTACCGATCGTGTCAAACGTGGTACTCAAAAACAAGCGACCGAACTGCTTGCAGCTGACCTCGTGTTAATTTCCTCAAAGAAAATTCAAACTAAATACATTGATGCTGGTACATCAGCAGCATTAATCATTTCTCTGAGTGAAAGTTTTCGTAGTGTTGTCCTTAAAAACGATAAGCTAGAACTTGCTGAAGTGAAAGCGGTTGATTCAAGTTATCCAATTCGAGGTCATTTAAGAACAAGTGATAACCTATTCGGCGAAGAACAAGTCAATGACTCTATCCCGTCACGAGGTTCAGCTTGGGTGGATAGCCGATTATTACAAGCACTTCAAGTCGACATAGGACAATCTATCAGTTTAGGTGCCTCTGAATTAATCGTCGAAAAGATTTTAACCTACGAACCTGATCGTGGTGGCGATCTGTTTAACATCGCGCCGAGGTTGATGATGAACCGTGCTGACTTAGATAAAACTAAATTAGTATTACCCGGCAGCCGTATTCAATATCGTCTATTACTCGGTGGCAAATCAGAAAGAATTGATGCTTATCGAGAACAAATAAACGTAGAAGACAATGATCATCTAAGTGTACAAGGTATAAAAGACGCTCGTCCTGAAATTAAATCTGCATTAGAACGTGCTGAACAATTTTTAGGACTAGCTGCACTCGTCAGTATTGCTCTAGCCGGTCTTGCAGTAGCGATGTCCGCACAGCGATTCGCTATAAGGCATTATGATAACTGTGCCATCATGCGATGCCTAGGCCTAAAGCAAGGACAAATAACTCAGATATATTTCTTCCAATTAATGTTGCTGAGTCTTATCTGTAGCTTTATAGGCTGTATGCTCGGCTTTTTTGCTCAAGAAGTTCTGAATCAAACGCTCATAGGTATGACGCAACAACCACTTCCTGATCCTTCATGGAGTCCGGTGTTATCTGGATTATTTGCTGGTTTAATAACCGTTATAGCATTCGCATTACCTCAATTAGTACATCTAAGAGAAGTTTCACCCTTACGTGTATTACGCAAAGACCTATCACCAGTTCCGTTAAATAATTATGCAATTTATGCACTCGCCATCATCACCTTGGTTTTACTCAGTCCATGGCAGTCTGGCAATGTCAATTTGACATTGTACACCGTAGCTGGTTTATTCCTGACAGCTATCGCCCTAGCCTTATCAGCTAAAATGATGATTAAGCTTTTGAAAAAGTTACAACCAAAACTAAAGATGGCAGCACGTCATGGATTAGCAAATGTAACACGCCGTTCAGATCAAAGTATTATGCAGATTATAGGTATTGGTATTGGTGTAACAGTAATGCTACTACTCACATTAGTTCGTACAGACTTACTGGAAGGTTGGCAAAATCGACTCCCTAATGACGCACCCAATTATTTTTTGATTAATATTCAGCCCGAACAGGTAAGTGGAATTAAAGCGCAGTTATCTGCATCTCTTGGTACAAATATTGAATTACACCCGATGGTCCGCGGGCGATTGATTAAAATAAATGATAACATCATTAATCCAAATGATTATAAAGATCCACGCGCGAACCGACTTGCAGCACGTGAATTCAATTTATCCTACGCTGATGAAATACAAATAGAAAACCGTCTAGTGGCAGGTAAATGGTGGTACTTAGATGACGATTCGAAAAATTATTTTTCAGTCGAAGAAGGTATTGCCAAAACGTTAGGAATTAGTATAGGAGACCAACTGACATACTCTATTGCTGGCAAGGATATTCTTGGTGAAGTGATTAATCTGCGTTGGGTTGAGTGGGATTCTTTTAATGTAAACTTCTTTGTCGTTTCAAACACAGCCGCACTAGATTCATATCCAAGTACATTTATTAGCAGTCTATTTATTCCTGAATCGAAACGATCAATGTTAATTGATCTGGTTAAACAGTACCCAAGTATTACCGTTTTCGATATTGATGCCATACTTACACAAGTGCGAATAATCATGAATCAAGTTATTAGAACAGTGGAATTTGTTTTTATTTTTACTGTTTTAACAGGTATTGCCGTCCTATTTGCCGCGTTGCAAAGCACGCATGACGAACGTAGTCATGAATCGGCTTTAATGAGCGCATTGGGCGCCAACCGCAAACAAATAGTCTCCGGGCTGGTTGCCGAATTTATGTTTCTTGGAGGTATTACCGGATTACTCTCAGCAATTGCTGCGTCCGTTATCGAAATGGCATTGGCGGAATATGTTTTCAAAATGGACATTATAATTAATCCACTGATTTGGTTAATTGCACCTTTAGCATGCTGCTTAATTATTGTTTCAACTGGTTTATTTGGCACAAGAAAGGTATTAGCCAGTTCACCAATGCTTATGTTAAGGAAAGTATAATTGATTGAATTCTTTGAGAACAATATAATTTATATAAGTCATTTTTTAAGGAGCGTAATTACACGTCATGAATGATACTTTTCTTCGGTACTAACATAGCTATCATGATTATGCCTAGCAGACCCATGCGCTCATTAGACCTAGACACATCATTAGAACAACAAGGTGGTGGATTTAACTTTAATGTCTTAATGAAATAGAAGCAGTATTGGAACATGAGATTAGTCATAATGCTAATAGCTACATCGACTCTCATACAGAGCGTTGTTAGTACCTTCGTTGTCTTCCTTTCCAGAGTTATTAACTATCTCATCGATCGGTTTGTCTTTAAAATCAAATAGGGGCATGGGCCAAGCTATTGGATAGGCGTCATTTTCATATAAATGCTCTTATCTATACTCGTAAGTATCATCGCTATGTGATTCTCTCGTCGAAGAGAGTATAAAGCTGATGAAGAAGGAGCTTATCTAGCAGGCAGGAAAAAAATGATCTGCACCTTACGCCGTCTACAACAAGTCAGCGATCCACAATCACTTTCAGACGAGATGTCTGCATTTGGAATCAGTGGTGGTTTGCCAACTAGCTTTAAACGTATATTCATGAGTCATCCTCATGTGGAAGAACGGATAGAAACCCTAGAAAATACGTAATGAAAATAGTGTTAAACAATCCAATCTCAATATTTTCATATTCTTATGCAGGGTGTAATAATCGGATAATGATATTAACATGACGGAATCATGAAAAAAATCTACTTTGGTGACTTCCGTCTCTATGTCAATAAACATATTAAAGAGATCGAAAAAACAGGAATCGAGGCTTACACTATAGAATGGTTTTTGGTTCGCTATTTAAAAAAAATAACCAAAGTTGCTGATGGAAATATTGAATACAACATCGTCGAAAGTTCAATACGGTCTTTAATGCGCTTTTATGTTGATAATATTAACGAAAAATCTGAACTTGGTGATCGGTGTAAAAAAATTCACACTGAATATCGTGATCTATTACGCCAAAAACAATCTTCAAAAAATTTCTAGTATAACTAAATTAGGTTAGATAAATGGCCGATTGAACTACTAGGTGACCATTTCGTTTTACTAAAGAAATCGTTGTCATTATTCACACTAGCAATGAATGAAATAACTACTGAAAAAAAGTAATGTTCATTATAAGCGGCGCTATCATTGAAAGCATTTTATACGATGTATCCAGCGATATAGGAATCTAGACAATGTTCTCAACCACTTTTACTCCAATACCATCTGTACCACTTCATGGCAAATTAACAATAGCGACAGAACATAAATCTTCCTCACCTGTATTTTCAATCCAATGAGTCGCTTCTGTTAGTAATAATGTCTCTTCACCGGTATCAACTTCTTGATTTTCATCATCAATGTGCATAACTCCCTGTCCTGAAAATACAATATACACTTCAGTTTGTTTCAACTTATGTTTGTAGCTTTTTTGTCTACATCAACAGTTGCCCTTGCAACTGAGTAAGATGACTTAATCGAATCATTTTTTGGGTGTATACATTCCCATATTAAACAACCACCGTTAGCAATAAATTATGGACATTCATTAATATTTTTACAAACACTCTCGACTCCTATATAAATAGACTTATGAAATATAAAGGTAATCCTGATTATAAACATGATACTCCCGCTTGTACCGGTGTGCTCATCACCAACCTGGGGACTCCTGATGCACCAACGCCCACAGCAGTCCGTAAATATCTGGGAGAATTTCTATCAGATCCGCGAGTAATAGAAACACCCAAAATAATTTGGTGGGTCGTATTACATTGTATCATATTACGAATCCGTCCACGCCGATCTGCTGAAGCCTACAAAAAAGTTTGGACCGAAAACGGTTCACCACTACTCGATATCACGATAAAACAAGTTAATAAAATACAAACTGAACTAAGCAAACGTATGAATGGTCCCGTAAAGGTAGAGCTTGCCATGCGTTATGGCAACCCTTCAATTGAAGCTGGGTTGGAAAAATTACGTGCGGCTAACGCAAAACGCATATTAATTTTCCCACTATATCCACAATATTCAGCAGCTACAACAGCATCTACATTCGATGCTGTTAGTGACGTATTAAAGAGATGGCGTTGGATCCCTGAGATTAGAATGATAAATCACTATCATGACAATCCTGACTACATCACTGCTTTAGCAAACAGTATTAAAAAATATTGGCAAACCCATACAAAATCTGAAAAGTTAATTTTCTCATTTCATGGATTACCTAGAGATTATTTTCTTGCTGGCGACCCCTATCATTGTGAGTGTCATAAAACAGCTAGACTTGTTGCGGAAGAACTGGAGCTACAGCTAGATGAATGGCAACTTACATTTCAATCACGCTTTGGACCAAGAGAATGGTTACAACCGTATACAGATATAACATTAAAAGAACTTGCAACTAATGGCATAAAACATGTTCAGATAGTGTGTCCAGGTTTCTCTGCCGATTGTCTCGAAACGATTGAAGAGATTGACATGCAAAATAGACAGTTTTTCATTGCATCTGGAGGAGAAGAATTTTCTTATATTCCGGCATTGAATGATTCAGATGAACACATTGATGTGTTAAGTTCAATTATTCAATTACATTTCAAGGGTTGGGATACAAAAATTGAAAGCTCAAATTGTAGTTCGGAAAGAGCTAAAAAATTAGGTTCCACGCAATAATTACCAATAAAATACTATTTCACTATTTCGACACCTTTCCAAAACGCAACATAATTCTTTATATTTTCAGCCTTTGATTTAGGTTCTGGGTAATACCAAGCCGCATCTTTATTCATTTGACCACTTACTTCTAAATTATAATAACTCGCATTACCTTTCCAAAAACAGGTTGAATGAGTATCACTAGTATTGAAATATTTTTTATTAATTGAGTCCATTGGGAAATAAACATTACCTTCTACTACTTCAAAATCCTTACTCTCTGCCAATATCGCTTCATTCCAGATTGCTTTTGCCATTTTATTCTCCAATTATTGTTAGATTTATCAGACTGATTGAGTCGGCTCAATGTTCTAAACTGACATTTTTAATCTATAGTGAAAACAACCAAGATCACATCAATAAATTTAAGCGTAAACTTGGATTAGCATATCACTGACACTATCTAATAACGCGCAGTCACTTTGTAAATTATTCAAGATACTAGCATTTGTGTTCCTACCATCACTAAGAGAACTGAAAAAATACGTTTCAAAATGACAATTGGAAGATAATGAGCTAATCGAGCACCCAAGGGTGCGAAAAGAATGGTCATCGCACTAATAATAATTGCAGCGGGCCAATACAAATAACCTAGTGAATGCGCCGGAATAGCTTCCTCATTCCAGCCGACAATAACCAATGCAATTGTTGCAGCAACCGCTATCGGAAATCCACATGCTGACGAGACTGCCACTGCATTTCGCATGTTGATATTACACCAAAGTAAGAATGGCACAGTCAGGGTACCACCACCAATTCCCATCAAGGTTGAAAGCAGACCAATACCAAAACCAGAACTCACCAGACCTAGTGTTCCTGGTAAAGCTGAATGTGCTTTTGGTTTAAAATTTAACCACATTTGAATACCGACTAATATTTCGAATAACCCAAAGACAATTCGCAAGACCCCGCTCGAAACAAAATCTGCTAATAGCGCCCCTAAAGAAGCACCTATTAATAACCCTGGAGCAATTCGACGCACGGGCGCCCACAACACACTTCCTTTTCTATCATGCATATAAGTAGCAGATAGGGATGTGACAATAATCGTTGCTAATGAGGTGGTTACTGCCAATTGCATGAGCATGTTTAGTGGGAATTCTTGTGTCATAAATAAAAAATGTAGAATAGGAACAATAATGACGCCGCCACTTAACCCAGTCATACCTCCAACAAGACCCGCAAAAAAACCTGTTAAAGTATAAAAAACAATAATTTGTATTGTAATTTCAGGCAACATGAATTATTTACTGTTAATGATTTATAAATTACATATAAGATATATCATACCTTAAATCACTTATTCAGAATGATATGTCTTACATTGGGCGATTTTATTTAATATCAGCGTGTTATCTGCAAAGAATCGTGATTACTCATATTGGATTTCTTTAACTATGTCACTACTATTCATTGTCAAATATGAACGATTCTTAATGTCAATTTTAAGTAAGACTAATCCATGCAAATAAAAGCTAATCTAAAAATAGAGAATAAGTATTCTATGACCGACTTAATACAACGAGCGATATTAAGCTTTTTTATTATAGTTGTTTTGACAATATCAAACTCTCCTGTCTTTGCTAAATCAATTGAATTTCAACGCGAAGATTATCTTGCTGCAAAAAAAGCATTAGATACTAGGCAGTATAGGACATTCGGTAAGATAGCAAACACACTGAAAGATTATCCACTTTATCCCTATCTGCGATACGAATATCTCCGAAGAAATCTATCTAAAATAAAGGATGATGAGATCATAGACTTCCTGAAACGTTATTATGATTTACCTGTTACTGCTGGATTGCGTAAATCATGGTTGAAACTTTTGGTGAAAAGAAGTCACTGGCAAACCTTTCTTGACAATTATACGCCGCAATTAGATGTCAAAATGGAATGTCATCAACTACAAGCTAGGATAAAGACAAATAATAATACATTTCTGCTGGAGGACATACGCACTACTTGGCTTGTGGGGAAGTCACTTCCTCCACAATGTGATCCTGCTTTTGCATTGCTATATAAAAGTGATTTCATGACTAATGAATTGGTGTGGAAACGACTCCGATTGTCGATCCGGAATGATCAACTTAATTTAGTTAATTATTTGTCTAAGCGCCTCGAACCAAAATATAAGGCACTTGCAAAAATATGGGTTCAAATATATCAAAATCCATATAAATATACATATAAGCCAAAACTTGAAAACACACCTATTGCCAGAGAGATATTGGCGCATGGCATTTTACGTTTAGCAAGATATGACGTTATCAAGGCAACCCAACGTTTAAATGAATTAAAAGAACAATACTCATTTACCCTCAGTGAAATTGCCGAGATTGAAAGAACGCTTGCTATACGTGCAGCAAAGAATAAAAGTAATTTAGCATTACAACTTCTCGATGAAATTGATAATCAACATGTCAATAAACAGGTGTTTCATTATAGGTTGACCACAGCATTAGCTAACGAAGACTGGCTCGCCTTAAAGAAGTGGACCACTGGACAAGCTCCCGATATCGATATGGAACTTCGCTGGAGCTACTGGCATGCGCGCGCGCTGGAAGAGACAGGTGAACTCAATAAAGCGCATGAGATTTATAAAAAGATAGCAAAAGAACGTGATTATTATGGTTTTCTTGCTGCCGACAGAATTAATATCACCTATGATATGAATCATTATCCAATCCCAAAAAACAGAGAAGAATTTTCTAAGGTTGCATCACTGCCTGCAATGAAACGTTCTTATGAATTTTATAAACTAAGTATGCCATACCCCGCAAGACGCGAATGGCAACATGCTTTAGACAAAATGACAACGTACCAGATGCAAATGGCAGCAGCTGTTGCATCACAATGGGGTTGGCATAATAGAGCCATAATAACTATGCATCGAGCCAAAGCCTATGATGATTTAGTTTTACGATTTCCTATATTATTTAGTGCACTACTTGATAAATATGCTAAGAAAAGAAATATAGATGCTAGCTGGTTATATGGTTTAGTACGTGCGGAGAGTGCTTTTATTGAGGATGTGAGTTCTCCTGCGGGTGCATTAGGCTTAATGCAAGTAATGCCTAAAACCGGACGTTATATGGCAAAATATATCGGTTTAAAAGGTTTCAAGACGAGTAAATTAAGAAAAGCTGAAACTAATATTCCTATTGGTAGTGCTTATATGAAAAAAATGTTGACTGATTTTAATGGTAATATCGTATTAGCGACCGCTGCTTATAATGCCGGTCCACATCGTGTGTCAAAATGGCTACCTAAAGAAGGTTGTGAAGAGCCTGATGTATGGGTGGAAAAGATTCCATTCGATGAAACTCGTAAATATGTTCGTCGCGTATTAGCATTTGCCAATATTTATGATTGGCGATTAAAATTAAAAGTCAAACCTATTAAGAAACGAATGCAAATAATAGTATCAAAAAATCATAATCTAGCTGACAGTTCAGGTTGTACTGAAATTAATATTACTGAGAATAAACATGTCTATTAAACATATCGCGATCCTTGGAGGAACCGGCTTCGTCGGTCGTTCTTTATGCAACCGCTTATCGGAGGAAGGTTATAAATTAAAAATTTTAACCCGCAACCGTGAAGATAATCGTAGTGACCTCATCATCTTACCGAATTTAGAATTGGTACAAACTGATATACATGATCTTAAAAAACTCGAAATGCATCTTGCTGGCTGTGATGTAGTCATCAATCTGATTGGTATCCTCAATGAAAGAGGAAATAATGGCAAAGGCTTCAGGCATGTACATGTTGAGCTGGTCGAAAAATTAATAAAGGCATGTGGTAAGGTTGGTATTAAACGACTTCTACAAATGAGCGCACTAAATGCAGATGCGAAAAATGGTGAGAGTCATTATTTACAAACCAAAGGTGAAGCTGAAGATTTATTACATTCAAAAAATATTGGAATAAATGTCACCAGTTTTCGACCATCAATCATTTTTGGGGGAAATGATAGCTTCTTCAATAAGTTTGCAACCTTACTAAAAATGACACCACTATTTTTTCCACTAGCCTGTCATGCAACAAAATTTTCACCTGTCTATCTTCTGGATGTAATTGAGATGATGACACGAACATTGAATGATCCAGAAAGTTATAATAAAAAATTTCAATTATGTGGCCCACGTATTTATACACTAAGAGAGCTAGTTGATTATACTTCACAGACATTAGGTTTAAAGCGAAAAATTATTTCATTAAATAATATGCTATCTCGAGTACAGGCAACCATTTTTGACTTTGTGCCAGGAAAACCCTTTTCAACAGACAATTATCTTTCAGCGAGAACAGATAGCCTTTGTGAATGCGATGACTTTGCTCGCTATCAGATTAAGACTACAACGATAGAAAGTATCGTCCCCCAGTATCTAAATAACATATCCTATCGATCTAGCTATACAAAATTTCGTACTAGAATACGAAGATAATTTGGTTATTGATATTTCTTACATATAAGATATTCATATGCAAACTTATCTAGTTGGAGGAGCCGTACGTGATAAACTATTACATCTACCGGTTAATGATCGAGATTGGGTAGTCGTAGGAGCAACACCAGAAAAAATGCTGAATAAAGGCTTCAGGCCTATTGGTAAAGACTTCCCTGTTTTCCTTCACCCTGAAACAAAAGAAGAATATGCTTTAGCTCGTAAAGAGAGAAAAACCGGCAGAGGTTATAAAGGTTTCATCTTTCATACGTCTCCTAACGTCACACTGGAAGAGGACCTACAACGCAGAGACCTCACAATCAATGCTATAGCGGAAGATAAAAATGGTGTCATTATTGACCCTTATGGTGGCTTAGAAGATTTAAAAGAAAAAATATTGCGCCATGTCTCTCCGGCTTTTGTCGAGGACCCGCTAAGAGTATTACGTATTAGTCGTTTTGCAGCTAGCCTAGGCTTCAAAATTGCACCGGAAACAATGGTATTATTGAAAAGCATCTCTGAATCAGATGAATTAAAATTTCTGGCTCCTGAACGTGTTTGGACCGAGCTGGAAAAAGCTTTATCCGGAAAATACCCCGCACGCTTTATATTGGCATTGCAATCCTGTGGCGCTTTAAAGAAATTATTTCCCGAAGTACAAGCTCTCTTTGGTATTCCACAAACAAAAAAGTTCCATCCCGAAATTGATACGGGACTTCACACCATTATGAGCCTAAATCAGTCAACCCGCTTATCTAATGACCCGATGGTTAGATTTGCTGTTCTGGTTCATGATCTTGGTAAGGGAACTACACCAAAAGACAAGCTACCTAGCCATCATGGGCACGAAGAACGTGGCGCAAAAATCATAGCTAAACTTTGTGAACGTTATCGGATACCAAATAAATATCGCGATCTTGCCATGAACGTTTCAAAGTTTCATCTCGACTGTCATCGTATACAAGAAATGAAACCTGAAACAGTATTAAAAAAACTCGAACAGCTCGACGCTTTCAGAAGAACCAAGCGTTTCGAGCAATTCCTAATCGCCTGCGAGGCCGACGCAAAAGGTCGTGCTGGTTTTGAAAATCGAGAATATCCGCAAGCAGAATATTTCCAAAAAGCGTTCAAGGCGGCCAGTGAAGTTATTAGTCTAACATTACAAAAACAAGGGCTAAAGGGAAAAGCTCTTGGTCAAGAAATTAAAAATAAGCGCATAGAGAATATAAAACACATGTCAACCCATCACCCTTGAAAAATATCTGTTGAAAATAATCATGCTACATTTATAGTTATAATTATAATTACAGAATATAGTAATAAGATTTGAATATGTAAGATCATTTCATTCTTATAAAGAAACCAGCATATTTACTTTCCAGTTCTATGAATGAAAAAATCATTTTCTAACTCGATGACTATAGTATTATCATAATTAGATGGTGAACAAGCTATCAATTTTAAAAGTACTAATCCAATTCAGTTATATAAAAAGAAAGAGTAAAACACCTCCTAAAGTCACTCGATAAATCACGAATGGTAACATCCCAATTTTATCCATAAATTTCATAAAAAAATGGATACTCAGAAATGCGCTTACAGCAGAAAGTAATACCGTTATAAAAAAGGTGAGTATGTCTATATTTAATTCTAAAGTGACTACCTTTAAAGCTTCGTAACAACCAGCAGTCAATAGAATCGGTATGGCCATCAGGAATGAAAATCGTGCTGCACTTTTTCGATCTAGCCCTAATATCAAAGCAGCAGTTATTGTTATTCCTGAACGCGATGTTCCCGGTACTAATGCCAATACTTGGGCTAATCCAATTAAAATCGCATCACGCAGATTAATAGATTCTATCTGCCTTAGTCGTTTTCCTTTCACATCCGAATACCCAAGCAGCAAACCAAATCCTATAGATGCATAAGCGATGATTAAAGGATTTCGTAAGTAAACTGACACGAATTCCCTTAATAAAAAACCTGCTGCTAGTGTTGGTAAACTAGCAATGACTAAATACCAAAACAACCTACTGTCTTGAGTCTCTGCTTGTTTATTTTTTATTGAGTCGATTCCGGCAATTAATATGCGCAAGACATCTTTTCTTAAGTAGAATACTACAGCAAACAGAGTGCCAAAATGAGCGGCAACATCTATAGCTAAACCTTGGTCCTGCCAATTTACTAATATAGGGACGAGGATTAGATGTGCTGAACTTGAAACAGGCAAGAACTCAGTGACTCCCTGAATTAATGCGGTAATGATGAGTTGTATTAGATTCAATGTTTTATATCATATAAGTATAAGAAATATCAGATGGGTAAAAATATCGCTGATGCCATACTTTGCATAACCGACGTTATTTTCTGATTTTTTTTATTAGCGATAATTTTTGCAATATTGTCCTGTGTCGCGATAAGCTTACCACATAGCCTCTCATAGCTCAGATTGGTGACTCCTCCTGCAGACAGTGAATTACTATATAAGAATAACTCTCCACTTAAATCAACGTTGTGACCTAATTTCCATACAGCAATCTCAATATTTCGGGCTGCATTATAAAGTTTTTGTGGATCAACTGAATCGAATATATAAAACTCTGATTGATAATTATAAGATTTCATAATCATAGATGTTAAACCAGCAATAAATGAAAATACTCGATCACCCTTATAACTATCAGAAAATGTTAAATTAATTATATTAATATCATAATTACCTTTGAACTCTGGAAAATCCCAGGTGTGTTCTAATTCAAATAGTCTAACGATGTGTTCTTGTGGAAATTCAAGATCATTTTTTTTAAGCTCACGTGGATTACGTTTATAAAGTTTGAGCATTAGTTTTTTTAATAATCGCTGTGTTTCTCTAATATGAAAATCAAGTACATTATCAATCTCTGTTTTTGCTATTCCTGTAACACTAATAATATTTTCAACAGGCACGCTCCTTCTTACAATATCTTTATTGCATGAAGATAATAAGAATAGTGAAATTAATATTGCTATGCATTGCTGCAAGGATATTTTTAATTTATAAGCGAACACGTTGATCCATTATTGCAAAACCTTTCAAAACATTATCATACTCAGTTGTAAGTGCCATAACTTTGAAACGTTCGCCCATTTCTTCCGGCAGAGTCAATATCTGTATTTGCTGTGCTATTTGAGTTTGGGATTTATTATCAAGTTCATTTTTATTTGCAAGTAGTTTCTCAAGACCACAACCAAAAAGAAAATAGGTTTGATTTGTATAACCATTAACATGAAAACCGATTGAGTCAGCACAATCAGCAACTGCGGTAAAATTAACGGAGCATGTTATGTCTTGTAAACCGACATTATAAAATGGGTCCGAGTGCACTCGATGGCGATAATGGCACAACAAACTACCGTCCATTCTTTCAGGATGGTAATACTCTCCAGCCGAATAACCATAATCAATAAATATCATCACACCTTTATTTAGTATTCCCTTTAAGCTATTTAACCATTTTCCGAGCTGAGTATTGACCTCAGAGATATAATTATCAGGAAATAATGTTGATAAATCATTTTCTAATTCTTCGATATTTTTAAGTAAATCACCTTCCGCATGACTATCAACCCAGACAAATTGGTCATCATCTAACCCAATCTTCATTTCTTTAAAACCTGAGGATGTCTTTTTAAATCTCTTCACAGGTAATGAATCTAACACCTCATTAGCGAGAATTACACCAGTGATCTCCTCCTTTGGCAGAGTATCTAACCAAACTACGCGATCAAAAAGATGTGGAATAGTTTCTCTTAAGTTGCATTGTTGTCGCTGTTTTAGATCTGCACTTATTTCAAGAATCATGTATTGATCAGGCAACGAATTCTGTTTTTCTAATTCTAGTAATATATCTCTAGCCATAGCACCTGTACCTGCACCTAATTCCAGGATAGTACCAGTATCGAGTTCATTTAATATCTGCTCACATTGATTTGCCAAACACTGTGAAAAGATTGGTGATAATTCTGGTGCAGTCACGAAATCTCCATCCGCACCAAACTTACGACTGCCTGCACTATAATAACCTAATCCAGGTTCATATAGAGCTAGTTTCATAAATTCATCAAAGCCAATTGCACCACCTTTCATATGTATCGATGCTTTAATGAGCTTGATTAGCTTTTCACTTTGAATGAGTGCATCCTGATCAGGAAGAGGCAAAATTGATTCTGCTTTTAGTGATTTCGATTGTGTCATAATTTCTCCATGTTATTCTGTTTATAGAATGATTCAATACAATAATTAAATGACATGAGAGATTATGCTAAATAAGACTGCGTTGATAACTGGTGCCGCTAAACGTATAGGTGCAGCAATAACAGAACAACTTCATTCTTCCGGTATGAATGTTATTATTCACTATAATAGTTCTGCTAAGGAAGCGCATGAACTGGTAAAAAAACTGAATGGAATTCGGCGTGACTCTGCCATTATGATTCAAGCTGATCTTAAATATAAAGAATATTACTCAGCTTTGATCGATGCCGCTCTTAACTTTAAAGATGGTCTAGATGTTTTGATTAATAATGCTTCAGCTTACTACGCAACACCACTAGCTTCATTAGAAGATCAACAATGGAATGAATTAGTCAATACAAATCTTAAAGCTCCTCTTTTTCTATCTCAGCTAGCTGCAAAATCACTACGTTTAAATAAAGGTTGTATTATTAATATAACTGACATACACGCAAACAGACCATTAAGAGGTCACTCTATATACAGTATGACTAAGGCTGGACTTATAATGCTGACTCAATCTTTAGCAAAAGAAATGGCCCCATCTATTCGTGTCAACGCCATATCTCCTGGGATAATTCTGTGGCCCGATGATATAGATGAAGAAAAAAAGAACAGAATATTGAATGAGACAATGATGAAGAGAACAGGCAACGTAAAAGATATAACAAAAGCTGTTCTATTTTTAATAAAAGATGCTGAGTATGTCACAGGGCAAGTCATCAATATTGATGGTGGAAGAACATTATATTCATGAAAGTAATCAGAATTTTGGAAAGTCCCCATCAATGAACCATTGGTTTGTCTCTTCTTTAACCCACCAATGCTGTTCAAGTTTGATTTTTTTGATTGTTCCTTCATTTTTGAAATAATAACTTATTTCTATTTTCACAACTGCCTCAGTGTTTTCCAAGTTAAGATTTTTTTCTATGACCTTCACTCCGGTCACACTAAGTTCTTGCAATAAATCTAAATCGGTAAATGGTCGGATGCCATCGGGAGAAATATGATAAGCATATGCTACTGAATATTGTGCCCAGCGCATCGCTACATCATAACTAGTCACCGCTGCCTCAATATTATTCACTCTCTTTGTTATTGTATATTGTTTGCAGGCACCTAAAGAAAAAATAAGACTCAGAAAAACTAGCTTAGAAAATAAGCTTACATTTATTTTTAATGGGGTTATAGTTCGTGTATGTTTCATTGTTTTGATCTCTGTACAATTTTAATTGAAAGCAATTGGCAGATAAAATTTATCATCAAAAAATAAAATACGCTGCCCTAAAAATATGCCCAATTGATTGGGAATCGTCTGCATGATTTTGTCATTGACTTACTAGTCGCCTAATTCAATATTGGTATTATTTGAAATGAAACTATACAGTCTTATACCCATGGACTCTACGATAGAATTCTCTCAATTTATTTGCAACCTCTCCTAAACTAATGCACTATTTCACAGATTTTTGTTTATATTCCTATCATTACTATTACACAGCATTAAGGCAATCTCAGTTAACAATGTCATCAAACCTGTGTTGATATGACTCAAGTAATACAGTCACTATCTATAACTTTATTACGACTATTACGTAATCCTGCTTTTAACGTATCGAGTTTTATTTGTAATTTTGTAGCTATTTACGCGTAAGTTTTATACTTATAGTTTTCAGTCATAAAATATCCAAGACAAATTATGTAAATCACAATCTGAATTGTTCAGATGTTTGTTTTATAGTTTCTCTTGACGAATCAAATTTATTCCATAACTGAGTCATCGTATGTCCCGTCACTGGGTGTTTTAAATCTGGAGCTATATCGCTAAGCGGTTTTAAAACAAAACCAAATTCTGTGATATCCGATCTGGGGACATGATACTTTTCATTTACTTCATCACCAAACAACAAGAGATCTAGATCAAGTTTACGTGAAGAATATCGTATTTCATCCCGACTTCGTCCAAATTTAAATTCTATTTCACGTAAGTCATACACTAATTCATGAATAGGAAGATTAGTTTTTAATCCCACAACCAAATTATAGAAATCATCACCTTCAAAGCCAAACGCCTTAGTTTCATATGCAGGAGATTGTGTCAATTCGCCATAGGATGACTGTATCTTTAACAGACCATTACGAATATTTTTTTCACGATCAATATTACTACCGACACCCAGATAAACCTGAGTCATTGTCATTTTTTACTACCACGTTCAATGATAACGCCAACGTCTCTAACCCCTCGAACAGCACCCTTCTTATTAAGTGAAAGACGGCACCATGGAACATCAAACTCTGTCATTATAATCTCTACAATTCGCTCTGTTAAAGTTTCTACTAATTCATACTCACTATCGCTCACAAACGTTATCAATCTTTTTGCAACTGCCTTGTAGTTTAGGGTGTCGTCAATAGTGTCACTATCTGCAGCTTTACGAATATCAGTACCCATCTCTATATCGAGGATAATGGTCTGCTTCATTCTACGTTCCCAATCATATATTCCTATGACTGTATCGATTCTGAGATCTCTAAGATAAATAATATCCATAGTGCTTATATTTTTTTTAACGATTTTTAGTTTAATCTTGAGTAGTATAACCGTTTGCTTGACTACAACTCTACATACTAGACAAACATTGTGTTAATAACTGAATCTATTACTAAAAATAAGATAAAAAAATAAGCTCATGAACATTTTCATTCCTATATTTTTGATCACTATTTCGTATCTTATAGGCTCAATCGCTTCAGCCATTGTTATATGTAGGATCTTTCATCTTGATGATCCTCGTAACAAAGGCTCAGGGAATCCCGGCGCAACAAATATCATGCGCTTACATGGTAAGAGACTTGCATTTCTCACTCTTACTGGTGACATGTTAAAAGGTTTTATGCCAGTCTTGCTTGCTACATTTTTTGGTAGCTCTGAATTAATAATCTGTCTTTGTGGTCTCGCTAGCTTGCTAGGGCATATCTTTCCTATATTTTTTAATTTTAAAGGTGGTAAGGGTGTTGCTACGATGATTGGCGCTCTTCTTGCCATACATTGGCTATTGGGGCTTGCCTATGTTGCCACTTGGGGTATCACTGCTCTCCTATTTCGTTATTCTTCATTTGCGGCGCTAATTGCCTCGTTGCTAACACCACTTTACACTTGGCTAATATTACAAAACTTCAACGTCTTGATTTCCAACAGCTTAATGGTCATTTTACTACTTTGGAGACATAAATCTAATATTAGAAATTTAATCGCCGGAACAGAAGACAAGATGACAAAAAAAAAGAATAAGACGTGAATGTTAAATCACAATGACTCTAATGGCCATCTTGCTTTGGCTTTAAAGTTGAGTGACTCAGTTTGACCAGATTTGATTCTCAAATAACCAGCATAAGCAATCATTGCTCCATTATCTGTACAAAATTCAGCACGTGGAAAATAAGCTTTACCGTTGACTCCATGCATCAACTCAATAAGTCCTGTTCGTAATTGCGTATTAGCACTAACACCACCAGCTACAATTAATTGTTTTAATCCAGTTTCTTTGATAGCACGACGACATTTAATAACAAATGTATCCACTACTGCATCAACAAATGCTCGAGCAATATCAGCCCGAGTTTGCTCATCAGATGATTCAGCCTTAATCGTATTCATAGCAAATGTTTTCAATCCACTGAAGCTGAAATTTAGGCCCGGTTTGCTCGTCATAGGTCTCGGAAATAAAAAACGTTTACTATCACCTTTTTCAGCTAACGCTGACAGAACTGGCCCTCCGGGATAAGGTAAACCTAATAATTTAGCGGTTTTATCGAAGGCTTCTCCAGCAGCATCATCTACTGATTCACCAAGAATTTGGTATTTACCAGCTTCATTTACGTTCACAATCATCGTGTGCCCACCTGAGACTAGCAACGCCAAAAATGGATA
This sequence comes from Thiotrichaceae bacterium UBA7357, assembly GCA_002470825.1. Taxonomy (GTDB): domain Bacteria; phylum Pseudomonadota; class Gammaproteobacteria; order Eutrophobiales; family Eutrophobiaceae; genus UBA7359. The sequence goes on along the minus strand of DKOR01000025.1, from coordinate 7,794 downwards.
ATCAGGTCCGTCTCCTTCTAACATAGGTGCTAATAAATGCGCTTCCATGTGGTGAACTCCAATAGCTGGTATCGACAAAGAATAGGCTAGACTCCGTCCTGTAGCAGAACCTACGAGTAATGACCCCATCAGGCCCGGACCTGCTGTATATGCGATCCCATCTAATGAACTGAGTTCAGTTTTTGCCTCTGTGATTGTTTGCGTAATCAATGGTAAGACCCTGCGAATATGATCACGTGAAGCCAACTCAGGAACTACACCTCCATACTTTTCATGTAGTTTAGCCTGACTATGAAGTTTATGAGCGACAAGTCCCATCTCTGAATCATATATTGCTGTACCCGTCTCATCACATGAGGTTTCTATTCCTAATATCTGCATTTATCTTAATTTTCCGTATAATAGTTATTATTGGATTGCATTTTCACTAATTCGTACTAGAATGACCGCCTTTTCCCAATTGAGCAAAGGACTTAAGGAAAACAAATACTATGCCTTCAGTTAAGTTAAGAGACAATGAACCATTTGACATAGCAATGCGACGATTTAAACGCGCATGTGAGAAAGCGGGTACTCTTGCGGATGTACATCGCCGTGAATTTTATGAAAAACCTACGCAGGTTCGAAAACGTAAAGCTGCAGCTGCTGTTAAACGTTCACAAAAACAGGCGTCCAGAAACGTCCTGCATCGAATCCGGCCATTCTAAGAAGCTTCTTCATGTTCCCTTTAGTCAGACATGGCTGATATTAAAACCAACATTAGCAATGATGTGAAGGCCGCTATGCGCAGCAAAAACAAAAATGTTCTTGGCGCTTTACGTTTCATACAGGCGGCATTCAAACAAAAAGAAGTTGATGAACGTATTGAATTAAATGAAGAACAAGCCATAGTCATCCTTGATAAAATGGCTAAACAGCATCGTGACTCGATTAGCCAGTTCAAGACGGCCAAGCGTGACGATCTAGTTAAAATTGAAGAGTTTGAATTAGATATCATTAACACATATTTACCTGCTAAGTTATCCGATGAAGAACTAAGTGTCTTAATCGAAGGAGCAATTTTGAAAAGCGGCGCAGAATCAATAAAAGATATGGGTAAGATTATGAGTATCCTCAAAAAAAGACTTCAAGGTCGTGCAGATATGGGTAAAGTTAGCGAATTAATTAAGTCTAAACTCAGCTTTTAACAAAATAAGCTCCAGCAACAGTCGCTGAAATAGTATGTGCTGTTTATACTAGATTCAATTATGGCTGGCAAAATTCCTCAATACTTTATAGATGAACTACTCGCACGAATTGACATCGTCGATATCGTTGATGCGTATGTTCCACTTAAAAAAGCTGGACGAAATCATCAAGCTTGTTGTCCATTTCACGATGAAAAAACTCCTTCTTTTACAGTAAGCCAGCAAAAACAGTTCTACCATTGCTTCGGTTGTAGTGCTAATGGCACTGCGATCAGTTTTCTAATGGAATATCTGCATATGAATTTTATAGAAGCAATTGAAGATCTCGCTTCTCGAGTCGGCGTAGAGATACCACGTGATGCTTCTCAGACACTAAGTACTACTAATCAATCTGGTGAGTTATATGAGCTGATGGAAATAGTGACTGGTTATTACTCAAAAAAACTCAGAAATCACCCTAAAGCAGGCAGCGTAATCAGCTATTTAAAAGAACGTGGGATTAGCGGTGAGATTGCTGCTGAATATGAACTGGGGTTTGCTCCTGCTGGTTGGAATAATCTAATTACTGAATTAGGAGGTTCAGATGGATCTTTGAAAAGGTTACTCAAGGTTGGAGCCATCATAGAAAATGAGCATGGCGGTTACTATGACCGCTTCAGAGATCGTCTTACTTTTCCAATTCGAGACCAACGTGGTCGAGCGATCGGTATGGGCGGTAGAGTAATAGGTGATGACATACCTAAATACCTAAATTCTCCAGAAACTCCCATTTTTCATAAAGGTCGTGAATTATATGGCCTATATCAAGCCAGAAAAGTACTAAAAAATCTAGATAGCTTATATATCGTTGAGGGTTATATGGATGTAATTGCACTAGCCCAATTTGGTATTCGAAATGTTGTAGCTAGTTTAGGTACAGCAACAACGCCTGAACATCTAAATAAGATGTTTCGGCTAACAGGCAAATTGATCTTTTGCTTTGATGGGGATCAACCGGGTAAAAAAGCCGCTTGGCGTGCTTTAGAGAATGCACTGCCATTAATCCGTGGCGATAGGCAAGTTTATTTCATGTTCTTACCAGAAGACGAAGACCCTGATACTTTCATACGTCGCCATGGCAAAGAGTCATTTTTCGATATAAATATGCGTTTACCCTTATCAGTTTTTCTATTTAATACTCTACATAAAAATATCGATATTAAAAGTCTTGAAGGTCGTTCGGAGATGGTAAGTAAGGCATTACCACATCTAAAGAAATTACCCTCAGATCCATACAGGGATATCCTTATACAGGAGCTCAGCAAAATCACGCGTTATCAGGCCGAAGATATCAAAAAAAGACTTTTGGAACTAACTCCTGCTGCAAGTTCTAAAGCACCTCTTAAAAAACGAACTATCGAACAAAATAAGGGTATTGAAAAAGTTCGTTGGATAGTTCGCTCTCTATTACATAAACCTTCTTTAGCTGTTGAGATTGATACAACAGAGTCTCTAAAAAATTTTCCTTCAAATGGAATAATATTTTTGTGTGAGCTGATTGAATTTATACAAAGTAGACCCAATATAACTTTAGGTGGAATCTTGGAGAACTGGCGTGGCACAAAGTTTGAACAACGCTTACAAGAACTTTCCTTAGAAGAAGAAGTATTTAATGAAATTGAGGTGACATCTGAAGTCTTTCTTGATGCTATCAAGAGTTTAATTAAAACAAATATGAAAGAGTTTGAACTATTAAAAGGGATAAATAGCCCATCAGAACTAACTGATGAACAGAAGTCCCTATATCGAGGTCTTCAGAAGTCAGGACTTGATTCATAGTAACAATTGACTCTATTTCCTAGCGTATTTTTATTTCATGTGATACGATTTAAAGTTAAGCCTGAAAAATGTTTGTTATTAATCAACTAGTTATAACCCATTTACCGTATAAAAACTTAGCAAATATCGAGCCAATCTCCCCATGGAAAAAAGAGAAACAGTAGAAAAATCATTTAAGGAAGACGATAAATCACTCCTAAAAGTGTTGATTGCCAAAGGTAAAGAGCAGGGTTTCCTCACTTATGGTGAAGTTAACGATCATCTTCCAGATGGCATAGTAGAACCTGAACAAATTGAAGATATTGTCAACATGATCAATGACATGGGTATTAAGGTGTATGAAGCTCCTCCCGATCTTGATGGGCAGATCACTGATAACACGGATATACCCGATGAAGATGCGGCTGCTGAAGCTGCGGCTGCATTAGCAAGTCTTGAAAATGAATTTGGTCGAACAACTGATCCTGTTAGAATGTATATGCGTGAAATGGGCACCGTTGATTTATTGACTCGCGAAGGCGAAATTAGAATAGCAAAACGTATTGAAGAAGGGATCCATCAAATTCTAGCAGCTTTATCTAGCTATCCGGGAACAGTGATAACATTGCTCGATGCTTTCAAATTAATTGTTGATGAAAAAATGAAACTCAGTGATGCTATCATTGGTTTCAATGACACTGAAGAATATCCAGATGAAGGTATAAAAGTCTCTAACCCTACTGAAGTAAACGCAGATGATGAAGAAGAAGAAGAAGAAGAGATTGAGATACCAGCACTCACACCTGAAGACGTAAGGGAACATATTGAAAAAATAGAACAGCTGCATCAAAAATATACAAAAGCTGTTAAACGCTATGGAAAAGATAATAATAAAACCAACGTTCATGAAAAAAAATTAGCGCAGTGGTTTCTTGAAATTCGTCTCTCACCAAAATTTATTGAAGTTCTAACAAGCAACTTACGCGATTTGGTTGGCCGTATTCGTACTTCGGAACGACGCATTATGGAACTTTGTGTAAAAGAAGCAAAAATGCCGCGTAAAGACTTTATTAATAGTTTTCCTGGCCATGAAATCGATTTTAAGTGGCTCAAGGGTATATTAAAAAAGAAACAACCTTATGTAGAAAAACTTAAAGAGTATCAAGAAGAGATTCTAAAGATACAGAAAAAATTGGCTATTCTCTTTGAAGATGCATTGTTAGATATCCCTGAGATCAAAGAAATCAATCGTAATATATCAATAGGCGAGGCCAAAGCACGCAGAGCTAAAAAAGAAATGGTTGAAGC
>DKOR01000025.1:0-3462 GCA_002470825.1 Thiotrichaceae bacterium UBA7357 | reverse complement strand
GCAGTTGATAAATTTGAATATCGACGTGGTTATAAGTTTTCAACTTATGCCACTTGGTGGATTCGTCAAGCAATCACAAGATCTATCGCGGATCAGGCGCGAACTATTCGGATACCTGTGCATATGATTGAAACTATCAACAAGTTAAATCGCATCTCAAGACAGGTACTTCAGGAGATGGGCCGTGAGCCAACACCTGAAGAACTTGCAGAACGCATGGAAATGCCAGAAGAAAAAGTACGAAAGGTTTTAAAAATTGCAAAAGAACCAATCTCTATGGAAACACCGATCGGTGACGATGAAGATTCACATCTTGGTGATTTCATTGAAGATGCTAACATGCAAGCACCGAATGATTCGGCTGGCTTCGAAGGATTAAGAAGAACCACAGGTGATGCACTTGAGGGACTTACGGCACGAGAAGCGAAGGTGTTGAGGATGCGTTTTGGAATTGACATGAATACCGATCACACTTTAGAAGAAGTTGGCAAGCAATTTGATGTAACACGTGAGCGTATTCGTCAAATTGAAGCCAAGGCATTACGAAAATTGCGTCACCCTTCTCGATCTGATGAGCTTAAGACTTTTCTAGATACCTAAAATCTATTTTATAAAATCGGGCCTGTAGCTCAGTTGGTTAGAGCAGTGGACTCATAATCCATTGGTCGGAGGTTCGAGTCCTCCCGGGCCCACCATTTAAATCAGCGACTTAGTCAAAAGTTATTTTTTGTCTTCCTAAAATTAGTGAATTAAGTGGTAGTTGTTGTGACAGTTAGGTCGAAGGTATACCCCTGTTAACCGCAGTCTTTGTAATTCTTTTTAACACATTCAAGAGCAAGTTCTTTTGCTTTTGCAAGTCGTGCTGATGACATTTCGCTTTCTGCAGTATCTCTATTTGTCTTTGCAGTTTCATATCCGTTGCTAGCAGAAATGTTGAACCACATATGTGCGATGACATCATTTTGTAGTATGTCTGTCATATTCCTGAAACATTCTCTACTTATAATCACCATCATCTTATGCTTATAACGTTTGACCAAAAGGAATATCAAAAGCTTAATGATAGATCCTATCGACATGAAAAAAGAAGACTGCAAATTGAGCTGCTAAAACTCCAAGAAGATGTCATTAAAAACAAGCGAAGAATATGCATTGTTTTAGAAGGAAGAGACACTGCGAGCAAAAGCTCTGCATATAAATTTTTAAATTCATTGCAGAGCAACTAGAGATTCAAACAATCACATCTACTAAATGGGGCATTTCAGATTCAATAGCTATCAAATTATTCCACGAACTATATTCAAGTATTGACTCGAATTTTTGTACTATCAGTAATAATTAATGTTTCAACAACAGCCCTCTTCCCGTTTATTGTTTCACCAATATATTCAACTTTCTGATTCGTATAAGCTTCAATCTTTGCTCGATATGTTTCTTCTAGATACTGAGAATAGGCGTGCATTATAAAAGTATTTTCATAAGTGATGTTCATCTAGGAACAAGAGGATGTCAAGCAGATGCACTTTGCGACTTCTTAAAAAACCATACAGCAGACAATATATTTTTAATAGGCGACATCATCGATGGTTGGCGTCTTGCCAAAGGTTGGTACTTTCCTCAGAGTCATGCCAATGTAATCCGTAGACTTTTGACTACGGCAAAACGTGGTGCAAAGGTATATTATCTACTTGGCAATCATGATGAATACCTACGCAAGTTTTTACGATTTGATGTCTCATTTGGTGCTATAAAAATCCTCAACAAATATGTTTACAAAACAAATGGCAAAAAATATCTTGTGATTCATGGTGACGCATTTGATAAAGTTATGAAAAACTCAAAATGGTTGATGCTGTTCGGTGACAACCTGTATAACTTTATCATCTGGATCAACATCAAATTCAACAGCATCAGAAAGATATTCAGGATGGACTATTGGAGTTTGAGTAAATATCTTAAAGCACAGACCAAACAGGCATTAAATTTTATATTAAAGTTTGAAGAGACTGTGGCTTTACACTGTCATCAAAAGGGGTATGACGGAGTAATTTGTGGACACATACACACCCCAGCAGATAAGGAATTACATGGAATACATTACATCAATACTGGCGACTGGGTGGAGTCTTGTACCGCAGTGGTTGAAAAAGAGCCTGGTGTCTTTGAAACAATTCATTACAACATTGATCGGTGATTTTGCTGTTGCCTTTGGATCAGTATTTGTTTCTGTTGCAATATTCTATTCGTTCGATGTACCTAGTGAATGGAAAATTCCTAACATACTAATTCCAATCATCGCAGTATTTGTCTACAGAGTTCTAGGTAGATTGTCGGCAAAGCCTATACAAAAATTCAAGGAGGCAGGCAAATAGTGGCTAGAATTTTACTGGTAACAGATGCTTGGCATCCTCAGGTGAATGGAGTTGTTACAACATTGGATCAACTTCGTAAAAATGCTGTGAACCATGGAGACAAAATCACAGTCATACACCCCAGACGTTTTCGTCTACGTTTTCCAATGCCTGGCTACTCGGAAATTGATTTGGCTTTTCCTATGCCTTGGAGTGTGCGTAAACATCTTAAAAAATACATATGGGATCACATTCATGTGGCAACTCCAGAAGGACCTATTGGTATCATGTTTGTGCGTACCCTGAGACGACTTAACATTCCTTTCTCAACAAGCCTGCACACATTGTTTCCAGAATATGTAAAAGCGAAATATCCTTTTGTGAGTGTCAATTGGGGTTGGCAATGGATGAAATTGAGATACAAAGATTGTTCACACATACTGACTACCACAGACACCATGGTTAAAATATTAAAAGAAAAAGGATTTAAACAGGAAATCATTGCGTGGACCAGAGGAGTGGATAGACAATATTTTAAACCAGACCCTAACCGCAAACCTAATAAAAAGAAAAAACTATTGTGTGTGAGCAGGGTCAGTCACGAAAAAGGACTAGATGATTTTTGTCAACTTACTATACCCAACACTGAAAAGATATTGGTGGGTGACGGACCATATTTGAAAACATTGAAAAAGAATTATCCTGATGTTACATTTGCAGGAAAACAACTTGGACATGATTTAGCGAAGTATTACCAACAAGCAGATGTGTTTGTGTTTCCTAGTAAAACTGATACCTTTGGTGTTGTGCAGATAGAAGCACTAGCCTGTGGCACACCTGTGGCAGGATATCCTGTACCAGGACCAATTGATGTTGTAAGAAATGTTATCAACGGTCAGATGGAAAACAATCTCACTCTAGCAATCAATCAAGCATTAAAATTGGATAGGAAAAAAGTTTATGAATCCAGTTTAAAATGGAGTTGGGAAAATGCATACAAACAATTCAAATCAGTATTATTGCCAGTGAAATAAATTAAATTAGTGCAGTGTGCGTGTCTTCATTAAGATCTGCTCTTTGATAGTTTGCAGATGTGCCATCTCTTCGTTGA
>DKOR01000037.1 GCA_002470825.1 Thiotrichaceae bacterium UBA7357 | reverse complement strand
AGTGATTCTGCACGTGACAGACCGGAACGCAAATCACGCAATACAATTGCAAATTCATTACGTAGTGGGCCGCGTGCCCCTTTATCCATTGCTTGAGTCAGTGCTCCCTGAAGATTGAGTCCACCTTCTACACACATGGTGAGAAAGTCTAGATAGACTGGCAATGTCCGAATGACTGCATCGTCACGTTTTTTTCTAACGTCGTTTAACCATATGGTCGGCAACATAAATCCTAGAAGAGCCATCGCAATGATCCAAGGCACCTGATAATCATCTAGACAAAACATAACGAATAGAGCACCTAACGGGGCAATAATCGCGGAAACAATACGCAGCGCAATATATTGTTCAGCCGTAAGCAGGTAGCTCACGCCAGAACTCGTGATGGACTTTTCAGTTTTTTCCACCATGTCATAAGGTAAAAAGATAACGAAGAAGTTAGCGATGATCTGAATAAATGGCCACAATAGTTTTAATTTCCAGGATAAAGGATCCATATAGGTACGATCTTGCTTATCAATCAGACTATAGACAACAGCAACAGAAAAGACGATCAACATTGTTGTCGCAAAATATGCCAGTACGCTTCCACTATAATAAATACTATCCATTTATATTCTCTTTAAACGTCTATATTAGTGATCTTGCTAATCATTGCATAAGCTAAGCCTTCCATAACAATGATTAATCCAAGTACAAACCAGCCTATTGTGGTTGTCCAAAGTTTGCTCATTGCTTCAGGCTCTATAAAATTAAGTATTAAACCGATAAATATGGGTAGCCCACTCATCACTATTCCTTGCAACCTACCCTGTGCTGTCAATCCATCAATTTTACCTTCCATCATAGATTTTTTACGTAAGGTGTCAGCTAGCGTTTCCATAGTCTCGGCTAGGTTGCCACCGACTTCCTTGTTAATTAACAAGGCCGTCACCAGCATATTAAAATCTGGTAGAGGAACTCTTTTATACATACTTTTTAAGGACACTTCAAAATCAACACCAAGTCGCTGCTCTTTTAAAAATAATTCAAACTCCTGAGACAAAGGAGCCGGTTGCTCATCGACTAAGCTTTCTAACGCAATATTTAAACTAGCTCCTGCTCGCATTGCACCTGATACCATTGTGAGACCATCCGGTAATTGTTCTTCAAAACGCTTCAAGCGTTGCTTACGCAATATTCGATAGACAAATGATGGCAATAAAATCATACCAACTAACAAAGTTAACGTTATCATGAGATCTTCAGTTATAAACCAGGTTATAGAAGGCAGTATTATTATTGCGACTATATTTAACTTGAATAAATCACTGGAATCTATAGACAGAAACATGTCCGACGTATTGCTCGCAGCAGTCGCTGTAAACCTGGTTTGATATTCAGCCATCGCTACTTGTATTTTTTTAGCTAAAACATACCAAAGTATAAAGAACATTGTAAAAACGCACGCTAGAGTCGCAAAATAGGTAGACTCAGAAAGTAACATTTGTAGTATAGTTTCTATATTCATGATGATGATTTACGAAAATATTGACATGTCAGCAGGTAAACCACGTTGGCGCATTTCTTCATAGAAATGTGGTATTGCTCCAGTTGCTTCAAATTGACCTTTAACTTTACCATCTTTATCAAAACCATCTTGTTTATAAGCAAAAATGTCTTGCATAGAGACAATACCTGTTGACACACCGGCAGCACTTTTTTCCACACCGGTAATTTCAGTGATATTAGTAAGACGTCGGCTGCCGTCAGAGTAGCGGGAAATTTGTACTATCATATCTATTGCAGAAGCCACCATTTCCCTAATAGCCGTAACTGGAAGGTCCAGTCCAGACATCATGACCATCACTTCTAACCTGGCGATCATATCCCTTGGTGAATTTGCGTGAGCAGTTGTTAAAGATCCATCATGTCCGGTGTTCATAGCTTGTAACATGTCTAATGTTTCGCCGCCACGACACTCACCTACAACGATTCTATCAGGCCGCATTCGCAAACAATTTTTAACCAGATCACGTATCGGGATAGCACCCTTACCTTCCAAGTTAGCTGGCCGTGCCTCTAAACTAACCAGATGGGGTTGATTCAATTGCAGTTCCGCCGCATCTTCAACAGTAATAATACGCTCAGTAGATGGAATAAAATTCGACAGTACATTTAAGAGAGTCGTCTTACCACTTCCCGTACCGCCAGAAATAAGTATGTTCATGTGATTTTTAACTGCAGTCTCAAGAAATCCCACCATGTTTTCATTTAAAGCACCAAAGTTGACGAGATCATCCGCTTGTAATTTTTTCTTTGAAAATTTTCGAATGGTGAGACAAGGTCCGCGCAGTGCTAATGGCGGTATGATAGCATTAACGCGAGAGCCATCTTTTAAGCGAGCATCAACCAGTGGGGAGCTTTCATCAATGCGCCGTCCAAGAGGTGAAACGATACGTTCTATTGATGTCATTACCGCGTCATCACTGGAGAAAGTGATGTCAGATAGAGTGAGTTTGCCAGATTGTTCAATAAAGATTTCATCAAACTTATTTACCATTATTTCAGTCACGGTATCATTCGCGAGTAATTCCTCCAATGGGCCAAGTCCAACAGCTTCATTTAAAACATCTATGGCTAATTTATCTTGGTCTACTTCGGGTGGGAACTTTGGAGCTAACTCATTAATGATTTCATTTATCAACTTTTCAACATGCTTACGTAGTTGAGATTCGTTCATGCTGCCGATATCAGTTCGACGAAGATCCATAGCAGTCAATAAATCTTCGTGGACCTGATTCCGCCATTTAAATTTTTCATCATGCAGAATTTCTAACATCGCTTCGTTAGCTTCATCAGACATTTCAAGCTCATCATGATGCTGAACGCCAAAAACGGTTTTCATCTCATCAAAAGAAGCATCATCATCTTCATCTAAATCAGTTCCGTCACTCATTCCCGCCTTGAGATGATAACCCGCAATGACAATGACATCAGTAGTTCGGATTGGACCATGAGAATTAACATCATCACCATTGACTTGTAGACTATTTTTTTGTGTCTTATCTTCTATAAACAGCCCAGTCGATGTGCGTCTTATCTCAGCGTGATGACCTGCTACTCTCCATCCACGTAATTGAATAAAATTGTCTTTTGCTTTGCCTATAGTGCATTCAGTTACTGGACAATGAAAGTTTTGCAATCTCTGTCCTTTACTATCGTTTACCACGACATTAAACATATGAGTTCCTAATTTAGTAAATTATTTGCAATCGACTTTCATCTATAGCATCAACAGTATCTTGAATATTTTTCTTACTCTTTTCTACTGCTCTTTTATTATTTTCTGAGTTAGCATCGAAAACTTGCGGCGAGACAAAAATAACTAATTCAGTTTTATTATCTTTAAAAGTTTTAGAGCCAAAAAGTTTACCTAGTATTGGTATGTCTTTAAGAAATTTAACACCCTGTATCGATTTATCTATTTCCTGATTGATCAAACCGGACATAACTAGTGTTTGACCAGAAGCTAAGATGACATCTGCCTCAGTACTGCGAGTAGTTAAACTAGGCACACCGTTCACAGTAGTACCAGCGAGGGAGCTAAGTTCTGTTGTTACTTTTGCTCTAACATTATTATTTTTATCTACTTCAGGTTTTACAGTGAGTTGAATACCAAATTCTTTAAACTCAATTGAAGTCCCGTTTATATTGGATATTTCAATGGGAAATTCACCACCAGATAAAAAGGAAGCCTCACCACCGCTTCGCGCTGCTAAGCGTGGCTCAGCCAGAATTATTACATCACCCGAATTTACACCGAAATTAATACGTGAAGTAATTGATGAAACTACACCAAAATAACCGCTCGTGACCTTATTACCAGCATTAAGAGCAGTACTAAAAGCAGTATCATTGTCAAAGCCATCAACACCGTTGAATGCCCCTGCTGCAACAGGACCAGCAATACTGCTATCCCATGAAATACCTAAGTTTTCCGCAAAGGTTTTATTAATCTCGGTTATTTTTATACTCGTGAGGACCATCTTGTTGTCGGGCATACTCATGTCGAGGCTACCTCTCATCGTCAAGTCCATCAACTCATCATATGCAGCTGCAACCGTCTCAATCGCTTGCTCAAAACCATTATCAACCATGCCATTAAGTACTATCTTTTCACCAACGATACGCACCTTTAGGCCTTCGACATCATATAAAAGCTCTTCTATTTCCAGCTTTTTTCTAACTAGGTTTGCAACGGTGTAATTGATATTTTCATGGATTTCTGAGTAAACTTCTTTAGTCTTTTTGATTTTTTCTTCATCGCCAACGTCAACAGTTTGGCCTGACAAGACGACGCGGTCCCCTATCATCTCAATATTAATATCATCTACATCAGAAAGTAATTCTTCAATTTCATTCTTTCTTTCAAGTAAATTGCTGCTTTTTTCCACCACATTTGCAGTGTATTTTTTTTCAGTACCGTTAGTGAACCAGACATGGATGTCGGTTATACCTTCTCCTTCCGCAAGCAGTAATAATTGGCCATTATCCAGCATTGAGTTACTCACAATATCGGGGTTAGCAACAGCGATACGCTCTATATTGGATAACTTCAAAACCTTGATTTCACCGGCAAAAAGCTGAATTTTTTCTGCGGCTGAACTTGTCAGTGAAAAAAACAGCATAAGAGAAGCGACAAATAATTTTTTTATCATGAGTAGTAATTCCTGATTCCCAATTCTAATTAATGTTTTAAAATTTATAACTATGCCAAATTAATTTTTAGTAACTGAAAAATAGATACTTTTGACACATCTTTTTGAGACCGCATTTTGACAATTATTTGAGCATTTTTTTTGCCTTGATAGCTTAGCGTATCTGCATTTGCCTCAGCTTTTGTTTCAGTATTTTGCTGATCTTCACTGAGACCAGCAATCACTTTTTTTGTAGTGCCGTCTTCAGCACGATTCGCGTTGAAAGAGATAAACAGCGTTAGAAAACTGATTACAAATAAAGTTTTATTAATCATTTTCGCTTAATCACTTTCTTTTGTTGGCGCAATAACCATCGTTGATTTGGCAACTCCATCCTCACTTGCACCACCTATGATTAATTCATATGAGGTAATTCGATTACCCTTAGCGTCGACAATCTCGCCATTAGCATTAAGAATTAAATCATTTCTATCGATGACATTACCGTTAGCATCAACAACTTCACCCATATCATTCACGCTGAGACCAGCCGCAGCTAATTGTTCTTTTGTCATGACAGTGCCGTCTGCTGCAATAACCAGACTATTGGTGTCAACAACATTTCCGTCCTTGTCTACAACCTCTCCATTTTCATTAACACTATAACCAGCGGCTTGAAGTGCTTCGAGACTCTCCTTAGTCATAACAGTCCCATTCTCCGAGACGATTACGTCACTTGCCGCCACGACTTTGCCATTTGCATCCACAATTTCTCCGTTCTCATTCACACTGAGCCCGGCAGCAGCGAGCTGCCCTTTAGTTAAGACCGTTCCGTCTGCAGCAATCAAGACATCACTCGCATCAACGACATTACCATCCTTGTCTATAATCTGTCCGCTTTCGTTAACAGTGAGACCTGCAGCAGCAAGTTGCTGCTTATTGATGACACTGCCATCGGCAGCAATCACGAGGTCATTGGGATCAACAATATTGCCATCTTTATCGACTATATCCCCATTTTCATTAACACTTAAACCGGCAGCAGCGAGCTGCTTACTATCTATTAGTTTATTTCCATCGGCATCCACTAGATTTCCATTAACATCGACACCAGCTACGGCCGTCACACGAGAGGCTCTGTCTTTTTCCGCACTGGCAATTTTGGCAGCGTTACCAAATAAATCCAGCGGGGAAATACTTGTGAAGCTCGATGCGCTTTCATCATTTCTATTACGCAAGAGTGTAATCATATCTCCATTATCTTCCGCTAAAGTTATTAATGCTGCCTGCTCAACATCCACTTCAAGAGTAATGTTTGCATATCCCCCTGACATTTGACGCTGTGGTCTATTCATCGAGTCCAGAGTTTCATTGTATGGCACTCTCCCAGTGGCAAGAACGGTTATATTTTGTAAAACTGGAATAATCACATCTGTGGGCAATAATGCACCAAGCAATTGAGTTGGGTCATCAACCGAAGCTGCAACCGTCATAAGTTCTGGTGGTATTTCTTCCAATATTGATTTCGGTAGCAACTCAAGGGCTCCTGCGTCTTGTGCGGCGGTGAATACAGAAGGCTGAAAACCAGACACTGAGAAAGGAATATTGACGTAAAGATCAATACGGTTGCCCGGACGAAGAAAACCACCAATCGCATGAAGCTCATCAACACTGATTGTGATTGCTCGTTTCCCTTCAGGAATAATATCGGAAAAATCGCGAGGAAAAGTGTCATCAATAAAACTTTTTAGCAGCGGTTTTCCAGCGCTTATATTAGCGGTAATCACTCGACCTATGTATTGATCAAATTCTTCTCGATAAATCGCATCGTTGTGAACAAACTCAGTCGGTATGGATAGTAATTGAAAATCTTCCATTAATATTTCCGTACCCTTGACTAGATCTCTCGCAGGGACGACGACCGTCGTATCAGTCGTTTCCTTTTGTCCATATAGAGCTTTCAACTCACGCTCTTTAGCGTTAAGGAAAAGGCTGGCCATTACCGCCGCGATCACGCCGAGGACAACAGCACCTAAGATTAAAGGAATTGCACTTGTTTGTTCTTTCTTAGCCATAATGTATTCTTCTGATAAATAATATTATTCTAAATGATATTTAAGGGCTTATATGAACGCCCCACGGGTTTAAATATACACGATTCGTACTTAAGATTGTATACTTCAAAACGGCAACGCCTCTCTTGCTGCCTCTTTGACAATGTCCTTGACACTAGGTATTTTTGGAAATGCATCACTGATAAGTTGATCTGGAGAAATACCCGTGATCTCGGTTAACCTATTATCTAATCTTGTTAATTCAGCACTAAGCACGCCAATGTTATCATTCTCGGGCAATGTTGAGAGTGAAGCTGAATAAGCATAACCTTGATGGTTGTCATTTAATACACCCAACATATCAAGTATGCGATCGCCACCACCAACGGTTAGGGCCATAACAAAAAACGACAATACAATAACATACTCAACCATGCCCTGTCCTACCTGACTAATCATTTTTTTATGTGATTTCAATCAAATATGCTCCTAAGTGTGTTTAGAACATTGTGTTTTTAACAGAGTTTACTATCACTTTTGATCCTGAACCATCTCTTTGTAACACAATCGTAGTTCTTTTTTTCCGTGTTTTATAGACTAATGTCTTAACATCGCCCGCGTCATGATCAGACTCTTTAGTCCAACCCATACCTTCATAATGTTTTCGGTAAAACATCGCATTTCTATCAATGGAATGTTCGTTAGAAATGATCATCGTAGTAGCTTTCTTTCCAGGATCGTTAGTTTTCATTTCATTCATGACATCGCTACCTGTCATTTTCGCAGTGTCACCGCCTAGCGCTGGTAAAGGTTTCTCAGGATTCTTTGGCAAAGGACTAGTCGATAGATAACCCCAAGAGCGCTTTTTGTTATTCTCTTGTACCTGCACCATTACAGTCATTAGGTATCCATCTTCTACGCGAGTAAGGATGTACCAAGGACTACCAACAATCGTTTCCGTGTAACCTAGCTTCCCTCCCCTAGGCGGGTTTTCCCATTCTTTACGATAAAATTCGACTACTTTTTCAATAGTTTTGTTACTGTGAAACGCGCGGATCGAGTTTTTGATACCATTCATCGTTAGGTTTTTTGAAACCCACTCAACCGAAGCATCAGGTGGCGATGGAAATTTTGGTGCTTTTGCCGACACGGAAAACGGCAGCAATAAGATAGCGGATAAACAACTAATCCTTAGCCTTTTTAAGTGACGATGATGCATGTTTAATCGTTCCATTTAACGGTCACACTCTCTGTCTCTTACGTTAGGTCGTGGATTTACCGGTTCTAATACACACTTGCCGGCATCATTACATTGTTGCGAACCAGTCGTTAGATTACCAACATCACTGGCGTCATTATTGGAGTCAAGTGGATCGTAAAGACGATCAGAATGCACCGCATCTGTATCAATGTAACCAAGCCAAAAACTACCATTGGGATTAAAGTGTTGTGTTCCATCAATAAATTCACCACGAGATCTCTCGCCGCAAGGCGATAATTCTGGGAATAATTCAGCAAGAGTGTTAACAGCAGCTGCAACCACACCAATCTCCATTAGCTGTTTTAACGCTGTGGTGGGAGTGGCGCCTCCCACTTGATTGTAGACATGATCAACTCCCCCAGCACTCCAACCATCAGACAGCACAGAAGCCGTCGTGCTAATACTCATACCTACAGGTTGTTTGCTGCCATCAAGTCTTTGACCGGGTCCATCATCAAATTCTGTCACTCGCTTCATCTCCGGCCTTCCATCAATCCTCATAGACTCATGTGCTACGGCATAACCATCTTTATTAACTGCATCAAAACCAGCGGAAGACCCAATTGAAGATAGTATAGATTGGACCAGGCTAAAAGCACCTTCTATTCCAGCTATCAATAAATCAGTAACTGTTCCTATTACACCAGGAGGAGGAGGAGTTGGTTCTGAATTTTCCAAAGTTACACCCTGACCATCCACGCCTCCATAAAGAGGCTCACCGCGGTGGTTAGTCCAGAGTTGATTTCTCTCACTCTGATTCCAACTACTGTCTTTGTCTGTACCTTCGATTTTGAAGGTGTCTTCTTCATTGCCAACATTTCGATAAAATCGTTGTTTACTTTCGTTCCTTGTTTCAGCAGTAGATTTTATCGGTTGGGTTAAACCATCGACATCGAACCCTGACCTCAATTCGCCGTTATCGGCATACCAGACCGTATATTCCCAAGCCTGATAACGTGCTGCCTGCACATTAGCCTGTTTCATATCGATATATTTTGCGAGCAGTGAAATGCCTAAAAAAAGTGGTATCAAGAAGAAGGAGACAGTGATAGCAAACTCTGTCATTGCCTGACCTTTTTCTTTAAATCTACTTCTATGTTGTCGCATGTAATATGACATTTTCAATTTTTTATTAGAAAGGATTTAAACCTTGAATGAAAGTTTTGATTTGATCGAACCTTGTTTTCATTAAATCGCCCGCTTCTTCCAAAGCACTCTCTAACTGAACAAAATCCTCTTTTTGTTGAACCAAAAGCGCAATGATTCGTTCTGCATCACTAGTCTCGCGCAGTCTAGCATTCCAATAGGGATTAAACGCACTACCTATTTCAGCTTGTGCGTCATCTCGAAAAAAATGTCGTCCAAATCTATCATTGCCAGATGGTCGAGAGAAATAGACCTCTGATTTTGACAGTACCGCCAGCTCATCATCGGCAAACGTATCCTGAACTTCTAAACGCCCACTCTGTTTTATCGAGTCCTGTGTTTGAAAAATTTTATTCTTTACATCGTTCCTACTTCTAGTCGTTTGATAGGTATCAAAATCATCTTTTTTCTGAACCAAACCTAGCAGCAGATTCGGTGCAAGAGTATCAAGGAATGGGCCTTGATTCTTATTGGTGTCGACATAATAAGGAAGTCCACCATAAGCGCTACTAACTGTTGACTTGTGCAAAAGACCGCCCCCAGCACTACTCGACAGAAGTGCTATATTTGTTGGTGGTAAGCTTGCTGATGCTATGCTGCCAGTTCCTGGGGGTAATAATTGCTCCCATGCTAATCTTGATATAGGAGCGCTCCCGTACATTGTGTCGTCGACGTTGCCTAATACTGGGAGTGTGTTGGTCATCTGACTAGTATTGAGATCATTTGCTTTTCCAACTCCATCACTAGCTTCGGCGAAGCCAGCAGACAACGGCGCCGTGTTATTAAACGGAACATTTAGGATTTCAAAACCGCCTGTAGGGTCAGGTGGAGTGCAATCTCTTTCAACTCCTGTATTTGGGTCGATCAGTGGTCCTGGGTCTTCTACATCTTCTATGATATCTGGATCATCAAGTCTAGTAAGTAATGCCTCATCTCTTAATTTTTGTTGTGAAGCTAAAGCATCATTACATGCGGACATGTCAACATTTGGTGGCGAACCGCCCAGCCTAGCACGACAAAAAAACCTGCCATCTCTAAGCGCACAACCAACACCCCCAGTGAAAGCTGTAAATTCAAAATTAATTGTTCCAATTATGGGGAATGTAATACGTATTCCTTCAAAACCTAAAACTTTGATCTCCGCACGTGCGGCAAGATCAGCCTGCAAGCCCACAGTGTCGGCGCCCGACCAATTCGCGAGTTGACCTGGTACTACTTGACCCTTTTCAGGTAATAAAATGCGCAGTTCGGAACCGCCCTTTTTCTCAATAGCGATCCTCAATTCAACTGTAAATGAGCCACTCACAGTAAAGATAGGCGGTATAAAAATTTTCAATGGAGGAGGAGGTATAGGAATTGTTACACCAAAGTCCACTATATTGACTGTCATATTTCTCCGTGAAGTGAACGGATCTTTACTGTCGTCTATAATGGCAGCAAGTCTTGAATAAGCGCTATCCTCAAAGTCATCGACGTCTATTGTCTGGCTAGGCATATTGATAGAAGAAAATTGACTACCCGGCAGTCCGGGTAACGCACCATAACTAGCAAAGTGTGCAAGTATCCCTAGGTAACCGAAGTCAGAAATTTGTGTCCCAGGCGGACCATTATCCTTTATGACATCATCAATGACACTGGCAGCAAAAAGCACAGTGAATGCGTGATAAGCCACAGAACCAATTCCGTAGATCTTATTAACATTATGTAGAACGACCGTCGCTGCATTTGCCAAAATATTTATAAATCTCGAAGAGATATTACCTGCAGTAAACCAACCCGCTGCAAGACCTTCCGTGAAGGGAAGAGTAGCACCAAACGTTGCAGCACCTAGTAATTTCCCATAGAGATTCATGAATTGACCCATTGACCGAAAATGGGAAGCCCAAGAAGCTAAGCCAATAAATTGAGCAATAGCAACCTCGTTAGCGACCATAGCGCGATTCATGTAGGAGGCAAAATTAAGGTCACGCGCCTCAATAACCGAGACACTGTACGCAGCAGCATCTGCCGCATTTTGCAATTGGATTTTGTTGGTGGTGATTTTACCTGATTTAAATAACGAGAAGGCCGCCACTATTAGCACTAGAGAAAAAATGATAACAACAGCTGCGGCTTGACCTTTTTGGTTTTTTGGTGGTAAATCCATTATCCTCAAAAGTCGCCTGTTTAAATTAAATTAATTTTGGTTTGGATTAGTAAAATGCTATGCGAGACGCCAGAGTGTGCAATCTCGCATAGAGCTGCTAGTTACTTAAGTGTGTATACAAGTATGATACTTGTATTTATTCTTATTTATTTTGTCCTTTGAAAGTATCCATATTTTCACCTTTACCAAGTCTTCCATCAGTCGCATCCGATACCTCAGCAGTGGCTTCTCCACCTGTCAGTTCTGCAGTTACATTACCTATTGTATCTTTCATACCATCACTAAAGAATGTAAAAGCACCAATACCCGCAATTGCAATTAATGCAACGATAATGATGTACTCTGTCATTCCTTGACCAATTTGTTTGATTAGATTTTTCATGTTTTATTTCATCCCCGTTTATATTTAAAAGTTCTTATTTACAATGCACATTTAAAGAATATATTACATAATAATTATCGATAATAATACCGAATTATATAATTGAGGTGAAAACAAGCCAAGATAACTTGAAAATCAAATATCAATCCCAATATCTGTCAATAATCGAGAATTAATAATGTGATGGAGTCTAAATAAATATGTCTGCAGATACAAAACAGGAAACGCTAGGGTTTCAAACGGAGGTTAAGCAATTACTACACCTCATGATTCATTCTTTGTACAGCAACAAAGAAATATTCTTACGGGAGTTAATTTCTAATGCCTCAGATGCGGCGGATAAGTTACGTTTTGAAGCGCTCAAGAATGATGGCTTGTACGAAGGTGATTCAGATCTAAAAATAAAAGTCGAATACAATAAGGACTTAAAAACGATTACCGTCTCTGATAATGGTATCGGTATGTCTCGTGACGAGGTTATCGAACATCTTGGCACGATAGCAAAATCGGGTACAAAACAATTCTTCGAAGCATTAACGGGAGATCAATCCAAGGATTCTCAGTTAATTGGTCAATTTGGTGTTGGTTTTTATTCCTGCTTTATCATCGCACAAAAAGTTGAAGTCATTACCCGTCGTGCAGGTTTAGGTCAAAATGAAGGCGTACGTTGGGTATCTGAAGGTGAAAATGATTATTCCATAGAAACAATTGATCAAGAGTTACGGGGCACAAAAGTAGTCTTGCACCTTCGTGATGACAATGAAGATTTTTTAAATGATTATCAGCTAAGAAATATCATTAATAAGTACTCTGATCATATCTCACTACCGATAATCATGGATAAAGAAGAACAGGTAGAGATAAAAGAAGAAGAGGAAGAAGGAAAAGAAGAGACAAAAGAAGTTGCTGATGGAGACAAAGGCAAGGAAAAAGAAAAGAAATATGAGACTGTTGTCACCGAAGAAACCGTTAATAGCGCTACCGCACTCTGGGCGCGCAATAAGAAGGACATATCTGACGAAGAATACAATGAATTTTATAAACATGTGAGCCACGATTTTGAAGAACCCACGGCACATGTTCACAATCGGGTAGAAGGAAAGCTTGAATATACCTCCTTGCTTTACATACCCAAACGAGCCCCATTTGACATGTGGGATAGGCAGCAACGTCATGGCATAAAACTCTATGTGAAGCGTATCTTCATTATGGATGACGCAGAACAATTGATTCCACCCTGGTTACGTTTTGTGCGAGGTGTGGTGGATTCAGATGATCTTCCATTAAATGTTTCACGCGAAATTTTACAACACAATAAGGTTATTGATTCAATTCGTTCTGGGTGTACTAAGAAAATTATCGGTTTATTAAAAACCATGGCTAAAAAAGAAGCCGATAAATACGCAGAGTTCTGGAAGACGTTTGGTAGAGTAATTAAAGAAGGCGTGGTTGAAGGCGATGATTATAAAAAAGACCTATCAAATTTGTTTCGCTTCAGCAGTACACATGATGATTCTGAAGATCAAAATATTTCTATAAAAGATTACATAGGACGTATGCAGGAAGGCCAAAAGGCCATTTATTATGTTTCTGCTAATACACATGCTATGGCTAAAAACAGTCCGCATTTAGAAATTTTCAAAAAGAAAGGTATCGAAGTATTACTCATGTCCGATCCTGTTGATGAATGGGTGACGACACATTGGGCAGAAGTCGAAGATAAGCCACTTCAATCTGTCACTAAGGGAGAATTGGATCTAGGCGATTTAAAGGATGAAGAAGAAAAGAAAGATGATGGTAAAAAAAGTGAAGAAAATGAAAAATTATCAGAACGAATTCGAAAAGTTTTAGAAGAAAAAGTAAAGACTGTTCGCGCCACATCACGCTTGACCACGTCTCCCGCCTGTCTCGTGGCGGATGAAAATGACATGGGTAGACAGATGGAACAAATTCTCAAGGCATCAGGCCAAGAGATACCTGCAACCAAGCCGATACTTGAAATAAACCCAGAGCATCCTATTCTCAAGAAAATTGATGGTGAAGCAAATGAGGACCTATTCGCTGATTGGTCACAGATATTATTCGACCAAGCTTTGTTAAGTGAAGGGAGCCAATTGGAAGACCCCGCGACCTTTGTTAACAAGTTAAATAGTTTGATAGTCACTCTAGCTGAGTAACAGGGACTAAGTTATTTGTAAATTTAAAACGGGCGAATCAAGTGATTGGCCCGTTTATTTACACTTTAATAATCTCACTTAAATCTACATAAAAATCGTTGAAGATTAAATCTACAGCCTCTGCGAATGCTTTAATTGTATTAGTAATATTATTCGATGGTAACATCACAGTTTGAACATACTCTTTATGTAAAATAGTAGCACCCTTAGTATTAGAATCAACCTGAAGTAATAATTTCACATAAACACTTTCACTTTCTTTTTGCTGAACCCGCTCAAAAGCCTTAATTTGTCCCTTAATTATTAGTTCGCTATTTCCTTCAAACGTATTCAAAACTAAATTCGAGATGCCACTTAAACGTAATCTTTCGGCCAAACGTTCTTGCAGTAGCCGGGTCGGAGAATCGGTCCAATGGTGATAATGATATTGTTTTAGTTCTATCCGATCCTTGGTGTAGACGATTGCGCGCTGCTGATATAAGCCCACTGCTTTAAAATTGAGCACACTAATTGAATTCAATCGTTCCTGATCGGAACCAATATCTCTTAATTCAGGCAGACGGTAATAATGATCAGTCGGTAATGGCGCTTGTGTGGAGCATGCCGTCAACACTAAAAGAAAACTCAATAAAATAGCATAGCGCATCATCATTTGACCTCTTCAACTTGAGCTGAACCTCGAATAAGCAAGCCCGGATTTTCTTTAATCTGCCGCGTAAACTCATGTATATTTCTACTGCTCCCCTCAAGGTGGTGTGTAATCGCATCTATATGTGTTGACATTACCGATAAAGTCTTTTGTAAATCAGTGAGCGAACCACTCATTTTATTATCATTGTCTTCAAGCATACGGTTAATACCACCAATAACCTTATCGATATTACTTAAGATTATATCCATTGATTTCCTCGTATCATCAATATTGGTGACTAACTTATTCATCCCTGTTGAGGCGATACTCATACTATCCAAGAATACTGTTACGTTTTCCTGATTTTGACTATTGAATACTTTTTGTAGATCTTCTGAGGTCTGATTAAGATTATTAATCAAGCCGCTTAATTTACTAACCATATCAGTTTCTTCAACTTGATTACTAAAACTTTCAAGTAAAGGCTTTATTGTGTTCTTTGTTATATCAGTAAGTTCTGTTGAAATAGATAGGAACTGTTCATTTAAATTATTTAGCAGTGGTTTAATGCTACTTTGAGACAGATCACTAAGGTCTGACGCAACCTCATTGACCGTCGCAAAAATATTAGCTGCTTCCTTGCCTGTTATCGTTGTGCCTGGGTCAAGCAAGTCTTGACTTACGCCTTCAGTAATATCAATGGTCACAGCGGCGAGTAAACCAGAAGCAACTATTTTGGCGACACTATCAATTGGTATAGGCCACTCTTTTTCTATTGATAACGTTAAGCGATAATTTGTTTTGCCGTCTTTACGTATTGGTTCAATCATGTCGACTTGCCCAACTTGATAACCTTCAAACGCTACAGGAGTTCCATATTTGATGCCTGATACATTCTTGTAGATCACAAAATACTTTTCTATCGGACCACCACTGCCCATTATTTGATAAAGAAATACAAAAAAGCTAAGCAACAAAAGCATGACAAATGAGCCTACAACAAGGTAATTAATATTATCGCGTTTCATAATCTTAGCTATATACCCGTTAATCGATTTAAATATTCATCTGCTTGCACTTCATCATTGCTGGGACGTCGATTTAATAACGATTGAATTCGTTCATTATCAGAATTCTTGATATTTTCCACAGTATCAGTCATGAGTATATTTCCTTGGTCAAGCACAGTAATTCTATCAGCAATCTTAAAAGCACTTTCAAGTTCATGCGTAACGACAACGATTGTCATTTTCATCGCATCTCTTAGTTCTAAAATAAGTTCATCTAACTCGGCTGAAACAACAGGATCAAGACCTGCGGAAGGTTCATCAAAGAACATTAATTTTGGGTCCATAACAATCGCGCGAGCAAGAGCAGCGCGTTTAATCATGCCTCCAGATAACTCCGCCGGCATCATTTTTTCAAAGCCACCAAGATTTACAACCTCAAGCTTCATCCTAGCCATTATTTCCATTGTTTTTTCATCAAGGTTTGTGTGTTCACGTAGCGGTAATTTAACATTTTCACCAACAGTCATTGAACTTAGCAATGCTCCTCCCTGAAATGCTACACCCATATTTTGTCTCAGTTGATGCATTTCGTTATTACTGATTTTAGTTATATCCTTACCAAGCAAATTAATACTGCCGCTTGAAGGAGTGCCGAGCCCAAGTAAATAACGTAGTAATGTACTTTTTCCCGAGCCACTTCCACCCATAATAATCATTATCTCATCTTCATTAATTGACAAATCAATGCCATGCAAGATCTCTCGAGGGCCGTAATGTGTTACCAGATCGTTAACTTCAATAGCTGATTTATTATTTTTCATTAATTTACAGATTTAAAAAATAAGTAAAAATCATATCAGCAATGACAATATATGAAATTGAGAGTACGACTGAACGTGTAGTGGCCTTACCAACACCTTCTGCACCCCCCGTCACTGAAAATCCATTACTGACACCCACCAAGGTAATAATTAAAGCAAAGATGATGCTTTTAAATATTCCCTGCATCACATCTGCTACTGCTAAGGCTGTTAAGGTTCTATCTAGATAAGCATCAAAACTTAAACCAATTTCAATATTTGTGTATATCGCACCACCCAGCAATCCAGCTAGATCAGAAAAAAAAGTCAATACCGGAAGCATTACTATCATAGCAAACAGTGTTGGAGCAACCAGATATCTAACTGGATTGATCCCCATCACACGTAACGCATCTATCTCTTGGTTTACTTGCATCGTACCGATTTTTGCTGCCAGTGATGAACCGGTCCTGCCGGCAATTAGAATGCCTGTTATCAATGGACCAAACTCTCTAGTAACTGAAAAGGCGACGCCAACGACAACCTGAGATTCTGCTCCAAATGTCCTCAGATTATAAATCATTTGAATGGCCAACATGACACCGATTGAAAATGACAGAACAAATACTATCGGACATGCGGCTACTCCCATTGTCATCATTTGCGAAAATATTGATGAAATGCGAACCGGTCGTTTTATAAATGGACCAACTAAAATCCAGAATAGTGATTCAAACAATAAAGTAAAGCAGTATCCCGCTTCTTCAATCAGCTTTATGGTTGAATGACCAACAAGCTCTAATGAATTAATTACTGGATGATTATCAGCTTCAGGCATCCTCTTTTTCAAACTCTGCTACAGAATCATAAATAGGAAAAACTTTATCAAGTCGCGCTAACTTTAAAACACTCATTACAGCATCACTAATACCCACCAGACCAAACTTTAAGGTTCGCTTTTTAGCTGTCTGATAACCCTCAACCAGACTGGCCACACCGGAGCTATCTATATAACTTACCTTTGCCAGATCAATTAACAGATTTTTTTTCGTTTCTAACACATCCAGAATACTTCTCCGAGCATCAGGTGAACAAGACAGGTCTACATCTCCTTCCAGTCCTATAACCGTAAAATCTGCGCCTTCCACTTTATCAATATTCATACTTATTACTCACATTTTATTTTTAACTTATTTTTTTTGTCATCTCGAGGTAATTTCCATTTTCTCCTTCAAGATATCCCCTGTCACATTCATCCATTATCTCGTTAATGAAATGTGTTCCTAAGCCACCCGGCCGTAAATCATCAAGATCTCGAGGCTCGACTGAGTCTAGATCTATTGGATTGGCATAGTCCTCTATTCTAAAATGAATCTTTACATCATCACTAATTATCTGCAGCAGAACTTCTCCCGACTCATCACCCTTATAAGCATGCTGAATGACATTCATACAGGCCTCATTAACTGCAATTACTAACTCATCTGTTACTTCAGAACAGCAGCCCACTTCTTTAGCCCTCTTTTTCACCAACGCCCTCACCTCACATAAGCGTTCTGCTTTCGCTGGAAATCGTATTTCAGAAAGCATATCCTCACTCATTCTATACAACACTCAATAACCATAAGAGTAATATCATCATGTTGCTCAATATTCGGATTTTGAATTTTTGCAATTATATTTTCCAAACGCTTTGTTGGTGTTACTTTCGAGTTTTCTTCAATCAATTTGATCAAACCACCCACATCTAATAACTTTTGCTCGTCGTTTCGGCTTTCAGTGACACCATCCGTAAAAATATAAACAGAGCCACCATCAAGCTTAATTGTTGTAACAGGAAATTCTGTTCCAGGAAGAATCCCAATCGGCGGGGCTCCTGCCTCTATTTCCTCAAATTCTCCTGAACTGTGATGAAACAGTGGCGGTTGATGTCCCGCATTAGAATATTTAATCGTACATGTGTTGGTATCAATGAAGCCTGAAACAATTGTGACAAACATACCATGCGATACAGTTTCGCAAATTTCATCATTAACCCTAGCTAATAACTTTCCTGGGTCGTCAATATCTTTTGCTAAGTGATGTAATAAGCTACTTGCTTTTGCCATTAACATAGCCGCATTCATGCCTTTACCAGACACGTCAGCCAAGTTGAAATAAATTAATCCATCATCTCGCTTAAAAAAATCATAAAAGTCACCTGATACCTCTAATGCAGGCACATTCACACCATTAATCGGAAAGTTTGATTCTTCTGACACATCGGGCAAAAGATCGAGTTGTATCTCTCTCGCTAATTCAAGTTCTTTGCGCATACGTTCTTGTTCAACCAAGGCATCTGCCATACGTGCATTATTGATCGCTAATGCTGCGTAAGAAGCTAATGCCATAGAAAGATGCTTATCTTGATCCCCAAATAAATCATTATTCTTCTTATTTAATAATTCCAATGCACCAATACATTCATTATTAATAATTAGTGGCACACAGAGAATTGAACGTGTCGAGAAGCCAGACGCAGCATCAATCTTTCTTGCAAAATCAGGATCACTTTGCACATCACGAACCACCTGAATACTACGTGTCGTTACTGTTTTACCCACAATACCTTTTTTTGAAGATAGTCTTAAACCAGTTATATTAACTGGTCCGGCGCATTCAGCGCATACCAACTCTTGAGATTCAGAATCTAATAAAAATATAGATGCCGCTTCAGCATTTAGATATTCCAGAAACTGCTCTATTGCAATATTCAAAGTCTGGGATATATTCAACGTACTTGAGAAACTTTGAGAGATTTCGGCTAATAGCGCAAGTTGTTCCTCCAATGATCGAGATTCTTCTTCAAAAAAAGTGTATATGTCATTTTTCACTATCAACAAATCTTATTCAAAGACTCAAGATATTTATTATCATCTGGCACGGAATTAGAACGCTGTGCTTCCCACAATATTTGCCCGAGACATTCCATCATTTTATGTTCTGCATCATGCATAGAATCGGAATTACTCATTACTTTTTTTATAATTTTCTTAATCCCTAAGGGTCTATCTGAACTAGCTTGTTCCTTTAGTGCAATATGCATCCCCATATGCAGAAAAGGATTCGTTTGGTTTCCCTCAGGACAAAAATCATTTTCTTTTGACGTTTCTTTCACTTCAAGATAATGATGATATTCGGGATGCTCCACAATCACATCGGCTATAATGACTTCTATTGGTTCCAGTGGTAGTTTATTTTTTTGCTTATTCCATACCAGATAAAAGTAATTACGCGCTTCATTTCTATCTTGAACAAACATAACTCACCTTATCAATGTTCTGCATGCTTTTCACGTTCTTTCCATTCGCATTCGTCGAATATGATACAACTTCCACATCTAGGACTACGGGCAATACAGGTATACCGTCCATGTAAAATGAGCCAATGATGCGCATCTCTTTTAAATTCATTTGGAACAGACTTTAACAAACGCTGTTCAACTTGAGTCACATTTTTTCCTGGTGCAATACCTGTGCGATTTGACACACGGAAAATATGTGTGTCGACAGCGATAGTCGGCTCACCAAAGGCTGTATTTAATATAACGTTTGCCGTCTTTCGTCCCACACCAGGCAAACTCTCCAATAGTTCTCTATCTTTTGGAACTTCACTATTAAATTTACCCACTAGAAGTCGACAAGTCTCGATTATATTGGTTGCCTTGTTGTTATAAAGACCAATCGTCTTAATGTAAGATTTAAGTTTCGATAAACCTAATATATAAATTTGTTCAGGTGTATTAGCAACAGCATATAATTTCTTAGTAGCTTTGTTGACACCAATATCTGTAGCTTGAGCTGAAAGAATAACGGAAATCAATAGTTCAAATGGAGTTTGGTATACTAATTCTGTAGTAGGGGAAGGGTTTTGCTCTCGTAATATACTGAATATGCGTATTCGTTTTGTTTTATTCAACGCTTTTCACTCTTTTAATTACTCAATAACTTCATTGCTTCTAAAAAAATTAATCGTTGCAAACAATAGCCCCAATAAAATAAAGTTTCCGGCAGGTGATTTGATAATCGCAAACACATCAAGTAAACCTTTCAGAAAACCAAAAAGTATAAAAAAAATAAAAACTGCAATAGCAACACCAAAAATATAAACCATAGTAAATTTGTAATCTTGTTTAGAAAAAACTTCTTCGCCAAGAGGTATAACTAAACTATTAATTACTAATAACGGCAGAAACAAACCTATTGTCTCTGCAACAAAATATAATTCCGAATTTAGGATCATTCTTACTACTAAAGTCACTGTGGCGCTGACAATAATAACACTAATAAAACTTTGACATGATGGGATATAATTGCTTATAAAATATAATATCGTTGTCAGAATTATAATCATAAATAATGAGGTTAGCCCTATAATAACTCCATTATTAAACGAACACACAACCAAAAAGAAAGGCGCTAATGCTAATAAGCCAGTCTGGTTTTTATTATTGAATAATTTTTGAATCATAATAGTTATAGTACATTTAAAACAATTAAATGATGATTGTATTTGATTTGCTTTTCGTTCGCACCTGTAAAAATCAGAACTATAGACAGAAGATATTATTAAAGATAAATTTCAGTTTACTGTCATAATATTACCTACAGTATACATATTAACTTATGAAACTTACTTCTTATAATTATAATAATACAATCTCGATAGGTGCTATTACTGAGAATGGTATCTGTCCTGCTTCAGAACAATATAATGGCAGTAATGGTATGATTCGTTTCTTACTTGCGGGTGAGCTTGCATTAAATGAATTAAGAAATAAAATAGATGACTCACCTTACTTCCTGCCCCTTCAGGCAATTCAACTTCTCGCACCAATATCGAAGCCAAATAAATTTTTTGGTGTCAGTCTGAATTATGCTGATCACATAGAAGAAACAGGGTTGGAAAAACCCAAGTATCCAACATTTTTTAATAAGCAAAACAGCTGTATTATTGGTATAGGCGATGCCATTCACAAACCTCTGGTCTCTGAAAAACTCGATTATGAAGGTGAACTCGGTATTGTCATCGGCAAACGTTGCCGTCATGTCAGTCGCGAACAAGCAAGCCATGTTATTGCAGGCTTTACCATCGTTAATGATGTAAGTGTGCGTGATTGGCAAATGCGTTCACATACTTGGACTTTAGGTAAGTCTTTTGACACTCATGGACCCATTGGGCCTTGCATCGTTACGCCTGATGAAATTAGTGAACCACATAAGCTTTATATCAAAACCTGGGTAAATAAAGAACTACGACAGAATTTCAACACAGAGCATATGCTTTTTGATTGTTATTATTTAATTGAATACCTTACTAAAGTGATGACTCTGGAACCAGGAGATATTATTGCTACTGGGACTAGCAGTGGTGTGGGTGTAAAAATGGAACCTCGCGGTTATATGAAAGCGGGAGATGAAGTTAAAATAGAAATTGAAAAAATAGGTGTTTTAAAAAACCCAATCATAGAAGAGCCGGAGTCATCTGGCTTTATCGATTAGATTTTTAGCTTTCTGAATACTCTCCTGAATTAATCTTTATTAATAATGCCTGCATATAATCTAATCTATTTAGTGAATTATTCATCTCTAATAATAATTGCTTGGCAGTTATCTCGAACGGTAATAACTCAGCCAATCTATCACTGATCCAGGCCGCTTTTTCAAACTGCTCAGGCACATCAATTAATGGTAATTTATAGCGCTTAGCTATCTGCTTAAGTAATTGAGAAAAGTTCTTATATGCATCTGGCAGAAGTCCATCATCTTCATCTAGTAAAGTGACATTTCCCATATATAAATTATTTTTTTGAACACAGTAGTTCTCTACCTCGAAACGTCGCTCACCGACCACTTTGATTCCAAGCAAGCCATCATCCATTTGATCCCAATCAATAATCTTCGCATATGTACCTAGCATGCAAAAATCAACTTCCTTAGTTATTTCTTTACTCTCATCTCTTAAACAAAGACCAAATCCTCTATCAGAACGTAAACATTCACTGACCATATCAATATATCGCGGTTCAAATAAACGTAGTTGCAATTCTCCTTGAGGGAATAAAACCGTATTAAGTGGGAATAGAGGGATTTTCATACTCAATTACAAAATCTCGATTAATTTTTTGTGGATCCCTTCAAAAGCTCCGTTACTCATGATGACAATATGATCTCCCTGCTGATGCTCCTGACGTATCACACTAATAATTTTTTCAATATCAGTAAACACTCGACAGCGAGTACCAAGATCATTCATATTATTTGCAATATCCCAATCCACACTATCAGCCTGAAAAATTAAGACTAGATCTGCATCTACAAAGGCGCTTGATAAAGTCTTTGCATGAACTCCCATACGCATTGTATTGGAGCGCGGTTCCATTATGGCAATCAGTCGACCTTCTCCTGCGTGCTGGCGCAACGCTCTGAGTGTTTTTTTGATGGCAGTGGGATGATGTGCAAAATCATCATAGACCTGAACTCCTTTAGCGTTGAAAATACATTCTAAACGACGTTTAACCGATTTGAATTTAGTTAATGCAGAGCATGCTTCCTCTATAGTGACGCCAATGTCATAAGCAGCAATAATGGCCGCTAATGCATTATATGCATTGTGTTCACCAATCAGAGACCAAGAAATCTTTCCTACGATTTTATCTTTTTTTAATATTGCAAAATTTCGATAATCATCATCAGCGTTAGTAAGTGACCACTCAGCACTTGAGTCCGAAAATTTCTCTAACGGTGTCCAGCATCCTAGCTCTAGTACTTTTGTGACTTCTAAATCATCTTGGGGAACGATAACCTTTGCTTGTTCTGGGATAATACGTAACAAATGATGGAATTCACGTCTGATAGCTGCAATATCGTGAAATATATCGGCATGATCAAACTCGATGTTATTTATAATTAAAGTTCTTGGGTGATAATGTACAAATTTAGACCGTTTATCATTAAATGCCGTATCGTACTCGTCCGCTTCAATAACAAAATAATTAGAATCTGTGTAACGTGCTGATAAATCGAAATTTTCAGCCACACCGCCTATTAAAAATCCAGGATTAAGACCGGCATATTCGAGGATCCAACTCAAAATTGTTGTCGTAGTTGTTTTTCCATGTGTTCCAGATACCGCTAAAACATGTTTATTATTCAATACTTCTCGATATAGCCATTCAGGTCCAGAAATATAGGGGAGACATCTATTTAATACACTCTCCAGTTCAGGGTTTCCTCTTGAGATCGTATTACCAATAATGACCAAATCTGGGGTTGGTTCAAGATGTTCTGGTCTATAACCATTCATGAGCTCAACACCCAAAGCTGTGAGTTGATCGCTCATTGGTGGATAGACGTTTTGATCAGAACCCGTGACCTGATGACCTAAAGATCGTGCTATTTGTGCCACGCCTCCCATGAATGTGCCACAAATCCCTAAGACATGAAGATTCATTAACTTACTTCCATAGGCATTATAGCTGAGGTAAAACTGAAGACGAGCCAGAGATAAAAAATAGCTAATATAATTCCTGAGAACATATTAAGACCTATCGCATGTCGTAAAATATGTCCCATTATGCAGATATTCCAACATGCTAATACTGTCAATGACAATAAGCCTAATACATTAACCTCCCCAGAGGCCATTGTATCTCCGTTACCGATGCCAATAAAAAAGTATAGCGGTATTGCTAAAATACTTATAATAATACCGGTACCAGCCAAAGCCGTAACCATCTGCACCCAACGCTCTGTTTTTCCTCTTATTTGTAATAATGCCAAAGAGAAAATAATTATCAAAGCGACTTCCAGAATACCTGCGAAAATAGCCTTTTCAATTGGCTGGGAAAATACCGTTAACTGAACCGACAACAAACCATACACAACTAAACAAATTGTTAGTAAATTCTTAGATGCAGGTATGTCTTGGGGCCCTTTATTTAAGCGACAGATTTCAAAAAAGGCTAAAAAGAGTACTCTACTAGCAGACAACATTTAATATTTTAAAGTCCCAAATTCGTTATGTGGATATAAACAGTCAATTTCATGACATGTTACCGTATCTCGGTAATACTTTACGACAATTCTTACAGTACAAATAGAAGTTCATTAGAGAACGACATGATTAGTTATACGAGGTCACGAAATGTTTCATAATCATTTTTTTTAATCAATTTTAATTTTTTGTCTCTGCATAATAAGTATGTTGCCGGTAAATTAATCCCATTAAACATATTAGCTTTGACTTGCATATAGGCGCCGATATTTTCAAACACAACACGACTACCTATCTCAATCTTTTTATCAAAATAGTAATCTCCAAATAAATCACCACTTAGACAACTACAACCCACCAAGCAATATTCATACTTGCCATGAACTGATGCAGTCATTACTTTAGGCTGATATTGATATTCAAATACTTCCGGCAAATGATTTATTGTAGTATCAAGAACTGCAATCATTTTATTTTTGCTTTTTATAAGATCAATAACGGTAGAGACTAAATAACCTGCTTCATCAGTAATTGCCCTACCTGGTTCGAGATAGACATCGACATTAAACTTATCTTGTAGCCATTTAATAGTAGTTTCTAATGGGGTTAGATTCATTTCGCCATTTAACAGATAACCTCCACCTAGATTAATCCATTTCAATTTTAGATTAAATTCTAAAAGACCTGTCATGACTTTTTCCACACTATGCTTTAATTCTTCATAATGTGTTGATTTACAATTATTATGTAGGTGCACCCCTTCTATACATTCCCAGTCCCATTCTTGTTTTAAATTTGCCATAGCAAGTTGTTCAAGTGTTATTCCTAATTTTGAATCTGGACGACAAGGATCGTATCTTTCATCATTAACAAACGATAATTCTGGATTAAGTCGAATACCAGGACTTGTACTCACATCTTTTTTGTTTGCAATAGTGTCCCAATGATTTATCGAGTTCAAAGTAACAAAATCGCATAACTCAATAATATTATCCCATTCATCATGTCGGTAACCCGGTGTTGTTATATGTATTGTTTGACTCTGTTCTAAAACTTCTGCTGCGAGTCGCGCTTCAAATAATGAACTACAGGAAAACCCTGACACATAAGGTTTAATAATCTCAAGCAGTCCAACCATATTTGCTGACTTGATAGAATATAAAGGCAAACAATCCGTTTTTTCTTTCAAATCAACAAGTTTATCAAGCGCGCTAATTATACTGACATGGTCATAGATATAAGCAGGAGTTAACAGGTCTGAGGTGTAGAAAATTGAATTTTTCATGCTATTGTTGTTCTTATGTATGAAATTAATTTACCTGAGGAAATATTATGTGCCTAAAACTTTGTTCTTATCTGGCTTTATTTTTATCTATATTGAGTCTAAATGTTTATGCGGAATATAAAACGTCTGGACAAATGACAAAGGAAGAATATCAAAAGGTGAGTGAATCGTCAGCAGAATATAATGAATGTTTAAATGAATTCGCTATGAGCCAGCTCCAGTCACAGTCAGATGTACGAGTTATCGCTGACCATTCGATGAAAAAATGTGCTGTTCATCTTGAGAACCTCTATGATCAGTTATTACTTGGAGGTTATCCGCCTGAAGCAATGAGGCGCTTTATAGGCAGTATTAGCAATAAGTCTGCAAATAAATTGCTATCTAACGTGATGCGTTATAAAGCTATGCAAGGTCAATAATAGCCCAAATTTAGTATCTTTTCTCATACTCTGGTGAGGTGATAAAAGGAGCAAAATACTTGATGGCTTGTTCATAGACACTGCGTTTAAAAGAAACGACTTCATTAATCGGGTCCCATAAATCAACCCATTTCCATTTATCGAACTCTGGTTCATCAGTGTATGTGAGGTTTACATAACTTTCATCAACAACAAGCTTTAGTAAATACCAGATCTGTTTCTGTCCGATACATAAAGGATAGGTGTTCTGGCGAATGAATCGTTTTGGCAACGAATATCTCAACCAATTATCTGTGAAGCCCATTATTTTAACATGTTCTTCATCTAAACCTGTTTCTTCTCTCAACTCACGGTACATAGCTAACTTATGTGATTCGTCTTTTTCGATGCCTCCCTGAGGAAATTGCCAAGCATCCATCCCCAGTCGACGTGCCCAAAAAACCCTACCGAGATCATTTGTCAGTATGATACCAACATTCGCCCTAAAACCTTCTGAATCAATCACTCGTCATTTACCACTATGAATGTTGTATTATTCTCCAATAATAGAACAAAACAAGCAAACTCTATGGATAAATTTGCCTTATTTATAATAACTTTTAGACTAACCCATATTTGCATCTTAATAAGATCGGACTCTATTATGAAACTTGCACTGTTTGATTTAGATAACACATTAATAGCCGGTGACAGCGATTGCTTGTGGGGAGAATTTCTAAGTGACCATGGGTATATTGATTCAGAAACTTACAAACTTAATCACGAAAAATACTATAAGGACTATTTAAATGGCGAACTTGATATCAATGCATTTCTTGAATTTCAACTAAAAGCTTTGGCTGACAATGATAAAACCTTGCTGGAAACTTGGCGCAAAAACTATATAGAAGAAAAAGTAAGACCTGTTTTTTTACCAAAAGCAAATGAATTAATTGAAGATCATCGACAAAAAGATCATGAACTAATCATCATTACTGCAACTAATCGATTTATCACTCAGCCTATCGCAGATGAATTTAATATTGATACATTAATTGCGTGTGAACCCGAATTACTAAATGGCCAATATACTGGTCGGGTCGTAGGTACACCCTCTTTCGCTAAAGGTAAGGTTACACGTTTCCACCAGTGGCTAGCAAAGTTAGACAAAATGCCTGAAGAAGTCTGGTTTTATAGTGATTCGCATAATGATATTCCGCTGTTATCAGTTGTCGACAATCCTATAGCTGTTGACCCAGATGAAAGATTGAGAGAAGTAGCCAGATCTAAAGGCTGGCCTGTCATTTCTTTAAGATAATAAAAGGTCACTCAGCAGCCTTATTTTCTAGACAGACAAATACTATTTCAGAGTATCCTTGCTACCGCATCTCTTTCTTCCTCCAATTCTTTTTGTGTGGCATCCATCATTAATTGACTAAATTCATCGATTTCAAGACCCTGAACGATTGAATAATCACCATTATTACAAGTCACAGGAAAAGAATAAACTAAACCTTCTGGAATACCATAACTACCATCACTTGGAACGCCCATACTGACCCAATTATCTTCAGCGGTACCTAGAACCCAATCGCGAATATGATCAACAGCACCATTGGCTGCTGATGCGGCACTAGATGCTCCTCTGGCATCAATAATTTCTGCTCCGCGTTTTGCAACACGAGGAATATATTGGCCTTTATACCAATCAAAATCGACCATATTTTTAGCTAATTTTCCTGCGACCGTTGCATTAGAAATATCAGGATATTGCGTCGTCGAATGATTACCCCAAATCGTCATCTTTTTAATATCACTTACTTGTGATTTCGTATTTACAGCTAATTGAGCTAGTGCACGGTTATGATCAAGACGAGTCATCGCAGTAAAGTTACGTGACTTTAAATCAGGCGCGCTTAATTTTGCTGTATGCGCATTTGTATTAGCTGGATTGCCAACAACTAATACTTTTACATCACGACTAGCATTTGCATTTAATGCCTGTCCTTGAACTTTAAAAATGCCACCATTTGCTTCTAGTAAGTCACTACGCTCCATACCCGGGCCACGCGGTTTAGCTCCCACTAACAAAGCATAATCGACTTCTTTAAATGCCGTATTAGCATCATCTGCCAAAACAAAGCCAGCTGAGAGGGGAAATGCACAGTCATCAATCTCCATCACCACCCCTTCTAAAGCCTTCATGGCAGGAGTAACTTCCAAAAGTTGCAAAATGACAGGTTGGTCCGGTCCGAGCATTTGCCCGGAAGCAATTCGGAACAACAATGAATAGCCAATTTGACCAGCAGCACCTGTGACTGCGACACGAACGGGGGGTTTCATTCTTTTAATTCTCCTTTGAATCTTTATTATTTAATTTGAATAGACTATTTGCGTTTATCTATAGATACATAATCGCGTCTTTCTTTACCCACATACAATTGTCGTGGACGGCCAATTTTAAAATCAGAGTCTTCCATCATTTCCAACCATTGTGCAATCCAACCTACAGATCGCGCCAAGGCAAACATAACCGTGTACATGGAAGTTGGAATTCCTAATGCCTTCAAAATTATGCCTGAATAAAAATCAACGTTTGGATAAAGCTTACGTCCGATGAAATATTCATCCTTTAAAGCAATCTCTTCAAGCGCCATCGCAATTTCAAATGTTGGTTGATCAACAGTATCTATTTCTTCTAGTAAATCATGACAAACCTGACGAATAATTGTCGCACGTGGGTCATGGTTTTTATAAACACGATGTCCAAAACCCATTAATTTAAAATTATCATTTTTATCTTTCGCACGAGCGATAAACTTTGGAATATTATCGGCAGTTCCAATTTCAGCCAACATTTTTAGAACGGCTTCGTTTGCACCTCCATGGGCACTTCCCCAAAGCGTAACAATACCTGCTGCAATGCAAGCAAAAGGATTAGCCTCGGCACTACCCGCCAAACGCACAGTCGAAGTTGATGCGTTTTGCTCATGATCTGCATGCAAAATTAGCATTAAATTAAGTGCCTTAACCGCAGTAGAATTCGGAGTATATTCACGCATAGGCACTGAAAACATCATATTTAAGAAATTCTCGACGTAACCTAGATCATCTCTAGAATAAACAAAAGGATGCCCAACGGAATGTTTGTAGCAATGAGCAGCTAATATTGGCATCTTCGCAATAACACGAATTGCAGTTAATTCACGGTCAAGAGGATCATGTATATCCATCGCTTCATGATAATAAGATGATAATGCGCCCGTCACACCAATCAACATAGACATTGGATGCGCATCATAAAGGTAACCCGTGTAAAAACGTTCAAGATGCTCATGGACCATATTACGTTTATTCAAATGCCCACGAAAAGTACCAAATTGATCTTCAGTTGGAAGCTCTCCATAAAGTAATAAGTAACAAACTTCGAGATAAGAACTATTCTTTGCAAGTTCTTCAATTGAGTACCCGCGATGAAGCAAGATACCTTTTTCTCCGTCCAAATATGTTATCGCACTTTTACATGCAGCCGTAGTTGTAAAACCCGGATCAAAAGTAAACACTTCAAGTTCTTTATAGAGCGTTTTCGTATCAATTACTGGCGCACCATAAACCCCGGTCAGGATAGGGCATTCCACCTTTTTTCCAGTGCGATTATCAGTGATAGTGACCGTATCAGCCATTAAACTTCTCCCTTAGCTATTTCTCATTATTTTTGATGATGAATAAAAAAATTCGGATAAGCATACAGGCGTTTATGGCATTGCAGCAAGATCAGTTGTAATATTGCGGGGCAATTTATGCATGAATATTGTGCTCGTTTATTGAAAAAATAGTTTAAGATTACGGGAATTATATTCAGGAAATCTTATAGTTAGACGTGATATCTACTTTAATTATACGAATTGAGATAAGACGCAGTAGTTCTAAAGTCTTTTTGCGTAAACATCACTTTGACTCAGAGCGAAATATAATAAGAATTTTTAAGGAATAAATGATGAAAAATACAATACCCTCATGTTTATACAGTGGGAATGCCTGGTTTGTGGAAGATTTATATGAAGTTTATCTAAACAATCCTGAGAGTATCGAGCTTGAGTGGCGTATTTATTTTGATTCTCTGCAAAATAGTGAAAAAGGTAATGATGTTGCTCACAATCCAATACAACAAGCTTTTTTCAATACTCTATTAACCTCTCGTCAGAGTTCTCAAAAGCAAGCATCAACAGCGGACACTGCTTCGTACAAAAAACAAACTGCTGTCTTACAACTGATCAACGCACATCGATTTAATGGTCATCGTCAGAGTAATCTTGACCCACTAAAGCAGTACCAAAGACCTGATATTCCTGAGCTTGATCCAGCTTTTCATGGACTCACTGAAGAAGATATGGACAAGACTTTCAATACAGGCTCACTCTTCGCTGCTACTGAAATTTCACTGCGTGAAATAGTCCACATCATTAAAACAACATATTGTGAATCAATTGGTGCTGAATACATGCACATCAATGAAACTGAACAAAAACGTTGGATACAAAAACGTCTTGAAGAACCACTTGCGACATCGAATTTCGATAAAGAACAGCGATTACGCATTCTAGATCGTATTATTGGTGCAAATGCACTAGAAGAATATTTACACACAAAATATGTTGGTCAGAAACGATTCTCAATAGAAGGAGGCGAATCACTCATTCCACTATTAGACGAAATTATTCAGTCAGGTGGCGCACAACACATAGAAGAAATGGTGATTGGTATGGCACATCGTGGCCGTCTCAACGTACTAGTCAATACTATTGGTAAAAGGCCAAGTGAATTATTTGATGAGTTCGAAGGTAAAACTATTGATACTATTAAAGGTTCAGGTGATGTGAAATATCATATGGGCTACTCATCAGATATTAGTACACCCGGTGGCAGTGTCCATTTAACACTATCATTCAATCCTTCACATTTGGAAATCATCAATCCCGTGGTCGAAGGTTCCGTCCGAGCCAGACAAGATAGACGTAATGATCATCTTCATAATCAAGTATTACCTATTTTGATACATGGAGATGCTGCCTTTGCAGGTCAAGGCGTAATAATGGAAACCTTTAATCTTTCACAGACCCGCGGTTACTCTACTGGCGGGACCGTACATATTATTATCAACAACCAAATAGGTTTTACTACCAGTGACCCATTAGATTCGCGCTCATCATTATATTGTACTGATGTCGCTAAGATGGTTCAGGCACCGATTTTTCATGTGAATGGTGATGATCCAGAAGCCGTCATATTTGTCACCAAACTCGCACTTGACTATAGAATGGAGTTTAATAAAGATGTCGTTATAGATATGGTTTGTTACCGTAAGCATGGTCATAGTGAAGCTGATGAACCTATGTCTACACAACCGATTATGTATCAGCATATTCGACGACATCCGAGCGTACGTAAGTTATACACAGAAAAATTAATTTCGGAAGGTGTCGTTACTCAAGAAGAAACCGATGCTATTGCTAAAAATTACATTGATTCGCTAGAAAGTAATGAAGGTGTCGCAGGCACTCATACTGAACATGCAAATCCAAAATATTTACTCAACTTTACGCGATTTATTGGTACCGAATGGACTGAGAATATAGATACGTCTATCACAAAAGATGATGTTGAAAACTTAACAGCGTCAATTACGAATATTCCTGATGATTTCGAATTAAGCTCGGCAGTCGATAAAATTATAATCTCTCGTAAAAAAATGGGTGCTGGCGAAATGCTTATGGATTGGGGCTTTGCTGAGACTATGGCTTATGCGGCATTAATTGATGATGGTTATCCTGTTCGTATATCAGGTCAAGATAGTGGTCGTGGGACTTTCTTTCATCGGCATGCCATTGTGCATAATATGAAAGATGGTCAAACACACTTACCTCTGCAACATATTAAAGATGGTCAACCAAACTTTCTAGTCATTAATTCGACACTCTCAGAAGAGGCTGTCCTTGCTTATGAATATGGTTATAGTAGTGCTGAACCGAACGCATTAGTCTTGTGGGAAGCTCAATTTGGTGATTTTGCCAATGGTGCACAGGTTGTATTCGATCAATTCATCAGTTCCTGTGAAGCTAAATGGGAACGCTTTTGTGGATTGACAGTATTCTTACCTCATAGTTATGATGGTCAAGGTCCGGAGCATTCATCAGCAAGGCTTGAACGTTTTCTACAACTTTGCGCAGAACAAAATATGCAGGTCTGTTTTCCTAGCACACCAGCACAAATGTTTCATATGCTGCGAAGACAAATGTTACGCCCTTATCGGAAACCATTAATCGTAATGAGTCCGAAGAGCTTATTGAGAAGAAAGACATCTGCTTCGCCAGTAGACGATTTGGTCAACGGAAAATTTAAAACAGTGATTGACGAGATTGATGACCTAAATAAGACCCAAGTAACACGCTTACTTATGTGTAGCGGAAAAGTTTATTTTGACTTATTAGAACAACGCCGTGAAAAAAACCTTAACAATATTGCTATTGCTCGTATGGAACAGCTTTATCCATTTCCCAGAGAAGAAGTAAGAACTCTGATAAGTCAATACCCAAATTTAAAAGAAGTCGTTTGGGTACAAGAAGAACCCAAGAACCAGGGAAGTTGGTCCTATATGCAATCCAGAGGAACAATGATTGGTTGTTTAAAAGATCAACATGCCTTTGGCTATGCAGGTCGTTTCTACTCAGCCTCCCCGGCCACCGGTTTAATGTCTATTCATCTTGCTCAACAAAAAGAATTAGTATCCGATGCTTTACAAATCGATAAGTTAGAAGTAACAACACATAAACAAGTTAACGCAGTATTACGTAGATAAACCAAGGAGAAAATCGTGTTAGTTGATATCAAAGTACCTGTATTAGCAGAGTCTGTCGCCGAAGCAACACTATTAAGTTGGCAAAAACGTGTCGGCGAGCAGGTTAATCGTGGAGACAACCTTATAGATATTGAAACCGATAAAGTGACTCTCGAAGTAGCTGCTTTAAATGATGGTGTCATTTCTGAAATTTTACGAGGTGATGGTGAAACTGTAGGTAGCGATGAAGTTATTGCTCGTATTGATACAAAAGCTAAAAGTGATATTTCTAAATCAGCACCACCTATAACAGAACCAACGCAACAATCTTTGCCCGAAATGGATACAAAAACTACGGAGGTTTCTGAAACCGATTTACCAAAACTAAGTCCCGCCGTTCGTAACATGGTAAAAGAACACAAACTGAATATATTGGAAATTGCCACAAATACCGACAGGATTACGAAGGAAGATGTTTTGAGACATATTGAGGAAAGTCAAACAGCATCTCAACCTGAATCAATAAGTACTCCTTCCGTAACAGTAGAGGTTCCAGTATTAATGAGTAGTATTGGTGATAGGCCTGAAGAAAAAGTACCTATGACTAGATTACGTAAACGTGTTGCAGAGAGACTGTTGGACGCGCAACATGAAAGCGCTATTCTCACCACTTTCAATGAAGTTAATATGCAACCAATTATGGATATTCGCAATCGTTATAAGGATGAATTTGAAAAAATACACAGTACTAAACTTGGTTTTATGTCTTTCTTTACTCGAGCTGGAATAGAAGCGTTGAAAAAATTTCCGGTCATTAACGCATCGGTAGATGGTGACAATATTGTTTACCATGGTTACTTCGATATTGGTATTGCAGTCAGTTCTCCAAAAGGTCTTGTCGTACCTGTTGTTCGTGATGCTGATTCCTTATCGCTTGCTAATATTGAATCTCAAATAAGAAGCTTTGGTGAAAAAGCAAGAAACGGAAAATTAACTATGGATGATTTGACCGGTGGTACATTTACTATTACTAACGGTGGTACGTTTGGGTCACTTTTATCTACTCCGATTATAAATCCCCCGCAAAGTGCGATATTGGGTATGCATGCGATTAAAGATCGTCCTGTCGCAGAAAATGGTGAAGTTGTTATTCGTCCGATTATGAACCTTGCATTGTCATATGATCATAGGATCATCGATGGTCGTGAAGCTGTTCAATTTTTGGTATCCATAAAACAACAATTAGAAGATCCAGCTCGTCTTCTACTACAATTATAGTGATATAAACTTGAGGCTTAAGTAATATGAAAAAATATGATGTTGTTGTTATTGGTGCAGGTCCAGGAGGTTACGTGACAGCTATTCGCTGCGCTCAATTAGGATTGAATACTGCTTGCGTTGAAAGTTGGATTAATGATGAAGGAAAACCTGTACTTGGTGGAACTTGTCTAAATGTAGGATGTGTACCGTCAAAGGCATTACTCGATTCATCACATCATTTTGACCATATCAAACATCAGTCAAACGTTCATGGCATAAACGTCACAGGTGTATCTATGGATGTCAATAAAATGGTGTCGCGTAAGACCAAAATTATAAAAACATTGACTCAAGGCATTAGTGGTTTATTTAAAAAAAATAAAATTGACTGGTTACGCGGACAAGCAAAAATAATTGGTAATAAAAAAATCGAGATATCACCAACAAATGAAGCGCACGATGAGAAGACAGTCGTGTTAGCTAACCATATCATCATCGCGACAGGGTCTGTACCAACAAAAATTCCTTCAGCAAGTATTGATGATAAATTAATTGTCGATTCAACTGGTGCACTTAAGTTTAATGAAGTCCCACGCCGTCTCGGTGTTATAGGAGCAGGTGTCATTGGTCTTGAACTTGGAAGCGTATGGAATCGACTTGGTTCCGAAGTCATTGTTCTTGAAGCCTTGCCTAATTTTCTATCTCTGGTTGATCCTCAAGTTGCAAAAGAAGCTGAGAAGTCATTGCGTGAGCAAGGACTTGATATTCGTCTTGGTGCCAAAGTAACAGGGTCTGGAAGTAATAATCGAGAAGTAACTATTAATTATGATGACGTAAATGGTAAACAACAAATCACTGTAGACAAACTCATCGTCGCGGTAGGTAGATCACCCAACACAGCTGGCTTAGGTGCTGATGAATGCGGTCTGGAACTAGACCAACGCGGTTTCATCATTGTTGATGACCATTGCAATACCAGTCTGGAAAATATTTATGCAATTGGTGATGTTGTTAGAGGTCCTATGTTGGCTCATAAGGCGTCAGAAGAAGGAGTTGCAATTGCCGAACGTATTTCTGGCAAACCAGGTTATATAAATTATGAAAAGATTCCTTGGGTGATCTATACCTGGCCTGAAATTGCCTGGGTTGGTAAAACAGAAGAACAATTAAAAAGTGGTGGAATCGAATATCGTACGGGAAGTTTTCCATTCATGGCAACTGGCCGTGCAAAAACTATGGGTGAAACAAATGGTTTTGTCAAAATACTAGGGGACGCAAAAACAGATCGTATACTAGGAGTTCATATTTTTGGTCCAAGTGCTTCGGAATTAATCGCAGAAGCAGTCGTGACTATGGAGTTTGATGGTTGCACCGAAGATCTAGCAAGAACCATCCATGCTCATCCAACTCTATCTGAGGCAATGCATGAAGCCGCATTAGCTGTTGATAATAGAACTATTCATCTATAAAACTCAATAATAAATAATGATATTTTCAGACGGCTGCAATAAATGTAGGTAATTGACCTCAGCAAATTAAAACCGATAAATGATATTGTGTTCTCTGAATAATTAAATCTAAATGAACAATTTAGTCTCGAAGCCATGATTTAAGTAGAGAATATACAAGCTATAAATGAAAAATATCTCCTGCTCGACAAATCTTACTCCTTTCTGTTACGATTTAAATCTTTATTGCATTGCATCATATTATAGGTCAGTTTGCTGTCACTTTACATGAAACAGAATACAGACGCGTATTTTGATTTTTAATAGGGAAAAAGTATGAGAGATAATGTTGTCATAGTAGCAGCCGTTCGAACAGCAATAGGTAATTTTGGGGGTTCCCTATCAGATTTACCCGCCCATACACTTGGTGCAATAGTTATATCTGATCTTATTAAACGTGCTGGGATTAAACCTAAACTGGTAGATGAAGTTATTTTTGGACAAGTATTAACTTCTGGCGTAGGTCAAAATCCTGCACGACAATCAGCAATCGCCGGGGGGCTGCCTAATTCGGTTCCATGTATGACCATAAACAAAGTATGTGGTAGTGGCCTTAAGACAGTACATTTAGCAGCACAAGCAATTAAGTGCGGTGATGCAGATATAATTATTGCTGGTGGGCAAGAAAGTATGAGTTTATCTCCACACATACTTCCAAAATCAAGAAATGGCACAAAAATGGGCGACTGGAAAATGCAGGACTCTATGATCATTGATGGTTTATGGGATGCTTTTAACAACTA
Source organism: Thiotrichaceae bacterium UBA7357 (assembly GCA_002470825.1). GTDB lineage: Bacteria > Pseudomonadota > Gammaproteobacteria > Eutrophobiales > Eutrophobiaceae > UBA7359. The sequence continues at coordinate 52,562 of DKOR01000037.1, read as the reverse complement.
TCATATGGGCACCACAGCAGAAAATATCGCTAAAAAATACAAAATCTCTCGACGAGAACAAGATGAGTTCGCAGCAACTTCTCAACTAAAAACAGAGACAGCGATAAATTCTGCAAAGTTTGATGATGAAATTGTTCCTGTTAAAATTCCTCAACGTAAAGGTGAGCCAATCATTTTCGACAAAGATGAATTTCCTCGTGCAAATGTTACAGTTGAGAGACTTGCTAAAATGCTGCCAGTGTTTGATGAAGAGGGAACAGTTACAGCTGCAAATGCATCTGGTCTGAATGATGGTGCAGCAGGAGTATTAGTTATGTCAGAAAGTAAAGCTAAGATTCTAGGGCTTGAACCTCTGGCTACAATCAAGGCATATTCAAACGCTGGTGTTGATCCGAAAATTATGGGCACAGGTCCTATTCCAGCCAGCAAGCGTTGTTTAGAAAAAGCAAATTGGACTGTTGAAGATCTGGATCTGATAGAGTCCAATGAAGCATTCGCTGCTCAGGCAATCACGGTAAACCGTGAACTTGGTTGGGATACTTCGAAGGTTAATGTGAATGGCGGTGCCATATCATTAGGCCATCCAATTGGTGCTTCAGGCTGTCGAATTCTTGTAAGCTTACTGCATGAAATGAAGCGTAGAAATGCTAAGAAGGGTCTAGCTACGCTTTGCATAGGCGGAGGCCTTGGCGTAGCTCTAGCAGTTGAGAGAAAATAAAATGCGTAAAATGATTTATACCTTTACCGTTATATAAACTATGAAATAAGCGGCTAACAACATATTATATCTACAAGTAAGGTATGTTTATTTTTTTAAGCACTTATTAACTTACTCAATTGTAAATTAATATTTGGTTATAATAACTGACAATCAGCTAACTATTGTCTGTCCAGAGCGCTATGGATAGTCGGACTAGCACTCGCTAATTTGTGTGATTTTCATGATTTTATATTAATTCAGGATAGATAAATGGAAGATAAACGAATTATAAAAAAATACCCTAATCGTCGCTTATATGATACTGAAGTAAGTAAATACATCACCCTAGAAGATATAAAAAATCTGGTCCTTGATAATAAAGAATTTATTGTTATAGATGTTAAATCGGATGAGGACCTCACTAGAACAATACTACTTCAAATCATTACCGAACAAGAAGACGATGGTGAGCCACTTTTCACAACACAGGCACTGTCACACATTATTCGGTTTTATGGTGATTCTGTACAATCTGCTGCTGGTGATTACATACAAAAAAGTATTAATCTGTTCGTTATGCAACAAAAACAATTACAAAATCAACTTGAATCTGCCGTTACGAAAGACCCTATTACTTTATTATCCGACTTAACTGAACAAAACCTTGAAATATGGAGAAAAACCACGGAAAACTTCTTCAACACGACCACTAACCCTCCTTTTTCTAACAAAAAAAATAAAAAAAATAATATATAAATATGTTCAATAATTTATAGTCGTTGATTTAAGCATGATTTTAGAACAATACTGTTGACAACTCATAATACCACCGTTATGCTGCAATGCAATAAATGCTGCGAAGCAGTAATTCAAGATTCTGCAAGTTATTTTAAGGCTAGATAGTAATCACTAATGGAGTATTCAAAAAATGAAAGAATCAGATGAGTCAAATTACGATTTGGTTGACGAATTTTTCAATATCAACTTAAAAATTGCAAAACAAATTGCCCACCAACAACAAGCTATTCTTAACATTTCTGTAGAGAATGTAACTTCGCAAATTAAAATGTTAAGTAAATCAAAAGACTATAAAGAAATCATCAGTGAGCAAAAGATTATAATCAATGAAACTAACTCTAAAATCCAAGATATTTCTAAGAAGACTGCAAAGATTATGAATCAATCAAAAAATGATATCAGCATATGGATTGAGAAAAGCATAGACGAAGCAGCAGCAGCTATTATTCCATTTTCAAAAATTATTTAAAAGTTTGCTACATACTTATTTCAATTAACCATTTCCTATTTAGTATTACTCCTGCTTATTCCACGGTTCTATAGATAATAGACCGTGGTCTTTTTTATTGGCTCTCAGTTAAATCAGTTAACCCTTCATCGATCTCTTGCTTCTCTTTGGTATAATTATTTCTGGTTGATTCTATATGCTCAAGATAGTCTTTGCTAACATCACCAGTAACATATTCTCCTGAAAAGCAAGACGTGTCGAATTCTATGATTTTTTTATTTCCCTTATGAGCAGAAGATATTAGTTCTTTAATATCTTGATATACTAACCAGTCAGCACCTATTTTTTTAGCAATTTCCTCAACAGTACAATTATTAGCAATTAATTCATCTACCGCAGGCATATCTATGCCGTAAACATTTGGATAACGAACTGGTGGAGCGGCTGATGCAATGTAAACACGTTTAGCACCGGCCTCTCTTGCCATTTGCACAATCTCTCTTGATGTAGTTCCTCTTACAATTGAATCATCCACAAGCAAAACATTCTTACCTTTAAATTCTAAGCCAATTGCATTTAGTTTTTGTCGAACTGATTTCTTGCGAATATTTTGACCAGGCATAATAAATGTTCTAGGAATATACCTATTTTTTACAAAACCCTCTCGATATTTAACATTCAATTTAGTAGCTAAAGGTAGTGCTGCTGTTCGGCTCGTGTCTGGGATAGGTATCACAACATCGATATCATGTTTTGGATAGAGTCTAAGAATCTTTTTTGCAAGCTTTTCTCCCATTCTTAATCTTGCTTTATAGACAGAGATACCATCAATTATCGAATCAGGCCTAGCTAGATATACATGTTCAAAAATACATGGACTGTAATTTGATATTTTTGCACATTGTAAGCTATGAATGTCACCATTCAATGTGATGAAAACAGCTTCACCTGGAGCTATATCACGGATCAGTTTGAAACCCAGAGCATTAATTGCAACACTTTCCGAGGCAATAATAAATTCTGTTCCGGCATCAGTCTTACGTTCTCCAAAAGCAACAGGCCGTATTCCATTTGGATCACGAAAACCTAATATTCCAACACCCGTAATCATCGCTACAGCAGCATATCCACCTTTACAGCGTTGATGTAATCTTTTGACTGCCTCAAAAATATTTTTTACATCCAAAACATTACGAGGCATACCAATCACATTTAGCTCATGCGCCAAAATATTAAGTAACACTTCAGAATCTGAATTAGTATTTAAATGACGTAAATTATCACGCATAAGATCATCTTTAAGTGTCTCAGCATTCGTTAAATTTCCATTATGTGCGAGTGTAATACCATAAGGAGTATTAACGTAAAATGGCTGTGCTTCTGCCGAAGATGAACAACCTGCTGTGGGATAACGCACATGACCTATACCCATATTGCCTTTCAAGTTGAGCATGTGACGCGTATGAAAGACATCTCTGACCAAGCCGTTATCCTTTCTCAGATACAATTTACTCTCATTACAAGTCACCATACCTGCGGCATCTTGTCCTCGATGTTGAAGAACCGTTAATCCATCATATATCGCTTGATTAACAGGTTTCTTGGCAACAATACCGATTATGCCGCACATGATGATGTACTTTTCAATTTATTATTCATTTTCATTTGCCCGTTCATATGATGGATATGCGGTTATTGACTCTGGTAAAAAACGTGAACTCCATATACTTATACGTTCAAACGGAAATGCTAACTTTGACTCTTCCCACCAGTCCTCTTGAGGGAAAGCTGTAAATCCAGCCATAAAAGTTATAACTGTGACTATTAGTCCGCCTAAACCCATACCAAAAAATAAACCTAAAATCCTATCTGCAGCTGTAAGTCCTGCACTTCCTAACAACTTTACTAAAAAGTAACTTATGCCGGTCATTATAAGCAAACTTAGAATAAAAAGTGCTATGAATGCTAGAGCATCCCTTAATATTAACGTATCAACATAATTTTGCAGTAAAGGTGAAAAATAAGGTACTAGTTTCACTGAAATACCCACAGACACTGCCCAGGATAATAGTGAAAATAGTATATTTAAAAAACCATAAAAAATACCCACGATCGAAGGTAATGCAACTAAACATAGAATGACTATATCGACTGAAGACATCGTAAAGACATCGTATGTTTAAATTCATTAGGAATCATGGATAGTTTAAAACCATTCCGTCTAACTTCGTATTTTCTTTAATTTTCTTTAATAAAGCATCGGCATCAGTACGTAACAATTCTGGGCCCACTCTAACTCGATACACTACTTCATTATTTTCTTCTAACGGCTGAACGAACGCTGTGAAATCTAATTTTCGAAGTCTTATAATCAGTTTATCTGCATTGTCTTTACTTGAAAAAGTACCTATTTGCACAACCCATGATGCCTGGCCTACTTGTTTATCTTTTACTATTTTATCTGATTTCAATTTTTTAAAACTTGATTCTTCCGTACTAATTAATTCTGCTTCTAAACGTGACTTCACATTTTTTTTATTATCTGGTATTGGTAGTTTTTCTAACAGTTCGAAACCATCATTAATCTGCGTGCCAGGTGAAACATCTTTAATAATTGGGATTATTTTAGAATCAAACTTTCGTATTTGCCGTTCTGGAATATTAGTCTTAGTAATAGACTTATCATCTACAGGACCAGTTAAGAATATCGGTATAAAGATAACAGCAATAAGAATAAGTACAGCTGCACCGACCAATCGTTCTTTTAAGTGCTGAGGCATATTAATTTAGGTTATCTCCTGATCTAGATACTCGAGTGCAGCACCTACCGTTAAGAAAGAGCCCGTTACGATAATTCTATCACCAAGCCTGGATGATACATCAAGCTGTTTCAAAGCATCACTAACATCTGTATATTCAAGTACATTTTTTTTTATGCCCAATGACTTAAGTTCTGTAATCAGTCTTTTAGCATCGCTACCACGCTCTTCCGACAGTGTAATAACATTCCAGCTATCAGCTATATTATTTAATATCTTAAACACTTCAGTATGATCTTTGTCTTTTAGCATGCCCACAAGCAGATGAGTTTGTCCTAAACATGGAATCTTACTTATATTTTTTACCAACACCCTCACTGATTCAGCATTATGGGCTACATCTAGTATCTTAGGTATTTTGCCAGGAATAAATTGCATACGCCCATTGAGCCGAAAACTATTAAGTCCTTCTTTAATATTATTAAGACTAACAGGGTAATCATGCTTTATTTTTTCTAACACCATTAAAACACCAGCTGCGTTTTGTAATTGAAAATCACAATACTTCATAGGTCTTGGTAATTTTTCAAAAGAGACATTTTTTGTCTTCCATGACCAATCACTACTTCCTATAACTAACGTATAATCACGGCCTAATATACTCAATGGAGTTCCTAACGCGTCAGCACAATCAAGTAAACTCTGAGGTGGTTTATCGTCAGAACATATTGCAGGGGCCTTATTTCTTAGAATACCTGCTTTTTCTCTAGCAATGCTCTCACGATTATCTCCAAGCCACTGCTGATGATCAATGTCTATACTCGTAATTAATGCAATATCTGCATCAAGTACATTTACTGCATCAAGTCGGCCACCTAAACCCACTTCGAGAATAGCTAGCTCGACTTTATGCTGACGAAAGAGATCCAATGCGGTAAGCGTTCCAAATTCAAAGTATGTTAATGAAATCTCACCGCGTGCTCGATCAATTCGATCGAACGATTCACATAATTCATAATCTGATACTTCAATACCATCTATACAAATACGTTCGTTGTATCGAAGCAGATGCGGCGATGTGTATCGCCCTGTTTTATAATTTGCATTACGGAGAATTTTATCCAACATTGTAATGCTAGAACCTTTACCATTAGTTCCTGCAACACTGATAACGTTATAAGCCGGTTTGAGTAAGCCCATATTATTTGCAACACGTCGACATCGCTCTAAACCTAATTCAATAGCAGTGAAATGTAGACTTTCTTGCCAGTCTAACCATTTTTCAAGACTGTTAAATCTTAATTTATTGAGGCGTCCAGTGAACTTAGAAATTGATTTAATTTTACTAGTCATACTCAATGTCGGAAAGTAGTCTATATCAATCAGCTATTTCTTGATGAGTCAATATTGATAATAATTTGCTGATTCTATCGCGTAATTCTCTACGATCGACAATCATATCAATATCACCATTTTCAAGCAAAAATTCACTACGCTGAAAACCTGCGGGCAGAGTTTCTCTAACTGTTTGCTCTATAACTCGTGGCCCAGCAAAACCAATCAAGGCATTAGGTTCAGCAATATTGATATCCCCAAGCGTAGCCAAGCTCGCTGACACACCACCCATTGTTGGATCAGTCAGCACTGAAATATAGGGCAATCTTTTGTTTCGTAAAGTGGCTATGGCCGCAGAAGTCTTAGCCATTTGCATCAGAGAGAATAATGCTTCCTGCATTCTAGCTCCACCACTTGTTGAAAAGCAGATTAGTGATGCATTCATTTCTATTGCTGCTTCAACAGCAAGCACAAAACGTTCGCCTACAACTGAGCCCATAGAACCGCCCATAAAGTTGAATTCAAAAGCACAGGCAACAACAGACAAACCTTTTAATTTTCCCGACATTACTATCAGTGCGTCAATCTCACCCGTTTTTTTTTGCGCTTGGCTGAGTCTATCTTTATATTTTTTATTATCACGAAATTTTAGGATATCAAATGGTTTTATTTTCGTGCCAATCTCTATCTTATTATCTATATCCAAAAAAGCTTCTAGTCGCTCGCGCGCGTTGATCCGCATATGATGACCGCATTTAGGACAAACCTCATTATTCCTATTGAGTTCAGCACGATATAATACTGAATTACATTCTGGACACTTCGTCCAAACACCCTCTGGAACAGTGCGACGTGAAATTCCATTGATTTTTTTTTGCGACGGTAATATTTTTTTAAACCAACTCATTTATAAACATCATCCAATATTATTTAGTGCCGCTCGCAAGGAACATAGGAATGATGATATTTCTAATTTCATTTTATCATTGTTTTCGGCATGTTCTGCAATCCTTTCAACTAAGGCGCTACCCACAACAACTGCATCACTGACTCTTCCAACATCTTCTGCTATTTGCGGATCTTTAATTCCAAACCCAACACCAAGAGGCAATGAAGTTTTGCTACGAATCTCATTCAGCTTATCCTCAACCGCTTTAACATCTAATTGATTACTACCTGTTACACCCTTTAACGAGACATAATACAGGAAGCCTGTAGCGATTTCACAAATCCTATCTAAGCGTCGACCTTGTGTCGTAGGTGAAATAAGAAATATCTGATCTATACAATATCGTTTCAAAACTTCACCAAACTCAGCAGATTCTTCAGGCGGTAAATCTACAATAATCAGAGCATCGACACCTACATTTGCCGCTTTTTTTGCAAAAATTTCATAGCCCATCACTTCTATAGGATTCAAATAACCCATTAGAACAACCGGGGTAGATTCGTTCTTGGCCCTAAATTCTTCAACTATACTAAATACATCATCGGTATTTGTGCCGTTAGACAAGGCTCGTTCACTCGCGCGTTGAATTACTGGCCCATCAGCCATAGGATCTGAAAATGGAACGCCTAATTCAATAATATCTGCACCCGCTTCTGTCAGAACATGCATCAGTTCAACAGTCATGTCGAGTGATGGATCGCCCGCAGTAATGAATGGAATAAGTGCTTTTTTATTATTATTTTTAAGTGCGTTAAAACACGCTTCAATTCTGCTCATAAAATTTTAATTTGAATATATAGAAAATACTTAAGGATGTTGTGCTTCACTGTCTAATTTACTCTTTTAAATTAAATTTCACTTCGAGCAACTCGATGGCCATATCTGGTATTTCTTTATTATTTTTTGACTCACGTGATAACAACCAATTATCGACTTCTTCACGTTTGACTTTTAGCAATTCAGCAAGTCTCAAACGGTCCAAATCTTGATCGATCATTATTTCCATCAAACGCTCACGATTATTCATAGTCTATACTTCTCGATTAGAGTGTAATACCTTCATGTGCGGCAACTGTGTGAATATCTTTATCACCACGGCCTGATAAATTTGCAACAATTATCGCATCTTTATTCATTTTGGGAGCAATTTTTGCTGTATAAGCCAGTGCATGACTAGATTCTAAAGCAGGAATAATGCCCTCAATACGCGTCAGATCATGGAAAGCCTGCAATGCTTCAGTATCTGTCACAGACACATATTTAGCTCGTCCAGAATCCTTCAACCAAGCATGCTCCGGCCCAACACCTGGATAATCCAAACCTGCTGAGATACAGTGTGTCTCAGTTATTTGTCCGTATTCATCTTCCATTAGATAAGTTCGGTTTCCGTGTAAAACACCTGGTTTTCCAGCACTTAAAGGAGCGGCATGATGTCCTGTTTCAATACCTTCACCGGCTGCCTCCACGCCGTAGATAGAAACTTCTCTATCATCTAAAAAAGGATGAAACAATCCAATCGCATTAGATCCGCCACCAACACAGGCTACCAAAGCCTCTGGTAAACAGCCAACCTGATCCAAACATTGTTGACGTGCTTCAGATCCTACTATTGCATTAAAATCTCTCACCATTGCTGGATATGGGTGAGGGCCAGCAACGGTACCAATAATATAGAAGGTATCATCTACATTTGTCACCCAATCTCGCATAGCTTCATTCAAAGCATCCTTCAATGTTTTTGAACCTGCTTCAACTGGGACAACAATTGCTCCTAGCAACTTCATACGAAAGACATTCATAGCCTGTCTTTGGATATCTTCAGCACCCATGTAAACAATACATTCCATCCCATAACGAGCTGCAACTGTAGCTGTTGCGACACCATGTTGACCAGCACCAGTCTCTGCAATAACACGTCGCTTCCCCATTAATTTCGCTAGAAGTGCTTGGCCGACCGTATTATTTATTTTGTGGGCACCAGTATGATTCAAATCTTCACGTTTCAAATAAATTTGCGCGCCACCAAGTTGCTTACTCCAGCGTTCTGCATGATATAAAGGTGACGGTCGTCCAACATAATGTTTTAAGTCATGTTTATATTCGGCAATAAAATCAGGATCATTTTTGTATTTTTTATATGCTTTCTCAAGTTCTTCTAACGGCCCCATTAAGGTTTCAGAAACAAATCGGCCACCATAATGGCCAAAATGCCCACGCTTATCTGGCATGGTCTTAAACGATTCCATTTCTAAAGTATCTCTTTTTTTATTGGTTTCAATCATTAATAGTCTCACTAATAAATTTTTTAATTTTGATAGGATCTTTTATCCCTTTTTCTTTCTCAACACCACCGCTTACATCTACACCAAAAGGCTCTACTTGAGAAATCGCTTTTTTCACATTAGTTATGTCCAATCCACCTGCGAGTATAATCGGTTTCGACAAATTATTTGGGATGATACTCCAGTCAAAAGCTTTTCCAGTACCACCAGGTACACCGTTCACATAAGCATCAAGTAATAGGGCCTTAGCTGTTGGATACTTTTCAATTTCATCATATAAACAAACGCTTCCGTCCATTCTGACTGCCTTAATATAAGGCTTGTTGAATAAAGCGCAAGTTTGTTCCGTTTCTTGTCCATGAAACTGAATTGTATCAATCGCAACCTCTTTTATGACCTCATTGATGTAAGTATTATCTGCATCTACAAACAAGCCAACACAATTAACGAAAGGTGAAATATTATCCGTTATTTGTTTGGCTAAACTAATCGAAACGTTTCGTGGACTAGCCTTATAAAACACAAGACCAATTGCATCAGCTCCCGCTAGGACAGCAGCATTTGCATCCTCAATATTTGTGACACCACATATTTTCACCCGGGTACGTTTTAAATGATTCATTGCTTTATTACTATAAAATAATTACTAACGAAAAATTTCAAATTTATCTAGTACAGATTTTGCCTTCGGAATAGAAAATCGTTTCGGATACTGAATATTAACCAAATATAAACCATCAGGCGATGCAGTTACTCCACCAGTAGTCCTATCTTTGGCTGCCAATACCTCAGAGGCCCAATTTACTTCTTTTTTACCTACGCCTATAGCGATTAATACCCCAACTATATTTCTAACCATATGATGAAGAAAAGCGTTTGCACTTAATGTAATAACTATCCAGTCTTGCCATTTATCAACTTCAAAATTATATATTGTTTTGATAGGTGAGTTTGCTTGGCAAGCAACCGCTCTATACGAAGTAAAGTCATGTTGTCCAATAAAATAAGATGAGGCTTGCTTCATTTTGACAAAATCAATCGGTCTAGATTCCCAAGAAGCCAAACCATTGAATATTGCTGGACGTGCAGGTCGATTTAAGATTAAGTATTGATAGGTTCTTTGTTCTGCGCTAAATCTAGCATGAAAATCATCCTCACTTTCTAATGCCCATACAACCGAGATATCTTTTGGGAGTATTGAATTTGTTCCACGTACCCAAGCATGTTTATCTCTTATGGATGAAGTTTCGAAGTGAATAACCTGTTGAATTGCATGAACACCAGTGTCAGTTCTTCCCGCACAATGTATTCTAATACTTTCATTTGCTATAGTTGATAACGCTGTTTCTAAAGTTTGTTGTATCGTTGGTGAAATTGATTGTCTTTGCCAGCCATAATAATTACAACCATTATATTCAATTCCTAATACTATCTTCATTATGAAATAATCATACTAATAATTAATATAACTATACTGTACGAAGTAAATATTATTGTATGAGAACTTTTGATAGCTTAAATATAGATGTTCTAAATTTGACCTAGGAGATCTTCAGCTTGTTGACGTTGCTTGTCGTTACCAACAGCCATAATTTCAGCTGAAATAGTCTTAGCGCTATCCTTGTCTCCTAATTCAACATAAGCCTTCAAAAGGTCAAGCTTAGTTGCAACTTGATTTTCTAATGTTTGCTCTTCCGCTTGTGATGCCCCGGGTATAAAAGGAATTTGGTCATCATCCTCATCGGAATTTCCTATCATTTCAACTGTTTCATCAAGAGTCAGACTCATATCATCTTCTATATTTAGTTCAAGATCCAAACTATTAATTTGAGTCGTTTCAACCTCTTTGTCTGTAATCATACCTAATTCTGAATTTGATGTCTTATCAGTTATTTCTGTTGAAATATCAGACTCTATACCTTTATCCCCATCCATGTCTAAATCAAGTAAAATGTCATCTTCACCTAACTCAGTTATAGCCAGATCTGTTTCAAGACCGGAATCTTTCGACTCGCCTATTTCTGTTTCAAGGTTCTCATTTTCACTCATATCAAAATCGAGTAGATTATTGTCGTCGCTCGCTTCACTTGTAGCTAGATCTATTTCTAGACTGGAATCATTCGACTCGCCTATTTCTGTTTCAAGGTTCTCATTTTCACTCATATCAAAATCGAGTAGATTATTATCATCGCTCGCTTCACTTGTAGCTAGATCTATTTCTAAACTGGAATCTTTAGGCTCGCTTATTTCTATTTCAAGGTCCCCATCTTCATCCATATCAAAATCGAGTAGATTATCATCGCTCGCTTCAGTAGAAGCACCCATGTCAAGCTCCAAAGTTTCATGTTCTTCTTGGATATCAATATCGGGGCTTTCTGGTTCAAGGTCTGTTCTTTGGCTTAGTGACTCAGAACTTTCCGCTTCAAGACTTGTTTCCAACGTTACATCCAACAAGCTTTCAGCTTTTTCTTTTAGAGAGATATCTAGCATATCTTCATCATTTGGTATCTCTTCGGGGTCAACTATATCAAGCTCAAGACTTACGTCTTCATTTCTTGCTTCACCATCAGCGGTTATATCGACAAAACCTCCTCTATTATTTAAATCATCACCTTCTTCATTCACATCTTTTTCAAAAAGACTTCTGTTAGGAGACATTTCAGTCCACATGGCCACAACCATATCCCAATTTTCATTATCTTCACCAAATTTATCATATAAAACATTGGCTTCTTGCTCATAACTTTCTTTATTAGCTGAAGTATAAAATACTTCGAGCAATTTCATATGATAATCAGCATTATCAGGAAATTCATTCATCACATCACGTGCGAAGACTTCTGCTTGATCGAATTGTTCAAATGCAAGATAAGTATTAACTTCTTGCATCGGGTCTTCATCTTGCGCTTCTTCCAGTATTAATGCGGCTTCCTCCATAACATCCAGCTCTACTGACTCTTTCGATATATCTGTCTCTTTTTTTGAATCACTCTGAATCCCTGAATTGAAAACAGTTCCTAAGCCGGACTGTTTTTCTGAATTAAAAATGGTCACTGCTTCAGAATCGAACTCCTCATCGTTAGTGATCTCTTGTTCGGGTAAGGCTATTAATGTTTCATCTTCCGAATTAAGCTGTGAAACAGTGACTATTTCAGAATCTGAGTCAAGGTCAGGCAGTACTCCCTTCTCCGTAGTGTTGTTAATGTCAATATTTTCGAAGGAAGTGGGTAATTTTTTCCTGAACACTTTTATTACTAAAAAAAGGATAAGCACAAACAAAACTAAAACAACAGCAATTATTGCTATTAAAGTATTGGGCGTATCAATGAAAACGTCTAACGATGTTGTTGTCCCAGTTGCGTCGTCATTCATGATGCCATCAGAATTTGATACAACTTCTGATTTAATTACATCAACTACTACTTCATCAACTATTTCAAATCCTTCTCCATCTTCGACTAATAATTCATTTCCTACAGTTTCTATTTCAACTTTTTCATCTGATGCAGCTTCCATATCAAGAGCTATTTCTTCATCAGTTAAACCAACTTCTTCCTTAATTATGTCGTTATTTGCAGCTACCTGTCCTTGAAGCACAGCTAAATCGTTATTTTTTAGCGAGACCAAACGATCAAGGTCGTCGAGTGGAGCCTCAGATTCTTCCATGCGTTCCTGCAATTCCATATTTTCATCAGTTAATCCCTGGATATCTTCGGTCAATATCAAGTTTTCAGGCAACTTCAAGTCATCATCCAATATTAGGCCTTTAACTAATATCGAGTTTTTATCTTGTCCACCATCGACATTAGGAACTTGTTCTATTGTATTACTAGCATCTTTTGCTGGCACTAGTGTTAATTCAGAAACAGACAATATACCTTCAGATGCTTCAAGAAAATCCGTTGTAGCTTCTAAAAGTATATCTGGTGATTCAAGAGTCACATATGAATTTGGACGTTCATTAATCTCCATAGGAGAATCATTTTTAATACCAGACCAAGCAATATTTTGTGCTTCCACTTCTGTTGAAGCTTCTCCATTTGTCAATGCATTAATCTCAGTTTCATTTGGCATACGAAGTCTTTGGCCACGCTTTAACCCATTCATATTTTTGTTGAAGAACGCTTCCGGATTTGCATAAAATAAAGCTGACATCATTTGATTCACACTGATTGATGAATCAGGACGCATTGATGATGCGATGGACCATAATGTGTCTGTTCGAGTTGTCGGACCATAATCACTACTTGGATAATTTATACTTGGTGAATTACTTGACTGTTCAAATTCATTTGCGTAATCAGCTTTCTGTTTGCGAGCCTTGGTGTCATCAGTTTCTACTATTGCCTCGGAAGTATAACTAGTAGACTGATCTCCAGTGGACTCGCTAGCACTTCCATTAGGATTATATTGTGGTGGATCAAGTAAAACCGTATATTCACGGAATAATCGTCCATTAGACCAACTAACTTCTATCAAGAAGTTCAAAAAAGGCTCTCGAATCGGTTTTTGACTGGAAATACTTATGTAGTCAGGTGAACGTCGTAAAATGAATTTAAGTTCACTTAAGATAAACGGGCGATCAATTTTAGCTCTAGCGAAAGCTTCGCTGTCGGCCAAATTAACGGTGAACGAATCAAGTTCGTCGACAGTAGGGGAAAGTAACTGAATCTTTGCATCAAACGGTTCATTAAACACTGAATTTAATTCAATGTTACTTAAGCCCATACCACTTGTTATCTTTGGAGCTAAAGCTAAAAACATGAATATGTAAAGTTTACGTTTCATTTTTACTTCAATTTCCTTGAAATCAATTACGAGGTGAATCAGTTAAATAATAGTATTCTCTAAGCACATAATAATCAGACCAACCAATACATAACGTAAATTCAAGATTGAACTTTCAAACAACATTTTTAGTAATTATCTTGAGTATATTTACTCCACCACTATTTATAACTTCGTATTTCAGAGATAGCGGAAAGTATAATTTTCAATTATTCATATTAAACCAAGCTTAAGATCGCCAATGTACGCTACATCAGACCCGTATAACCGAACTTTAATATCGAGTGATTTAAATCAGTTTTGTTTAATCCCGCCAGTTTTTATCCTATATCATTGTTTGATATACTAAATATATTTCAAAAATAATACAAACACCTGCATATTTTTAATATGCAAATTATCTTTATTTATTATCAATTTTTAGTACTTTTAGACTTGCGAATGTTCTTCAAATATCGCCGATAACTATACTTTATAGGTAGTGTTTTACCAGAGTTTCAGCTATTTGAACACTATTTAATGCGGCTCCTTTACGAACATTATCTGAAACTACCCACATGTTTAGACCATTGGGATGTGAAATGTCTTCCCGAATACGTCCAACAAAAATAGAATCTTCCCCAGCGGCCTCTGTTACAGCAGTGGGATAGCCACCATCGACATGCTCATCAATAACGATTAGTCCAGGCATTTTTTCAAGTAATTTTTTGGCCGTTACCGCATTAATCTTATCTTTCGTCTCAATGTGAAGGGATTCAGAATGGCCATAGAAAACAGGAACTCTTACAGCGGTTGGGTTTACTTGGATTGATTCATCTTCAAGTATTTTCCTGGTTTCCCAAACCATCTTCATTTCTTCCTTTGTATAACCATTATCTTGAAAAATATCTATATGGGGTAGGACATTAAACGCAATCTGTTTTGGATAAGCATTACATTCAACCTCTCTCATATTAAGAAGATCAGCGGTTTGTTTTGCAAGTTCTTCTATGGCTGCTTTGCCTGTACCTGACACCGCTTGATAGGTACAAACATTGATTCTTTCTACTCCAACTGCATCGTGAATTGGTTTTAATGCAACCATCATTTGTATAGTCGAACAGTTTGGATTAGCAATTATTCCTTTGTTCTTATAATCAGCAATTGCATGTGAATTTACTTCAGGCACGACCAAAGGGATATCATCGTCATAACGAAACTGGGATGTATTATCTATCACAACACAACCTGCTTTAGCTGCACGTGGCACATGGATGGCAGATACGGTTGCGCCCGGTGAAAAAAGTCCTATTTGTACCTTAGTAAAATCAAATAATTCAAGATCTTCAATGACTATATGCTTGCCTTTAAATTGGATTCGTTTGCCAGCTGAACGACTACTAGCCAAAGCATAAACTTCTCCAACAGGAAAATTACGTTGTTCCAAAATAGACAACATTGTTTCGCCAACAGCACCTGTGGCACCAACAATGGCCACATCATATTTTTTCTTAGTCATAACACTTCTTATATTTATCTAAATAAGTTTTAATTAATAATTGATGCCAAAGCTTCAACTACCGTATCACCCATTTCATTTGTGCCTACACAATTCGTCCCGTTAGAGTGAATATCTTGTGTTCTGAGTCCCTCGGTTAATACTTGACTCACTGCTTGTTCGATTTGAGCTGCCACCTCAACTTCAGAAAGCGAATAGCGTAATAACATTGATAAAGATAATATCGTCGCTAAAGGGTTAGCTATATTCTGTCCCGCAATATCAGGAGCTGAACCATGGCTTGGTTCATATAGTCCACTTCCATCACTGGCTAAGGATGCGGACGGCAACATACCAATCGAGCCTGTTAACATTGACGCCAAGTCAGATAATATATCGCCAAACATATTAGTCGTAACGATTACATCAAATTGTTTTGGTGCACGAACTAATTGCATTGCCGCATTATCGACATACATATGTTGTAACTCGATACTAGGATAATCTTTAGCGACACTATTAACGACTTCTCGCCATAGTTCAGTTGCTTCTAGTACATTAGCCTTATCAACCGAGCAAACACGTCCTTGACGTTTACTTGCAACTTCAAATGCAGTCCGCGCAATTCGTTCAATCTCACCCTCACTATAAATAAGCGTATTAAAGCCTTGTCGCTGTCCATTACTAAGCGTTCTGATACCTCGTGGTTCACCAAAGTAGATACCACCGGTAAGTTCTCTAACAAACATGATATCAAGATTGCTAACAACTTCTTCCTTCAACGAAGAAGCCATTGCTAATTGTGGAAACAATACTGCTGGTCGTAAATTAGCATATAACTCAAGTTTAGATCTTACCGCTAATAAACCACGTTCCGGTCTCAAGGAACGCTCGATAGAATCCCAGTTTGGTCCCCCCACAGCTCCCAATAAGATGGCTGCAGATGATTTTGCCTTCTTTAGAGTTTCATCTGGAAAAGGAGAACCTAGAGCGTCTACAGCACAACCACCAAGCAAACCATGGTCCAGTTTCAAATCGAAACCACGTTCATTAATTAAAAAGGCTAATACTTTTTCTGCCTGAGCAACGATCTCTGGACCGATACCGTCACCAGGCAATATTAAGATTTTTTTAGTCACGTTTTAATAAATTCCAAGTAAGAAAAATTACGCTATTTTTGACGGCCGCAAAGCATACATCAACTTTAACTCGGGGACGACTTATAGGCACTTATATCGCCATTTTTTTCTTTAATAATGCTGATTAAGCCAGCAAATATAATTAATGCACCACCAATATATTCAATATCATTGACTATTTCATTCGTTAAGTATGCAGCGGATACCGCGCCGGCAACAATCTCTAGCAAGAATATCACCGAGGATCGCTGAACAGGCAAAAAAGTAACCCCATATTGAGCTGTCCATGTCATTACATACATTATTGGAAAACCTATTAAAAAGGCCAATGCGCCTGATTGGGTTGTAATATCTGGTAATTGGGATTTAGCTATTAATAAACCACAAAGTGTGAGGCAGATCACTCCCAGCCATGCCGACCCCATTTTCATGCTAATAGAAACCTCTCCAATTTTTCTGACCATAACATTGGTTATGGCGAATGCCATACCTGAGGTAATAGCGTAAAAGTCTGCCCAGTTTAGTGTATCGATATCAATCAATTCGGGATTCCACAATATCAACAACGCACCCAGCATTGCAATAACTAATGCCATAAGGCCTGTCTTCGTTAAATGTTCATGTAATATAAAAAAAGCTAATAAAATTGCCCATATTGGAGACAAATAAAACAACAGTAACACTCGAACAACCTCACCCTCCAAAACGGCTAGAATAAAGGCAAGATTAGCCCAACCAGCAAAAAGCCCAATAAGCATATAATCCATTTTATGTCTTAAGAACTCAGCACGCCAACGCCAGCAAGCGGGAAGAAGAAATATCAAGGCAGAACAATAGATAATTAACGTCGACCACAATCCGGAAACTCCCATCTCATCCAATAATCTGAGTGGATACCAAAAAAAACCCCATAGAACAGCAGCGACCATGCAAGATAATGCTGGGAAGTGTTGTGATGGTAGTTGGGATGAGGGAGTTGATCGCATATACTTATTCGTCTTTTTCGCTATTATTAACAAATCACTAGATTTAATGAATTCAGGATTGAAAAATTTACATGCTTACCCATTTGAGCGGCTGAGAAAGTTGCTCGAGGGTACAACCGTTAATTCGGACAAATCGGCAATCAGTCTTGCGATTGGAGAACCCAAACATCCCACACCAGAATTTATATTGAATGCATTAAAATCAAACCTAGGTGACGTGGCTATGTATCCTACAACGTATGGTTCGACTGAGATACGTGAAGCCATTGCTAAATGGTTATGCCAACGATTCAACTTACCACAAACATCAGTTAACTCAGAAAAAAATGTTCTACCAGTAAATGGCACGCGGGAGGCCTTGTTTGCTATTACACAAACACTAATCGATAAGAGTTCTGAGACACCCATAGTAGTATTACCGAATCCTTTTTATCAAATTTATGAAGGTGCCGCTTTACTCGCGGGAGCCGAACCTTATTATCTAAATTGTACTGAAGATAACAACTTCATTCCTGATTTATCATCAGTACCAAGAGATATCTGGCAACGATGCCAACTTATCTATTTATGTTCTCCCGGAAACCCTACCGGTGCAGTGATTGATTCAAATTCAGTCAAGGAGTTGATGGCCTTGGCAGAAAAACACGACTTCGTTATCGCATCTGATGAGTGTTATTCTGAAATTTATCATGATGAGATTCATCCTCCAATCGGTCTACTTGAGTATGCTAATCAACTAGGTAATTCAGAATTTAAGCACTGCCTAGTTTTTCATAGTCTTTCCAAACGCTCAAATATACCTGGTTTGCGATCTGGCTTTGTCGCTGGCGATAGTACGTTAATTGAGCGTTTTCTTAAGTATCGAACTTATCATGGTAGTGCAATGCCCTTACACACCCAGAAAGCGAGTATTGCCGCCTGGGGTGATGAAGCACATGTCAAATATAATAGAGCGCAATATAGAGAAAAATTTATTTTAGTTTGTGGAATACTGAAACCAGTATTAGAAGTTACACCACCCGTCGCCAGTTTTTATCTATGGCCTGAACTACCTTGCTCAGACTCAGACTTTGCAAGAAATTTATATACAAGCGAGAATGTCAAAATACTACCTGGCTCATATTTATCCCGCTATATAGGTGGTATTAATCCAGGTAGAAATCGTGTGCGCATTGCATTAGTAGCAGAAGTTCAAGAATGCACAGAAGCTGCAAATCGGATTAAACAGTTTTTACAAAATTCATTTTAATATCAGGAAAAAATATGAGCGATTTAGAAAAATTAATTAATAATACATTTGATAATCGAGATAAGCTCGAGCCCGATAAAATGAATAAAGAAATCAAAGATGCTGTTGAAGGAGTTATTTGGAAACTCGACAGTGGTCAATTTCGTATAGCTGAAAAAATTGATGGTAATTGGGTCGTTAATCAATGGTTAAAAAAAGCTGTACTACTTTCTTTTATCCTTGAGAATAATACTGTTATACAAGGCGGCCTGACTAATTACTTCGATAAAGTGCCTAATAAGTTCTACGGTTATAACAAAACTAACTTTATCGAAACAGGCGCACGCGTTGTTCCAAACGCAACTGTAAGGCGCGGCAGTTACATCGGTCAAAACGTCGTATTGATGCCAAGCTTTGTAAATATCGGCGCCTATGTCGATAACGGCACTATGGTTGATACTTGGGCAACGGTTGGTTCGTGCGCGCAAATTGGCAAGAACGTTCATCTTTCCGGTGGAGTTGGAATTGGTGGTGTTTTAGAACCTTTACAAGCTAACCCTACCATCATTGAAGACAATTGTTTCATCGGTGCGCGTTCAGAAGTTGTTGAAGGTGTGATAGTCGGACAAGGCTCCGTAATTTCTATGGGTGTCTACATTGGTCAAAGCACACGAATTTTTGATCGTGCGACCGGTGAGGTCACATACGGCTATATACCAGCTGGCTCAGTAGTGGTTTCAGGTAACCTACCATCAAAAGATGGCAAATATAGTTTATATTGTGCAGTCATTGTTAAAACGGTTGATGAGAAGACTTTAAGTAAAGTTGGAATTAATGAAATCCTACGCGACGTATAAAACATTAATATGTCATCCGTAATGCTCTATGGCATAAAAAACTGCGAGACTGTTAAAAAGGCACGGAAATGGTTAGAGGTAAATTCAGTGCCTTATGCCTTCCATGACTTTCGTATTGATGGCATCGACAAAGCTCTCGTTAATCACTTTCTGAAACAAATCGATGTTGAAATACTAATCAATAAACGCGGCACAACTTGGCGTAAATTGTCAAATGAAGAAAAAGAGATTACGAATAAGACACAAGCGATATTATTAATGATTGAAAACCCAGCAATTATTAAGCGACCAGTGTTGGATGCAAATAAGAAAATAGCTATTGGGTTTAGTGATAAAAGTTATAGGGCAATTAAGTTTTAATGCTTGTTTACGCGAGAAGCGATTACTCTTAAATGTTGCAGTCACTATGAAAATAATCCCTCTCTTCTGAATATTCTCAATAGGTATTCAGATTATTCCGTTAGTATCAAGTACAGTTCAATTTTGATTAATAGAGGATTATTTTTTACATCACCAACAATCATAAAAATCAAATGACAACTTGCCGATTGAAACATGCTCACGAAATTCTAAAATCTACTTTCGGTTATGACCAGTTCCGTCATTCCCAACAAGAAGTAATACAAGAATTATTGGATGGTAATGATGCTCTAGTTTTAATGCCGACCGGTGGCGGAAAATCTTTATGTTACCAAATTCCGGCACTGGTACGTAAAGGTACTGCAATCATCATTTCACCACTGATCGCATTGATGCAAGATCAAGTCGTCGCCTTAATACAACTTGGAGTCAAAGCTGCGTTTCTAAACTCCAGCATGAGTCAGGAGGAAACTCAATTAGTTGAACAACAATTGATAAATCATAACCTTGATCTTCTCTACGTAGCACCAGAGAGGTTATTGACTAATCACATGCTCTTTTTGCTAGATCAATGTCAAATTGCTTTATTCGCTATTGACGAAGCACATTGCGTTTCTCAGTGGGGGCATGATTTTCGTCCTGAATATCAACGTCTAAAAATATTGCATGAGCGCTATCCCACTATTCCACGTATTGCACTCACAGCTACTGCAGATCAACGTACTCGTGAAGAAATTATTTCACAGTTGCAGCTTGAACAAGCGAAACTTTATATCAATAGTTTTGATCGTCCCAATATCACCTATGCTATCTCGGAAGGAAACAACCCTAAACAACGATTATGGAGATTCCTTGAAGAAAACCATAAAAATGATGCCGGAATTGTTTATTGCCTAGCTCGTAAAAAAGTAGAAGCAATTGCTGAATGGTTATCAGAACAAGGGCGGACGGCCTTACCTTATCATGCAGGTTTGACTATTGATGTGCGGCAAAAAAACCAACAACGTTTCTTACATGAGGACAGCGTCATTATAGTTGCGACAATTGCTTTTGGTATGGGAATTGATAAACCTGATGTTCGCTTTGTGGCACATCTAAATTTGCCCAAAAGTATCGAGGCCTATTATCAAGAAACAGGCCGTGCTGGTCGTGATGGTAATGACGCTAGTGCCTGGATGGCATATGGATTACAAGATGTGATCATGCTTCGTCAATTTATGCAGAATTCTAATGCCGACGAAGCACATAAACATGTTGAGCATCACAAACTTGAGTCTATGCTTGGCCTTTGTGAACTCATCACTTGTCGGCGTCATGCCATACTCGAATATTTTGATGAAACGTCTTCAGAACAATGCGGAGCATGTGATAATTGTCAAAGCCCACCTAGAAAATGGAACGCTACTGAATCTGCACAAAAAGCATTATCCACTATTTATTATACAGAACAGCGTTTTGGGGTAACCTATATCGTCAACATCCTGATTGGGAAAAACGATGACCGTATTCAGAGAAATGGACATGATAAAATCAGCACCTTTGCAATTGGTAAAGAGTTAACTACAACAGAATGGCGCAGTGTGTTCAGACAACTTATCGCTCTTGGTTATACTAATATCGATATGGAGCGTCACGGTGCTTTGCGTCTTACTGAAAAATGTCGCCCGATATTACGTGGGGAGCAAAAACTTGATTTGAGAAAACAAACACAAGAAGAGAAAATTACCAAACAATCACAACAAAAATTGACAGTTCGTCCACAAGATCAATCATTATGGGAGTCCCTACACTCACTGCGACTCAAACTGGCAGAAGAATCTGGAGTACCCCCCTATGTCATTTTCCATGACGCAACCTTACAAGAAATGATTAGAAAAAGACCTAACTCACCTGACAGCATGCTTTGTATATCAGGAGTTGGAGAACAAAAACTGCGACGTCATGGCAAGCAATTTCTCAGCGAAATAGCCAAACATTCTCTTACTGCTTTACTTAACAATAATCTTAGCAACACAATTAATGAAACACTGATGCTCTATCAGCAAGAGTTTAGTATTGAAGAAATTGCAGAAAAACGAAATAAAAATATGAACACTATTTACACGCACTTAGCAGATGCTATTGAAGTCGGATTAATAGATGTACGTGATGTTATCGAGTTAGATGACGAAGAATACAATGAGATTGTTTATGCCATTGAAACTATGGAAGACAAAGATAAGAATCTACTCAAACCTATTTATGAAGCGTTAAATGAAGATTACGATTATGGTATTTTGAGATGCGTGCAAGCATCCATATAATGTCAATAGTAAAATCAAACTGACAACAACAACGCCATCGCGTCATATTCTTTGATCATATTGCTGAAATCTCAACACCAGAGACACTAGAGTTTATTACTGGAAAAGACAGAAAATTATTCAGCTCTACTCTAACTATCAATCTAACTATCAATCTAACTTTCCAAAGAAAGGTTTGTTTTTCACTATCTCAAGGATAGTAATTCTCTATTGATTTATTTTTATAATTTAAAGTCAATTTTCTACTACTTCATTAACTTTAGTTGAAAGTTCATTAACCAAGAATTCTACTTGTTGTTGATCTTCGCCTTCAACCATGACCCTAACTAAAGGTTCTGTGCCAGAAGATCTGAGCACCACACGACCCGTATCACCAAGTGCCTTCTCAGCATCTTTAATAGCATCATTAATTTCACTATTGGAAGTAATATCAATTTTCTTTTGAAGTTTTACATTCTTCATTATTTGTGGAAATTTTGTGATATCACCAACCAGATCTGACAACTTCTTATGAGTCACTTTCATAGCCTCAAGCACTTGCAATGCTGCAATGATTCCGTCACCTGTCGTTGTACGATTGAGGTTAATTATGTGTCCTGATGTTTCTCCACCCAAAACTAATTTTTCTTTCAATAATAACTCCATTACATAACGGTCACCAACTGAAGCTCTTAAAAAATTCAACCGCAATTTTTTAAGAGCATGTTCCAAACCGAGGTTACTCATTACGGTACCTACAACAGCACCATTTAGTTTTTTCGTGTCTAATTGTGATATAGCATAAAGGATATCATCCCCATCGATTATATTACCCTTTTCGTCTATCATTATTAAGCGATCACCATCACCATCCAAAGCTATACCGACATCTGCATCGGTGTTTTTCACCATGTGTTGTAATGCTAGAGGAGAAGTCGCGCCACACTCATCATTAATATTAACCCCATTTGGTGTTGTTCCATGAAGAAATACTTCTGCACCTAACTCTTCAAAGACTTTTGGTGCGATGTGATATGTTGCTCCATTGGCGCAATCGACAGCTATTCTCAATCCGTTCAAATCAATATCATTATGCAATTTTGATTTACAAAACTCGATGTATCGTCTCGGCGCATCTGTAATGCGGCGAGCCTTACCAAGAAAACCTGAATGTACGGATTGTAATGGCAAATTTAATTCATGCTCAATTTCATGCTCAATCTGATCGGGTAACTTAGTACCATCACCTGAAAAAAATTTAATTCCATTATCATAATATGGATTATGCGACGCGCTAATTACAATGCCTGCTTGCGCTCGTGTATTTTTAGTTAAATAAGCTATGCCTGGAGTTGGCATAGGACCGAGCAAGCGTATATCAACACCTGCTGCAGATAGACCTGCTTCAAGCGCTGATTCGAACATATATCCTGATATCCGCGTATCTTTACCTATCAATACAGGACCACTACCTTTTTTTGCAAGTACACGCCCTGCTGCCCAACCAAGCTTCATAATAAAATCAGGAGTAATAATACCTTCCCCGACAGTACCTCGGATGCCATCAGTACCAAAATATGTTCTACTTTTTTTATTAATCGTGATTCACTTATCGATATGGTTATTGAACACAGTGTTATTAAGATTAAAAAATCTATAGGGTAATAAATACTTTACACACATTTACAGTTAGGTTATGCAGGCTTTGCTGGTGGATCACCCGAGGGGGCATCATCTTCTTTTGTGATTTTTTCTTTGGCCTTTTTGTTTGCCGAAGATGGACCATCATCATTATCATCCCAATTTGATGGCAGTCTAGGTATCTTACCTTCCATAAGATCATCAATTTGACCAGAGTCTATTGTTTCATATTTTATTAGCGCTTCAGCCATAAGATGAAGCTTATCTTCATTTTCTCTCAGAATTTTTTCTGAACGAATATAATTTTTATCAATTATACAACGAATCTCCCCATCGATAGTATGAGATGTTTCGTCTGAGATAGCCTTATGTTGTGTAACCGAATGACCTAAAAAAACTTCACCATCTTCTTCGCTGTAGGTTAAAGGACCTAATTTTTGTGATAATCCCCATTTGGTTACCATATTACGTGCGAGCAATGTCGCACGTTCAATATCATTACTTGCTCCAGTAGTAACCATGTCGGCACCAAAAATCAGCTCTTCTGCGATTCGTCCTCCAAATAAAGTCGATATCTGTGATTCAAGTAATTGTTTCGAATAACTGAGACGATCTTCTTCTGGTAAGAACATAGTGACGCCCAAGGCACGTCCACGTGGAATTATTGTTACCTTATACACCGGATCATGCGATGGAACTAATCTACCAACAATAGCATGACCTGCTTCGTGGTAAGCAGTGAGTTTTTTTTCTTGTTCACTCATAGCCATGGAGCGTCGTTCTGCGCCCATCATAATCTTATCTTTAGCACGTTCGAATTCACTCATTTCAACTAATTTTTTATTAGCTCTAGCTGCAAATAGTGCGGCCTCATTTACCAAATTAGCTAAGTCAGCGCCCGAAAATCCCGGTGTCCCACGTGCAATGATATTAGCTTTAATATCATCGCCCAAAGCAACTTTACGCATATGAACCTTGAGAATTTGTTCACGACCACGAATATCAGGTAGTGGTACAACAACCTGACGATCAAAACGACCAGGTCTCAATAAAGCAGGGTCTAATACATCTGGACGGTTTGTTGCTGCTATAACAATAACCCCTTCATTACCCTCAAAACCATCCATTTCTACCAATAATTGGTTTAAGGTTTGCTCACGTTCATCGTGTCCGCCACCTAAGCCAGCTCCTCGATGACGTCCGACTGCATCAATCTCATCAATAAATATTATACAAGGCGCTTGTTTCTTAGCTTGCTCAAACATATCTCGCACGCGAGATGCGCCCACACCAACAAACATTTCAACAAAATCGGAACCTGAAATTGTGAAGAATGGTACCTTTGCCTCACCGGCGATAGCTTTAGCTAATAAAGTTTTACCGGTGCCGGGAGAACCAACCATCAACACACCAGAAGGTATCTTACCTCCAAGTTTCTGGAACTTACCTGGATCACGTAAAAATTCAACTAGCTCTACTACTTCATCTTTTGCTTCTTCAACACCAGCCACATCATTAAATGTTATCTGAATCTGGTCTTCGCCTAATAATCGTGCGCGACTCTTACCGAAGGACATTGCCCCTCGGCCACCTCCACCACCTTGCATCTGACGCATAAAATAAATCCAGACACCAAGTAACAATAAAATAGGAAACCATGAAATTAGAGCATGTGCCCAAAATGAATTTTTATTTGGCTCAATACCTCTAATTTCGACATTGTTTTCCAAGAGTGTACCAATTAAGGCATCGTTACTAGTTTCAGGACTATATGTAGTGAATAGTCGATTACCATCTGACATTTGACCTTTAATTGAATTACCCTCAATCCCGACAGAGGTAATTTGTCCAGTTTTCACATATGAAATAAATTGTGAATAGTTGATCTCAGCAGACGATGTCGGTTTATCATACTTATTGAAAACCATCATAAGGACTAGTGCAATAATCACCCACAAGATCAAATTTTTTGCCATGTCATTCAAACCAATAAACCTCTATAAATAATCATTTCATATCTCCATTATAACCTATAAGAACGTGCTAAAACATAAAATTCCCGCGACTGATCACGTGATGCTTGAGGTTTTCGAGTCACAACCTTAGTAAAACGTTCCTTTAATAATCGACGATATTCGTCAGTTCCAGCACCTTCAAACAATTTGATAACTAAATCACCACCTGGCTTAAGTACGTGATGACAAAAATCATAGACTAGTTCTGCCAAAGCAAGACTTCTTGCCTGGTCAGTAATTCTAATACCTGTTAAGTTGGGGGCCATATCTGAAATCACAAGGTCGGCATTCTGTTTACCTATATGTCTAGTACATTCCCTCTTAATTGATTCGTCAGTAAAATCACCTAAAATGAACAACACCTTTTCTATGGGGTCCATCGGTAATATATCGACTGAAATTACTCGACCATTGACTTTAACTTGTTCACTAGCATATTGCGACCAACTGCCGGGGGCTGATCCCAAATCAACAACACAGGAATTTGATTTGATGAGTTCGTCTTTTTGATCAATTTCTTGAAGTTTATATATAGCGCGTGAACGATAGTGAGATTCACGAGCCTGTTTTACATATTGATCTTTATTTTGTGAGTGTAGCCATTGTTTATTGGATTTTTTGGCCATCAGAAAACAATTAATTACATATAAAACTTATTAGAATGTTTAACATTATAAATACTTCACATCCAATATCTCATACTCGACTATACCACTTGGTGCATCCACATTTACTTCATCATCTTGTTGCTTTCCAATTAGTGCTCTCGCAATTGGTGAGGTTATCGAAATCAATCCTTCATTTATATCGGCTTCTTGCTCACCAACTATCTGGTAAGTGACCTCTGCATCAGTACCAACATTCAACAGCTTGACAGTCGCACCAAAAACAACGCGACCTTCAGCATCCACCGAAGTGACATCAATTATCTGCGCATCGGCTAAGGCCGACTCGATGGTATTTACACGGCCTTCTGCAAAACTTTGTTGTTCACGTGCAGCATGGTATTCAGCATTTTCACTCAGATCGCCATGCGCGCGAGCCTCAGCAATCGCCTTGGTGATTCGTTGGCGGTCTACCGTTTTGAGTTTATGCAGTTCTTCTTTTAATTTTTCTGCACCTCTTACAGTCATCGGTGTTTGACTCATGCAATCACTCCTTTATGTAAATCTTGTAAACTATTCACACCAATACTGTCTCTTTGTTTCAGTGCTTCCATAGTTGCCATTGCACCCGTTATTGTTGTTGTGTAGAAGACTTGATGTTGAAGTGCCGTTCTTCTAATTGAGTATGAATCTGCAATCGCCTTTTTATCTTCTGTTGTATTAACAATCAAATCAATCGTATCATTTTTCAACATATCAACAATATGTGGTTGTCCTTCTCTTACTTTATTAACCCTTTCACATTCTATACCTACTTTTGTTAAAACCTTACAAGTACCGCTAGTAGCAAAAAGTTTATAACCTAATGAGAATAACTCTCTCGCGACCATGACTGCCTTTTCTTTATCTATTTCCTTAACGCTGATAAATGCATTCCCTACACGCGGAAACTCTTCTCCAGCAGCCAACTGTCCTTTTGCGAATGCTTCACCAAATGTTTTTCCTACTCCCATTACTTCGCCAGTTGATTTCATTTCAGGCCCTAGTAGAGGATCAACACCAGGGAACTTAATAAATGGAAATACAGATTCCTTAACTGAGTAATAATCTGGCACCGGTACTTGAGTTAAGTTCTGTGCTGCCAAACTATTACCTACCATACAATTTACAGCAATCTTAGCAATCGACACGCCTGTTGCTTTAGAAACAAAAGGTATAGTTCTTGAAGCCCTTGGGTTAACTTCCAAGACATAAATTTCATCGTTCTGTATTGCAAACTGCGTATTCATTAAACCAACAACATTTAAAGCGTGTGCCATTGCTTCAACCTGTAGCGTAATTTTGTCTTGAATTTTATCACTTAAACTAAAGGGAGGTAGAGAACAAGCCGAATCACCTGAATGCACTCCAGCTTGTTCAATATGCTCCATAATCCCGGCAATACAGACATCAGTCCCATCTGATATCGCATCGACATCAACTTCGATAGCATTATTCAAAAACCTATCTAGCAATACTGGTGACGAATTAGAAACTGCTACGGTATTATCCATATAATTCCGAAGGTCATCTTCGTTATAGACAATCTCCATTGCTCTACCACCCAATACATATGATGGTCTTACGACAAGTGGGTAACCAATTTCTTTAGCTCCTTTTACTGCTTGTTCAACATTCCGCGCTGTTCGATTTGGTGGTTGTTTCAGATCGATCTCTTCCAATAATTTTTGAAACCGTTCACGGTCCTCTGCAAGATCAATTGAATCTGGGCTCGTACCAATAATTGGGACACCGGCAACATCAAGATCACGCGCCAATTTCAAGGGTGTCTGTCCACCATATTGCACAATCACACCATATGGTTTTTCAACATGAATAATATCTAATACATTTTCCAAAGTTAATGGTTCGAAATAGAGACGATCTGACGTATCATAGTCTGTGGAAACAGTTTCAGGATTACAGTTAACCATGATTGTTTCGTATCCAGCTTCACGCATAGCGAAGGCAGCTTGTACACAACAATAATCAAATTCAATACCCTGTCCTATTCGATTAGGACCGCCACCTAAGATCATAATTTTTTTTCTATCGCTTGGAGCTGCTTCACATTCAACGTCGTAAGTTGAATACATATAAGCCGTAGCTGACTCAAATTCTGAGGCACAGGAATCGACGCGTTTAAATACTGGACGAATATTATTATCTATTCTTAATTTTCTTATTTCCAATTCAGGTTGGTCTATCAACTCAGCTAATCTTTCGTCAGAAAAGCCTTTTCGCTTTAATCGTCTTAAACGGTCTTTAGTTAACGAAGTGACTCCTTCTTTTTTAAGTCTGTCCTCTTCTTCAACAAGATCATGAATCTGTACCAAAAACCAAGGATCGATACTACAAATATTGAAAACATCCTCAACACTCAATCCATATCGAAAGGCATCTGCGACGAACCACAATCTATCTCCACGCGGCACACGCAATTCTTTTTCAATCTGTTCTAAAATAGTCTTTGATGACTGGTCAACAACTGAGTTAAAACCTGTTACGCCAGTTTCCATCCCACGAATTGCCTTTTGCAATGATTCTTGGAATGTACGACCCATGGCCATGACTTCACCGACAGATTTCATTTGTGTTGTTAAGCGATCATCTGCCTGTGGAAATTTTTCAAAAGTAAACCGAGGTATCTTAGTGACAATATAATCGATACTGGGTTCGAACGATGCTGGTGTAGCTCCACCAGTAATATCATTTTCAAGCTCATCTAATGTGTAACCCACCGCTAATTTTGCAGCGACTCTGGCAATTGGGAAACCTGTTGCTTTAGAGGCAAGTGCTGATGAACGTGATACACGAGGATTCATTTCAATAATAATCAGTTCACCATCTCTTGGATTAACCGCAAATTGAACGTTCGACCCACCAGTATCAACACCAATCTCACGTAATACTTTTATAGAAGCATCGCGCATGATTTGATATTCCTTATCAGTCAATGTCTGCGCTGGTGCAATCGTTATTGAATCACCGGTATGCACACCCATTGGATCAAGGTTTTCAATAGAACAAATAATAATGCAGTTATCTTTTTTATCACGAACAACTTCCATTTCATATTCTTTCCAACCTAATGCGGATTGATCGACCTGAACCTCATTGGTCGGTGATGCGTCAACACCCTGACCACAAATTTCCATAAACTCATCTCGATTGTAAGCAATACCGCCACCTGTGCCACCCAAAGTGAACGAAGGACGGATGATTGCAGGAAAGCCAATGATTTCCATGGCTGCCTTTGCTTCTTCTTGATTATGAACAATTTCAGACTTCGCCATAGTTAAGCCGATCTTTTGCATTGCAGTTCGAAATTTTTCGCGATCCTCGGCCTTATCGATTGCATCTTTTGATGCACCTATGATTTCTACATCGAATTTTTCGAGCACGCCTTGCTTATCTAAATCTAATGCGCAGTTCAATGCCGTCTGACCACCCATCGTTGGTAATAAAGTATCCGGGAGTTCTTTTTCAATAATCCTTGCCACTGTTTGCCAATGTACTGGTTCAATATACGTAGCATCCGCCATCTCAGGATCGGTCATAATCGTTGCAGGATTTGAGTTCACCAAGATGACGCGAAAGCCCTCTTCGCGCAATGCCTTACACGCCTGAGCACCGGAATAATCAAATTCACAGGCCTGACCTATAATAATTGGGCCTGCGCCAATAATTAGAATACTTTTAATATCTGTACGTTTAGGCATGGATATATTACGTTTTATGCTCTTGCATTAATTCGATGAAATGATTGAATAGCCGTTTTGAGTCATTTGGTCCCGGACTCGCTTCAGGGTGTCCCTGAAAACCAAAAACAGGATATTTTACATGGTGTACACCCTGTAATGACCCATCAAATAAAGAGCGATGGGTTGCAATTAGATCATTAGGTAATGTTTTCTCATCAACTGCGAAACCATGATTTTGGCTAGTGATCAACACTTGACCATCATCGAGTGACTGCACAGGATGATTTGCGCCATGATGTCCAAATTTCATTTTGCTTGTTTTAGCACCCAATGCTAATGAAAGTAACTGATACCCAAGGCAAATACCAAATACTGGTAGACCTGAATTGATAATTTTCTTTATTGCAGTTATTGCATAATCGCAAGGATCTGGATCTCCCGGGCCATTAGATAAAAAGATACCATCTGGTTTTTCAGCCAATACCTCACTTGCGGGTGTTTGCGCAGAAACTACCGTAATCTCACAACCCAAATCTGCCAAGATGCGAAGAATATTTCGCTTAACTCCAAAATCATACGCGATGACACGCCACTCTTTTTTACTGTGAGATGCTTGAATTCCATCTTCGAGATCCCATATACCATCGACCCAGTTGTATCTTGATGTTGTCGATACTTTTTTTGCCAGATCCATACCAATCAGCCCTGCAAATGATTCTGCTGTTTTAATTGATTTATCTGCATCAATATTATCACCAGCAACGATACAGGCCTTCATTGCACCATGCTTGCGTAGGTGCCGCGTTAGTTGACGCGTATCAATCTCAGCGATAGCAACTATATTATGCCTGATAAGGTAATCTCTCAGATTCTCAGTGGCACGCCAATTACTCATCACCATTGGCAAATCTCTGATAATTAAACCGCTTACAAAAACTTGACTAGATTCTTCATCCTCGAGATTCGTACCGACATTCCCAATATGAGGATGCGTCAAGGTTACAATTTGCTTGTAGTATGAAGGATCAGTCAGTATTTCCTGATATCCTGTGATTGAGGTATTAAAAACAACTTCACCAATGGACTCATCATCGACACCAATCGATGTACCATAAAACAATGAACCATCTTCAAGCGCTAATAGGGCATTATCTATCAAAAAAAGATACCTCTGATACAAATCGTCGCCTGAAATTCGTTTCTACTCGCGACATTGGTCCAATATAGATGAAGGTACTCATAATTAGTATGTGACACCTAATGTTGGGCTTCTCAGCAGAGAGCACCTCCTACACACAAAAAAGGGAGTAACCGTGTGGCTACTCCCGCATAATAAGAGTTCATTATACTGTAATGCATCATCTGCTGTCTATTCAGTTAACTGATCTCACATAAATCTTATTAAAGAAAAAAACACTTAATATACAAAATAAATTTTGTGCTGAGGCCATTGAGTAATCAAAAAGTATCTTCACAAATTTTTCTGAACGCCCCTTATTAATATTGTGATTATTGCAGCAAAAAAGTATAGACACATAATCATATGCATAAAAAAAACAAACTTCAAATATTCCCTAGAACAATACTCCATATTGTTAATTGGTCTTGATATTTATTAATTACGATTTTCCAACCACACAGCAACATTCTGCGAAATAATGTTTTGTACTTTTCTGCTCACGTAAATTCCAATATGTCCCCCAGGAAACTCTAACGACTGATAGTCTTGTGAGTTGATATAACTTTCTAATGCTATAGAAGCATCAGGAGGCACTAGATGATCATCTCTAGCATATATGTTTAATGTTGGGATAATGATTTTACTCAAATCGACAATATTATCACCAATTTTGACTGTTCCCTTTATGAGCCTATTTTGTTGATAAAATTGTTTTATAAACTCACGATATGCTTCACCTACTAAATCCGGAGTATCAAATATCCATTTTTCCATGCGCATGAAATTCATCAGCTTCTCTTTATCGTCGAGAATTTTCACAAGGCTTACATATTTTTGTCCCATCAGAGTATATGGCTTCAAAGAAAGAAATATTACATTAAGCACCTCACCAGGAATGTTTCCTAAAGTGTCTACCATTTTATCAATATCTATTTTCTTTACAATATGACTTAATAAATCTTGTTTGGTATGAAAATCAACAGGCGTAGTAGTGGTGATGAGATTTTTTACTTTCTTCGGATTTAATGCCGTATAACAAAGACTGAATACTCCTCCCTGACAAATACCTAATAAATTGATGTTTTCTCTATTACATTTTTCACAAATCACATCAACACAACGATCGATATAACCATTAATATAATCATCCAGAGTTAAATATTTATCAGCACCAACTGGGTATCCCCAATCAATGAGATAAACATCAACACCTTCATCAAGTAGTTCCTGAATAATTGAACATTCCTCATGTAAATCAACTATATAAGGTCTGTTAACTAATGCATAAACGATTAATAAAGGAATAGGATTTTGATTTTTTGTGCGTGATTTAAAATGGTATAAAACAACATTATCTTCTTGATGGACCGCTTCCTTTTCAGAGACCCCTACTTGAATCTCACCTAGATCAGATAGTGATTTGTAACCTTTTGCCAATTTTATATTAAATTCATGAATTTCATTCACGATATCTTCAAGTATCAAATTGAATGGATTCATAGTTCACTCCATAATACATAACTTTATTTTAATCATCCTTTTTTACTTGTTTTTTTTCTTAATCGTTTTTACATTACTCACCGATTTTTTATTGACTTGTTTGCGTTCGACTATATTAGAAGTTTTTGGAGTTACCTTTTTATTTACTTTTCCTTCACTTCTAAGAATTGTTTTTGATCCTTTTTTGAAGACGGGCACAATACTGTTATCTTGTTTTATATTTTTTTTTAGATTATTTATTTCTGCTCGCATTTCATTTACTTGTTTGCGTAATAAGTAATGCCTCTGTTCCAATTCATTCATTGCTTTTGTTGTTGGTAAATGTAATGCAGACAACGTATCTTCAATAATTTCATCGCTTTTCTTTTTAAATGCCATCATTGAATTCATCAATCGTCCCATCAGCTCAGAATATTCATCTTTGCAAACATAATCGCCGTAAACTTTTTCATTTGATTCAATCCATAAGTTATATATCTGAAGCATTGAGTTAATACTTTCATCACCTGTTTGCATACTTATAATATGATTACGCATTAACTCAAGTCCTTTTTTACTTAAGTGCATCATTACCGACTGATATTCGTTAAAATTACTTTGAAAGTCTCTCCATGATTTAATCGCTTCTTTTAATTTTTCTTGAGCTTCTCGGCTATAGCCTAAACCAGAAATAGACAAAATCTCTTGTACTAATCTCTCCAAATCAGGATTCAATTCATTTAATAGTTGAATATGGTTGAATATCGAGTTGTCAAACATTGATCTCATCAGATCATTCGGTACTTCATGACTAGCTAAGAAATCACTCCAGTCAAACGAATCATCACAACTTGATAAATAAGATTCAATCTCTTTAAATTTTTTATTAATAATATCTTGTATTTGTTCGTCATTATTTGAATGGTTTATTTCATTAAGCAAAATTGAAAATTGTTCACTCATGAAATAATAGACATTAGCTTGCTCAAGCACCCTATCAAATATACTTGAGCTTCGATGGGAATTTTTATTATTGGCAGACTTCCACCATTCATCCATTTCATTTACCCAGGAGGAATTCATTACCGATTCGGATGATTTAAATATTTTGAATGCATCTAAATATTTTTTCTGCATTTCAGACCAACCAAGATCTTCAAACGGTGTTCTATATTTCTTACTCATTTTTATTATCTCTGAGATCAGATGCTTTCTCTAACACAGCATAACAAATTAAGATTAACTCTTTTACAAATTAATACAGACATCTAACATTCACATACACTTTTAAAATAAAAAACCCGCATAACTAACTGAGCTATGCGGGTATGTATAAAACAAGAGGAGGAATTTATTTACGTCATAAGTCCACTTTTCAGCTTATCTTTATCTACGAGTTCTAAGTCTATGAACACATTTTCGATATCTTTCTAAAGTACCTACGACATTATAGATTGAGTCTTAAAATATCTGGTGGTGTTATATTGTCTACCATCA
This sequence comes from Thiotrichaceae bacterium UBA7357, assembly GCA_002470825.1. GTDB lineage: Bacteria > Pseudomonadota > Gammaproteobacteria > Eutrophobiales > Eutrophobiaceae > UBA7359. The sequence continues at coordinate 18,014 of DKOR01000037.1, read as the reverse complement.
ACTTTCTAATAGTTGTATACAGAGCATCTCTCATCTTTATACATGAAAACAATATATATTGCGGCGCAACATATCTCAGCTTGTGATTTATGTCAACTGTTTATAAGAACATTGAATACAAAATTGATTGAACTTTAAAAACGCACCTTTTGTGATATGAAGGTCTGTTTCGAGTTTAAATTTTGAACGATACAGTATAAATCTTAAATACATCGATAATCTGATTATCAAATATTTTCACCCTATATATACCATGCATAGACCTTTATTCACTTATTTGACTCCATTATTCTTGATGACGCTAGAAAGGACAGATTATTTTATAAAGGTCCATTACATTTTATTTATTAAGACGATTTTCGATAAGATCGTCAACCACAGCTGGCTCAGCAAGGGTACTTATGTCACCTAACATACTTAGTTCACCGGCAGCTATCTTACGTAAAATTCGTCTCATAATTTTTCCCGAACGTGTTTTTGGTAGTCTTGGGGCCCACTGAATTAGATCGGGCGAAGCTATCGGTCCAATTTCTTTTCTTACATGATTTATTAAATCCTTACGTAAGACTTCAGTCAATTCAATTCCAATCATGAGGGTGACATAGGCGTAGATACCTTGACCTTTCATATCATGAGGAAATCCGACAACTGCTGCTTCAGATACATCAACATGTGATACTAAGGCACTTTCAACTTCAGCAGTTCCCATTCGATGACCAGAAACATTAATAACATCGTCGATACGACCAGTTATCCAATAATATCCATCATCGTCCCTACGTGCCCCATCCCCAGTGAAATATTTACCTGGGAACATCGAAAAATATGCTTCCTTAAAACGATCATGATTCCCATACAAGGTACGCATCTGGCCAGGCCATGACCGTTTTATACATAATGCTCCCTCCGCTGCACCTTCGAGTTCATTACCTTGAGCATCAACTATACAAGGTTGTATCCCAAAGAAAGGAAGCGTTGCAGATCCCGGTTTAAGTTGAGTAGCACCAGGGAATGGTGTTATCAAATGACCCCCCGTTTCTGTTTGCCACCATGTGTCCACAATAGGACATTGTCCTCTACCAATGATATTATAATACCATTCCCATGCTTCAGGATTAATTGGCTCTCCTACCGTTCCAAGAATTCGTAAACTAGTTCGTTTAGTCTTCGTCACAAAACCATCACCCTGCCCCATCAACATACGAATAGAAGTTGGTGCAGTATAAAACGTATTTACTTTCCACTTATCTACTATTTGCCAAAAACGACTAGCATCCGGAAAGTTAGGTAAACCCTCAAACATCACTGAGGTGGCTCCATTAGCAAGAGGTCCATAAACAACATAAGAATGACCTGTTACCCATCCTACATCAGCAGTGCACCAATAGACTTCTCTTTCCTGATAATCGAAAACATATTTGTGTGTCATCGCAACATACAACAAATAACCACCAGTTGTATGTACAACACCTTTTGGTTTTCCGGTGGAACCAGAAGTGTAGAGAATAAATAACGGATCTTCAGCATCCATCTCCTCAGGCGGGCAATTTGCAGAGACTGTTTCAATTGCTTCGTGATACCAGATATCTCTGTCTTCATTCCAATCGATATCACCACCACTTCGTTTAACTACAATGCAGGTATTCACATTAGGACAATCAATCAATCCTTTATCTGTATTTGCCTTTAATGGAATCTGTTTCTTACCACGAAGACTGTAGTCACTGGTAATAACTACTTTACAATCTGCATCATTAATTCGATCGCGCAAAGCATCAGGAGAAAAGCCACCAAAAACAACCGAATGAACAGCACCTATTCGGGCACAAGCTAACATAGCAATTGATGCTTCCGGAATCATAGGTAAATACAGACAAACCCGATCCCCTTTTTTAACGCCCCGGGCTTTTAGTACATTGCCAAATCGACAGACTTGCTCATGTAATTCTTTATACGTAAATTGACGATCTTCATCGGGATCATCACCTTCCCAAATTATGGCAATTTGATCTCCACGTAACTGAAGATGTCTATCTATGCAGTTGTATGAAACATTTAATTTACCGCCGACAAACCAATTGATATTTGCTTCGTTATAGTCCCAATCTTGAACTTTGCTCCATTTTGAAGACCAGGTTAGGAATTCTTCTGCCTGCTCGGCCCAGAAAGAATCAGAATCGCTTATAGACCGCTCATACATCTCACGATAACGCTTTAAATTGATATGTGCATGCTCAGCAAGTTTCTCAGGCACATCATAATTTTTATCTTCAGACATAAATTAACCCCCGCAACCAATTTTTATTTGCCAGAATAATTATTTAAAAGATGACATATTGCTCCATATCAAAATCTCCAAATGAAGGACTCAAATAGTTTCTTTTCACATGAAGACCCTAAAAAAACAATGATTTTTTAAATATATTATAAAAAATTAACAATTCTACTTAGGTGAGTAGCGCTTATGGACATATTTTTGCACGATATCTCGAAATTCCTTAGCTATATTGTCACCTCTGAGTGTCATTGTTTTTTTACCATCTATGAACACAGGTGCAGTCGGGGTCTCTCCTGTACCTGGTAAACTAATACCGATATCAGCATGTTTACTTTCTCCAGGTCCATTTACTACACAGCCCATTACAGCAAGTGTCATTTCTTCAACGCCGTAGTAATTATCCTTCCATATTGGCATCTGACTACGTACATAGGCCTGTATGCTGTCGGCCAATTCCTGAAATACTGTGCTAGTAGTTCGTCCGCAACCAGGGCAGGCAGTAACCAACGGAGTAAATGAGCGCAATCCAATTGTTTGTAATATTTCCTGTGCGACAATCACTTCATTACTGCGATCACCTCCCGGTTCAGGAGTCAATGAAACTCGAATTGTATCTCCAATTCCTCCCTGCAAAAGAATACCCATTGCAGCCGTAGACGCGACAATACCCTTCGAGCCCATTCCAGCTTCGGTTAATCCTAAATGCAAAGCATAATCACAACGTTTGGCAATATCTCTATAAACTGTAATTAATTTTTGAACACCACTCACTTTGCATGACAGAATAATATGATCATGAGGTAAACCCAACTCTTCGGCACGCTCTGCGCTTTTTAATGCAGAAACAATCAGTGCTTCACGCATAACATCATCAGTTTCCAATGGAACTGATAATTTAGCATTATTATCCATCATTTTAGTTAAAAGAACTTGATCGAGACTACCCCAATTAACACCAATTCGAACTGGTTTATCATATTCAATAGCCTTTTTTATCATGATTGAAAACTGGTTATCTTTTTTTCGTCCAAACCCAACATTTCCAGGATTGATACGATATTTAGCTAGAGCCTTTGCGCAATCAGGATAGTCAGTTAATAATTGATGTCCGTTATAGTGAAAGTCTCCGACTAACGGTACAAGACAACCAAGGTCATCGAGTTTTTCACGAATAGTTGATACTTTTGAAGCTGCATCATCCGTATTAACGGTAATTCTGACTAATTCAGAACCAGTTGCCGCAAGTTGCTGAACTTGTTTTACTGTTGCATCAGCGTCAGCAGTGTCCGTATTAGTCATCGATTGAACAACAATAGGATTACAACCGCCAACAACAACGGAACCTATTTTTACACCTATGCTATTACGTCTATCGAGTGGGCCAATACCTGCGGACATGACAAAAAACCTTGATGTTAGTGATGAATGATACTCGCAGTCTAATCCGCGAGAAGACGCTGTCAAGCAGACAGTCAATTGAATGGTTCGGTTAATTTTTTGAGATATATTAATATCAGCATGAGATAATGCTAGATATGAATAGTAAAAATAAATATACGCGGGAAGAATTGATTGCCTGTGGACGAGGGGAAATGTTTGGAAAAGGGAATGCTCAACTACCCCTACCAAATATGCTAATGTTCGATCGTGTTCTAGAAATAACTAGTGATGGTGGCTCGGCAGGAAAAGGTAATATTGTTGCTGAACTCGACATTACACCAGATCTCTGGTTCTTTGATTGCCATTTTATTGGTGATCCGGTTATGCCAGGTTGCCTAGGTTTAGATGCAATGTGGCAGTTAATAGGTTTTTTCTTGGGTTGGTCCGGTGCCCCTGGACGTGGTCGAGCTTTGGCAGCCGGAGATGTTAAATTTACAGGGCAAGTTACCCCAGAAAACAAATTAGTGACTTATAATGTCGATATGAAAAGAGTCGTATTACGTAGATTAGTCATGGGAGTTGCCGATGCAACCATGTCTGTCGATGGAAAAGAAGTTTATGCTGCAAAGAATCTCCGTGTAGGGCTCTTTAAATCAACCGAAGAATTTTAGGAGTACAAATTGAAAAGAGTTGTCATAACAGGCATGGGAATCGTGTCGAGTATTGGAAAAAATAAAATTGAGGTACTAGATTCTCTCAAAAAAGGAACATCTGGAATTACATACTGTTCAGAATATGCTGAATTAGGATTTCGTTCCCATGTCCATGGCGCAATTGATGTTGACCTGAATTCATTAATTGACCGAAAGCTTAAGCGCTTTATGGGCGATGGTGCTGCATATGCATATTTAGCTATGCGCGAAGCAATTGAAGACGCATCACTTGCAGAAGACGATATCTCAAATTATCGAACAGGAGTTATTGTTGGTTCCGGCGGCGGTTCAAATGCTACTCTACAAGAGTCAATTGATATACTTCGCGAACGCGGTGCGCGTAAAGTTGGGCCAACAACTGTTCCTCGAATAATGTCAAGTACTAACAGTGCTTGTCTTTCTGTAGCCTATAAAATAAAAGGGGTCAATTACTCTATAAGTTCTGCATGCGCAACTAGTGCTCATTGTATTGGCAATGCTTATGAATTAATTCAGTTAGGAAAACAGGATATTATATTTGCAGGTGGTGGTGACGAGGTTCATTGGACCTCAACATTACTATTTGACAGCATGGGGGCTCTCTCATCAAAATATAACGACTCTCCTACTACAGCTTCTCGTCCCTATGATGAAAATCGTGATGGTTTCGTGATTTCTGGAGGTGGCGGAATTCTTGTTTTGGAAGAACTGGAACATGCATTAGCTCGTGACGCAAAGATATATGGAGAAGTCATAGGTTATGGCGCTACGTCAGATGGAGCTGACATGGTCAAACCCTCTGGAGAAGGTGCAATAAGATGTATGCAACAAGCTATAAATAATGTTGATAATGAAGTTGACTACATTAATGCACATGCTACCAGTACACCAGTTGGAGATATCGCTGAACTAGATGCAATAAAAGAAGTCTTCAAAAAAAAACACATGCCCATAATCAGTGCAACTAAATCTCAAACAGGGCATGGTCTTGGCGCAGCTGGCGTAAACGAGTCAATTTATAGTTTATTGATGCTGGAAAATAATTTTATTGCCTCATCTTTAAATATAACAGATCTTGATTCAGCTGCAGCAAAGACGCCAATTGCTTTTAATCGGATTGATAATGCAGGACTACATACAATTATGTCTAACAGCTTCGGATTTGGTGGGACTAACGCAACTCTGTTGTTTCAAAAAACCGACTAATAAATTTCTTGAATTTCTATAATTCAGCATAAGCGTAAAAGCCATTTTTTTTGGGTAAGAATACTTAGAGTAGTTAACTTGGTGATTTATTTTTTCTGCAATGCATAGTGAGCATGTTAAATTCTATTAATAGAAAACTATCACCTATACTATTGACCTAAATATGAAATTGACGTTCGACCCACGTTCGATTGTTGCAGCTGGGTTATCTTATACAACATACTCAATAATTCATGATTATTTCAGCAAAACTATTGATGGCTTTGTAATAATTCTCATCAACTATACTCCACATAAAATACAAACTAATTACAACACTACATATATTGAACTAATCAATTTTGAATAATACAATCCTATTATCTTTTGCTAGCATTGGCGTTCTTGGCATCTGTTGTCAATGGTTAGCTTGGTGGACAAGATTACCTGCAATATTATTTCTATTAATTGTTGGGATGTTAGTTGGGCCAGTCTTCAATTTACTTGATCCGGACGCACTATTTGGACCATTGTTATTCCCGATCGTCTCTTTATCAGTCGCTGTGATTCTTTTTGAAGGAAGCTTGACATTAAAACTTGAGGACATTCGAGGACATGGCAAGACCGTTAGTAATCTAATAACTATTGGAGCATTGATAACCTGGTTGATTATTGCGTACAGCACGCATTATTTAATCGATTTCCCATTTGAGCTTGCTTTTCTATTTGGCGCCATAGTCATAGTTACCGGTCCAACGGTTATTATTCCTATACTCAGGACAGTACGGCCAAATGCCAAAATATCAAATGTACTCCGTTGGGAAGGTATTGTTATTGACCCACTTGGAGCTTTGCTTGCAGTTCTTGTTTTTAATTTCATCATGTCAGAACAACGACATGATGGAATAAGCCTAGTCGCAATAACCTTTGGTTCAATACTTTTTGTTGGTTTTGTTATGGGATTTATCACTGGTTGGTTGTTAGGTATGTTGTTAAGAAAACAACTTGTTCCTCAGTATTTAAGAAATGTACTCACTTTAATATCTGTTTGTACAGTTTATGTTTTATCAGACACCATAGAACATGAATCTGGTTTGTTAGCGGTTACTGTCATGGGTATTACAATGGCAAATATGAAGAATATGAACATTGATGACATCTTAGATTTCAAAGAGAGCTTAAGCCTATTACTAATCTCTGGTTTGTTCATTATTCTGGCTGCAAGAATTGAGTTTCATCAATTCATTCAATTAGGCTGGCCTGCTTTCGGTATCCTTGCAATAACAATGCTAATTGCAAGGCCGATGTCTGTATTTATTTCTGCTATCGGTTCAGATTTGTCATTTAATGAAAAGTTATTAATTTCGTGGATTGGTCCGCGTGGTATTGTCGCAGCTGCGGTATCAGCACTCTTCGCATTACGACTTGAAAATGCAGGTTTTGTTGAAGCTCAGTTAATTGTCCCACTCACCTTTTTAATTATCATTGGCACAGTAGTTATTCAAAGTGTGTCTGCTAAATTTTTAGCTGAAATTCTTGATGTTCGAGAACCTTCACCAAGCGGCCTATTGATAATAGGCGCTGGTAATGTTGCACGTGCAATTGGCCATGAATTACAAGCCCACGGTATCAAAGTCATACTGACAGACAGTACATGGGAAAATATCACTCTCGCTCGGATGGAAGGTTTAGATACATATTATGGAAACCCTATCTCAGAGCATGCCGATAGGAACTTAAACCTTATCGGTCTTGGTAAGGTTTTAGCTATGTCTGGTCGTAGTAATCTTGATACATTGGCCTGTTTAAGATTCAAATCAGAATTCGATATTAAGAATATCTACGAATTAAAGTCAAATATTGACGAAAATATTGATGAAAAACACCTAGTATCGACTCGTCATAGAGGCTACCAATTATTTAGTGAAAATATTGATTACGGTGAGCTTTCTTACCTATTAAGACAAGGCGCCCAAATAAAAAGCACACAAATAAGTGATGAATTTACTTTTAAACAGTACCTTGAAGAATATGATGGTCGAGTTATTCCCCTTTTTGCTATTGACTGCAAACAGATAGTTCAAGTTTTTGTTGCAAATGGAGACATGAAACCAGAATCAGGGTGGAAAATTGTAGGCCTGATTCAAGCAGAATGAAAAAAATATTTAATATGTATATTAAATTTTAGCCCTACTTTATTTTTTTAAAAATTAATAACCGGTTGTTTGCTGGCATAGTGACATCTCCAAAAAGGATAAACGAATTATTTTTAGTTAACAATTCTAAGTCTTCAAAATTTCTGAGGCCACTTTGCCGATCTCGCGCTCTCAACATGTCATCAAAGAGGCGATTACTTGAGCTCGTATAGTCATTATTGTAATTAAATGGTCCATAAATCATAAATATACCACCGACGGATAGTATACGCTTAACACCTTCAACCATCGTAACAACTTCATGCCAATGCATTATATGGCAAGTGTTTGCTGTAAAGACACCATCAAAAATATTTTTCGGCCATATGCCACTAACAACATCAAGCTCTATTGGAAATATAACATTTGGTAACATGCTCTCCTGAATCCATTCAACGATGCCAACATGATTTTCTATGAGATCACTTGTGTGCCAACGGATGGCAGGTAAGTTATTTGCAAAAAATACAGCATGTTGACCCGTACCACTTCCAATTTCAAACACGTCACCACCTGCAGAAAAAAATGATGAAATTACATTTAATATTGGAAGTTTATTATTCTCACATGCTTTAGAAAATGGTTTCATGACTATGTTCTTGATGTAGTATTAAATATATTTAATTCAAACAGAATAAAAATAATTGATTTGCTGTTATATGCCACTACTCTGAATATATCATTGTGGGAAAAGTATTTTTCACATAATCAGCAACACATCTTCTTCTGCATATTTTAACATTATCAATACTTCTATAAAATCGACGACTATACCTGACGCAATTCTTAAACATCGAGTATAAAGAATTAGAACAAAGCTTACTTAATTCAATAAAAATCTATTTTTTTGTACTAGCTTTTGTTCATTTTTTATTTGTAATTTCTTACCTGACTAACAACGACACCCTGTATATGTACGCGTTCAGCAGGATAAATCATAGGCACCATTGATTGATTTTCGGGGATCAACTCAACTCGATCTCCATGCTTACGAAGTTTTTTTAATGTCACTTCACCATTATCGATTAACGCAACAACGATATCGCCATTGTTAGCGATACTACGTTCTTGAATAATGACAAAATCACCATTAAATATACCTGCCTCGATCATTGAATCACCTTTCACCTCGAGTACATAGCGCCCCTCTCCCATCAACATCTCTGAGAAGTTTATCTCAAGCTGTTCAGGAATAGCTTCTATAGGTTGTCCAGCGGCAATACGCCCCATAAATGGTAAAACCAATAATCTTCGACTTTGTTCACCCGTTAAACGAAGACCGCGCCAACTTCTTCCAGTTCGATGTAAGTGACCTTTTCTTATTAATGAATCAATATAACGATGCACGGTACCTTTAGATTTAATATCAACTAAATCTCCGATTTCAACTAAAGTTGGTGCATGGCCATTTAGTGTAATTTGACGAGTTATGCATTGAAGTATTTTTTCTTCTAACTTTGTCAACATCCTAAGTTCTCCTTAAGTTCTCCTTCCGAGCATAATGAACATTAAGAGAACTTTCAAGCATAATTTTAGATATTATGAAGTGATTCTAGATAATTTAATTTCTGGAAAAGTTATTTGCAATGCCTCAAATGCAAAACAGAACTTACTGCTATCTTTTATAAAAAATTAAATATACATTTTTGATCTGAGTGGAAGGGCAGGCCGCTTAATGAACAAACTAAAAAATGCAACCTGAAGAGGGCAAGTTTTTCATAGAATATCTCGATACGTGATTTAGGTCCTGTTACTTACTACGATGGTTACAGTATATAGTTCAATAAAGAACTTGATAATAAAACAAAGTATCCATCATTAAGTGCTGCATAGCTAATTGAACCCTTCTACGCTATTAGAGTAATGATCATTCTCTTTGTTATGTTACTGTTATTAGCTTACTATGTTTCATAATAACTTCTTTTGTAATCTTGATTTTGAATTGTTGAAGATCATTAACAATGTTGTCATTCTTATAAATAAAAAGACAGGAAAAGATTATATTCTTAATGTTAGAGGAAAGTTGTAACTGGAATTTGAAATGAGTAATAAAAAAATAAAATCTAATGAAGATTGGCGGAGGACTCTAAGTAATGAAGAATATGCCATCTGTAGACTTAAAAACACTGAACCTGCATTTACTGGGAAATATAATGACTGCACAGTCAAAGGAATTTATCAGTGCACTTGTTGTGGTAGTGATTTGTTCAATTCTGATAAAAAGTATAATTCTGGTTCAGGTTGGCCAAGTTTCTGGGAGCCCAGCGAAGCAAAAGTAAAGACTTTAATTGATAATAGTTTAGGTATGCAACGAGTTGAAGTTGTATGTAAGGAATGCGATTCTCATTTGGGTCATGTATTTGACGACGGACCACAGCCAACAGGCTTACGTTACTGCATAAATTCAATTTCATTAAAATTGAAGAAAAATTAATCTCTGTTTAACTGGAATAAAATAAGCGGCAAAATTTTCCACAAAAGACTTGACGTTAGTCCAGCCCATTTCACATCGTCGCGTAATAATGTCTAACTTATTACACAACACTAACTTAACACCAATAATACAACTATTTCCATTAAGAAATTAATAACACTATATAGTGCGAGTTAATGAGACTTTGCAAGCGAAAGATAATATCAAGATTAATTCACTTTACATCTAGTTTTCAGTAACTTACATTTATTTCAATGAATGCTTCAATTCAAAATATGAATAGTAATTCACTATGCTTGTTAATCTAGTAGCGCGACTTATCTAATCTTTTTAATATCTCTATAAATATTGCTCACTTATGTAATTTTAGTTTTTGTATATTAGATAGAATGGCTATTGAAAAAATTTCTTTAGATGAATATTTGATCCCCTATTGTAGTTTCAATATATATAGGACTTAGTGTTAATCAGGCTGTCCAAACCATGCTAGCTTTTCATGTAATGAGACAACATCACCGATAATTATCATGCTCGGTGGTTTCACCTCATTTTGCTTAGGAATATTAGGTAAATCTTCAACCGTTGTTATATAGGTTTTTTGAACTTTAGTGGTACCCTGCTGCACGATTGCAGCAGGGGTTGTTTTTGGTAAACCATGCTTAATTAATTCTCGACTTAATATCTCTATTCCATGCGTCCCCATATAAACAGCCAAGGTCTGCTGCGGCTGTACTAGAGCTGACCAATTTAAATTCATTGTCCCATCTTTAAGATGGCCTGTGATAAATAGACAGGATTGCGCATACTTACGATGTGTTAATGGGATACCGGCATAAGAGGCACAACCACTAGCCGCAGTAATACCCGGGACTATCTGAAACGGAATATTATTTTCAGAGAGCAAATCAATTTCTTCTCCTCCACGTCCAAATATAAAAGGGTCGCCTCCTTTGAGTCGTAAAACACGCTTACCCTTTTTAGCAAGTTCGACTAATAATTGATTAATCTCTTCTTGCGAGACTGTATGCTTATCACGTTCTTTGCCAACATAAATACGTTCAGCATCTTTACGAACTAGATTCACAATGTCCGGCGCGACCAATCTATCGTATAATACAATATCGGCTTGTTGCATTAAACGTAATGCTCGAAATGTCAATAAATCAGGATCTCCTGGTCCGCCTCCCACTAAATATACTTCACCTTCAGGTTGTGTGATGGAGAATTCATTCGTTATTTTTTTTTCCAGTAAATTCAGGGCTTTTTGATCTTGGCCGGTATATATTAGTTCAGCAATTGGTCCTTGTAATAGTTGCTCCCAAAATCGCCTTCTCTCGTCAATAGAGGGAAATCTTTCTTTAACAGTCTCCCTAAATATAGAGATAAGACTTGCTAATTTGCCGTAGCTTGCCGGTATTAAAATCTCCAAACGGGCACGTAATAATCGAGTTAAGACAGGCGATGCACCACCTGTCGACACGGCGACTATAACTGGACTTCTGTCTATAATAGATGGCATGACGAACGTTCCAGCATCTGGATTATCAACAACATTAATCATGATTTTTTTTGATTTAGCATGTTCAGCGATTTTGTTATTAACTTCTCTATCATCGGTTGCTGCAATAACCATCTCCATAGAAGCGAGATCATTCCGTTCATAACTCTTCTCAAGAAAAGTAATTTTCTTGTCTTCTATAAACTTATTTAAAACGGAACTAATTTTAGGTGCTATGAGCGTGACCTTAGCATTTGCTTTCAACAATTGTTCTATCTTTCTCGCAGCAACACGACCCCCGCCAACGACCAAACATGGACGATTTTCAAGTTTTAAAAATATTGGGAAATTCGTCATAGCATAGATTATTAATTGATTTCTAAAAAATATTAAATTTATTTCTGCTAATCGCCATTACCTTAGAGTAAGACTGAAAACAATTGACCATTATGCGGATGAGGAATAGTAAAATCTATTTTCTTTATAATTTTCCATCAGTTTTCACATATTTTTTTGATTATCACTTAAGTATTTATTTTAACTATAATCAACACAATATCCATGAAGAGAACACCTTTATAACGATAGTAAATAGCTTTCTTACAGCTCAAGATAATATTTATTCAAGCGAATTGATTAAAAAAAATTATTTCTATAACCTATCGATTTAAAGTCTAATCTCAATATTGGTAACAGGAGAACAAACCTGTACTTGGTAATCATGGGGACATCTCAAGTTTTTGGTAAAGTAACTCCTCTTTGACCTTGATATTTACCAGAACGATCTTTATATGACGTCTCACAAACTTCATCCGATTCAATGAAGATTACCTGAGCGACACCTTCATTAGCATAAATTTTTGCAGGTAATGTCGTTGTATTTGAAAATTCTAACGTTACATGTCCTTCCCACTCTGGTTCAAGTGGTGTGACATTAACAATAATTCCGCAACGCGCATAAGTAGATTTACCTAAACAAATCGTCAACACATTTCTTGGTATACGAAAAAACTCAACTGTTCTTGCAAGTGCAAATGAGTTGGGCGGAATAATACAACTACTCGATTTTATATCGACAAAACTTTTTTCATCGAAATGTTTGGGATCGACAGTTGCCGAATGTACATTAGTGAAAATTTTAAATTCATCTGAGCAACGAACGTCATAACCATAACTAGAAGTACCATATGAGATTAGTTTTTCTTCACCTCTCGATTTAATTTGACCTGCTTCAAAGGGTTCTATCATTTCTTGTTCTTTCACCATACGACGAATCCATTTGTCTGATTTAACACTCATTTAATTATTCTCAATTATAATTTTAGGAAATTTATTAGTGTAATCTTTTGACTGAATAGCAAGTTTTGCAGCTGTTCGTCGAGCAATATCACGATAGTTCATGGCAATCTCTGAATCAGGTTCTATAGCAACAGTCGGCTTACCGTTATCCACACCCTTTCGAATACGGATATCTAAAGGTAATGAACCAAGCAAATCAATATCATATTGCTTGGACATTTGATCACCACCACCGCTGCCAAAAATATGTTCTTCATTGCCACATTTACTACAAATGTATGTGCTCATATTTTCAATGATTCCCAAAACAGGCACATTAACTTTTTCAAACATTTTTAACGCCTTTTTTGCATCCAATAAAGCAATATCTTGAGGCGTTGTGACAATTACAGCGCCACTGACCGGAATCTTTTGACATAGAGTCAATTGAATATCACCCGTACCTGGTGGAAGATCGATAATCAGATAATCAAGATCTTGCCAATTCGTATCATTCAATAATTGTTCTAATGCACCGGTTACCATCGGCCCGCGCCAAATCATAGGTGTATCTTCCTCGATTAAATAACCAATGGACATTGATTGCACACCATAACTCACTTTTGGTTCAACAGTTTTACCATCCGTTGTATCCGGTTTGCCCATAAGACCAAGCATACGCGGCTGACTGGGACCATAAATATCAGCATCGAGTATTCCGACTGTGGCACCTTCAGCTTGCAGCGCAAGTGCAAGATTGATTGAAGTTGTAGATTTGCCGACTCCACCCTTACCAGAAGCCACGGCAATCGTATTTTTAACATTCGGCAAAAGCTTTACTCCCTGTTGCACTGAATGAGAAACAATCTTACTGAAAATTTTAACAATAGGCTTAGAAATACCTTGATCGTCAAATGCTGTAGTTATTGCATTTGTCAGTTCTTGTTTATTGCCTTCAGCTGGATAACCCAACTGAACAGTGATGGAAACAACATCATCACTAATAGTGATATCTTTGACTGATTTTGAGCTGATAATATTCTCATTACTACTGGGATCGACTATTCCGGAAAGTATTGATTCTACTTCTTCATGACTGACTACCGACATTTATTTATGACCTGCACTATGAGTTAGATGAGTATTCTACATTATTTATCAGGTTCTCTTCACGCTGCTATTGAATAATGCTACTTTACTGTCTTAAATACCTGTAGCCATAATAATCATGCAAGACAAACAACGCCAAATCCTAGTCACCAGCGCCCTTCCCTATGCCAATGGTTCAATTCATATAGGACATTTAGTCGAATATATTCAGACGGATATCTGGGTGCGCTTTCAAAAAATGCAAGGTCATACTTGCTATTACGTATGTGCAGATGATGCCCATGGCACTCCCATCATGTTACGTGCGCAAAAGGAAAGTATCAGTCCAGAAGCTTTAATTGAACGTATTTCTGAAGAACACCAGGCCGATTTCAAGGATTTTTCTGTCACATTTGATAATTTCCACAGTACTCATTCTGACGAGAATCAATGGCTGGCGAATACGATTTATGAAGAACTGAATAAAAAAGGTCACATCAATAAACGTACTATAAAACAAGCCTATGACCCTGAAAAAGAGATGTTTTTGCCAGATCGTTTTATTCGTGGCGAGTGTCCTAAGTGTGGAAGCTCTGATCAGTATGGCGATAGCTGTGAATCTTGTGGCGCAACCTACAACCCAACAGATTTAAAAAATCCAGTATCAGCCATTTCTGGTTCCACCCCCATCGAAAAAGAATCGGAACATTATTTCTTCAAGCTTGGTGATTTTGAAGACAAATTGCATAAATGGACCCGTGCGGGTCATTTACAAGCTGAAGTTACAAATAAGCTTGATGAGTGGTTTGAAGCCGGTCTACAGGAATGGGATATATCCCGCGATAAACCCTATTTTGGTTTTGAGATCCCAAACGCACCGGGAAAATATTTTTATGTGTGGCTAGATGCGCCTATTGGTTACCTCGCTAGCTTTAAGAATTTATGTGATAAAACAGAGTTGAATTTTGACGAGTGGTGTAGCGCGGATAGTGATACTGAAATGTATCATTTTATCGGTAAAGACATCATATATTTTCATGCCTTATTCTGGCCGGCAATGTTGGAAGGTAGTGGTTTTAGAACACCATCAGCAATCTATGCCCATGGCTTCTTAACAGTCGATGGACAAAAGATGTCTAAGTCTCGCGGTACATTTATAACTGCACGCACCTATTTAAACCATTTAAATCATGAATATCTGCGTTATTACTTCGCAGCTAAATTAGGATCAGGTGTTGATGATATCGATCTAAATCTGGAAGACTTCACTGCTCGTGTTAATTCGGATCTCATTGGTAAAGTAGTAAATATTGCCAGCCGTTGTTCTGGGTTTATCAAAAAACGCTTCGCAGGAAAATTGTCCGCGTACATTCATGATGAAACACTATTTAAAATAATGGTTGATACAAATAAAGATATAGCCAACGCTTATGAAGCGCGAGAATATTCTAAAGCAATGCGCGAAATTATGGCCTTGGCTGATAAAGCGAATCAATACATTGATGGTCATAAACCATGGGTCATCGCTAAAGAAGAAGTCCGTGATGAAGAGTTGCAAGCTGTCTGTACAATGGGCATAAACTGCTTTCGTTTACTCATTCTCTATCTGAAACCTGTCTTGCCTGCACTAGCCGCTAATACTGAAGACTTTCTTAATATTACGCCAATGCAGTGGCAAGACGCAGCTTTACCATTAACTGATCACCAGATAAATAAGTATAAACCCTTGATGACCCGAGTCGAAAAGGACCATGTAGACGCCATGGTTAAAGAAAGTAAAGAAGATTTAAATCTCAACGAAACTAAACAAGAGATTTTAACCGGCCCACTTGCAGATGATCCTATCGCCGACGAAATTTCATTTGAAGATTTTATGAAGATTGATTTACGCATCGCCAAAATCGTCAAGGCAGAGCATATTGAAGGAGCTGATAAATTATTACAACTTACACTTAGTTTGGGTGATGAAACACGCAAAGTTTTTGCTGGCATCAAATCGGCCTATGCACCAGAAGATCTAGAAGGAAAACTCACTGTTATGGTGGCAAATCTGGCGCCCAGAAAAATGCGTTTTGGATTATCAGAAGGTATGGTGTTGGCTGCTGGTCCCGGTGGAAAAGATCTCTTTATCCTCCATCCAGCAAAAGGTGCGGAACCGGGCATGAAAGTGAAGTAAATCAATACTTGTTGTAACGTCTCAAAAATCCGATACTCGTTCAATGAATGAACTATTTGGCTTATTATTCAGTGTTGCATTGGTTAATAATCTCGTATTAACCAATCTCGTTGGTCTTGACATGCAAATCGCTGCTAGCCAACGCATGAATGAAGCCTGGTTGGTTGGGTTAGCTACTATTTACTGCCTCGCGATATGTCTACCTGCTATTTACTTATTCGACCATCTGATAATCATTCCATTATCATTACAATATCTCGATCTATTGTTTTATGTTATGTTAATCATTCTTGTTGTATATTCTTCTCAACAATTAATGCATCGACTACCACTTCGCATTCAAAAGCAGATCGACACCTTAATTCCTGTCATATTAATTAACCCAATCTTGTTGGCTGTTGCCTTACTATTTCAAAAACAAAATTTTTCTTTTTTTAGATTAATGCTATACGGCATCAGTACAGGTATTGGTTTTTTATTTCTGCTATTAGTATTAACCTGCTTACGCGAACGTATTGAAAATAATAATGTCCCTAAACCTTTTCGTTATTTACCTATATTACTCATCGCACTGGGAATATTTTCAATGGGCCTCATGGGACTAGCAGGTCTAAAATGAGTACTTCATTTTTAATTGCATTATTACTCATCATTGCCTTTACAATGCTTATTGGTCATCTTACATCAAATCAAAAAAAAAATGTGTTGCAGAAAAAAAGATATCGGGATATTGAGTCAATTGAGGAATTGTTACCTCAAACGCAATGTGGTGATTGTGGCTTTAATGGTTGCCGTCCCTATGCAGTAGCTATAGCAAATCATTCAGCAGAGATAAACCGCTGCTTACCGGGCGGCGATGAAACTATAAAGGCATTGTCGTTGAATGTGGGTGTAGACATAAAACCTCTATACAAAAAAACAGATAAATACATAGTGCCTCGACTTGCCTTAATTGAAGAAAAACACTGCATAGGTTGCGTTAAATGTATTACTGCTTGTCCTGTCGATGCAATCGTCGGCGCCCCAAAACAAATGCACAGTGTAATAGATGCTTATTGTACAGGTTGTGAATTGTGTGTTGCGCCTTGTCCAGTTGATTGTATCACTATGATACCTGCTCCTTAATCATATGCAGATATATTCATCACATACTCATCCAGAGAATAGTGCTACAGGAATAATGCACAAAATACTTTATGCACTAATTCCCGGAATAATATTGAGTACATATTATTTTGGAATAGGTATCCTAATCAATTGTCTATTAGCCGTCGCCTTTGCATTAATATTTGAGGCGTTAGTTTTAATACTTCGTAAAAAGACGATTCGTCCAGTGATTACAGACGGCACAGCTATCATCACTGCAATACTTTTTGCGCTTACTATTTCACCCTATACACCTTGGTGGGTGTCCTTTACGGGTATTGCCTTCGCAGTAGTTGTTGCTAAGCATCTCTTTGGCGGACTTGGTAGTAATCCTTTTAATCCTGCCATGGCTGGTTATATCTTTGTGCTCTTATCATTTCCTATACAAATAGCCTATTGGCCTGACTTGACCGGGTTTACAGAACAGGAATTAACTATTAGGCAAAACATCAGCATTATTTTTTCAGGATTACCAATCGAATTAGATGCCATAACAGGTGCCACACCGTTGACCAATATGAAATTAGAGTTAGACTTAATGAATATGGTGTCTGAAATTGAATCGAATCCACTGTATGGCTCATTCGGTGGTAAAGGTTGGGAATCAATCGCACTGGCTTATCTTGCAGGTGGTATCTTTTTAATCATCAATAAAATTATCCG
>DKOR01000019.1 GCA_002470825.1 Thiotrichaceae bacterium UBA7357 | reverse complement strand
CCAGAACCAGAAGGACCATAAAGAAACACATTTTCTCCAGCTTGTATTTTGAAGTCGGTAACTTTTAAACACCAACTATCTGTATACTGCCATTGAAATTCCAGCGAAGATATTTCTATTGTTTTCATTGTCTTAAATGTGTTTTCAGTATAGATTATTCTCAAATAATGTTACATTATAACATATTATTAAATATAGGTTTTCCATATATGCGTTATGTTCTTTATCTACTGAGTCCGATGCTATTGAGTTTTTATGTACTTGCGTCCGATTACAAAGAACTGAATTGGGATCAATTAATGCCCGAAGCTGAGCTGGAAATTATGAAACAACTCTCAACACTACTATCAAACCCTCATCAACCGCTTGATCCTAATGCTAATATCAGGGATGACATTAATAATGCCATGGAACAAATTTCTGACCCTGATGTACAAGGAGTAATGAATTCTATCAATGTTCGCCCTGAATTAAACAACCAAACTGTCAGTATTCCCGGTTTTGTTGTACCAATAGAAACAAATGATGAAAATGCTATCACGGAATTCTTTCTTGTCCCCTATTTTGGTGCCTGTATACATGTTCCACCACCGCCGCCGAATCAAATTATTTTCGTTCAATATAACAAGGGATTGCAAGTGAATGAGATCTGGATGCCATTTGAAATTAAGGGTACCCTCTTTACAGAAATGCTACGAAATGATGTCGCCATATCAGCTTATACTTTCGTAGCAGATGACGTTAGCGAATATGAAGAGTAATTATATCCATTTATTTCGTACTACATAATAGAAAAAACCTTGACAATTTCTTGTATATTAAACTCATCTCAAAGATACAAATGATAGTTTCGAAGATTACTAAGCTCCAAAATATTCTCTCCAATGATAGTTCCAATCTTCTCACCAAATTGTCTGAACAACTCATTACTAAAAGAACTATCGAAAGAAGGAAAGTTAGCGTAGTTATTACGTGAATCAATACTATATAATACCTATAACGTTAACAATTTAAGAGCAGAGCGATTAAGCTAATAGTTAATACTAAGACAATAAGTCTTTTATAGAACTATTCAGCAGCTAGATATGTCGATAAAATAACTGAGACAGTAACAAGTATTAGTGGTGTTAATAGGCAATGGAGCCTGCGTAATTACTGCTCTAAGAACATAACATAATCCAGATTATTTGTATTCGTACATTTTTCGTAATCAAACTATTCAATGGTATCTTTCGTCAATTTGTCAAGGTTCTGGAATACCCTGTTATGAAACATATAATTAGCATATGAAAACATTTCAATATCTAGTTCGATTCGTAGTTCCAGAAATTTCTCGATTATTTTAAATGTTTCTGTTTTGTATTGTGTCCATGATATTTTTTTACCTAACAAAAATACTCTTTCCTTGTATAAATCAACTGTTTTCTTTTTGAATTCAGGATAAGGTGAAACTAACCCTGATAAATCTGCAGCTCTGACTATTTTCTGATTATTAGAATGAGATTTTGCATCAATATTTGTACAGAGGATGGCCTTGATAACTTCTTCTATATGATCTATGTGTTCGCCCTGTTCTGACAAAACCTTGGCCGCCAAGAATGCTGAGTAGCTTTCTTTATTTTTAAACCCTTTTTTAGATGAATCGACATCATATGCTACATCATGAAAAAGTATCGCATGACAAATTATTTTCTTGTCATATTCAATATTTTTATCATCACATTTTTTTATAATATCTTTTGCATAATTTAACGTATCAACTACATGATTAAAGTTATGGTAATGTAATTCAGTACTATATAAAACGCGCTCGCTGTTAAAAATAGTGTCACTTGTTTTCAAGTTCATGTCTAGTTAGAGTAGTTTAAGTATCCATCTACCTTTCATAATCTCCTCCATATTCCTAAATAATTAGGTCACCTAGGCATTAGATTCCTCTTGAATCTAAAGCCCGAGATGTGATTAATGATTAAAATTGATTACTGTAACTTTACTATTTTTTGTTTTTCTGTTGCTTCCAAACTTCCTGCATCAGTAAAGTATGTCCACTTTACGTTAACACTTTCAAAGCCACGAAAATTATCAAATAGTTTTATTTTTATCTGTTCAATGTTATTTATATCTTCGCAAGTAATAGAATAGAATAAATAATATTCGCTATGGTCATCATCATGGTCTTCACCATGATGATGACCATGCTCTTCTTTGTCATTTCCATAGGGTGCTGATATTTCAATTTGAGATTCTTTACAATTCATTCCAGGAATAGAGATAACGTTTTTATAATCAAGCAACATTTTGTTGACTTGTTTTAATGTTTCTTTTTCTTCATTTGTTTCTGGCTCATGTTCAAAACCAAGAAAATTCAACGTAGGAGAATTCAATTCAAAAATAAATGTTTTTTCATCAATCAATATGTTCATTTCTGCCTTACCATGAACATGAGGTTCATGCTGCTTATGTTCTGAATTGTCATGGTCATGGTCATTGGCATAGACAGCTGTTGAAAAGAAGACGAATAGTGTGATTATTATTTTTTTGATTGGATAGTAAATCATCTAAAGACTCGCTTATAAATAAGGTTTAAAGAAAGAAATAGTCATGAGTTAGAGTTTTTCAATGCCGAAGAACGATAAACTAATATTCTTCCTGCAATATTTTGCTATAACTCAACTACTGATCGTGCTGTGTCGAATGCTTTTATACTGTGCACAAATTTATTCCTATACAGAAAAAGTTATGTTATAACATAACACAAGATTACTCAAATTAGATTTCATATAAAAATCTACACAATGTAGAATAGATATGGATCAATAAACCTGATCATTACTCAAAGTTGTTATAAGTTTTCTAAAAATAAATATTTATGTACCGAAAGATAGCCTATTACTCATTAATTTTGTGCTTTGTCATTGGGACAGCTCAGTCATTTGCTATGTCTTGCCACATGGTTGGCGCAGATCTCACAGATAATATTCACACGAGCTCATCAAACAATGATTGCCACGATAACATTTCAGAAAACGATAACAAGGAAAGTAGTTGTCAGTTTTGTAAAATTTGTTCTTCAAGTACCGTTTCACTCATCGAACCAATCAATTTTTTGCATATTAAAAATATTGAAATTAATCATCATATAGTTTCAAATCATCGTTCAATATTTAAAAAGGTTCCCACTCCTCCGCCTAATATATAGTTTCCTTTGTTAGCTAAATTTATGCTCATTTGAGCATATAAAGTTACATTTTGGAGCTGTATTTATGTATAAGTTATTAACGATTCTTATCGTCTGTACTTTAAGTATTGATGTTTTTTCAAGGCCAGTCTCTTATCCTGATGGTTGGACGTTCATGAGCATGAACGATGGATTTAAGAATTCAACTCATATTCACTATTCGCCTTCAGCTAAATACTCCATTGGTTATAAAGGAGAGTATTGGCGTGAGGATGAATTCCAGATCCATGCAATTCAGTTTAATAATTTACTAAAACGTTGGAATAAAAAACACTCTCAAGCAAACCTCTACTTAAGGTCAGGACTTGGTTTTTTATACTCAGATTACCAAGCTCTTAATTCTAAAATAGAACCTGTTATATTTACCGGCGTAGTAGCAGATTGGGAGACACGTCGATATTTTGCATCTTATGAGAATAGATTTATGAAGTCTATAAAGATCAAAAATAATTTCAGACAAAAAAGTAGAGTTGGCATTGCTCCTTATATAGCCGGTTTTGGGAAGTTGCATGCATGGTTAATGTTAGAAGTTAAACATGCTCCAGGAGATGTAGAAAAATTTACAGTCACTCCATTAATTCGTTTATTTAAAGGCCCCTCACTCTTTGAGACTGGTTACAGCAGCAAAGGTTTTCTTTCATTTAATTTTGTTTATCGCTTCTAACCCAAGGATTAAGAACATGAAATTTATATTTATTGCACTTACACTTTTAAATTTTGCTTATGCAGATGAAAACGTACATAGCCACGTAAATCATCAACACTCAGAAAGAGCAGAGGGATTATCAGTGGGTAGTATCGATCCTGATGGCTTAAGAATTAATGTCGATGTTTTCGGCTTAGTTTGTGATTTTTGTGCTCAAGCAATAGAAAAAGTTTTCATGAATAGAAATGAAGTAACGGGTATTGAAGTCGATCTTGCTAATGGACTCATAACTATTTTTACAAAACACGGAGAAGACATAGAAGATAACTTAATAAGGTCATTAATTACAGATGCCGGTTATAACGTAGATAAAATAAACAGGAGATAATTTTTACTATGAAGCACATTTCAAATAAATCATTAATCCTACCTTTTCTAAACTTATTCACTAGTTTTGGAACTATAATTTGCTGCGCATTACCAGCTTTGTTTGTATCTATTGGCGCAGGAGCAGCTCTTGCAAGTTTAGTTTCTAACGTGCCTCAACTTGTCACTCTTTCTGAATATAAAGTTGAAGTTTTTTTTATTGCTGGATTATTTCTTCTAATTACCGGAATTTATCAATGGAAAATCAGAAATGCACCCTGTCCAATAGAGCCAGAATTAGCTAGGGCATGTCAACACATAAGAAAGATTGATAAATATATTTACCTTCTATCATCAATGCTCTACTTAATTGGTTTTTTCTTTGCATTTTTAGCTCCAAAATTTTTTGCAACGTAAGATCAATGGGTCAACTATGGGACAAGAAGGAAGTACTATTTGCTTGAAAGTATTAAATATGGCGCGCCCGGAAGGATAGATATGGGCACTAGGTTGAGCGCCTAAAACTATCTGCAAATATATAGGATTCGTCATTGGGTTATAATGCCTCTGCAATTGGACGTGCTGACGCTATTGCATACCACTCACTCAGGTTTGTAAAACTAGCTGGAATTACAACTCCAGTATATTCAGTAAAATCAAGTGCCCATATAGCAATGATGTCAGCAACCGAAAACATATCACTAGCAATATATCCGGAGCTTAATAGTCGTCGTGTATACAAACGCTTGATAAAAGCTGTAATAGAGTGCTCTCCCGCGTTTGCTAATTCAGGAATATGTGGGGTATCTGAAGTGCCTGGTATTGATCGATTTATAAATACAGAATTCTCATTGCGTAAAAGGTCCGCTGCTTGTAAAAACGCATCAAGCTCTATTTGACGTATTCATGTTTCTACCACGGCTATCTCTTTTACCGTAGAACCATAAAGAACCGGTTGTAGTTGAGCTTCCTCAAAGTAATGACAAATCGCACTAATTTCATCGACAATTAAGCCGTCATCAAGTAATGATGTGGGCAGAACTTTACGTGGATTTATTGTTAAGAATTTAAGTCCAAGGTTTTCTCAGCCAAAAATGTCAATTTGTACTTTCTCGACATCAACCCCTTTTCAGCAAGGAATATACGTATGCGTCTTAGGTTTGCTGCGGCAGTAATGTCAAATAGTTTCATCAGTATCTCCAATTTTCAGTTGATTAATTATTAACGTCCGATGATCGACTGAATAGCTTCAACCGCTTCTTGCCCATCATCCTCTGGCTGATTGTAAGTAGTAGCATGAGGAATAATTGCTCCCTTGGCACACCCCGGCCGCGCTTCAATTTGGGCAAGCCAACGTTGCAGATGAGGCATCTCATCAATATGTATACCTGCCCAATTGTGTATGCGTGCCCAACTCCAATGAGCGATATCCGCAATAGAAAAATCTCCAGCTAAAAACTCATTATCTTCAAGCTGTGTATTCAACACTCCATAAAGACGTCTTGTTTCATTTTGATAACGGTTTATTGCTGCAGGTATTTTTTCAGGAAAATAACGGTAGAATATATGGGCTTGTCCTTGCATAGGGCCAAGTCCACCCATTTGAAACATCAACCATTGGATCACTCTGGTTCGCCCTGCCACATCAGTCGGTATTAACTGACCTGTTTTTTCAGCCAGGTAAATCATGATGGCACCAGATTCAAAAATAGGTAATTTGCCTGAGCTATGATCTACTATTGCAGGAACACGACCGTTAGGATTAATCGCTACATATTCCGGACTGCGCTGAATTCCAGAATTTATATCAATGGGTTTAAGATTATAGGGTAACTTGAGCTCTTCGAGTGTAGCTGAAGCTTTCCATCCATTAGGGGTAGCCCATGTATAAAGATCTATATCAGTCATAATGTTTGTCTCTATTTAATCAAACAATACATGGCCACTATTAGTTTCTTAAAACTCTGTCTATTTCATAAATTTATTTTAATGTGACTGAAAGTCTAACAGAACTTCGCAGGTTTGTACCAAAATGTACACGTAATAATAGTAGCCATACTGCTTACTTCATATGGGACACTCTTAATTATTGCAAGCTTGAAAAGCCAATAGAATGGCGCGCCCGGAGAGATTCGAACTCCCGACCCCCTAGTTCGTAGCCAGGTACTCTATCCAGCTGAGCTACGGGCGCATATTTAAAAATGGCGAATGATATAGAACTTCGAAATTTAGTCAAATTACAAAACAGCGATCGCACTAAAAAATAAAAGGAGGCGTCTCATATTAATTACCATTATTTATATTATGGACTGTTATTAATTCAATGGGATTAATGCAGGAAGTTTCTGATTCTCAGCTTGATCTTTGGGAGAAATAATGAGGAAATTTACTAAAAATAATGGCAATGCTTAAGTTGATGCTGTACATAGAGCAATATATGGCGGAGAGAGAGGGATTCGAACCCTCGATACGGGATAAACCGTATACTCCCTTAGCAGGGGAGCGCCTTCAGCCGCTCGGCCACCTCTCCAATTTATTCACACACATCAACAACTTTTTTTAATGGATAAAATTTCCATTTTTTGCAGTTTTGGTCTATGCACTTAGGTCATTAAGAATAGTCTTACTATGATTTCGAATAAGACTAACAAATATATATTTTCAATATTATTACATTTCTAATGTTTAAGCATCATCACTTTTTTCATCTTGAATCCGATCATAAATTTCTTCCCGATGAACAGCAACGTCCTTCGGAGCATTAATTCCAATACGCACCTGATTACCACGTACCTCTAATACTGTGATGTTCACTTCATCACCAATCATTAAAGTCTCACCTACTTTTCGAGTTAATATCAACATTATAATTCTCCAATATCATCCCCAATTCCAAATTTGTTGTCATATTATTAACAATAATAGCTCACTAACCATAATTGACATTTTCTTAATGAAAATATTTCAACATTATTCCTAATTGATCACTAATTACTTTTTCATAGCACCTTTTCATTATCCAATCCGAAAGTCGTATGCAACGTACAAACCCCAAGCTCTAGATGTTTCTCAGTAACGACTACAGAAATTTTAATTTCTGATGTAGAAATCATTTGTATATTTATATTTTCGTTTGCCAAAGCCTTAAACATCGTGTTCGCTATCCCAGCATGTGAACGCATACCTACACCTACTACAGAGATTTTGACTATTGTATTATCACCCGAGACACCCTTTGCACCGATATCTTTTGCCGTTTTCTGTAAAACTGAAAGCGCTTTGTCATAATCAGATCGATGTACCGTAAATGTGAAGTCTGTACTGTTATCTAGTCCCATATTTTGCACAATCATATCTACTTCAATATTAACATCGGCAATCGGTCCGAGTATCTGAGAGGCGACACCAGGCATGTCTGGAACACCTACAATCGTTAATTTTGCTTCATCTCGATTGTGAGCAATACCTGATATCAGCGGTGCTTCCATATTTTCATCCTCATCGGTTATTAGCGTGCCTAAACCATCTTCAAAACTAGAAAGAACGCGCAAATTGACATTATATTTCCTGGCAAATTCAACTGAACGTATTTGCAATACCTTCGAACCTAGACTGGCCATTTCCAACATTTCTTCATACGTAATCGAGTCTAGCCGTTGTGCATTTTTAACTATCCGTGGATCGGCTGTATAGACACCATCTACATCAGTGTAGATTCGACATTCATCTGCTTCCAAGGCGGCCGCCATAGCCACTGCTGTTGTGTCGGAACCTCCCCTCCCCATAGTTGTAATGTTGCCATTTTCATCAACACCCTGAAAACCAGCGACAACTACGATTTGACCTCTACTGAGTCTCTCATAAACATGGGCAGTCTCAATATTTAAAATTCTCGCCTTGCCATATTCGTTATTAGTGCAAATATGAACTTGGCTACCTGTATATGACACTGCAGAGTATCCTTTTTCTTCTAGAGCCATACTTAATAAAGCGATTGTAACTTGTTCTCCAGTAGATAATAAAACATCAAGTTCTCGTGGCGAAGGACTATTAGATAATTCTTTTGCAAGCGACAGCAAACGATCTGTCTCACCATTCATTGCAGACAACACTACTATGACTTGATGACCCTCTTCTTTTGTGTCGATTACTCTGTCGGCGACTGCTTGAATTCGTTCAATTGTCCCGACAGAAGTACCACCATATTTTTGAACTATTAGTGCCATATTGTAGGTTCAGCTAAAAAGCGGAGAATATTAGCTGAACTAAGCGATATAAGGAATAGAAAACAGCTTTATATTTGATCTCGAATCCAATCTGGAACACTTTTTAATGCTGCCTCCAATCCTGAAGGATCATTACCGCCAGCTTGAGCCATGTCCTTGCGTCCACCACCTTTCCCGCCAACTTGCTGAGCAACATGATTGACTAGTTCACCCGCTTTAATTCGATCTGTAGCGTCTTGAGTAACGCCGGCAACTAAATTCACTTTTGAATGATTCACTGTCGCTAATATAATAGCTGCAGTACCGAGTTTATTTTTCAATTGATCGACTGTGTCACGCAAAGTTTTTGGATCGATATCATTTAGTGACTTTGCAATAATTTTAATACCTTCTATAGTTTCAGCATCGCTGACCATGTCCGAGCCGGCAGTATTAGCTATTTTACCTTTAAGTTGTTCTAACTCTTTTTCCTGTTTACGAGTTTTTTCGATATGAGCAGAAAGTTTTGGCTCGATCGATTCTATATCTGTTCTGAGGAACTTGGCAATACGCTTCAATTTAACTTCTACATTTTCAATCCAGTTTAAAGTACCTACACCAGTCACTGCTTCAATTCGACGAACACCTGACGCCGTACCTGACTCAGACACAACCTTAAAGAAACCAATGTCGCCCGCACGTTCAACATGAGTGCCGCCACACAGTTCACATGAAAAATCACCACCAACATTTAATACCCTTACTATATCTTCATACTTTTCACCAAATAATGATATCGCACCCGATGTCTTGGCTTTATCGAGCGTCATGACTTGTACTCTGGTTGCTTCATTTTTTAATACTTGAGAGTTTACCAATCTCTCAACCTCATAAATTTGATGTTTTGTTAAGGGTTCGCCATGTGAGAAATCAAACCGCAATCGATCATCTGTTACTAAGGATCCTTTTTGTAAGACATGATCACCAAGAAGATTACGTAAGGAAGTATGTAATAAATGTGTTGCCGAGTGATTTCGCATTATGTCGACACGTCGTTTTTGATCGACAGAGGCACGCACAGTATCACCTATATTTAATATACCTGTCCGTAATACACCAAGATGCATATGAGATTGACCTTGTTTCTTTGTATCTTCAATTTCAAAAAATATATTATCTGTAAATAGTTCACCCTTGTCTCCAACCTGTCCACCCGACTGAGCATAAAAAGGTGTTTCTAATAATATGACTCCACCAACATCTCCCTGTTTTAACTTTTTTACACTACGGCCATCTTGATAAAGTGCGATTATTGTTGTCTTTTGCTGCAATCGTTCATAACCTGTGAACTCACTTACTAAACTATCATCGGTATCAACTGGAACATCAATACCAAACTTACTCGCAGCACGTGCGCGCTTACGTTGTTCAGTCATAGCCCTATTAAATCCATCCATATCAACTTTAAGACCTCTCTCACGGGCTACATCAGCAGTGAGATCAACCGGAAATCCATAAGTATCATATAAACGAAAAACATCTTCTCCCTGGATAACTTGAGTTTCCATTTTGACGATAACGTCATCCAATACTTTCAACCCTTGCTCTAATGTTTCTGCAAAACGTTCTTCTTCAGCCAATAATACTCTTTCAATATTGAATCTTGATTGCACTAAATCAGGATATGCTTCACCCATAATTTGTGAGAGTTTATCAACTAATTTATAAAAAAAGGGCTCATTAAAACCTAATTTATTGCCATGTCGAATTGCACGACGAATGATTCTTCGTAACACATAACCTCGACCCTCATTAGAAGGAATGACACCATCTAAGATTAGAAACGAACAAGAACGAATATGGTCAGCAACTACTTGAGTTGAAGTGACGTTAAGATTATTTTCATCAGCCAGATCTTTTATTGACCGAATGATCTTTTCAAATAATTCAATTTGATAATTATTATGTACATTCTGCATCACGGCAGTAATGCGTTCCAAACCCATACCCGTGTCGACTGAAGGGTGAGGAATGGGTTTCAAGTTACCACCGGCATCGCGATCAAACTGAGTAAAAACTAGATTCCATATTTCGACATAACGATCTAAGTCTGCCTCTGCTGATCCAGGAGGTCCTCCAGGGACGCTTTCTCCATGGTCATAAAAAATTTCACTACAAGAACCACAAGGACCAGTATCACCCATCGACCAAAAATTATCAGATGCACTACAACGACTAAAGCGATCGGGTGAAACACCAACTTCTTTTAACCAAATATCTGCAGCTTCATCATCTTCTTCAAAAACAGTTATCCACAATTTTGATTCTGGTATCTTTAATTCTTCCGTTAAATATTCCCAAGCATAAACAATCGCATCGCGTTTAAAGTAATCTCCAAAACTAAAGTTACCAAGCATTTCAAAAAAAGTGTGATGGCGTGCTGTATAGCCAACATTTTCTAAATCATTATGTTTGCCACCGGCGCGAACACAACGTTGCGAAGATACGGCCCGTTTATAATCACGTTTTTCTTTACCAACAAAAATATCTTTAAATTGTACCATCCCAGCATTAGTGAATAACAAAGTAGGATCATTTATAGGTACCAGGGAACTGCTTGGCACCACTTCATGGTCTTTCATCTTAAAGAAATCTAAAAATGATTGGCGAATCTCGTTACTAGTTTTCATTATTTTAGAAGTTGGTTTATATGCTCACTGCTGAAACCACGACTATATAGGAATCGAGACTGTTTTGCCTTAGTTTGATAATCTAAAATCTTACTTTCACCGTACTTTTTTACTCTGATTTTTTCTGCTAAAGACATCCAATCTATATGTTGTGATTTAAAATACTGTTCGATTATACCTTGCTCAATTCCTCGTTGCCTTAATTCCTTTATTATTTTATTCGGTCCCTGCCCTTTATTAATGCAATGGTGGACAAAACTTTCGGTAAACCGTTTATCGCATTGTAAACCTTCACTACTAAGCGTATCCAACAAGTCTCCAATCAACATCTCATCTTTGCAATGTCGTGTGAGTTTATTTTTCAATTCCTTACGACTATGTTCGCGTCTAGCCAAGAAGTCGCATGCACGCTTTAAGACTTCTTGGCGTTCTGTATTCAGACCATTACCTCTTCTTCTATAGAATCATCCTCAGTGATATCTTCTAATGTGATTTTCGGCAATAATTGTTCTCTTATATTGTTTTCTATCTCTTCCGCAATTCTTGGATTCTCTTTTAAAAATTTACGTACATTTTCTTTACCTTGACCAATACGATCATCCTTATAGCTATACCATGCACCAGCTTTATCGATAAGTTCTAGCTTGACTCCAAGATCTATTACTTCGCCAAGACGAGAAATACCTTCACCATACAAAATTTCAAACTCAGCTTGTTTAAAGGGTGGTGCTATTTTATTTTTAACGACTTTGACACGAGTTTCATTACCTACTACTTCATCACCTTTCTTGATAGCACCGATTCTTCTTATATCAAGACGAACTGATGCATAAAACTTCAGTGCATTACCCCCTGTTGTTGTTTCTGGGCTTCCAAACATCACACCGATCTTCATACGTATTTGGTTGATAAATATTACACAACAATTTGCTCGCTTTATATTACCCGTCAGCTTTCTTAAAGCCTGCGACATTAAACGAGCGGCAAGCCCCATATGAGAATCACCCATTTCACCTTCTATTTCTGCCTTTGGGACTAATGCGGCCACCGAATCAATCACGACCAATTCTACTGCACCACTTCGAACTAACATGTCACAAATTTCCAATGCCTGCTCACCAGTATCCGGCTGCGACACCAACAATTCATCAATATTTACTCCAAGCTTCTCAGCATAAACAGGATCAAGTGCATGCTCTGCATCTATAAAAGCACAAGTCTTACCCTGTTTTTGTGCTTCAGCGATCGCTGATAAGGTTAATGTCGTTTTACCGGAAGACTCTGGTCCGTATATCTCGACAACACGACCATAGGGTAAGCCTCCAGCTCCGAGCGCGATATCCAAACCTATTGAACCAGTACTAACCGTAGGTACTGCTGTCACAGTTTGGTCTCCCATTTTCATAACAGAGCCTTTCCCAAATTGTTTTTCAATCTGGCCTAACGCTATCGATAGTGCTCTTTTTTTGTCTTCTTCAATTTTTTCTACGCTAGCCATATTAATTCTCCATTTTTCTTAATTCTAGTTCTCTAGGCTATTCCCCGAATAGCCTTCATGAAGAAACTATAATTAATACTTTTTCCATTGTCAATACTTTTTACTATGTAAATATTTTATATTTAATAATATATTTTATTCACTAGTGATTTTATTTAGTATAATCAAAATTATTAATTCTATTTTTATAAAAAATGTTAAATAATATCAAATGGGCGACGCGCCAACGCTTACAATACATAGAACTTATGGCCTATTACACTGGTGTTATTACACGTAGTGAAGTGGCTAAAGCGTTCGGTATGTCTGATGCTGCAGCGACTAAGGATTTGAAGCTTTATAGCCACATAGCTCCTGATAACCTGATTTATAAGCATACTGTTTTTGGTTTTGTGCCAACTCACACTTTTAAAGAAGTTTTTGCTGACCTTTCACCAGTAACAGTTTTACCTATGATAGAAGCTAACCTGACAGTGGTTGGCCACCCTTACCAAGATAATGCTGTCTTCGGTATTCCTGTGGATGGGCTCGCATTACCCAGTCGATTACCCAATAAATCGGTGCTAGCACAAGTAACACGTGCCATACATAACAAGAAGAAATTGAATGTTAGTTATCACTCACTCTCAAAAGGTTTTACTGAAAACACTAGGATTATTGAGCCACACTCACTAGTTAATACTGGGTTTCGCTGGCATGTACGTGCTTATAATGAAAATAGTTTTGATTTCAGAGACTTTGTCTTGTCGCGCTTTGAAGATGCGGAGTGTAGAAATGAACCGGCTGAATCCAGCTCGCAATAT
Source organism: Thiotrichaceae bacterium UBA7357 (assembly GCA_002470825.1). Taxonomy (GTDB): domain Bacteria; phylum Pseudomonadota; class Gammaproteobacteria; order Eutrophobiales; family Eutrophobiaceae; genus UBA7359. Next base: position 5,254 of record DKOR01000019.1, on the reverse strand, counting down.
GATGATGACTGGGCTGAAATAATTACGATCAAATTGACCCCTCACCCAAAATTGGAAGACAAAATTAGAACAAGTCTACTCATTGATTACGGTAGCGATAATGATATTATCGAAATTAAGATTCGCCGCGCTCTAATTGGCTATCTATTACAACAACTGTCTGTTGATACTACACAGGATCACTCATTGAACCCCAATAAACATCAATTGATTGTCTTGAATCGAGATGAGATTGAAGCCTTTGCTGGCTGGGTATTTAATTAATTCTGAGAGAGTCTCTCTGACCTTTTATTCAGATGACTTTTGCAATAACTCTGTTAAACCTTGTATAGCTAATAAACAAGACTGTTCTCTGATCTTTAAACGATCACCATTAAAAATTACTCGTGTATTTGTTCCACCATATCCTCGTTTGTACCAACTTAAGCATACTGTTCCAACTGGTTTACTTTCTGACCCACCGTCAGGACCTGCTACTCCAGTAATCGCCACAGCATAATTTGCTCGACTATTTTCGACGGCGCCTCTTGACATAACATCTGCTATTTCTTCACTCACCGCACCAAATTTTTGAAGCGCGTCGAATGGAACTCCTAACATCTTTTGTTTAGCATCATTAGAGTAGGTGACAAAGGCACATTCGAACCAAGCAGAGCTACCTGGTAAGCGTGTCAAAATTTCAGCAAGTCCTCCACCTGTACAAGATTCAGCAACCGCTAGCTTACTTGATTCTTTTAAAAATAAATTAGCGAGCTGTTTTGTTTGTAAAGAAGCTACATCATTCATGATTATTTTATTCTTTTTTCTTTAAAGAATGTTCGTATTAATAAACAACATTCATATTCCATTATGCCTTTTTTAATATCGACCTTATGATTTAATTCTTCTGCCTGTAACAAGTTGAAAATACTGCCACATGCCCCTGATTTTGGCTCAGCAACAGCAAAAACAAGTTTAGCAAGACGCGCATGGACAATAGCACCCGCACACATGGCGCAAGGCTCGAGTGTGACATACATCACTGCGTTAGGTAGGCGATAGTTACAGATATTATTACATGCATCACGTAATGCTATTATTTCAGCATGTGCACTAGGGTCATGAGAAGATATCGGTTGATTCCATCCTTCGCCAATAATTTTATCTTCGAGAACAATAACTGCTCCAACAGGTACTTCATCATTCTCTTTTGCTTTTTTCGCTAATTCAAAAGCACGCTTCATCCATTTTTTATCATACATAATTCTAATGGAATATTAAGATCATATAACGTTCCTAGATATAGAAATAATATTGATATTATTATTGCGAAACATGATTCATCTTTATTAAAATCAAAATAGTTATTATTGTAGATAATTTCGATGTGGGTATTTTATCTTTCACCTTCAATATCTTTAAGGGTGATTTTGATTTTACTGCCAGGATCACCTAGTTGACTTTTAATAGACCCGATGAAGATACGTAACTTATTTAAGTCAATATTTTCAAATTAATATTTCAACGATTTTCAATAAGTGCTAGAAATTTACCATAAATCTTAGGTACCTTTTGAGCATAGGTAATCCAGCTTATGGAAGCCAGACTCTAATAAAATTACAAGTTAATCTTAAACATGACCATAGCTTAGCATTGCATCGGCCACCTTAACAAACCCAGCGATATTTGAACCTTGAAGGTAATTCACTTGTTTGCCATCTCCGCCATATTGAACACATGAATCATGGATGTCACGCATCATATCTTCAAGTAATTTACGAAGTTGATCTTCTCCCCATGCAATACGCGCACTATTTTGACTCATTTCTAAACCTGATACGCCGACACCACCGGCGTTAACAGCCTTCGCTGGTCCAAACAAGACACCAGCTTCAATGAATGCATCGACAGCGCCTTGCTCACACGGCATATTAGCGGCTTCTGCTACTGACATTACACCATTTTTTATCAAAGTTGCTGCCTCTTTTGCATTTATTTCATTTTGCGTTGCAGACGGTACCGCACAATCACCATCAACATCCCAAGGACGGCCCTCATGAAAAGTGATGTTATTAAACTCATCAGCGACCTCAGAGATACGACCCCGGCGATCACCCTTCAATACTTTTATCCAATCAATTTGTTCTTGAGTAAAGCCATCTGGACAATTTATAAACCCACCTGAATCGGACATCGTTACGGGTATTGCGCCTAACTGTAAACATTTTTCGGCAGCGTGCGTTGCAACATTGCCGGCTCCAGATATCAAAACTTTTTTACCTTCTATGTTACCTTTATGCTGTGCTAGCATGTTACGCAGAAAAAAGATGGCGCCATAGCCCGTAGCCTCGGTGCGCATCTTAGAACCACCAAACTCCATACCTTTTCCAGTCAGCACTCCGACAAAGCGGTTTGTAATACGTTTATATTGTCCAAACATAAAACCTATCTCCCGTGCACCGACGCCAATATCTCCGGCAGGCACATCAGTATCTTCACCAATATGTCGGAATAATTCAGTCATGAAGGATTGACAAAATCGCATGACTTCATTGTCACTCTTGCCCTTTGGATTAAAATTAGCTCCGCCTTTACCACCTCCCATTGGTAGTCCGGTTAGGCTGTTTTTAAATGTCTGTTCGAAACCAAGAAACTTAAGTATTGACTCGTTAACACTTGGGTGAAAACGAATACCCCCTTTATAGGGCCCAATGGCTGAATTGAACTGCACTCGCCACCCTCTATTGGTGCGAATACGTCCGTCATCATCAGTCCAAGGTACTCGAAAGGAAAGAACACGTTCTGGCTCAACCATACGTTCCAGAATCTGATTTTCATGATAAATTGGCTTGTCTGCTATATATGGAAAAATTGATGATGCTACTTCATAGACAGCCTGACAGAATTCTGGTTGGCCGGGATTACGTTTTTGAGTGCCTTCCATATATCGATGTAAATATTCCTGTGTTTTTTGTGGAGTTCCAATTTTTGACATCACGATGTTTCCTTTTAATTATAGAAAATTATTTCGTAAAACTCGTATCGACAATTACGGAATAACCTTCAAAATATTTCTTAACTATTATACGAAGCTTGTACAGATCATAACACGACGAAAACCTAGACATACATTTTTTTTATCATAACCTAAATAAACCACTAATCGTGAGCTTTCTACTCTCACTTAATAACTATATGCTTTGTTATTTTAGACAAATCAATACTTTACAGCCTATATATATTGCCATGTATAAATTCATCATAAATTTTTTTAACTCACGGCAAACACTATGAAAAAGAACTGTATTAAGCGTGTCCGATCATTAAACTAAAGCGAAACACTGAAAATTATGCAGAATAGCACCTCCCATTTCAAAGGGGTCAGGAACAGCTAAAAATTGTAAGAATGGAATATGACAAAATCGCTATCTTTTGAATATCTGTTGGCATAACAAACATATCCAATCGACAAGCGACTTATATTGGTATTGAACCAATACATTAAATGAGGAAAAATTATGACTATTGCATATTGGTGTATCTTTTTAGCGTATCTATTACCTTGGTTTTCTATTGGTTATGCTAAGTTTTTAGCGCCTAAGGCAACCTTTAGAGAGTTTGAGAATAAGGCTCCAAGAGAATATTTATCACGGCTTGAAAATGACAGAAAGAGGGCAGTTTGGGCTGAAAAAAATACGTATGAAGCACTTCCATTATTTATAGCATCAGTTTTGATAGCTCATCAAACTGGGGCCGATCAATATTCAATTGATATGTTATCGGTTTTGTTTGTAATGTTTCGTGTGATTTATATAGGCCTATATATAGCCAATTTAGCCACGTTAAGAACTGTGACTTGGATAGCTGCAGTAGGGTGTTGTTTTGGAATGTTCTTAATAAGCATGTAAGTTTAACACAGCACTATTACACATAGGTAACCAGATTAATGTCGCACACCTTCTTTTATAAATAACTAAGTAAAAAAGGAAAAAATAATTTATCTGTAAATATAACAAGCCAACAAAAACAATTGAGCCACATTACAGACTACTCCTAAAACTTTTTAATAATTGATTTCTGTGAGTTACAATCCTTTATAGATATACTCTCTATATCTGCCACTACCCCCAGTAAATGGCGTTAAATACTTACTTAATAACCTAAATTTTTTCTCATTTATTGGAAATTTGTCTGCCACTACTTCAACATGTCTTTCTGAATTTGGAAAGAGAAGGTAGTTTGAATTCTCATGATAAAAAAACTTTGTTTTACTGAGATTGATGAAATTAAAATATTCTGAAATTGTATCTTCATGCATTTCACAAAGCGAACGACTGTTAAAAATTATATCGATTTTTGGTATCATCTTCCAAACGTTTTTCACTTCTTCTGCAAAAATGAGGTTAACCATGTTTTTCTTTACCTCACATTTTTTTTCTGTAACTAGGTTCACAGGTATTCCGTTTTTCGTTAGATAAAAATAAGTTACAGCAAGGGCTGGAAATAAATCTATGTTCACAATTGCACAGTTTCCTTCGAAACGTTTCCAATTTTGCAAACTCAGCCCACCATAACCACCGCCTATCTCAATCAAGAAAGGCGCGGTAACATTTTCTAACAATCTGGAAATATTATAACTATAGTAAAAATGTCGTGGTGTATCCGGTAAAACAAAACGTCCATTTATCTTTAAGCCGTATGGGTTTCCGCAAGCAGACGTCAAATCCACAGCGTCACTAATATCAGAAAACTCAAAACAACTGTCGATGTTACATAAGATGTCAGATTTCACAGTGTCCGGTGACAACACAGCATCTGAAAAGGAAGGACTCAAATAACCATATGTCGCTTCATTTCTAAACATATTTGTTAAAAATTCTGAAACAACATCTATTCTTCCTTTAAGCAAGGCATCTATAAAGTTATTTTGTTTCTGCTTTTGTAACCATTCCCATTCTCCAGTTCCATCGTTTTCCTTTGGAATTTTTTCGGAGAAAAAACTCATCATCTCTTCAACTATCTGCTCATTTTCTTTACTATCGAGGCTTGCATTTTTGAAATCAAAGTCATAGTCATTAATGCTAGGATGAACTTTCGGCTCTATTGACGCGAATGATTTTCTTTCCATGATTTTTCAAATACCTCAAATATTTACAAGTCAATAACGTCAAATAATTATTCTAATTTCAATACGTTATTTATGAAGCGCTAACTGATTAAAGGGCACAAAAGATATCGGGTGATATTATTAGAGGCTTTCCCTTATTCCCACTCA
>DKOR01000015.1:2013-8953 GCA_002470825.1 Thiotrichaceae bacterium UBA7357 | reverse complement strand
ACAACTGGACAAACTATCTCATATTCAGATAGTGATTGACTTTTTAAGTAGTTTATTAGCGCGTGCATCAACCGTGATGGGATATTTTATGGATAGCATATAAACCTAGATAAAGATGAATGAAGCTCAGTTTGATTGATGTCTTATAGCCCAAACTATGATTATTGGGTTTTTTCTTAAATAATCCTCTTGAAACACAGAAAAAACAGTCTCAAGTTTTCCTATTACATCAGACCAATGAAATATGAAACAAAAATTGCAATGCAAGTATTATATATTTGTTTGAATCACTTAGGAGTTTTTAGGTTTCCATACATTAATTGCGTGGGTTGAACTAAATTTATCGCTCTTAGTATCCGTTCCTGTAACTGTGAGAATGCCTTCATTTTCTGGGAAGAAGTAGAAACGCAATGTTGGATCCATACTAATAGAAAATGTTAAAAGGGCTTTTACTATTGGTTTATTATTATATTCAACTTCAAGGGTGTCCACAAAAAAAGCAGGTGGTATCACACTCGAGCCAGGTCTTTCAGGCGCCAAGCCAGTAATATTTGGATGACGCACTCTTATTTGCATTAAATTAGGACGACCCAATTTGACAAGACCGACAACTTTCATTTTCATTTTACCTAATAATTTTATTGAATCGCCCATACTAGCTGGTGGTGGTGCAGAGCATGCTCCTTTAGCCTTCACAAAGCTTTTACTCATGTATAGTTCGCCAGTATTTAATTCGGCAACTGAACGTATGTAGCTATATTCATTGATACGAATGCGCATTGCTAGGTCAGCTTTACCACTATCAGGTGTGAATTCAAATATACCGACTAATGGCATGGGATTTTTATCAACAAAGATATGCATCTTCTTAATGTAGCGTTCTTTGGTTTGTACAATTTTTGTATGAATAGATAGAGGTACAATAGAAGCATCTTCGGCCATGATAGGTGCTTTTACTTCCAGTATTTCTTGGTCGGCTCCTTCTATAATTTTGCGCTCCTGAAAATTTTGTTTTCTTAAATTCTTTTCCCATGCTTGATCTGAAAGATCTTGTGGTGTTTGCACAGCAAGAGCTGGAAATGAAAATTGTAATAACGAGATGAAAATGAAACTATTAAATAAGCATTTTTTTGAATGTTTAATCTTAAATATCATCATAAATTTATATTGCTCATGCATGTTAGTTATTAAAGAATTTAAAAGACCAAGTCTTAATAAAGTAAAAACAGTATAAGTATATTCAATCTGTATTTAACTTTGAAGCATTTTAGGTTTTCTGTCTAGTCCATATTTCTTAAGCTTCAAGTATAATGTACTCTTTGCCATTCCTAAATGATTAGCGGTCTTTGTGATATTTCCATTTTTTGACTTTATTGCAGCAATAATGATGAGTCGTTCAGCATCCTCAAGAGAGATATTGTTATCAATCGAAATAGCATTTTTAAATACCCCATCTTCACTATTTCCATTTGCTTCATTATCAAATTCACTTGGTAAATCCTCGAGCGATACAGTTTCTGTTTGGCACATCAATACTGAACATTCTACAATATTGCGTAACTCCCTAATATTCCCCGGCCATTTATAACTTTTTAATGTTTTGATTACGTCAGGTGCAAAACTTTTCTTTTTGGCACCGTCTCTTTTTGCTATCTCATCAGCGAAGAAGTCTATCAACATGTCAACGTCGTTTTTTCGCTCACGCAAACTAGGTATAGAAAGCGTTATAACAGATATACGGTAAAACAAATCCATTCGAAAAAGACCTTCTTTTACATCGTGATTTAAATCGCGATTCGTTGCAACGAGTATTCGGAAATTTACTTTACGTTGCTGATGATCTCCAAGACGACATATTTCACCTTCTTGCAGGACGCGTAAAAAATTTGCCTGAATATCTAATGGCAATTCACCAATCTCATCTAGGAAAAGTGTACCTCCATCTGCTGCCTCGATTTTACCTTTTTTCCCGCCTCGGATAGCACCGGTAAAAGCACCTTCTACATAACCAAATAGCTCACTGGTAATTAAATCTCTTGATAACCCCCCGCAATTTAGAGTTATTAGTGCTCCTTTACTATTCGGCCCAGCAGCATGGATAGCTTTTGCAAACATTTCTTTACCAACACCTGTTTCTCCCTTTATTAATATTGGAACAGGCAGTGAAGCGAGTCGTTGGGCTTTGTTGATTGTTTCTTTCAGAGCACTACTAGAACCAATAATGTCCTTAAAATACTTCTTATCGTCATCCAATGATGACCTTCTGTTAATCCTATCCTTTGATGACCCTACATATACTGAATGTGGCGATGGAATTATGAGCATACTACCTAGTTGGTCCTGACCTTCCATAACAGGTTCAATCCATTCATTACGAAACCATTCTGCCTCAAGCATTTTTGACTCTTGATTGTTTATATCGTGTATGAAATTCTTTCCGTTATTTTTTAAGTCAACCCCACGCATTGCAAGATTAGAAGCAACATTTTCATTAGTTTTTATCAAAGAGCCATAATTATCTAGTAGCATCAAAGCATCGTTTGTTGGTGAAGAAAAAATCGAAACTGCCGCATTTAATAAACGATTTTTTTCTTCTAACCTTATGCCCACGAGCCTACTTTCTATCCTACCTGCAGCTTCAACAACTAATGCTTGAGTATGATAGCTAAAATCACTCGTTAAACCCGACAAGTCTAGAGCACCAATTATTTCCTGACTCCCGGGATCTCTAATCACCATTGCAGTACAGGTCCAGGACTTTATTCCTTCACAAAAATGTTCTGAAGTATTGATTTGAATTGGCATACCAACTGATAGAACTGTACCAATCGCATTAGTCCCAGCAGCTCGTTCACTCCAGTTCGCTCTTACCGCCAGCTGAATATCATATCCATCCTCAACAGTTTTACGATCACCCTCTACATGCAGACAAATACCATTTTTGTCAGCCAGAATCATCATAGAACCGGAACCAGCGAGTAGATTACGTGCATGCTCCATTACCGGTTTAGCCGCTTCGACTAGTTGTGCGTTATCTTTAAGAAGTATTTTGTATGTTTTATCATTAACACTTAAACGAGTTTTACTGCTAGAAGGGTCTACGCCATCTTCTAGACACCTTGCCCATGAATCACTTATGATTTTTCGAATCGAATTTTTAGGAAGTTCTCCACAATTAACATACCTATCCCAAGCCAAATCGACCTTTCCAGAATTTATATTGTATGGTGCATGTTTATTCAAATTCTTCATCCGTAGTTTGCCTTAATCTTTTGATTAATAACCTAGCCTAAAGTCAAAATAACTCCATATTGAGTTTATTAAGTGTGCGAAACACCGCTTGTGATTGTACCATCCAAGTTTTAGCTAGGTTAGTCGTATGTTAAAACGTTCGATTATCGTACACCTAGAGATTGTCTTTTTCAAGCTCGTCACAATTTGTTTCATAATACATAGATATTATAAAACATGAGTTTTATGATCTTTAATTTCTTTTCTTGATACTTCGGTTGATTTTACTGACAAGGAATCGCTAACTACTTGATATTTATTTAATACATAACATATGTATATTTTCTATACCCCTAGTCGAATGTTTTAATTCATGAAATAAGGAGCAATGCTAGATGAATCGACAACGAATAGATAATATCCTTTATGTAATAATAATAATAATCCCATATATTATTTATTGCTTTCGCTGTGGTGCACTACCTAAATAGTACTTGTTAAGCATTATTAATCTAGAAATAAAAAAGGCCACCTGATATTAAACAGGCGGCCTTAATACTTTATTAACCTTAACTGCTTATTACTAGCAGAAAAGTATTAAGCAGCAATTCCCTTAGGTGCTTCTAGTCCTACCCATTTGTAGAATTCCGCTATATCAGGCTCAAAATCATGAATTACTGGGTACCAAGGTGTTGGCGCCTCAACATCGTGCATTACGCCACACTCTTCTATTGGACAATAGTATTCTCGGTATACCTGCCATTCTGCATCAGGTGACATCAGTTTAGGATATACTTCGTTGAACTTTTCTACACTATCACGAACATAAATTAGTGCATTTAACTTCCAGTTTTCAGTGTAAGGCCCAAAGACGAAACCGCAGTCACATTTATTGACAATATCGCCGTTTTTATCTTCGACGATATATAAGTGCGGCCCTAATGGAAGTATAATTTTATCATCCCATGTTTGTCTTTCTTGAAGGACATCGATGTACATAGCAAATCTATCTGGATCCTTCGGCATAAACAACATGCGTCGGACCGTTTCCCAATCAAGTACGCCGTCGACTAATTCAGCAACTTGTTTTTTTGTATATGTTGTAGACATTTTTTAAAACCTCTAATAATTTATTGTTCAAGCATGTGGGCGTATTAAACGCCCACAAACACAGAATGTTTTATTCCTCGACTAAGACCACCGTCTTAACGTCTGGCATTTGACTTAAATCCATATGATGCTTGGCACCAAATGCAGGAACACCCAACTCTTTCTCTGTCACTAGCCAATCACTTGGCAGGGTCCAGAATGCTCGGAACTTATCCAGAAAAGGTTGCGACAACTCAAAAGAAGATGCATACATTTGTTGAACTTGTTTAGATGCTTTCTTGTCAAGAATTTTCTGGCGTTCGCCTTTCATCCATTCCTTCACAGGAGTGCCGCGAGAATGACGCTCTTTGCGCATTTCTTTTTGGCGAGCTCTAGTCGCATCAGCATCAACAGTGTAATAACCTTCTTTATCCTTCGTGAACTTAGCACCGTAGATTTTTACTGCGTATTCTTCTAAAAGAACAACATCATTCAAATCTTTCTCAATATTTTCTATAGTCCGATCAAGTGGGTCACCAAAACCTGGGCCACCACGGAGGTAGTTCAAGTAAAGATCGCCGTTTTCGAAGATTGCTTCGGTAGTGATACATTGGCTATCACGTTTGACCTCTGCACCTGGCTCCAGATGATTCTCATAATCTGGCTCATCAGGATTCCAGTCATGACCCATTGGCAATGATTTGCCTTCAGCAATACGCTTATGTAAACCAGTATTGTGAGCTTCAAAACGATAACCGGTTGCTGATGGGTAACCACCATGCAGACCCCAGTCACTGTTCATGTAGCCATTACCCATGAAGAACATACACCAGTCAGCTGAGTTATGTACCATACGTAGGGTTTCAAAACCCATGCCACCACGATACTTACCATAGCCACCCGTGTTAGATTTGATTGCACGACCCATATACAGTAATGGTTCTGCTAATTCCCAAATCTCACAGTCACCCATGTCGCCTTCTGGATTCCAGATAGCAGCCGCATGGTTAAGACCATCTTTCATGGCACAAGCGCCGGTACCACAAGCTGCAGTTTCGAAGCTATTCACAGCGTGAATTTCTTCTTCTTGGTTGAAACCACCACCCTGCATCCAGTTACATGGATTAGAGTTACCCGCATTCACTTCTTCTAGATAACCGCGTGAGAAATAACCACGACTAACCGCTCTCCATAGAGAGCTCCAAGAAGACACCAAGAAATGCCACGCATCAGCGTGCGCCGTTCTTCGATCGTTTGGATTAGTCCATGTACCTTTAGGTAGACGGAATTCAGAAGCGAAGAGTGAACCATCATTAATACGCTCTGTTGGTACAACCGTCTGCGTCATCATTACCCAGATACCACTAGTAAAAGCTGTTGGGTTTGCGTTATACGTATGCCAACCCCAACGGCTACAGCCTTCAAAATCAAGACGCCATGTCGCTTCAGGTTTAACAGTAATGGTACAAGGTGCATGCATGATGGTGTCGACCTTTGCAAATGGAGATGGCACAGAGACATCTTCATGCATGTATGGTACGTCAACAAACGCAACGGTATTGTACTTACCAGGGATAAGAATATCGTTAATACGTTTCACCAAACCACGACGACCATCTTCGATAATCTCCGAGGTGAACTGCAAGAAGGTTTCAACACCCACATCAGAAATCACTTCTTCAACGATGTCACGAATCATATGGTCTCCCGCGATACGAGTTCTTTCATCAAGAATCCAGTATTTTGGAGTACGTACATTTCGTTGTACTTCATGCTGCCAGTCACGCATAGGCTTATCATTGATACCTGTTTTACGACAGGTGATTTGAACACCATCACCAAATCTTTGCACTTGACCGTTTGACATAGAACCTGGTCCAGCAGCACCAGTATCGATTACATGAGTCACACCACCAACCCAAGCTACCAATTTACCTTCATGGAAGATAGGAACGATAGTTGCAATATCACACGGATGTACATTACCGATTTGGCAATCGTTGTTGGTGAACATATCACCAGGGTTGACTGTAGGATCTTCTTCCCAATTATTTTCAATCATGTACTTGATGCACATTCCCATCGTGCCCACGTGAATGATGATACCTGTAGAAGTACAGACACAATCACCAGCGGTGTTGTACAGAGTGAAACAAAGCTCACCTTCTTGCTCAACGATAGGAGATGCAGCGATCTTTTTAGCCGTTTCACGTGCATTTACAACACCTGCACGTAATTTTGAGAAAATCTTCTCGAAAGTAATCGGATCAGATTTCTTCAATTTAAGCTCTTTCAATCCGTCATAATGCCCGGTTTCTTTTGATGTGTTGTACATATCAGCACGATTCTGCGCAAGGGTCTTACCATTATATAAGATAGACTTTCTTGTTGAAGAACCACCTGATATCGATTCTGGTTTATTCATATTTTATTCCTCTTTCTTAAATCAATTAAGTATTAAAACTTGAACCTATACTTCGATCAGATGAAAAAGCCTATGCTTATCCATAAATGTTTCGAAACCAGGCGGTACGACAAAAGTTGTTGCGTCAGACTCAATGACACAAGGTCCAGGCATTTTATTTCCAGGCATAATAGCTTCCATCAGAAATAAATCAGC
>DKOR01000015.1:0-1988 GCA_002470825.1 Thiotrichaceae bacterium UBA7357 | reverse complement strand
TACACTCGACCAAAAGTTTCTTCAAAAGCATCCGTTAAAGCAGGCCAATCTTTAGCACCACTGATGTTTTTCACTGGCGCAACAATTTCAAGGTCGTTCAACTGCCCCATGTATTGCATACTAAAACCAGGATCTAGTGTTACATCGTCTGGGCTATAACCATTAATCTTAAACTCTTCCAGAACTTTAACCTTCAACTCATCCCAAGCGTCCTGTAACGTTTTACAAGCTTCATCTTTAGCTGCCTCTTCACTATCTGGTGGCATTGCAATATCAACACTCATATCATAGCGATATTCAAATTCTGCTGCTGCACAACCAAATGCTGAGAAACCAGCCGCCCATGCAGGCACGATTGTTTCTTGAAAGCCTAGACCTTGCGTATAACCATAAGCATGTACTGGACCAGCACCACCGTATGAGAAACAAACAAAGTCAGTAGGCGTATAACCTTTACTTGAGATCATATCGCCAAGATGTTGTTTTAGAGAGGCATCAAGCAACTCGATAACACCAGCAGACGCATCTTCAACGGTCATACCTATTTTATCTGCGATTTGTTCTTTAATGCACTGGCGCGCACGTTCAACGTTAAGTTTTAATGCTCCACCTAAAAAATTATCAGGATTTAAATAACCCAGCATAAGGTGACAATCAGTCACAGATACGGTGTCAACACCGCCCTCTTCCCAACACGTGCCTACTCTGTAGCCAGCACTGTCTGGACCGAGTTTGATAGCGTCTGAATATGGGTCAATACGAACGTAGCTACCTGCGCCTGCGCCAACGGTATCCATGCCTACCAGCGGTAATGACAATACCAATCGAGCCATATCTTTATCACGTCCAATTGCAAAGGCACCCTTGACAATTAACGCCATATCAAAACTTGTTCCACCAATATCTGAACAAGCAATATTCTCATAACCAAGTTCCTTACCAAGATAAGCTGAACCGATTACACCACCGATTGGGCCAGAAACTAGCGTTCGAGCTAATTCTTTTGCTTTCCAGCTGATTGTACCGCCATGGCTAGCCATAACACGGACGTCAAACTTACCACCTAATGCTCGTAATTTATCGTCCAAATTTTTCAATGTGATACGTGAGGGCTCTGCAGCGTAAGCTTCGAGAATAGTCGTATTGGTACGATGACTTTCTTTACGGCTTGGATAGTAGTCACAAGATGCAAATACAGGAATATCTTTACCTGATGATTTTACTTCTGCAATGACAGCATCTCTAACAGCTTCTTCATGTGAGTGATTAGCATGCGAGTTTAAAAAGCTGATTACAATAGCTTTAATATCTGTTGCTAGTAATTCTTTTGCCGCTACAACTGCTTCTTCAACACGTACTGGAATAACCACGGTGCCTTGGCAGTCGATACGCTCGGTAACACCACGAGTATCTTGAATAGCAACCAACGGGTCATCATAGCGATGTGAATTCAAATGAAGACGATCTTCGAACGCGTATCCGAGATAACATTGTAGAGCACGGCCCATACGATGATTATCTTCAAAACCTTTACTACAAATCAATGCAGTACGGATACCTGTGCGTGAGACCACTCTGTTAAGCATAGCTGTACCAGAATAGACACATGTGGACATTTGTCCGTAGACTTCTTCAAGAGATCTACCAGAGCCTTCAAGACCATCTTTACTTGATTCAACTACGGCACTGGCTTCATCGATACTACTTTGTGCCTTGCCTACTATGAATTGGCCATCGGCCGCGACGAAAAAAGTATCTGTCATTGTGCCACCGGCATCAATTCCCAGTACTTCTATAGGATTATCTGAACTCAAAATTTTCTTCCTCCTAAGACATTGGTTTATGAGCCACCTTGGCAGACAAACCTGGTTATTATTATGTTCACTGTACTATCAGCAATTCTTGTGCCTAAATTTAAATCAATCATAAAAACAAGATATCTTGTTGTATTTACGAGCAATAGTTAGACTTTTTGCTTTATGTAACTA
>DKOR01000032.1:31879-32033 GCA_002470825.1 Thiotrichaceae bacterium UBA7357 | reverse complement strand
AAACGTTGGTCCTTCATATGCTTGAGTATAAAACGGACCCTCATACGTTTGAGTATAGGTTTCAACATATGGAACACTAGAAGTTCTTTGATAATCTGGACCCTCATAAGTTATAGTATACGTTGGTCCTTCATATGTTTGAGTATAAGTTTCA
>DKOR01000032.1:278-31792 GCA_002470825.1 Thiotrichaceae bacterium UBA7357 | reverse complement strand
TGGACCTTCATACGTTTGAGTATAGGTTTCAACATATGGAACACTAGAAGTTCTAGTAAACGTTGGTCCTTCATATGCTTGGGTATAAAACGGTCCCTCATATGTTTGGGTATAGGTTTCGATATATGGAACACTAGAAGTTCTTTGATAATCCGGACCTTCATATGTTTGAGTATAAAACGGTCCCTCATATGTTTGAGTATATGTCTCGACATATGGAACACTAGAGGTTCTTTGATAATCTGGACCTTCATAAGTTATAGTATAGGTCGGACCCTCATACGTTTGAGTATAGGTTGCGATATATGGGACGCTTGACGTTGAAGTATAGTCTGGTCCTTCATATGTTTGTGTATANNTGGACCTTCATACGTTTGAGTATACGCTGGTCCTACGTATGCAGCAAGATAAGATCCAGTATATACTCCAGTATACGAAAGCGTATCGTCTTGAAATCCTTCTACATTTCTAGTATCAACAGCTACTCCGCGAGGAACCCATACGCCAGAGTCAGTCGGTGCGCCCTGAGCAGAAGATCTTAATTGATACGTTCCAATTCCTGTATCTTGGATAACTTGTTTTGCTCTCTGCCCTAGCGTTACTGACATTATATCATCATTTGCTGCACGAACGCTTAAAAATGTACCTTGATTATTGTTAGCGCCATCTCGTTCAATAACCATTGGATTAACTTTAGAAGGAACTGTTCCGGAATTTTTTAACCAAATGGAATAACTTATAGAAGTACCATCTACTCTCATATCGGTAAAACAATTAGATAAAAATACTGACCAACCTGCTCCTGGACTGGAAGAGGATAACCGATAAACTCCAGGATATTCGTCATGATGAATAGTTTTTAACAATCTTTTAATCAAAACGTCTGACTGCGCATCAGACATTTCTTTTGCGGCGTTTAAACTTCTATCCCAGGTTAAAAATCCTCTCCAATTAGTTTCGCCTCGTTGGTTTGGAGTTCCGGTTCTTTGATAAAGAGGTGTTACATTACTAATTACGGTATCAGTGGTTATTCCAGATACTGTAATACTATCACTTTGAGTAGCAGAAATAATTTGTGGAGAGTCCTGAGCATCAAAAAAAGTAGCGTCGACATTGACTGTCAAGGTTCCTTCTGTTTGTATTATTACTAAGAACGTGACTAATAATGCGTCTTTGTCGGTATCGATTCCCGTCCAAATAACATTATTACCAGAAGCTGATATAGTTCCAGTTCCGTTTGCTCCAGCAATGTTAGTGACGCTCTCAATTATCGCGCCACCAGGATTACCATCTATTTGAAAATTTAAACTTGCTTCTGCCCTTTCGACAACCGGAAGCGGAGACCCTATGAGATTCATAACCATTTGAAGATTAATAAGTAATCCGTCGCCTACTTTTACCGTAGAAGGTAATGTATAAGGATCTGCTGGAATACCATTAGGCGTCCAATTAAAATTATGAGTTGCTGATGCGGTATTAGTATAGTTTGCTGCTAATTTACCTGTATCGTATATTGTTCCTGCTACACCTCCGCCAACGGGCTGCGTTAGTTTAGTGTCTGTAAAAGAACCGATATTTGTGCCCGCAGAAAGGTTTAATGCTGCAGGATCAGAAGTGGTGGTTTGTCCTAATTGTACACCACAACGATATGCAAGATAATCTTCTTCACTTAAAGTTAATTCTTTAAGTGCGCCTGATCCAAATTGTTTTAAAACGCTTGATGTCATTTATTATAAATCGAGAATATACCTCTCTATTTATAGGTTTTAAGCAGCTGAGTCGTAAGTGTTCCAGATAAAGCGAAGACTGTTTAACAATCCAAAATTTTCAACACTATAAGTCGACTCAAATTTTTGATTTAACCATTGTGGATTAGGAATCCAAAGAGACTCATTCGTTTTAATCATATAGTAATTGTATTCATCTAATTTAGTTTGATCATAAAGTTTAGCAGATTTAGACCCCTGCCTAGATTTTTTAGAAGAAAGGTTTATTCGATTTGGCGAATTAGCAGAATCTAACACAGTTGGTACCCATAAAGATTTTAATGGATAGACTTGTTGCTGTTTTAAAGCTGTCATGAATTGTCTTCCTATGGTCCAACGGTCAGCGCCAAGTGTTTGGTCAGCATCAGGAGATAACCCCATAGATGTTCTAGTAATGTCCCATGTTTTATTATTGTTGTCGTCTAAACCTCCGTTGCCAATAAAACCATACATGCCCAAAACATTTGATGTGTCCGAATCTGTCACAACCAAAGTTCTTTGTATGTGAAATGAAGCGTCTTCAAAAAAAGTATTTACATCAATATAGTCTTGTGCGGTATAAACGTGTTCTAGACGACAAGTTTCTGGAGAAGGACAATTATGTAAACTATGATAATTGCCTTCTCCATCGCTGTCAAATCGCAAATTGTTTACTGTTGTATGATGACCTATGCGTTGACGCGATACAATTTGTTCGATCGCTGCTAGATCCGAGTCTTTGGCCAAACGCCAACGATATTGATTTTCTGTTCCAAACAAATAAGAAATGGTCATAGTTTCTCCATAATCGATTTCATCATATTTTTAATTTCTTTGACATCGTTTTCTAGATTATTTAATCTTTCTTTCTCTATCTTACGTTGTTCTTTTTTTTCTTGTGCGCGTTTGATAGCAGTGGTATTCGTATTATGAATAATACCACTGCTATCTCTTTTCCAACCAGGATACCCTTTTACGGGTATTAAATCGCTAGGAATTTCCATTTAAAGTTAGATATTTTTGGTGTGAAACAACTATTGCTAGAGTGCATAACAAATTTAGACTGTATTTGACTAAACTTATTTAAGTTTCCTGCTACTCCACCGCCAAGAAAATGAGCTTCTTGATATCGCTCGCCTTTAACTAGTGGATCGGTAGGATTTAAATATCTCCAGGGCTTATTGTATATATTTTCACCAGATTGAGCAGTTCTATAATACATATCATAATCAGTCCCAGAAGGAGTAGAATACAAGTTCTGTAATACAAAACCCACCGCTTCAGTCGCAACCGTTATTGGCGTAGTAATGTGTCTAGAACCATTTGCCCCCGAATTAGGCGAAGTCTCTGGAACAGGATAAAACGCCCTTCCATCAGAATCTTCGACACAATTCTCTATTAAAAATAAAGAACACCTTTGAAGATCAATAATCGGAGAAACATAATCATTGCCGCTTTTTAGATCCACTTTGACCAATCCAGAATATGCTCCGTTTCCTCCATCGAAAGTCGCTTGAATACCAGGATTTGCAATAACTCTAGGACGATCGTTAAAAGAAACGTTGGATCCTGGAGTAACTCTACTATATTTATTTGACGCAGTAGTTACCTGTGTAGTATATTTACTACTACTATTTTCAGTAATCAATGCGCCAGTAGTATATTTTGCAGAAATATCGGTTGATGTATGATTAGGAACAAGCTGCTCCACATAAGGCATAATAATATTATACTGAATATTTCTATCAGACAAAACGTTTTCGCCGCCGCCTACTGCATCAGTCGAAGCATTACCGCCTGGCTTGAACGTAAACCCTTCTCCATCTATTCTGTAAACAGTTTGAGCGCCATTAACCGTCAATCCACCGATTGAACTATTAGCGCCAGTAATGTGACAAGAATCTCCAGGGTGGAATCCGTGACAAGGATGTTTAACATAAACTTCACTAGAACCATTCGAAACTCTAAATGGATTCAACTCTAAAAGTTTTCTTGGAACATTAGCGTTTCTAAGAATTACGCTACCATTCGCTCCGCCGATCCTTGATGTAGTCGAAGTGCCTGTAGCATTTTTTGGAGTAAATTTCGCGCGATTGATTGTAAATTTAAGATCTTGATCTTTTTCGCCTTTGTATAACCTACCGTTTTGCGGCAAAAACATACTACCTAGCGTGCCTCTAGAATAAACTATTCTGTTATTGCTACCGTTTACTACAAAATCTCTAGTCTTAGCAGTCCAGAGATCATATTCAGTGGATTGCGTCATAACAACGATGGCATATTGCGTCCAAGCATTCAAGACAACAGGTTCTTCAAAGACAAAAGATGTTTCAGAAGAAGCATCAGATGAAGTAGTAATTTCTGCCGGAAGTTTAAATACACACGAACCAGGAACAATATTAGTTTCCGATGGTTTGCCGTTTATTACTGGTCGTATTTGAATAGAGACGGGTAAAACAGTATCCTTACTCTTGAACGACAATTTGACGTCAACCATGGTTGCGCCAAAAGGATTATCAACGTAAAAACTTTGCGCTAAAGGTTTTTGTGGTCCTACGGTCGGAAGATTAGTTGTTCCGCCATATAAAAGTTGGTTTACGTTAATATAGTCACTAACAACGCTCGATAAATTAGATACTGTAGCAGGAACAATCGCTGAAGTTTCTGCGCCCCACTGACCCGATAAATGCGGTTCTTCAACCCTAATATTGTCTGAAGGGATGTTATCCAATTCGTCTCTAATTTCATAAGTATTGTAAACATTCAAAGACGCATTAGGAACGTTATAACTAAATTCTCCAAATCGAGTAGAAACAACACTTTGATTTTTAATCGGTAACGCACCTTTTACAGTATAGTATGCAACCGCTTTACTATCGGCGGTTCTGATATCTTGCGCAGAAGCGTCTATAAGTTTGAACTCTCTAGTCCCTGCCCTAAATCTTCTGCCTGCGGAAACTTCTCCCGCGACAACACCAAGAGTAGGAATTGGTTTAGTTGGTCTAACACTAGGCAACCAAAAAGAACCTTCTATAACACCTTGAGAATTAGAAACAAGGTCGCTACTTGCTCCTAGATCAGTCGGACGAGAATTCAAATTATCATATTTGTTTCCGTATTCTGTTTTATTTGTAGACCAACGTACAAATCCACCAGACCCTTCATCTCTACATAAGTTAGCGACATCTACTCCATCAAAATAAGGAGTATGTTTTGTATTGGGTTTTAAACCCATTGCTTTAAAATGTATTAAACGAGAACGAACCCAAGGAATCAACGCCAAATCGACTACTCTATTACCAACTCTTTCTCTAAAAGTATCTGTGCTAATTAATCTTCTAACAGATCGTCCAGTCCTTAATCTACTTGAGCGTTTTTCGCGTTCAGAGTTATATCTTTCGCGCTCTACTAAAGACTTTCTACCGAAAGCGCCATACTGACGATTAGAAGGAATAAAATCATCTCCAACATCTTCGTGTTCGTTTTCAATGACTCTTCCCGCCCAATTCCACTGCCAGTTATTCCATAATCTTGCTTGCTTGACGTCTATTCGACTTGCTCCTGGCAGAGCATAACTAGCGTCATATTTTGAATTTTTCCATTCATCGCTAGAAGGAGAAAGCATTAAACAACCTATGTTGTCCACTTTTCCAGTTGGATTAACATTAACAGATCTAGACGCTAGAGGTTGTGATATCCAAGACGCTGAATCAAAATTCAACATTACTAAGTCGCCTTTACGGATAACATTATTTGCCGTTGGGTTTTTATCAGCGTCAAAAATTAATCTTACATTATCTTCATCGAAACAAGGTCTAAACAGTTTAGAATCAGGATCTACTGACGCGCAGTAATCTGGAGAAGAGACATCAGACAACTTTTGATCTTGAGCATCGTCTACTAGAATACCAGATTCTGCCCTCTCAACTCCATCACTATCTAATTCCGGAGTCAATTTTGCTTCTAATTCTAACAAACTAAATTCAGTGAAATCAGCAAGGCGATCTAATTTCTCTTCGATCTTAGCAATATCGCCCATAGTATAATGTTTGTGCTCTATTGGCGTAACTTGCAAATCATTTTCATCAATAGTATTTGCATTAAAAATAATCTTATAAAGTTCTAACGAATTGTCGGGCGTTTTCTTAAACTGCGGATTCTGCGCTTGTTGTCCCATTAATACTTGTACATCGCCTTCTTGTGTAATTAAAACTTTATCAGCGCGTGGCAAATAATAACTAACGTCTGCTGTAACATTCGTACCATTTTTAGGAAATGGGAATACAGTAGAAGTAACTACAGAATCAAGGTCTTCGTCAAAATCAGGTCGATAGTCTAAAACGTTTCTCAGCGGCAAAACTGTACCGTCTGCTAATTTATGACTAGGGATACCAGAATATCCGATACTTAAAGGATAAGAATTTACGCTATAATACTTATCGTTGTTAGAAAGAGTTCTAGTAAAATATTTAAAATTGGCATAAACATTCCCATTCCAATTTACATCAGAATCTAATATCAATTTACCCTTAGTGTAGTAGTTGTCTCTTTGTCCGTTATCTAATCTAAAATATGGTGTTGCGATTGATCCCGTAGCATCTATAAATCGAACAGAATCCATGCTATAAATGTCATATTGACCCAAGGGTACATATCTTGTGCCATTTTCATCAATAGTCAAAGAAGTGGTAATAGTAGTAGAAGAAAGACCTTTACCTCTTTCCTGATTATTGCTTGAGGTCGACTCGACCATAAAAACGACTACATAATCTTTTCCTGAAGTTAAATTACTAATCGCGTTACTCGTCAAATTAATATTAGCGGTCGTTGTTTCGTCTGCATTATCTGTGTTATTATATACTATCCAATTATCTGGATTTACATAAGATCCGTCCGCTACGGCGGGAAGACTATAGGAAGTAGATCCTAGAGCGCCAGTAGAAAGAGATCTAATTATAGTTGTATCCGGCGATCCTATGGTAGCGGGTCTTACTCTAGGCAATAATTCGAACGCATTATTATTGTTAGACTCGTACAAAGTAGTGATGCCTTGAGTGTTTTGTTCAACAGAAAGCGTAATTCCTAAAGAGGAGTTTACCAATGCAGTAGTATCAGCAAGATTTCCCGAAGCTAGTTTAATCCCGTATACGTATGCTCTTATCTTACCCTGTCTGTATTCTAAGAACCTCAAATGACATGTTCCGGTAGGTCCTGTCAATGAAAATTTATAATGATTTTTATTACCAGAGTTACTGCCGAAAAGATTTCCAGCGTCTGCGCCCATCGCAGTAATACTATCAATAATAAAATAGTTTCCATAAGATACTGCTATGCCCTCTTCCGAAACTGTTTCAGTTTCTTGAGGTTTTGGAATAATTAATTTTGTTGGAGACTGCTGTTCTGCTCGATAACCGTTGACATAAGCAATGCCATCAGAAACCATTAATGACATATCTGAATCGGGTTGATCGTTAAACTCATCAAAATTAAGCGTAAAGGGTTTAATTACATAATTGCCCGATTCTTCATAAGTTCTCTGAGCCAACATGTCTTCAATCTGATTATACGAGTCATTTAAATCTACAACTTCAGTAATCGTAGAATTTTCAACTTTAGCGACGAATACAAAAGATTCGTCGGCAGCAATTTGATCTTCTGTTGTAAGAGTTAATAGAAGTTGATAACGATCTGCTCCTGGAGAAGAATTATTAACAGTGTCTCCTGCATTGTCATATAAGTCAGCGTCATCATCTACAGTAATAATTTTTTCTTCAACTTTAAATCCTACAGTTTTATTTGCTATAGGACTGGAAGCATTTAGTATAATAGATTGTTGACTGCTGTGTACAAAATGACCGGATACAAAAAATTCGCCTTCTTCGATCGTAAACTTTACTGCCGACCCATTTCCAGAAACGGTAAGGTTAGGACCAACGCCGCCTTGATCTGATATTGTATCTAAATTTATAAATTGTGTAAAAGAAGAAACAGCAGACCCGCCATTGTCAACATAACCAACAAAAAGTTTGTCGTTGGCGTCATCTACTTCTAAAATTCTTGCTTTTTGAACACCATTAGTATAGATCATACCAACTTGAACTGTAGATAAATCTGGAGATCCAGATAAAGTCACAAATCTATATTGTGCATTGATACTTGGCACGCCACCAGAAATCGCGCTACCTTCTTTAAAAATATTTCTTCCAAAACTTGCCATCTCTTCTTGAATAATAGTCTGCATCTGGGTAAGTTCCCTTGCTTGCAGAGCTCTACCATTATTAAACAAAATGCGATGATAATGATCGTCTTTAGACCAATCGTCTTTGTATGTTGATGAAAAGGTTGTCGAATTTCTGTTGGTTGCCATTTTTTATCCTATGTGCATTTAGATAAATTTATAATAATTTTTAGATCTTCAGTTTGTGAAGATTGTCGGACTACGGTCGCTACATTATCATAAAATAGAAGTTCTCCTGTAAAAGGATTTACCGCCCCCGGACCTTCAGCGGTTACTGTTTGAGACCCTAATGATTCGCCAATTTGAAACGGTTTTAGACCATCAGAATCTCTTTGTACATAGTAGACATAGTTGGGCGGACCAGAAACCGTGTCTACCACAAGAGCTGTTGCGTCGGAAGTTTGACCAGTAATAGTTCCATTTACAGTAATTCCTGATAAACTCGAAACAGTAAGTTTTCTAAGAGCATTAGCGGCATCAAGGGTAATAAAGCTATCATCGCTGTCTTTTGGATTTTTAATTAATGCCACCTGATGAAATCTTGATCCAATAGAAAGATCTGCTGATCCTTCTTCGTCTTGTACTTCAGCAGTAATCATTAGATTGTCAGCGTTTAAAGAAAGTAATGGATTAGAATTTAAACCGTCCACGGGACCAAAAACTGATCGAGCAGTAAAAGAAGCGCCAGGATTATCTGGTGAAACGACTGCTGACCTATATCCAGAACCATGTTTTATTAATCCGGAACCATCAGAATCTATATGAATTTTAATTAATTCTCCGCCAGAGTTACCGAATGCAAAAAAATCTGCGCCGCTACCGAAACCACCTCCGTTTACAGTAAGCGGATTGGCGTTTCCTAGGGTGTTTCCTGTTCCTGAACCAGTGACAACAAAATTAATAATTTCTCCACTCACAGCGCTATCTTGTAATGCTTTTTGCTGAATTTCTTCTGTAATAGTAGGATTAGAAGAAGTAATAACTTTAACAGGCATATAATTTGTTGTCAAAAATTTTTCTTTAGCAAGATTGCTCAATTTATACAAAAATCTCCAAACGTATCCATCTGAAGTTTTGTACGATCTCGCTGGATTATAAGGATGAACCAATGCTTGTGCTGCAGTAGTCGGTTTTATCGTCGAAAGTTGACTACTGTTTGGATCGGGTTTTTGTATGCATACAAAAACTTCGTCGTTATCTGTCAAAACATAAAAATTAGTTAGACTTGGATCGTTGTCATCATATGCATTATATGAGGTGCTTCCTGAGTTATCATAATTGACTCGAGGAACTACAAAAGAAGCAAGAGTTGATCTTTTGTATGAATGTAATCTTTGCCTAACTAAATGCGAATTTCTAATAGATCCTACTGCATTAGGGGGATCTCCGACCCACAAATCGTTTGATCCGAAAGCGATATAATAACGATTATTTGATGACAAATCGCTATCTAACAATTCGAATACATTGTTAGTAAAATTATTAGTAGTTGCTCCAGTAGACACTATTATTCTCTTAAATAAGGTTTATTTATAATGACGATGTAACGACTGTAGAAACAGTAGATAAATTATTGTCATGCTCCAAAATGTTATTTCTTAATGGCGTAATCGCTGATTGATTATCAGGAATTGCTTTAATTGCCAAGTAACTACCAAGATATGAAGTAATATTGAAACCAACAATGTTTACAACACCCGTTTCCGGAACATAATTTCCTGCGTTACTAACAATAGTTTTCCCTGTTGTTAAAGATATAATTTGTAAATCAGTTGATCCTAATTTATTTCTTAAAAAACATGTTTGCCCAGCATATACAAAATTTGTTGACGTTATGGTATAACTATCCGACTTCCCAGGCTCTATAGGCGCAGCAAAAATAAAAGAATAATCTTTAGTCGTCCCTAACAAAATAGGTTGATCATAATCATTACTGCTAGTAGACCTTCTTTGTTGCATTTTAATATTAGAACGAGAAGATAATACTGATGGATCGACAGCATCAACAACTGTCAACATATTAGACCTTCTAAACGTTTTATCAAAAGTTCCTGTACTCGAAGTAAAATATGTAGAAATTGCTGAACGAACATTTGATTTTATAGTAGATTCGGTTTCGCCAGTTAATTTAGGATTAAACTGAAAAAACGTTTCTGTTTCTAAGTAAGTAATAACAGGTTTAGTATAAAACACATCAAAAGAAGCAACAGACAAATCTTCTGCTAAATCCGTTATTCCGTTTTGAACAAATTCTTGTGTGGATACATCAACCCCATTAAAATAATCAATTGAAAGGTAAACTGCTCCATATCTTGGAGGAATATTATCTTCTCCACCCCAAGATTTTATGTCTTGAATATATCCCGAAAAATTTCTTTGTGCAAGCGCTGCATAATCTTCTGCAGTAACCATTCTGTTTTGTGCAGCATATAAAAACGGAGCGTTTTTACGAATAGATTCTATACCTTCTTTTTCAAGTCCACCAGACGAAGCGGAAACAACGGTCGGAACTACTGAATAAGATCCTGGGTTAAAAGTTCCGTTTTGAAAAGTACGAGCTTGATTTCCTGAAGCGCCTGCAGTAGAAAGGTAAGTTACCTCAATTTTTTCGCCGGAAGCAGGCGCTTGACCCAGATTAGATCCATTACCGAATGAAAGTTCATAGTATCCATTTGGCGCTTCTCTAATAATGTAAATCGTAGATGTCGAGGATATGCTCGTGGCATCATTAACACTAGTATACGTGGTATATGAAGAAGAACCAGGATATTCATAAACTTTAACAATCACTGTATCCAAATCTAAAGTGTTATCTGGTATTACAAAAATATCTTGCTCTGAGTATGGTCCTGCGATAAAACTTTTAGTTTTTATTGTTCCTTCGTAAATCGGAACATTATCAGATCCTGTAGAAGTTTTAAAATCAAAATTGTTACTGCCATCATTTATAGCAGTAAATGTTTCTAATGTTTGAAAAATAAACGCGCTGTTACCTATAGATGTACTGAAAGTGGTATACGCTGGTAAAGTAATAGTAGTATCCGCTGGTCCGCCAGTAATTCTAAGATTAACTAATGCTTTTGAAGCAACTTTTGATCCAGAAGAATATCCAATCGATCCAGCAAGACCAACGACGGAAGATCTTAGTTGAGCAGTGCTAAGGAATGATTCATTTAGTGCATAATTTGCAATAAGACCATTATAATGTGTATTATACGCTAAAACATCAAGTAAACTTGACAACCCAGAAGCTTCAAAATTATAATCAGAGGTTCCAAATTCGGAACTGTTCTGAAGATGAACTTTTAAAGAATTTTTTATTGATGTAAAATCTAATGCTGTAGATTTAATAGTAGTTGCCATTACCTTAACCTTGAAATTGTAGTTTCTATAACTTCAGTAGACGCTAAATTTTTAACTTTAAATTCTACTCTAACTCTTACAACATTACGCTCGGGGGAAGAGTTAACTCTTACTTCTTGTATTATCGCTCTTGGTTCATAAATATTGATTGCTTTTGTAATTCTTTCATTGATTTCAAAATCACTGTTCCCTTCGCTTAAATCAAATAACAATCCCTGTAAATTTGCGCCATATCTTGGATTAAACGGTTTATCGTATGCGTTTGTCAATAGTAAATTTTTTACAGATTGTTTTACTGCCGCTGCGTCTCGTTTTAAATAAATTTCTCCGGTATCAGAAAACGTCGAAAGAGTCAAATCTATGTCTTTATACTTTTGCTCTGTCGTTATTCTAATGCTACTAGAGAGATTTCCATCTTCTGTAGATAGCAATTTAGCCATTGAAATTCCTTTTCCTTTTATTTATAAGTTTATTCTAAGATTTCTTGCAAATCTGATTTACTTTGTGACTCACCATTGTAAATTGTTTCAATTAATTTAGAGTAACGTATATCATCGTCCAAAGAAGAGATTTCTGGTAATACTATAAAAACTGTTCCCGTAATACTACCATCAACGTTATAGGTATCATACTCTAAAATTAATTTATCGTAATTAGCATAATCTTTCCAAAAAACTGCTAAATCAAAAGAAGCAACTGGGTCAGATTTTCCTTTTTTGTCTATAATTTGATAACCTATCGCTCTTCCGATTCTACGATAATCGTTAATACTATTTGCACTCGGAGTTTCGCCAGCATATGAACTTTCTACGAAATATGGCGTAGGTTCATACACACCATCAGAGATAATTACTCTATGATTCGCAAAATTTACATATTCTGTTGCCATTTTGTAAATTTGCGTTTGCAAATAAAGATAATTTGCTATTTCTAACCGATCTGCGGGTCCATCAAAAGACTTGTTATACAATCTATCAAAATTTGTTCTGGATCCCCTAGATCCTAAAAATTTAGAACAAGTTACTCCATCTGCTAAAGAAGTACTTCCCAATATTTCAGATTGGTTTCTTAGGTCGTATTTCGGGTCAACTGAAATTTTCATAATATTTTAAATCTCTTACTTCTATTATCTGCAGGATTGTTGCCGATTAAATTTACGCCAAAATTTACGGTTCCTTTTTTACCAACAGTTCTTCCTATTTTAGGAGAAATCGTTTTGGCAAATCCAGCGCCTAATCTCCCTTCAGATACCAATACTGCAGTTAATTTTGAATTTTTTCTCCACTGCGGGTCTCTAAGTTTAGATCGAACTTGATGTACGTTAGGAACAAAATTAAAAGCATTAAAATACTCGTCTCTCAACTCAATTTTTTCTCTTAACTTAGAATCTATCGAAACGTTTCTTATACCGTATTTCGTAGTCATTAACTGCGCTTCAATAATCGGCGCTGAAGGAATATTCAAACTTGGAGTGGGAAGAAAAGGAGTAATCCCAGGAACGGGGGGTACTGGGACTGGCGTTCCCACTGCTGCTACACCAGCAGTAGAAGCAAAAGCCGCCATGTATGCAAACCCCGCCATATCTGAATGTACTGCTTCGCTTGCTTTTCCTAATAACGTTCCATAAAAAGTTGCGGTACTAGTTAATCCTAAAGGAAGACCGCCAAAATGTTTTCCTTGGAAATCACATAAAAGTCCGCCAAACGTTCCTTTATGCCCCAGCATAGAAACTGTTCTTGCTGTTAAATTCGCAACATTAGCAGAAACAGTCCATTCATTTGTCGATGATTGAGTTAAATCACCGCCAGCCGCCATTTCAATATTACCTTCTACATAAAAATTTTGGTTTCCTTTTACTAGAAAATTGTTGGTTCCCAAAATCGTTTCTGTATTTACATTACCAACTTGGGTTCCTCTGGAACCTCGGATAGTATAGTTTTGATCTTTATCGACGACTTTTTTATGCCTTCCTTTAATGTTTTCAACTTTATCGCCAGCAATATTTAAATTATAATTACCTTCAACGTCGACATTAAAATCGCCCTCAACTCTTAGCGTAACGTCGCCTTTATAAACTAAATCTGCTTTGCCTTCGACTATAACAACTTCGTTTCCGCCGGTAACTGATACTTTTTTGCTTTTAGAAGAAATTATAACGCTGCCATCAGCGCGAAGTTCTATTCCTGCGCCAGTTCTATGTTTAACTAAAATTCTTTCGCCGCCAGGAGTATCGTCCATTTCAAAAGAATGACCCGATTGCGTTTCTTGCGCCTGATTATACGGATATTGAGAAGGTTTTTGTTCAGACACGCTGACGTCGACGCCCAAGTCGCCGCCGCCAGAATATAAAACATTAATTTTTTCTCCTCTCGCCGCTTTAGATATACCAGAACCGTAAAAATATTCTCGATTAGGATATTCTCCATTAGGATCTGAAAATCCGTCTATAGGGACTCCTGGACTGGTGTCAATTTCTGGTCCGAATTTTTCTTCTCTTTCTTTTATAGAATCAGTAGTATTAGTCATCACCGCCACCTTGTTTTTTAAAACGCTCGACTGTTTCTTCTAATACGCTACCTTCTGCTGTCTCGGTGTAAATAGTAGTCGACAGAGTAGTTAGTTCAGAAACTGATCCAATAGAACCACCATTATTTGTTTTATTAGAGATAGGCGTTTTTTCTAATTCTTCGTCTTTACCAAATCTCGCTAAAACATAATCTAAAACATCAAATCCCGGATCTTCCTGCGTTTCGTCCACTTCATTATGTCCTGTTATAGTACCGCCAGGATAATAAGCATAGAACGCTTTACATATGTGGTCGAACGAATTTAACTGAGAACGTGTTAGTGAAGCAGCAGATATGTAATTTTCATAATTCGGGGTTCCTGTTGGAGCGTTAATACCGCCAACAAAACAAACGCCTAGAGAATTTTGATCGTGTCCTGGAGCGTGATTTCCGTTTTTTGAAAACGGCAACCCTCTTTGAATCGACCCATCTCTTCTTATAATCAAATTATAGACTATTCCTTCCTGCCACTTATCTATTTCTTCTGAACCAATGTTTCTGTTAGTATGCGTTTCTGTCCAATGAACAATTATTTTATCTATGTCTCTGTTTATTAGACTAAATTCAGCCTGCAACTCTTCGACCGAAGAAATATACGAAAAATCGTTATTTTCGCCAATTTGTATAGGGTCGGAAAAAACCTTTTCTTGTATTTCTTCTTTTGTTGAATTAGAGATACTAGTATTTACTTGTAACAAAGTTGTTGTTATAGTATTATAATCACTGGAACTAAATTTGTCGACTAATCTAACTGCGGTAGAAAAATCAGCAGCGTCTCCTTGCGATAACGCCACAACTTTATGAAGAACATCAGTAGGAATATCTGGCGCTATTTCTCGAACTATCTCATACGCGTCAGTAAATAAAAAGGTACTAATCCCTTCTAATAAACCTAGTTCTGGGTTGTTAGATTTTGCAGAAATTTTATTTGAATATCTAGTAGTCTCATTTGCCAAAATATCTAAAGAATCATCTTTGTCGTTAATTGAATTAAAAACAGTTTGACCGTCTTTTCCAGTCATTTCCGCTAAATCTCTTTTAAACCCTTCTTCATCATACTCAATTTCTAATTCTGCAGGAACTACTATAGAAACGTCTTCCTCCTGTTTATCTATCTCTGTTAACACAGAATTTTTAAAATCTGTTGCATCTTGCATATTTCTAGTAACTTGTATAGGCGCGCCTGCAGCCCCATTAATTCCAGTATTTGCCGAATCATAAAAAAACGTATTGTTAACATTGGTAAAAGACTGCGCAGCAAAAGCATCTTTACCGTCTTTAATTGCTTCTTTTGCTGCTTCTTTTACAGCTGCAGCAGAAGCTTTAGATCCGACCTTCCCCACTAAATTGGTTACTTGTGCTTTAACTTGAGAAGTCGCAGTATCAGTAACTATTTTTTGAAGAGAAGTCGTTCCTCCGGAAAGTCCTGTTAATATTTTTAAAATACTAGCGATTGTATCGTTACCGTCAGGAACTAACGACGCCTCGTCTACTATAAGGTTTCCTCTTTCGTCTTCAATAAAATTGACACTAAGTTTTGCGCCGAGTTTAGAAGTTAATGTACTGGCGACAAGATCGTTAACTTTTGTTTTAGCCATGTTTTTTAAACTATTAACGCCATCGGTTATTAAACCTTCTGCAGTCGTGTTATTAAGTTTATCTTTAAATTGGTCTGCTTCCGATCTAAGAGATTGTATGCCGCCTTTAATTTCTCCAGATACCGAATTGATCAATGTTTCTCTAGAATTTTTTAGGTCGTTGGCAGAAAAGGCGGCGCTCTTAGCAACATCATTATATGATGTTTTAGCATCTCCTTGTATTTTATCTACGAATGACTGCCATTTGGGTACAGGGGGCGTTATAGGTCCGCCACCGTCGACGTCTCTTTGTGCCATTATTGATATACCTCGTGATATGCTTGTTTTGCTATCGAAATAGCATTTTTATTTGATTTAGTATAGTATTTAGAGACTATATTCGTCGCTTCTTCTATTTCATTTGATTGCAACAACAATTTATTAGCAAGGAGTAAATCATTTCTGAGTTCATACAAAACAAACTGAAGTTGCAATGAATATGACAAAGTTGTCGCAGGAGGTTCGTACAAAATAGCAAACTCTCTTAAATTCTTAAATCGTTTTCCTGTTGCTAACCATCCAGCAATTCCTACACGATCATTATCTACCGTAAGCAGTTTAAAATTAGACATCGTTTGAAGATTAGCAACTATTGCTGCAGAATGTAATGGAGAATATCCGTTGTCAATAAAGAACTTCATTCCCTGAAGTCTTCTTAATGTAATATCCGCTGATTCCAGTTCGTCGTCTCGTAGTCTTTCAACTATTACATTTTGAAGTCTCGATTGTTGTTTATTGTAAGAGGTTTCGCTGGTAAACGTGACGCCTTTTTGTAAATCTGATGGAAATTCGTCTCGATGAATTACGCCCATAACCAAAGGCACTTGAGAATGCCTACCGTCCATAAAAATACCAAAAACCTGCGCGCCAGCTAGTAGTTGAGGCGACCTACCTATTCCAGAAGAACCTCCCTCAGTAGCAGAAATCATTACTTGCGCCCAAGGCAAATCGACTTCAGGAACATTAGAAGTTTCCGGATCATGAACTCCATGAATACGAACTCGAACCCTTCCTTCAAACCCTACTGGAGGGACGGCATTAATTACTGTACCTATAAACCATCGCGTTTCATCGCCGTAGTACATGTAATTTATTGGTCTTAATGGTCCCGTTGTCATAATTGGTTTCCGGTCTTAGGAAGATCGTTTACTTTACAACCCGAAAACACCACGCTGTGTTCTGTTTTAGAAATACTGTTTTTAATAGACGTAATAATATAATCACCAGATCTTCTGTGATCTGTTGTAGTATTAACATCAACTCCATTAGCAGAAGCGTCGCTGTTTAAAAATAACAAACGAAGTTTATCTGCTACACTAATATTTTTCGCGAAAAATAAAAATCCGTCCATTTTTAACTTAAGGGTATTACGATTTAAAATATTTTTAATCATTTGTTGTTTATATTTTAATGAAGTCTGACCATTGCTTTCATCATGATAGTTTTTGAATTGAGGATACGTTCTCGTTGTATTGATTTGATGTACATTATTCGCGTCATATAAATCATATAACGAATCGCCTATTTTAAGTAATGGATCAAATAAATTGTAAGTAAATTTACCTTCTATTAAATCGTTTATCGACATTTCATCTACAATATTTCTAATAGAATAATGTTTTCTAGTCGTTACTCCAGTGTTTATATCTGTCACAGAAAATCTCGAACCAATTGTTCCAGTTTCTATCATATGCAACATATTTTCAGAGTTTACGTCCTCGAACCCCTCTATAGCATAAATTTTTCTAGCAGCAATGTCTTGCGATGTTCGCATTCCTGATGTGTGTCGTAGAGGAGACTTTGGATTTAATACAGTTGAAGTAAGGTTTTCTTCCATATTTTCTATAATAATATCATTACCAAACAATGTCGAATACGCTAACATAGGAAACCCAGATTTAGAAGAAGCTCTATCTCGCAACCAACATATCGCTTCGATTGGTGTTAGATATGGAACTACAACTTTTCTTGGTCCTTGTGCAGAAGGTTTAAAATTTTTATATGCTATTTTTCTACCCAATTCAATTTCAGAAATAGATTTTATAATTTGTTCGAAAGATCCAGTGTACGATTTACTAATTTGTTTTACTGCATTGATTATTACATGCTCTTCAACTAGATGTAAAACTATAGCGTCTGATCTATCGTTGATAGGAGCGTTCGCTTCTATACGAGAAATATAAAATTTCTTTTCAAATAAAACCCTTTGTTCCTCTAATTTTTCGACAAACTCTATGGTAATAGTTTCAGTGCCTTGTAAGTTTACAGCATGCCTCAATCCAAAATCATCTATCAAACTTATCGAAGCATGAACAAACGGATTTAGAATATCTTCATAAAATTCAAACTCTAGAATATTTGGAAGGATATCTACTTCTATTCCAACTTTTTCTAGAATGGTTCCCGATAATATGGCTTTTGTACAAAAATGATATGTTCCGGATTCCATTTTAACTCACAAGTCTTTTAAATTCGCCGACAACTCTTTCGATTTCATCAGGTTTGATTATTCTTATTTCTCTCACATCTTCATTTACTGCAACGAAGTTTTCTTGGAAAGTGACAGGAGTTCCTGGGTCAGTCGGGTCATCAACCAAATCATACTCTACTACAGATCCGGTTTTAGCATAGTGATGCGTTCCATTGAATTCAAAATCAAAAGCACTAAAATTATAACTGTTAGTGGTATCGGCATATTCAACGGATACTATAGTATCTGAACTTAAAATAGCAGAAGAAGTAAAATATATTTCTGCGTTTTGTAAATTTTTACTTTTAACTGTTGCTGCTCTTTTTGATGCGCCGCTGGTAACTAAATTAACGGATTCGCCTACTGGATACAGAGAAGAAATTTGTTGCATTAATGTGCTATATGCGCTAAGATCAGCAAACTCTAATCTTCCAAAATACCCGTTATAAATTTCTTCAGATTTTTCGTATATTCTTTTATCAGTAAGAGGCCAACCTTGTTCTCTTAATTTTTCGTTCATTAAATAAAACGTCCAGTAGTGATCAGTCGTTCCATAAATTCTATACGACAAAGTGTCCGGTCTCTCGTTTGATAGAACAGTAGTATTAGTATATACGCTTAAATTATCTTGAACCCGATCAAGAACATCAATATAAGTCGAAAGTCTTTGAAACAATACTCCATATTTTTCGTCGCCAAAACGATAACGGTCCGTTTTAAAATTTTTAAAATATTTTGACATATTAGTAACCTTGTGCGATTCTCGCTCGATTCAACGCGAATGCTTCACTGAATGTAAGATTAAGACCGATCTCAGAGAAATTACCGTCGGCGTGCATTCCTGTTGTTGGCGTGTTGTATGTAATATCTATGGATGTCAAATAACTAGGCAAAATTTTAGTTGCAATAGGTTTCCCGCGATATTCAATAAAAATATCAAATAAATCTGGGAAAATATAACCAACAGGAACGTTTCCTAAATCTATTAAATCTGGATAAGCAGCAACTCGGAAAAATTTAATAATCTTTTTAATTTCTTCTGCTTCTCTAGAGCTTCTAGCAACTAAAGAAAAACTAAATGCGAAAGTCCTTATCACCGAATTTGAGAACAAAGTTCGAGAATTGGGGTTATTAGAAATTCTTGTTGCCGAAGAAAGACCAGTTGACGGCAACCCAGTTGTTTGTAATCCTTTAAGAAGAATTGCAGAAACTTCAGGCGAAGGACCACCAGTTAAAAACCCGCCTGCAGATTGCAAAATTGCTTTAACAGAATTACCTACTGCGCTGCCCCCACCGCTAATACCTGCTTCGATCCCGCCATTGATTAATCCTAGATCTGCATTTTGATAATCTAACCTATCAGTAAATTGTAGTGATTGACGAAGAGGAAGTTTAACAAAACCCATGTCTTTTCCGTCATCTAACAAAGTATCTCGAAACGAATTTGTGCTAATAGGACCAGACACCCAATCTGAGAAATCGGAAAAAGCGTCGCCAACAGAGTTTAAAGTTCCTTCCAAAAACCCTTCATTTTTTACTTCAGTTGATATTTCTCTTTCTGATTTTTCTGCTTCTGCGCCAGTTTCTTTTGCTTCGTTATTGCCAGCAGAAACTCCCAACCCATTCTGGGTTTGCTCTTCTAAAGCAAAATTTGTAATTTTTTTAGAAATGCCATCAATAATTTCGTAAAGCAAACCGCTAACATTATTTTCATTTTCTAATTGTCTTGCACGAAATTTTATACTTCCGGGGAAATACGAGTTACCTCGCATATCCAACGGATAATAGAGTTGTTGATAATCTCTAGGAGTTCTGTTACTAGACTGTAAATCTCGAAGATCCGTTTCTTCTTTGTATTCTTCGAGAGTTTTTGCTTCTGTCGTAGTAGTTGGATTAGAAACTACTCTTTCTTCCGAACCTGGATCAGCAAACGCCATATATATTTCCAATAAATAACTTATGTTGCATTTATTTATAGTGATCATGGCATATTCAGGAAAATATAGAGTTAAAAACCTCTCCAAATACAAAGGCGATCATACACAGGTTTTCTATCGCAGTCTTTGGGAGAAATACTGTATGATGTTTTTTGACGCGTCAACTTCCGTAAGTTCGTGGTCTAGTGAAGAAATTGTTATTCCGTATCTTTATGAAGTGGATCGAAAAGTGCATAGATATTTTCCAGATTTTAAAGTAACCTGGTCTAATAAAAAAACTTCATTAATAGAAGTCAAACCGAAAAAAGAAACCGCTCCGCCGCAAGGTTCAAGAAGAACAAAACGTTATATTTCGGAAGGATTGACTTATGTAAAAAATAGAAATAAATGGAGCGCGGCTGAGAGATATAGTGAAGATAGAAATTGGAAGTTTGAGATCTGGACTGAGATAGAACTCGATAAACTAGGCATTAAACCTAAATCTACAAAACCATTGAAACCTTATAAAAGAAAAAAATGAAATATCCGGGCGACGATTATATCACACAACAATTACACATATCTTTAACTAGAGAACAGTTTGTAAACATTGCAGAGTTGGATCATCCGATAATTGATTTAAATAGAACGCATTGGATTTTTGAAGCAGAAAAACAACCCCATTATCAGTTATCAAAAGATATATCTGAAGAGCAATCAGCGAATTCTGAATCTTTGTTGGGACTAACAACAGTAGAATTTAATGTTACTGATCTTTGTAATAGAAAATGTTGGATGTGCCCTCATCATAACGAAGAACTGTTTCCTAATAATAATGTTTTTATGGACATAGAAACTGTTAAGAATACTGTTGATAATTTAAAAAAGAACAATTATGTCGGAACTATTATATTTGGTAGTTACGGAGAACCTCTTTTACACCCAAAAATATTAGAAATGATTGAGTATGTTTCTGAGAATTTACCTAAGTGCGAGTCTAACCTAATAACAAACGGCGACAGATTTGTTAAAGGTTCTATTCCAGGATATGGATTATTTGATGCAGAGCGTTTAAAAAATACTGGTCTGACATCTATTCTGATTGATTGTTATGACGACGACGAAAGATTAGCGAAGTATGTAAAAGAAATAAAACCTTTAGTTGGAGTTATAGACATAGAATTTTATCGAAGGTATTTTAAAACACCAACATATCTTGATCGCGCCGGATTAATGGATCCATATACAGGAAAACGACCTGCTGTAAAACAAATAAATCCTATCCCATGTTGGTATCCTCTTAGTAAATCGTTCATAGATTATGATGGAAGTATCAGAGCTTGTTGTCATAATTGGGAAAGAAATTTGGGATCTTTTGGAAATGTGAACGATACAGATTTTTCAGAACTTTGGAAGAGTTCAGTATCATTAAATAAACTAAGAAAATCTTTAATTTTTAATAGAAAAAATTCTAATGAAGTTTGTAAACATTGTGATGCAGCTGGTCTTTCGAGTCAAGAAAAAGGTAAAAAAGTCGCTAAATTATGGAAACCTATTTTAATCGATTCAACTGATTAATAGAAAATTTGTAAATGCTATATAATGCAAACAACACCGTTAAGATCATGCCAGAAAATCCCCAACCTCCTGCGATCGAGAAAACTTATTACACCTACAGAAGTTATTCGGGTAAAATATTTCGTTCGGAATTAGAAATTCCTTACGCCGAAAAAATATCTAAATGCAAAGAAAATCTTGAGACGAAACAATCTCCGTAATTCGTTATAAATAGATTCATGAGTAATCTCTTTCAAACAGTAGAGCAAGAAGCGTTCCGTTCAGGAATAACTCCGCGTACAAAACAGTCGCAGACATGGTTTCGCAATAAACTTTCTGGAACGCGACCTAATCGCCGAGCATTACTTAACGAACCCGAATTAAAAAAGAAGCAACGTTCTGCTGTGGGCGGAATGTACATGTTTTTTTATGACCCTAAAACAAGAGAAACACTTCCATACTGGGACAATTTTCCTTTAGTCATTGCAGTACAAAAAGCTCCTGGCGGGTTTCATGGTTTGAACCTTCATTACTTACCGATGACTCTACGAGCAAAATTTTTAGACGGATTGATGGACATTACATCAGATAAAAAATTTAACGACAACACTAGATTTGCAGTTTCATACGATTATTTAAAAAAAGCAGCAAAGATGAAATATTTTAAACCTTGTTACAAGCATTATCTTTCTGCTCATATTGAAGGTAACTTAGCAGAAGTTCCCGCTCCAGAATGGGAAATTGCAACTTTTCTACCAACCGCGCAATGGTCGCGAGGATCCCAATCAAAAATTTGGGCAGATTCAAGGAGCATAATAAATGACAGCTAGTAAACCAGCAAGTATAGATCAACTTTCATCGCAGATTACTAAACATAATGGATTTGCTAGATCTAATTTGTTTTCAGTTGTACTTCCAAGATGGGAACAATCGGGACAAGATCCTAGAGATTTAAATTTATTGTGCAAAAATGTGCAACTACCTAGTTTCAATATCGCTACAATTCCCAGAGAAATTGGCATGAGTACAACTGAAGTCGCACATGGAATGATATTCCAGCCGATTACTATGACTTTTCGAGTAATGAACGATAGCGGAGTAAGAAAATATTTTGAAACGTGGATGGACAAAGTGATACCTAATTGGCAATCCCCGGATCCTACTGAGCATTATGTTGGTTATTATGATGACTACGTTAAACCTATAGAAATACGTCAATTAAAAAAAGAATTAAACGTTCCGCTTTTTGAAAAACAATTTAATTTACCTTTGCCAGGATTTATTAAAAAAAGATTAACTAATCTAGGTCCTCTAAATTTTGGGACAAATCTTATAGACACGTCTATAGGTTTTGATGGAATAGAAATAGATTTAAATCTAGCAGGAAGCAACAGTTACGTGTGTACTCTACATGAAGCGTATCCAGAAATTATTAATTACGAAACGCTCGCAGACGATCAGGTAAATGGACTGTCAGAAATAACTGTAACTTTCAAATATAAAAATTGGTCTGGCGTAGGATTACAAGACAACAATTTGCTTTCTAAGATAGAACGAGAAATAACTGGTGGATTACATCAACTAAGAGATGGAGTCGAAGATAAAATTAAAACCAGAGTAGGAAAAGCATTAGGGATTAATATAACATAAGGATATTAAAATATGGCGTTACCGCGATTGAATGATACACCAAAGTATAGCATGGTTATACCATCAACTGGAAAAAAAATTAGATACAGACCTTACTTAGTTAAAGAAGAAAAAGTATTAATGCTCGCTAATGAAAGCGGAAATTTAGAATCTATCGTTAATGCTATGGTCGAAGCAGTTGTTTCATGTTGTACACCAAAACTCGACCCAAGATTTCTTACTACTTTTGATATGGAATATATGTTTATGCAAATTAGGGCAGTCTCCGTTGGAGAAAGTTCAGATATTTTATTAACTTGCCCTCATTGCGAAACCGATAACGATATCACAGTAAATGTCAAAGAGGCGTATTGTAAAGAGGTAGAAAAAAATCCAAAAGTTAAGATATCAAAAGACGTTTCTCTAGAAATGAAATACCCTTCTTATAGCGATTTTGATTTCGATAACGAAAACATAGTTGAAGAATTTTTGTTTAACTCTATTTCTGCAGTCTGTACTAAAGAAGAAAGGTTTCCTCTTGCAGAAGAAACGTCAGAAGAAATACGAGCATTTTTAGATTCGTTAACATCGGATCAATTAAAATCAATTGACGATTTTATATCTGAAATGCCAGTTGTTACTAAAGAAGTTAATTTTAAATGTGGACAATGTAACGAAGAACAGGAACATAAATTACAAGGAATTAGAAGTTTTTTTTAATATGCCTCTCTCATACTAACATGATTTCATATTACAAAACAAATTTTGCTTTAATGCAATACCATAAGTATAGTTTGACCGAGTTAGATAATATGATACCTTGGGAGAGAGAGGCTTATCTTACTTTACTTCATCAGTATTTAGAAAAGGTTAAAGAGGAACAAAAACAGCAATGACATCATTAGCAGATCTTACCGAAAGTCAAAACGAAACCAATGAACATTTGCAACACATTGAAGATAAATTTGACGATTTTTTTAGAGACACGTTTAACCGACGAGGTGAGATGCTGGAATCTAAAAGAGAAAATAACAGTGCTAAAAGGGGGATAGGGTTTGGATTGCCGAACGTCGGTAAAATGCTTGGCAAAGCTACAGACAATAATATGCTTAAATCATTGCTCGGTATTGCTGGACTGCTTACAAGTCTTGGCGCTCTAAAATCGTTTCTCGATAATTTTGATCAATATAAAAATAAATTTGATACGTTTATGGATGGACTATTAGAAGGTCTTGACAGATATCAAGTAAACATGGATACCTTCACCAAAGCTTTAGCACAAACTGCTTTAGGATTTGGTGCTGGCGCGACAGCAGTAAAAGATGCTCGATCAAATAAAACTACAACTACCGCTATTACCAATCCTCCGTCAAGAACAGGTAAAACAGTTACATATCAAAATTCAAAAGGACAAGTAAAAACAGCACAGATTGTTAAACAATTGGATAATGGTAAAGTTCAAGTGAAATCTGGTAATGCAACATTTGCGATAGACGAAGCAAAAAACAAAATGCAAGTTTTTAATGAACCAGCAAAAGCAACACCTGCTCCTACTCCTGGAGGAGGAACGTCTTCACTCTCCAGCAAATTATTGAGTGGAGCGAGTAAAGCATTTGCAGTTGGCGGCGTAGCACTCGCAGGTTATGAAATAGGTCAAATTAGAACAAGCGAAAGTTTGTCAGACAGAGAAAAAAACGTTCAAACTGCTGGAGTAGCAGGTGGCGCTTTGGGTGGGTTCGGAGCAGGAGCAATAGCAGGAGCAGCAGCAGGAACTGCAATTCCTATCCCGATTTTAGGAACGCTTACTGGCGCTATTATTGGAGGTCTGATAGGGAGTTACGGTGGTCGTGCGATAGGAGTAGAAGCTGCTGATGCATTACTCGACCCAGAAACAGCGCAAGCAATGCCTTTGCAGGCACCAATTGTAAATAATGTGACTACTAACAACAATGTTTCAGCACCATCACCTAGCGGTACTGTAGATAGTAGGTCTGCTTCAGGGTCAATATTAGATCAATGGAACACAGGTGTTTGGACTCCAGCGCTAAGATAAAAAAGGGCACCCGAAGGTGCCCTATAATCGTTTTGGTGGTTTTAAGTGCATATCACAGCGCGACACTACACTCCCTTTGCGGGATACCCAAGGCGATTAACCCACGCGCTTAATTCCATTCTTCTAACCAGTTACTAAGATCTGCTTCTTTCTTTTTATGAGGACGTTTTGGTGCAGCATACGCCTTTCCATCCAAAGAATCATCTATCATTTTCCGTAGATGATCAGCAAGAGTAGTATTGTTTTCAATACACCAGATTTTAAACGCTCTATGCGTTTCTGCATCTATCCTAAAATTAACTAGAGTCGTCGACGACATTAGTCTTCCTCTGCCAACTTAGCAAAGTATGACATAGCATCATCTTCTTCACCATCAGCAGCTGCGATTTCTGGTGCTGCCGCAACTTTACGCACAACAGGTTCTTCGACTTGATCTAGAGATGGATAGTTACCAGCGCCATCACCAGCAGACAGACCTAGTACCATATTCAAACGCTGTTCCAACTCACCATAAGACTTAAAGTTACACGGATCAGTAAACTCGTTGAGGTCATAAATTTGACCATAAATTTCTTCTAGGCGATCTTCGTTTTCAGAAAGAGTAGAAGTTGACGCGAACTCAGACTTGTCATAGTTACGATAACCTTCCACGTTACGGATCTTCAATTTAAATGAAGCGCCTTCCCAAAAGTCAAATGGATTGATAGGATCTTCGTCTGCAAACTGTGGTTGCATAACATCCATAATTTTATCGAAGATCTTTTTGCCGAAAGTGAACAAAAAGACTTGCCCTTCGTTTTGTGGATTAGCAGGATCAGACTCTACAAGAATGTTAGAAACATAATGTAGACGACGCTTACGTTCGCGAGCAATATCTTTATCGCGATCGTTGCCTGAATTCCAGAGTTTGGAATTAGATTCTGATACGGGATCAGATTGACCAATAGAAGTCAAAGACTTCTCAATGTACCATTGACCCGTCGGTCCTTTAAAACCATGGTCCCAGTAGCGAACCCAAGGCAGTTCATTACCTTCGGCAGCGGGAAGAAGTCGAATTACAGCGTAACCGTTTCCTGCTTTATCTACTGTGGGTTTCCATTGACGTTCGTCAACGTAAGATTTTTTTTCTGGACCGTTGTCACTAGATGCCGCCGATACTAACTTGGCGATTGAATTTGCGCGATTGCGCTTTAGTTCTGCAAAAGACATATGTTTTTCCTCGTATTACAGTGTATTTTTAGTATTTTCGTATTATCCACTTTATTCATAATATAACACTATTTATAATAGCATATTTTTTTAGGGAAGTCAATCCCATAGTACACGCGGTACTTGCGGAGGATGCCATCTGAAACTTAAACAGTCTCGGACATGCTCTCCATTCTGAACTCCGTGCCAAAGACTTTGGTCAAAAGCAACGGGAGTATCTAGAATATATTGATCTACAACGTCGTAGTTCCTGCAACTGGGGTTTAAAGAATATCCTGCAAGTATTTCTTCAGGGTTTTCTTCAGGCGTTAAATCAAAACGTTGTACATCTTCAACTTCAAACTGATAAAATTCTGTAACCGATTCGACGCAACCAGAGATAGGAACGTTTATCGCTGGCGACATCCCCTCATCTTTATGCGGAGCGAGATGAAAATTTGGTGGAAGGCATAATCGCAACACGTAGTCAGGTAATTTATCAAAGGTTTCCTTCAACCAGTTTTTAGTTAATGGTATTTCGTCTAACGAAAAATTACTTGTCTGCCATTGACTAAATGTATACCAACCATCAACAAGAAACGGTGGTGGGTTTACTTTTGCCCAGGATTGTAACTCAGATTGAATCGCGTCCCAATCATCAGGATATAGTTTCTTATACCTCATCAAAAAGTCCTGCGGTTTTCTTTCTTGGTAAGTAATTTAGTTCTCTTGCCTCTTTTTCTATTTTCTCTTTAATAATAGGCGAGACAAACTTCTTACAGTCTTCAATGTCAATATTATTCTTTTCGCAAAGATACACTATAGCATCAATATATGGAATAGATTTTTCGGCAACAGTTTCTTCGATCATCTTACTAAACTTTGCCTTGTTAATCATTAGACCATCAAGTTTCATTCTTATTCTCCCATACCCGTCGAATATCTGGATACCAAGTGCCAGCGTTTCTTTTTACCATGCCATCCTTGTCATATGCTACTGCTTTACATACCCAGCGGATTCTATGTTCTCTTTGCTCGCCAAACCACATATCATTCCAAATACCCGTACGAAGATAGTTTTGCATATTCGTTACGTAAGTTTGCGCAGACTGATAACGCAACCTGATTTTTTTTTCTGGCGACTCTTCATCTTTTTTGTTGTTTGCTAAGAACAACTTCCAAGTAGACAACCACTTCTTAACCTTTTCGGGATGTAAAAAGTAATCAGGTTCTTTAGGTAGATCTATCGCCTCGGTAGTGTTCGCATCCTTCAACGATCTCGCTCTTCGTAAAATAGGTTGAAGGGAATTTTCCAAACTAGCGCGAATCGTATCCGGCATGAATCCAAGTTTAATAGCAGTCCACCCATACTTTGAAAACGAAGTTAGATACACGTCGGGAATAATTACAGTTTCGTCGTGCATATCCCAGTCAGAGTATTCGCGTATCCATTTTTTTAACCAGTGGATCTGCTCTCTGTCAGATATTTCGAAGTGTACATAATCTGCTGCCGCTTTAAAAGCAGCGATCTTATCGTCTTCAGTTTTTGCTTTACTCAGTTTTTCCCAATTAGGTTCGGGGACTAGTGTCAGTTTTTTCTTAGGAACAAACTTTTTCTTTTTAGGCATTTTCAGCAAGCCAATCTTTTTCGCCTACATAAGTGGGGAGGTCGGGATCAGAAAGAATACTGTCCAACAATTTTTTAGTTTGGTACAGTTTCTTTTTCTGACCCCAACCAAAGAATCCATCCATGTTTGGATCTTTTATATCATAGTGCCATTCATGTAATGCTTTTTCTACAGTTTGAAAACTAGTTGTTATGGGCATTCCTATACTCCTCATTTGCGTCTGTTACTGCGTCTAACAGCGGTGTATCATTAGAAAGAAATCTTAACGCCGCCATATCTTTAGGAAGGCAATGTCCGCCGTATCCATATCTATTATCGGGACCAGGAACTTGAGTATGCGACCTCCCGATCCTTGGGTCTATAGTAATAGCGTCAATCATTTGATCGAACCCTTCGAACCCTATGCTGTTATAAATGCGATACATCTCATTAAAGAAGGTCACTTTAGTTGCAAGAAACGTATTCTCAACATACTTGGCAAAGGACGCTTGTTGAAGGGTACAATATTTAACTTGGTCTAGCTTAGGCAATACGGGGCGAAACAATTCATCCCAGAAACGGCAGTCATCGCCGCCATAGATTGCAAACGTCTGATTCTCAAACTCTTCGGTAGGTTCTCGGTGAATGTTACTACCGCCCAGAAACTCG
Organism: Thiotrichaceae bacterium UBA7357; assembly: GCA_002470825.1. GTDB lineage: Bacteria > Pseudomonadota > Gammaproteobacteria > Eutrophobiales > Eutrophobiaceae > UBA7359. The sequence goes on along the minus strand of DKOR01000032.1, from coordinate 3,153 downwards.
GGTGAATAGGTAATGCTCTTTCGCATACCTTTAAGTCTGTTAGGAGTCTCGCCACACAACCACACTGGATCAACAGCAGATTTGATCAGATACTTAACATTGCCATATTTGTGAAACACTTCTTCAACATGATCTGTATTACAAGATCCATCATCACGCATAGGAGTCGCAACACAAACGACTACGGCATCGACTGGATCAAATTCTACATCACGGTAGTAGTGATAATCTTTTGCGGGGTCATCAATAAAAACATCAAGACCGTTTCGTTTTTCTAAAACATATTTTACTGCTTGACCAACTGGTCCATAACCCGCGATAATTATTTTCAATTCAATACCCCTAATGCCCAATTTTCAGCAACGTCTTCTGCCCAGTTCAAACTATGATTATGACAGTCAACTGTTCTTATATAGCGACTCTTTTCATACAGATCTACCTCAAAACCTTTCTGCGTCTTGTTGACTATTGCTTCTTTTTTACCATTGGTTGACCAATGCGTTGAAACGCGATCACAGATTTCGACTCTACGCTTATGCTCTAGATGAGGCGACTCCATTGTTTGTTTCATATTTTTACCTCCAAATATTAAATCCCATTGTTTATCAAATTCGTTCTGATGAATCTTGATAGGTCTTCGTTTACTTCCTTTACTCATTTTTTTCCTTCGGCAAGCAAAACCAATCTCTGCGTTTTCTTTTTATTACATTATAACCAAGAACGTCTTCAAGCATCCAACGAAGAGGTTCGCGATTGCATTTTGCACCAACCTCTACTAATAGCAAAGGTTTGTATTTGTTGATAGTTTTCATAGCTCCTATCAAAATTAATCCTTCTGTTCCTTCAGCGTCAATTTTTATAAGGTCTACATTTTTGATTTTAAAATCGTCTAATGGTAAAACATCTACTTCATTGTCGGAAATTACTCTTTGCCCAGCAGTTAGTTTAGTATTTCTACGAAAAACATCGCTTTCATAAGAATAAATTTTAGAGTATCCGCTGTACGAGTATTGACGCGCAATGACTGTATGTTTTTTATGATAAAGACCTGTGTTATGAATTTCTACATTAGGAGTATTTTCTAAATTTTTTTTAAGAGGTTCTATAAAAGTGGGAATAATTTCAAATGCATGAACTTTATCAAAAAACTCAGCAAAAGCGTGAGACATCGCACCATAACAAGCACCTACATCTATAGCAACTCTATCTCCAGGACTGCAAAAAGCAGCTTCTTTCGCTAAATTATTCTGCCAATTATTTTTTTCGAGAGTCCATTTGTTATACCCATCGTCTTCCTCGTGATCCAGGAGCCACCAACCATTATGCGACTTCATATTGATCCCACCAGTCAGGTCTTTCTCTTCTGGTCCAGTGCATATCTATACGTTTCGTTTTAGTTTTGTAAAACAAACGATAAGATTTTACTGGATCGCCAGGAAACATACATTCGGGATTGTCTGCCATAGCAAGTTTAAATGGTGTTTCTGGTATATTTGGTATGTTCGAAGGAACTGTTTTTAACAACTCTCGTAGTTGAATATCAGTTTTAGTAACTGTTCCTCTACGAAAAGTATATTCGTCTAGCAAAGCAATAAAATGTTCATAGTGCCAGATATAATTTTGTTCAGATTCCCTGGTCCAAACAGTGGAAGGATGATTACGATGCACGACAGCATATAAGTTTTCTTCCATGTATAGATCGGGATGTTCCCAATAACGAACGATGGTCTTGCCAGATTTAGAAGGACGTTTCGTTTCAAAACCGTCACACATACGGTGAGTCGTGCACAACATTTGTGCAGACTCGATGTACATTTTACGAATGTGTTGATCGCACTGAGCTTTGGCAGCGCACTTGGGACAATTATTTAACCGGAATATGTTCATTTTTCTCAATGATATGCTGATACAAAACGGCAAGAATTTCTTTTTCTTCGTGTCTCAACATATTATATAACTTTTTATCACGCTTTGTCAACTTACCTACTTTACGAAGAAGTTTTGCTTTCTTACCGTTCATCCACAGTTCCTTTTTTACCACTACGCGTAAGGATTTTCATAGTCTATTTCCTCTAGTAGAATACCATTATGTATGATCACTTCTGGATCTAACTCGCTCCATTCGTTATCATCGAACCACATGTGTCCATCTTCCCGCCAAGCTTCTTGAATTGTTTCCTGCTCATCTTCGTCGATATTATAGAACTCCCAGTCTTCAGAACAACCGTCCCATGTTTCTAGGAACTCAAGTTCTTCAAACTCATAGATCTCTATGGACTCGCCTTCTAGACCTGACTTGAGATATTCGATCTCGTCTTCGTTTTGAGGAATTACATTCCAGGAACCGCTGCGCCAACAGGTTTCGATTACTGCTTGCTTCTTTCCTTTTTTCTTGTACTCAATCTCAATGACGCTTTTTTTATAAGCGTTCATCATGCGATAAGTTTTGCCGACTTCAATCTCCATGTAACATCTCTACTGCTTTGACTACATCAGGAAAATGCACGCCAAGGATTTCCCAACACTTGTCGGCAACTTCCATATGCTCCGCTTGCGTCCCGTGTCCTCTCCTCAGGTCGCAATAATGCACCCAAGATCGTAATGTCCCCGACATGTACAAAGTAGTCTCAGTGAGTCCCTCAGGAAGCAGAGCACGCGCTTGCTCCTTAGCAATGCCATTGTTCAGCGCCATCTCATAATAATCTTTGGCAACTTTACAAACCTCTGCCTGCATTTCGTTAAACACTTCCTGCGCTTTCTTTTGCTTGACAGCGTCCTCATCTATCATCGAAAGTTGGCGGTTCGTAGGGTGCTGTTTACGCGCCTCTCGACGAGTGTTGAAACCTTCACTCACCGCATACCGTTGACTGAACTC
>DKOR01000032.1:0-207 GCA_002470825.1 Thiotrichaceae bacterium UBA7357 | reverse complement strand
TCAAACGGTGACCAGTGACCTTCTTTAATGAGATACCGCAACAACTTGGGCGCAGTTTTCTCATTGTTCTGATTTCCGGGATTGCTCACTCGTGCAGCATATGCAATCAATTCATTAGCAGTATGACATCCAGTCGTTGCACTGGGAGTTGTCATACCAACTAGACTTACTTCACTCTGCATCATATGCTCCTTCCATATAAGTTCC
>DKOR01000009.1 GCA_002470825.1 Thiotrichaceae bacterium UBA7357 | reverse complement strand
TTTTCACAAAAGGTTACCATTTATATATATGGTAAAATGGGCCTATGACAATCCTTCAGAAGTAGGAGCTCAAGGCCTAGAAATGATGATGTTATATGAAAACATCAGAGCAGGAAAGATAGATATTCGTGCCGTTATGATGCAAGTTGGTGCATCCGGTGTAAAACGAATTTTAGCAAGAGAAGCACGTTCAATAAAAACTGCTCCAGCTGTCGGCGGAGATTATCCTAGCCAACCGACAACTGTTGATGTTTCAGGAGAAAAATTTTCTCAATCAGATATGTGGAGCTCGGGAAAAAGACTTCCTCAGAGCGCTATGTTAGAATCAAAGCTTTCTCTTGGTTCTCCGAAAATTGTTCCGTCAAAGAGTATTGCTCAACCTGTAAAAATGGATATTTACAGAGCTCAGGGAGCATTTAACGGTGAATATGAGAAGGCGCCTTCAATGGCACAATGCAGTACTGGTATTAATGATACTTACTGCAAGCTGATTCCTTTGGAATTACCAGCTCAATATTACCGACGGATGATTGTTAGCAATTATCCTTCGTATGATGGGTCTAATGCGCGTGTAGCGAATGCATTAACTAGTTTCGATTTGCCTGATAAAACCCAAGTTTCGGGTACAGGGTATATCCAAACAAACGCTTCTATGCGTTCAACGTATTTCCCTATGTTGAAAAAAGCAACATTAGAATGCACTAATTTAAACGTTAATTTTCCAATTAAAGTAAAAGTAACATTGGTGCAATTAAGAAATACTTCTATTCAACAAGATAAGAATGTGGTTCAAAATCCTTTTGAAGCTATTGGCAATGTGTTAGAGGACATGCCATTAAAACATGTGGGTGGAGACGGGGTTACGTCACCAACTGCAAAAGCAGGTATAGCGTCGCTTGGTCACAAAATTTATTGTGATGCTAATCAGTCAGGAGCATTTAATGGTTCGTTCGATTGGAAGATGCGTAGCAAGTATGACTTCCGATCTCAGATCAATTACAAAGATCATTTTCATGAGATTTGGTCAGCAAATTATACTGTAGCACCTGGTGGTACACGAAAAGTTGCTTTAGACAATTACTTTAGTCTTTGTCCTCAGCATGCCGGGGATTATGCAGAAGTTAATATTACTAATCATTATACTCGAGATCAAATTTTCGCTTTACTAGAAGTAGAAGGTGTTGCTACACCGTATTACAAAGTTGAGAAAAGTTCTAATGCTGCAGGTCCGGTTACAAAAAGAATTTGGGGTCGTGCTCAAACGTGCCCAAGTTCGTTCACAACTCGTATGAGTATGGGTTTAGAGATGTACGTTCAAAAAACTTTATTAGCGAGTGCTAATGAAATTGGTATTTACTATCGTCGAAACTATTTAAAGTTGTCGAACGAGGCGAATACTTCAGAACAGTACTATTTGGCCAACACCGATTTTGTTTTCAATAATGAAGAGGATTTCGTTGCCAGTACTGCACTCGATCATGGGTATATTTTCCCAGTAGAGTCGCAAAAAGTTATTACTGGATCAGCTGTGAGGTTTAACAAAGTTAAAGATGACAACACTTAATAACAATAACCAATTAATTTGGTGGTCGTTTATCATTCGTGGTTACGACAAGAAAAGCTGGTGGGGGGAATCTTTCCTCCCCAGCTTACAAGAAAAATTACAGACTTCAGAAAACATTTCTAAGTATGGATTTTCTCAAGAAAAGTCCGACACTGACAATGATCATATTCAGGGATTCATAAAATTAAAGAGGCGGAAAAGAAAAAACACGGTATTAAATTCTTTATTAGAATTTATACCAACAGAACATGTTACCCGATTACAAGTCGAAGCTGCCAAATCTTCGTATATCGAGGGGTACATTTCAAAAGAAGGAAATAAGGTATATAGTAATCAAAATTACGTTAATCCTTATTTAAAAAAGGTTCGAGAGTCATCTTTGAATTATCATCAGCAACAGTTTGATTTGATAATTCATGGATCTGACGAACGAGCCGTGAATATTTGGTGTGACCCTGCTGGAGGCAAGGGCAAAACCTATTATTTGTCAACGCTTATATGTAGAAAACCATCTTTCTTGTTACCTGACAGTGGTTCTTATAGTAGCGTACTTCATTCCTGTATTTCATACATCAATTCGTGGTTTAAAAGCGCTAAAACCAGTGATGTATTATACGTTTTAGCTGATTTATCACGAGCTGATTTCAGGTTAAACAATGGAACAGAGATTTGGTCAATTTTAGAGAAATTAACCAGTGGACAATGTAGCTCTTCCTTTTCTGGAAGATATATGCTATTATGTCAAGATCCCGCACGTATTAAAGTGGTTGTTGTAACTAACTTAAGTAGGTGCGCAATAAAACAAATGCAGATCCTGTCCCAGGATAGGCTAGTAACTTACGAAACATATTAAAAATGAGATTTCCATCGTTTAAGACAGTATTGTCTACTACATCGAGTATATTTTACTGTATTCGTCAAGGAATCGTTTTTTGGAGAATATTCAAAAATAAAGATTCCCATCCACAAACTGAGGAGCAACTAGATAGTGCTCTTCAATTTTCAGATAGCATTGTAGATGCTGCTAAAGATTCTGAACTTACATCCAGTGAGCTAAAAACTATATATGAGAGATTAGGTGAGCTAAGGGAATCTTTTGACTTTGTCAATGAGGATAAGGAAAAACAAGAATGAGACTCTTGAGACAAAACCTATATATATAAATAGTAATCACTGGAGAACTCCAGCTATATTTATATATATATATACTTTTAAAAAAAAAGTACTAAAAAAGTAAAATTGTGTTATAATTTTAATTAAGGAAATAAAAATGCCTAGACCAGAATATTTATGTTCGCCTACGACGGCAAGATTTTTAATGCGGCAAAGCGTTACATTGGTAACGTATTTGCTAAGCAAGTATGCAGAAACTGAACAAGTTGATGCCAGACAATGGCTAATAACCATAATTAATCACCTGCGACTAACACAATCAATTATCCAAGTTGAACAGGACGGGGCTATGAATAGCGACTTGTCACCTGGTATAGGCGATTTCCCAGTAGGTAGTATTAATGGAGATGAATCTTCGGATTTAGCCGGGTTAGCCGTTATAGCTTCAGTTATGAAGTCTATGAAAGAATAAAAAAATAAAGGAAAAATTTATGTCACAAGCAAATTTTGATGCTATTATTAGCGAATTAAAGGTTATAAATAAAACTTTAATGTATTTAACTTTCGCAGAGGAAATTGATTCAAATAATTTACTTGATACAGAGGAGTTAAACAAGCATGTCGAAGAATTCGAACAAGAAGAAGATGAAAACCTATAAGAAGCAAAGCCCTTCTGGGTTTTGGGGTAATTTTCA
>DKOR01000035.1:218080-290232 GCA_002470825.1 Thiotrichaceae bacterium UBA7357 | reverse complement strand
GACAATAAAAATATAAATAATGTCGCGTATATTGGATTGGATGGGGATTTAAAATGTAATTTAATTTTATAACTATCTTCAATAATAGGAGGAGATTGTGAAAATATTTAATTTTAAAAGTTCAAAAGTAGCACTGATAGCTGGAGCATTAACTATGCTCAGTGGCTATTCTTTATCAGCAAATGCAGATGGTCATGGTCACGGTGATTGGGCTGACTATGGTCGAGATGCTAACGCTTGGCGTTATAGTCCATTAAATCAGATCAACAAAGACAACGTAAAAGACCTTAAGGTAGCATGGATACACCAACCAGGCGATATCCAAATGGGGTTACAAGCTACTCCAATAGCTCTTGATGGAGTCCTTTACTATGTTGCAGCAAACAACAATGTTTTTGCAGTTGATGGTGCAACCGGTCAAGCACTATGGCATTACAAGCCTGAGCTTCACCCACTAACGGCAGAGACTTTTTGGGCCGCTCAACAGCGCGGTGTATCTGTAGGTCATGGTATGGTCTATCTAGGTTCACTAGACGGACGTTTTATTGCTTTAGATCAGAAAAGCGGTGAAGTGAAATGGGAAATTCAGCTGACAGATTTCGAAAATTGTCAAGGTTGTAACTTTTCCTTTCCTCCGCAATTGGCTGGCGACATCATTTATAGTGGTCACACAGGTGGTGATCAGCCTCTTCAAGGTCTGATTTTTGGAGTTAATGCAAAAACTGGTGAGAAGGTCTGGGAACTCAATACTATAAATGATGATCCTAAGAGCTGGCCTGGAGACTCTGGTAAAATTGGTGGTGGTGGTTCTTGGCAACCAGGGGTTTATGATGCTAAGACTGGTACTATCTATATGGGCACCAGTAATGCTGCACCTGATTTTAATAATACTGCTCGTTTGGGTGATAATCTTTACACCGCGTCTCTTATTGCTATTGATGCAAAGACAGGCAAGATAACGGGTCATCATCAGGAAATTCCAAATGATAGCTGGGATTATGATTCAGCATACGAAATCATGACTATTGAAAAAGGTGGCAAAGATCATCTTGTTCACTTGAATAAAGGTGGTTTTGTTACTGTTCTTGATAAGGCAACAATGAAGCCTACCAATGTTTGGCAATTCGCTAAAAATGTCAACTGGGTTAAAGGTGTTAATCCTAAGACAGGTGCATTAATTGAACCACTGCGTCCAAATACAGAAGAAGATATAACTTTCTGTCCATCATTGTTGGGAGCTCGTAGTTGGCAACATGCAGCTTATAATCCTAACTCAAAACTTTGGTATTCTAATGGTTGGGAATTTTGTAATACAGTCAAAGCTGGTCCACAAGATCCAGAAACGATTGCTTTTGCTGCGCTTCTATTGGGCGTTGCAAAATTTGAAATCGTTCCCGTCCCAGGTTCACAAGGTGCGACCTCACGTCTAGATGCTCGCGACCCATTCACAGGTAAAGTCAAATGGTCTCTTGATTATGGTGATAATCCTGGAATGGCTTCTGTTCTAACAACCGGCGGCGGTCTCGTATTCAATGGTAATACCACAGGGGATTACATGGCTTATGATGCTGATACTGGTGAGGAATTGTGGAAGTTCAACACAGGTTCTGGTCTCCGTTCTGGACCAATCAGCTACCTAGCTGGTGGTAAGCAGTATATTGCAGTTCCATCGGGTTGGGGTGGATTAGCAGGAGCTTTTGCTGGTGGCGTATTTCCAAAATTTGTTGGAAATCCAGGCGGCGCAGCATTAATCGTGTTTGCATTAGACTAGAATAAATAGAACTAAATTTTAGTTAGTTGCTCTATTATGGAAGGGCAGTAATATTTGCCCTTCCATACTTAGATATTGCTAGAATGATATATAGGAGTGACTTTGATGAAATCAAAGATTAATGAATGTACTACCAAATCAACGCTATTAATTAATTATACTAATTTTAAAATGATGAATTGGTTAATAGTCTCTTTCATATTTTTCACACTTTGTATTACTTATCAACAAGTTTTAGCAGTAACGGATGATATTCCTGCAGAAGGAGACCGACCTATAGCTGATGTCATAACAGAATTTCAATCTTCACCAGAGACCATGGAAGCGAGCGAGTTAATGTTTAATCAAAACTGTGCTTATTGTCATGGCAACAAAGGTGGTGGTGGAAAATCGAGAAAGATGCAGTGCCTCAGATTTTTAAATAATGAATACGTGTACAAAACAATTACTAATGGCAAAAGATCAGGTTCACTGATTATGCCCTCATGGAGTAGGAGTTTTGACAAAACAAAAAGGCTGATGCTGACAGCATATGTAATGAGCCTTAAAACATTGCCCCAATGTAGTAAATGATTGTGATACACATTGAAAGTAATCTCATCACTAGATGACTGAAAGTTACTCCCAGATAGGACAACAAAATAATGAAAAAAAATAATATGAACAACCCAACAATATTTATTGTCTTACTGTTTCTCACATTGAAACCTATGATGCTCAATGCTGCTAGTCTCTCTGTCATTAAAGAAAATGGTGAGTTTAATATATGTGCCCATAAAGATGCGCTTCCTTTTTCAAATGAAAAAAATTCAGATGGAATGCATATTGAGCTAGCCAAATTGATGGCTGATGAACTAGGCGTTTCACTGAAGACTTCTTGGATAAATTTACCGCGCTATGCAAAATATGTAAATTGTGATGCCTATATGGGTGTCTCTATATTGCCTGGTGAGGCCGGGGGTGAAGGCTTTCTCAAGAAAACAGATCCCTATGCACAAATAGAAATACTCGCTATAACTGACTCGAAAAGACAGATAGATACTCTTGACGATTTTAATGGTCTGCGGGTAGCGACTACCTCAGGTTCATTAATTCACATGGCCCTGTTAAATCAAGATACTGAAATCTTTGTCAGTTATTTGACTGATGAGAAAATACTTGATGCTGTCATGAACGGTGATGTCGACGTTGGTATTGTGTCAAATTCTGGTTGGGGTTGGTATAAAATAAATCATGAGAAAGCAACAGCCAAATTTCATTCTCAATCAACACAATTTATTAATTCCATGAATGCATATACATTAGGCATCGGCTTTCGAAAAGCAGATAAAGCCACCGTCACGGAAGCAAATAAAATTTTACAAAAAATTAAAAAGCGTGGTGACTTAGTAAAATTATTAGATAAATATGGACTCGAATCAGTCAGATGATTATTTAACAACTCAGTAAAAGGTAAAAAAATGAATTCTACCAAATTAAAAATAGCTATCTTCACCATATTACTGTTTTCTATTAACGTTTTTGCAAAAGACACAATCGAATCACTTAATGCGAAAGCTGAAGAAGAAAATAGTCCATACCGGTGGGTAACTCTTTCAAAGAAAGAGTTAGTGGGAGACGTTATTCCCGGTTCAACCATGAAATTACACAAAGAAGAAGCTATCTTAGCAAGAGTCAGGTCTAAAGAAAAAAGTGTTCAAAGATCTAATAATGTCACACTTAAAGAAATAAGAGCCTTAGAACCCGGGGGGTTTTGGGATCAAATTTTTATTGAAGCATGGGTTTTTGATAATGAAGGTGTTGAGGTCGTTTATACCTTTTGGCTTAATAACCCCATGGATTATCTATTCAAAGGGCCATGGACAAACCCATGATCAATGGCTTCATGCTATTAATAAGCTTGATTAAGTCCTCTTAAGTGATTGAAAAATATAAATATATTAAAAATGTTGTTTTTTTAAGACAAAATTCATATTGTATACTGCCGCTCATTTAATTCGATATTACTCCCTAGTCATACAGGCTAATTATCACAGGTCACAATCAGCGGTAATTGTTGTTTAAGCAACACAATTTACCTTTTTAGAGTTATCTGTTGTTTTTTTCTCAATAAATAGTTGCAACTCATGGATTTCTGTAGTATTTTTCAATTCGTCTTAGTAACAGCTCATTAGCTGTGGTTAAGACGTTACTTCTAAAGACTTGTTGAAATTAGTAACGAAAGGGAGACGAGGCTGGCGAGGTGAATTTTTATCTCTAGAGATGTAAATGAAAAATATTTGTATTTTCTTAAGGAGGAATACAACAGTGAATAAAACAATTAAAGGAGCTTGCCTGGTTGCTGCAACCGCAATGCTTCCACTATCACAAGCAGCAACAGCCGGAGAAGTTAATATTTCTGGTTGGGTTAATGAAAGTATGTTGTACTTTGATGACAGCGCAAACGCCGACATCGTTGCAACGCAGGATAACGGTACTACATTAGCTACTCGTATTGCCTTTACTGGTACACAAGAGTTACCAAACTCTGGTGGCATGACAGCGGGTTTTGAAATATCAATGGAGCCTACCAACGGTCTTGCAGCATCTAACGGTACTACTCCACTATTGACTGACCTTAACACACTTGCGGATGGTAATAGCTTTGGTACTGATATAGGTTTGCTAGGTAGCAATCTTTTTATAGCTGGTGGCTTCGGTAAGGTAACATTAGGTACACAGACCATGCCGACTGATAACATTGCTGTCCTGTCTGATCCGTCAATGACCTTATGGTCTGGCGTGTCTCCAGTGTTCCGTGGTGGCGGTACTGTCATTCAAGGTCTAGGGGCTGGTGCTGTAAACACGACTTGGGCATCAAATCTATTATGTCAAACGTCTGGTTTAGGTATTGGTTTTGATTGTAATGGTGTTTATCGTACTGGTATTCGTTATGATCTACCGGCCTTTGCAGGTGTCAAGGTTGCTGTAGGTTACGCAAATGACGATATCTACGATGTTTCGCTCAATCACGCTGGTTCTATTGCAGGTCTAAACACCACTCTTGGTATGGGTTTTGCAATAAATCAAGGTGTCGGTAGAGCTGGTATTCAAGAATCTAAAGTATTTCAAGTCCAGGGTGGTCTCATGGACCCAGGTACGGGTATCTTTGGTTCGATTGCATACATGAACGATGATGGTGACCTCGACGCTGCAAGTTTAGCTGTGAACGCTCAAATCGCCGCAACAGGTGTAGAAGTATCAGATGAAACAGAATCATACTTCATTAAAGCAGGTATTAAACGTGACTTTAATACCTTGGGTCCAACAGTTCTTTCATTCAAGTATGGTAATTACAAAGGCGGCTTTGGCGCTGGTGATGTTGGTATGTCAGATGTAGAAGTTGACCGTATTGGTTTTGAAATAGTGCAATACTTTGGTGCAGGTTTCCAGATTTATGGAACATGGGAACAGCTTGATCTTGACGCAGAATGTGAAAACGGTTCAGCGGCAAACCAAGCGACTTGTGCAACAAACTACGATGGTGCCGAAGAGTTGGATATGTTTGCTTTAGGTGCGACCTACTTCTTCTAAGCTATTATTTAGCTAGGAATAAGTCTGTAAATACTTAAAGGCCTCTTCGGAGGCCTTTTTTTTTAGTAAATATTTGTGTGTTTTATCTGCATTCGCTTCTAGAAGTTATAGCAATAAACAACAATATATAGCGATGGCTTAAGTATCATCAGTCGCACCGAGTATGTTGAACAGCAGTGCTTAAACTGCAAGGATGTTGAGATACGATTGTGTAGTCTAAAGTGTAATCATTTTTTCATTAATGAACCATATTGTTGTAGACTTCGTCTCTGTTATGCACTCAAAACTTATTAAGCCACTAAAAAAGACTAATTCATGAACACAATTAACAATGCATTTGTATCATTCATCATCTTCCTTGTCTTATTCTTTTCTATGGCTGTGTCGGCAGTTAGTTGGTTCGGTAGTGATGAAGAAATTATTTGGGAAGGTGCTGTAAATAATTATTTTAAGTACGCTGATCTGGATGATTCAGCATTTGGAAAGAACGACCATCCGATCAATTTTGATGAGGAAGATTTAATCAATGTATTCAGTGCCTTGGTCTATACTGAGACTGGAATTTTGGGTGGAGAAGCAGTCGTTTCTGTTTTTTCGTATTCGCAAATACGCATCCTTGCAGAATATTTATCTAAAGGTTTGAGCGAAGCAAAACCAAATCAAGATATTATTTATTCCATTGGCGGATCTAGTAAGAAGGTGATTGTTTTAACAAAAAAATCGTACACAACTGGTTCGGTATTTTATAAAGATAACAAACTGAATATTCTAATTGGTGAACATAATTATATGCGAAGTGAAGCAATGGAAAAAGAACTCGATCGTTCGGGACGCGGAGAGATAAAATATAATTTTAGTTACGGGAAGCGTACGAAGAAATCGAATAAATTTAAAGAAAGTTTGCTTAGTATCGCCGGAGTCAATCAAAAAGTCGTTAACGGTAAGCTCAGACAAGATTGGATAGAAATTGATGTCAAGATTGCAGCCGAAGCCTATCTTGCTAGTAAGGAAGAAGAAGAGGACTCAGGTGCGTCTAGTGCCCGTATTTTAAAAATAGAAGCAGCGAAACTAGCTAAACAGAGACGGGAAATGCGTTCTGAAATGGCGCGACTACGAAGAGATATGAATAAAAAAGATAAGGCCGTTTCCTCAACAAGAAGTATAGAAGATAGAATTACAACATTGGATGAGTTACTCGTAAAAGAATTAATTTCGAAAGAAGAGTACGCTGCCAAAAGAAAAGAAATACTTAATGATATATGAGCAACTAATTACTAATTCTGTTTCAATTGAAAATACTTTATCCAGAAATTGAGCCGTTTGATTCTGGCTATTTAAAAACACACTCATCACATCAAGTTTACTATGAGCAGGTGGGTGACCCGCATGGTCAAGCGGTCATTTTTTTGCATGGTGGTCCGGGCTCAGGCTGTAATGAAAATCACCGTCGATATTTTAATCCAAAAAAATATAGAATAATCTTATTTGATCAACGAGGTAGTAATCGCTCTACACCGAATGGTGAAGTTGAAAATAATTCAACACAAGATATTCTCAATGATATTGAATCTATCCGAAAAATACTGAAAATAAATAAGTGGATTCTATTTGGCGGCTCATGGGGTGCTACATTGGCATTACTTTATGCCGAACAGTGTCCGCAGCAGGTCAACGGCATCATATTACGGGGCACATTTTTAGCAAGGCAGTGTGATTTTGACTGGTTTGCAAAAATTGGTGTGAATAAAATTTTTCCAGATTATTGGCAGGAATTTTCAACACTTTTTGATGATGCTGAAAAGCAAAATTTACTAGACGCCTTATTCCATCGAATTTTCTCAGATAATCAACAAATACGACAAGAGAGTGCAAAAGCATGGGCTTTGTGGTCAGGACGAGTTGTTACTCATGGTTTTGTTAAAAACTATTTGCTTGATACGAAAGATTTAAATAAGTTGGTCATTGATGCGAGGATTGAAATACATTACGCCATGAATAAATATTTCATCCATGAAAACCAAATTATAGACAATATTTCTCAACTGCCTGACGTGCCAACGACAATCATTCATGGCCGTAAGGATTTAACCTGTCTACCAGAATCTTCTTGGCTCATACATCGAGCGCGTCCAGGTTCTAGGTTGGTTATTGTGCCTGATGCGGGTCATCTTGCGGGTGAGTCCGCGATGGTGGATGCACTAGTAGCGGCCACAGACGAAATGATTGGTGGTATGGAATGAGTGTTTTGCATCGAGATGGGCCATTGATTATGGGTATACTTAATGTCACCCCAGATAGTTTTTCTGACGGTGGTCAGTTTAATACTATTGAATCAGCTGTTAATCAGGGTAAACAGATGATTGATGAAGGTGCCGATATAATTGATATTGGTGGTGAATCTACTCGCCCTGGTTCTGAACGAGTCAGCGTGGAAGAGCAGATTGAGAGGGTTGTTCATATAATAAATGCAATTAATGTGACGAAACCCGATCACGTTGAAATAAGTATTGATACGACACGATCGAGGGTCGCTGAGGCTGCGCTTGCTGCCGGTGCCACAATCGTCAATGATGTGTCGGGAGGCAATGATGAGCCTGAGATTATTGATTTATGTGCGAGCAAGGGATGCCCGTATATTATTATGCATATGTTAGGAACCCCCGACATTATGCAAAAACAACCTGTTTATGAGGATGTGGTTCTAGATATTAAGCAGTTTTTAGAGAGCAGAATAGAGCAATGTATAAGGGCCGGGATAGATAAAAAACACATTATTATTGACCCAGGTATTGGCTTTGGTAAAACGCGTGAGCATAATCTTTTGTTACTGAAAAACGTAACAGTATTTGTTGAAACTGGTTATCTTGTTTTGATGGGGACCAGTCGAAAACGTTTTATGGGTTCAATTTGTAAAGTAGATGCACCAAATGAACTTATTGGTGCGACTGCTGCAACAACAGCATTAGGTGTCCATGCCGGTGTTAAATTATTTCGTGTACACGATGTTAAACCAAACAGACAAGCAGCGGACGTTGCCTGGATGATTTTGAATAGTCAAATTAATTAAGCTTCAGTTGTTTCTATGTCTTTTGCGACAATTTTTTTAGAATTCTTCATATTCCTGAACACCAATGGTTTCTCTGCTACATTTTTATCTGTTTCTTTTGCTGCTAATTTTCCAATCCGGTCAACATCATCTAGCAACTCCTGATGATGTGGTGATTTATCACAAACCGGATCAGTGTTCGCTGCATCACCGGTCATCATGAATGCTTGACAGCGACAACCACCAAAGTCTTTCTCTTTTTCATCACAAGAACGGCAAGGTTCTTTCATCCACTCAAAACCTCGAAAATGATTAAAGCCGGGCGAATCTTTCCAAGCTTCTTCGACACTGACGTCTTTCACATTAGGAAAATTGATTGGTAATTGTCCCGCCTCATGGCAGGGTAGTGCAGTACCATCTGGAGCAATAGTTAAAAAGATAGCTCCCCAGCCATTCATGCAAGGTTTTGGACGATTCTCAAAATAATCTGGAATAACATAGAGAATCTTTGATTTGCCTTTCATCCTAGATTGATATTCTTTAGCAACGATTTCTGCTTTAGCTAGTTGTTCGCGTGTAGGGAGAAGTTGGTCAACATTAATACGTGACCAGCCATAATATTGTGTACTGGCTAATTCAACGTAATCGGCATTGAGTTCAACTGTCATCTCTAGGATGTCTCGAATTTGTTCGATATTCTTACGATGAATAACTATGTTCAAGACCATGGGATATTCATAGGCTTTTACAATACGCGCCATTTCTTTTTTATGCTGAAATGTTTTAGTGCCACCGAGAAAATTATTTAATTCTTCGTCGCTAGCCTGAAAACTAATTTGTATGTGGTCTAGTCCGGCGTCTTTGAAGCGTTTGACACGTGCCTCATCCATGCCCACACCAGAAGTGATGAGGTTAGTGTAATAACCCAGATGTCTTGCTTCTTGGATAAGTTCTTCAAGATCCGGACGCACTAACGGTTCTCCTCCGGAAAAGCCAATTTGAGCGGCACCCATCTTACGTGCTTCTTGCATCACACGAACCCAATCTTCAGTAGAGAGTTCGTTTTGATATTTAGCTATCTCCAATGGGTTTGAACAATATGGACACTGAAGGGGGCACCGATAGGTTAACTCCGCTAGCAACCACAAGGGAGGTTTCACATCATTTTTTGTTTCTAATCCAGCCGGTATCATAAGCAACCTCCAAGAATTTTATAACATCATTTTCCAAGTTATTTTCTGAAAATGCAGTTTCTAAATCTTTGATTATTTTATCAATAGAATCTTCTCCATTAATACGTTTCATAATCTCGCCCGCACTTTTACTTAGTTTAACCATACCTTCAGGGTAAAGGACAACGTAACATTCCTGTACTTCTTCCCATTGAAAACGAAAGGTAGGTGCTATTTCTGGTTTGTCTGACTTAGTTATGCTCATATGAGTAATTTTAGCAATTATGAAAAGGTCGTTTTTTTTCTATGTAGGCCATCCACATGCAGTCGAGCATTGTCCAGAGGATATCTAGTTTGAATTGTAATAAATTTAAAGCACGTTCTTGATCCTCGCGTGTTTTAAAATAATCTAGAGTTATTTGCAAGCCATGTTCAACATCACGGCGTGCTTCAGTTAGACGCTTTCGAAAATAGATATAACCCTTTTGATCAATCCATGGATATATCTCTGGCCAGTTATCCAATCGCTTTTGGTGAATTTTTGGTGCGAATAATTCTGTCAATGAAGAACAAGCGGCCTCTTGCCAAGTAGCGCGCCGAGCAAAATTTAAATAGGCATCAATTGCAAATCGAACGCCGGGCAGAACATGCTCAAAAGATGTTGTTTCTTGACGACTTAAGCCGACCGCTTCAGACAGTTGTAACCAGGCTTCAATACCACCTTCTTCGCTTTCAAGACCGTCATGATCGATAATTCTCTGAACCCATTGTCGACGGACATCACGATCAGGACAATTAGCCATTATGGCAGAATCTTTAATAGGAATAGTTGTTTGGTAATAGAAACGATTAGCAACCCAACCCTGAACGGATTCTTTATCAAGGCCACCTTCATTCATTAAATGATGAAATTCATGATTTATATGATAATACTTTTCTTTTCCACGCAGTTTTGCTTCAAATTCTTCGCGTGTCCATGGTGTTTTTGTTTTAGACATTAATAATTCCCCAGCTCATATTATAAATGAATATCCATACCATCATAGGATACTTCGATGCCAAGATCGTTCAGCTGTTTGCGTTCAGCTGAATCTTCATCAAGTATCGGATTTGTGTTGTTGATATGAATTAATATTTTACGAGGCTTTTCGAGGCTATTTAGCGTATCTTTAATGCCACCTTTGCTGGATTGGTCTAAATGCCCCATTTCACTTGCTAGTTTATCGCTGATACCATGTCGTGACATTTCATCGTTAGTCCAAACAGTACCATCAACTAATATAACATCAGCCTTTGCCATGTATTCATAAACGTGGTCTTCAATGACACCTAGACCGGGAGCATAAAAGAGATTCTTTCCTGTTGAAGTATCTTCGACTTTATAACCGACGTTATCTCCAGGAACTGTATTATGTCTGTGCGGTGAATAGGGTGGTGCTTCACTCTTTAATGGCACCGCAGTAAATACAAGGTTATCAGCCTTGGGAATAGTAAACGATGTTTGTTTTGTGCTTACTTCATGCCAATTGACACCACGAAAATGTCCCAGAATATTAAAGATCGGATAACCTGTCGTCATATCTTCATAAACACTTTCTGTACAGTAAACATCCCAAGGTTTGTCGTGTTCGCGTAGGATGATTAAGCCAGTAGCATGGTCTATTTGACCATCACAAAGAATAATCGAACAAATACCAGTATCACGAACTTTTCGTGCTGGCTGTAACGGTGGAAAAGATTCAATTTGTGCACGTATATCGGGAGAAGCATTGAATAATACCCAATCGACATCATTTCCACTTATAGTGATAGAAGATTGTGTTCGCGAGGAACTTTTTATGGTGCCTAATCGTAATCGTTTGCAGTTATCGCAGTTGCAATTCCACTGAGGGAAACCGCCACCAGCCCCAGTGCCTAATAAATGTATATGCATAATTTTAAGTAATTTTTATAGTAATATGTTGCGTCGGAATGATAAACGCGTTGCTTAATAAGCGCGCACATTGAAGCCGAAAAGGATATTGATATATTAAAGTATTGGCCAATCCATTTTTAGCTCTCCTGAAGAAGAAAAAGTTTAATTAATTAAATCAGAGCTATATTCATGCCAGCTTATAAAAAGAATTAAAAAATGTAAATAAAGTCAATAAAAACAGTGTTATAAGTACAATATCTAAAGTTAATAGTACAAAGTTGAAATTTTATCTATAGATAGATGGATGCTCTTATTCGTTTTATATGGTTCATATTAACCACATTTTAAATTAAAATAGTACTCTCAAATCAGACCGCAGCTGCTTATAATGAATCTTAATGCACGAATCTAATCTAGAACATATCCTCTTTCTCACTGGTAAACTTGCACAAAAGCGTCTGCAACGAATTCTTGAAGAAATGGCACCTAATGAATTCACCTATGAGATTAGGGATATAGGCGTTAGCGTCGCTGCGTTGATGACGGCACAAATGCTTAGTCGACGTCTGGCCGAATTAAAAGGCGTAAATCGTATTATTGTTCCGGGCCTATGCCGTGGTGATTTGACAGTCACTTCAGAGGAATTGGGTATAGAGTGTGTGCGTGGTCCAATTGATTTAAAAGATCTGCCTGTCTTTTTTGGACGAAAGGGTAAGCCAATTGACCTTAGTCAATATGATGTTGAGATATTTGCTGAGATTGTAGATGCGCCGATGGTAAAAATTGAAAAAATCCTTGAACGGGCAGAAAAATATCGTCGAGATGGTGCAAACGTCATAGATATAGGCTGTTTGCCGGATACACCATTTCCTCATTTGGAAGACACGATACAAGCATTACATGATAGAGGCTTCAAGGTGAGTATTGATTCGCTAGAAGAGAATGACTTGCTACGCGGTGGTAGGGCGGGGGCAGACTATTTATTAAGTTTAAAAGAAAGTATGCTTTGGATAGCTGAAGAGGTTGCCTCAGTACCGATATTAATACCAGAAACACATGGCGATATGTCTTCTTTATATCGTGCTATTGAAAATTTTTCCAAGAAAGACCTACTTTTTTATGCGGATGTAATATTAGATCCCATTCATTTTGGATTTACCAAATCTATCATCCGTTATCATGAGTTACGACAAAATTGTCCTGACATTAAAATCATGATGGGTGTTGGTAATCTGACAGAATTGACTGAAGCTGATACGACCGGGATTAATGCGATGCTGTTTGGGTTAATATCTGAAATGCAACTGGATGCTGTATTAGCAACGGAGGTCAGTCCTCATTGTCGTTCTGCTATACGGGAAGCAGATAAAGCTCGTCGCATGATGTACGCTGCAAGAAGAGATAGTAGTTTGCCCAAAGGATTGGATAGTTCTTTACTAGGTATGCATGCGCGTAAGCCCTTTCCTTATAGCGCAGAGGAAATTAATGAAATTTCCCAAGAGGTGAAAGATCCTAGTTATCGAATTCAGGTGAGTACTGAAGGCATACATGTATATAATCGTGATGGTATTAATACAGATGCAAATCCTTTTGAGTTGTTTTCAAAATTAGATTTATTAGAGGATGATGCACCACATTCATTTTATATGGGTGTAGAGTTAGGCAAGGCACAAGTTGCCTGGCAATTGGGTAAAAATTATATGCAGGATGAAGAACTTGATTGGGGCGCTTCAGTTGATACAAAAACAGAACAACAAAAGGATGATGACTCTCGTGCTGCTCATTCAATGAAAGAGTTACGTAAAGAGACTACAGAATATAAAAGAGAAGGCAATACATTAAAAGCGAGTCGTAAAAAAAAGAAAGGAAAAAAATGATTCAAGAAGTTATAGTTACAACTACTAATAAAGATGGTTCTACCCATATAGCGCCGATGGGTATTAGAAAAGAGTCTGGGCTGATTATTATCTCACCATTTAAACCTTCAGCAACATTAGAAAATATACAGCGTAATAAATCAGCTGTAATTAATCGAGTTGATGATGTTCGTGTTTTCGCGGGTTGTTTGACGGGTCACAAAGATTGGTCATTAGCACCTACTGAAAAGATAAAAGATAAACGTTTAGAGATGGCGTTAAGTCATTTAGAGCTGTGTTTAGAAAGATTTGAAGATGATGAATTAAGACCGCAGTTTTATTTTAAGCAAATAATTGAAATTAATCATAAGCCATTTCAAGGTTTTAGCCGTGCACAATATGCAGTACTGGAAGCGGCAATATTAGTTAGTCGCTTACGTATGTTAACGAAAGAAAAGATAGAGCAGGAAGTAGAGTACTTGAAAATCGCTATCGATAAAACAGCTGGTGAAAATGAGAAAGTCGCATGGGGATGGCTAATGGAAAGCATTAAACAATATAGACAAGTATCGACTCAGGAAAAGACGGTATGACGGGTATGCTTGCAAGTGTGACTTCTGTGGAAGAAGCGCAGATTGTCCTCAAAGCAGGTGTTGACATTATAGATTTAAAAAATCCGGAACAGGGCGCCTTAGGCGCACTTCAAACTCATGTTGTTGCAACTGTTGTTAAGTCTATATCTGGGAAAATCATTACTAGTGCCACTGTGGGCGATATTGAGTCGAGTGATCCCTCATTGAGCAAACTTATAGTCAACATGGCGAATACAGGAGTTGATTATGTCAAGGTTGGTTTATTTGATGATTATGCAAATGAGTCTTTTATTGAAGTTTTAAATCAAGCAGCCAAAAAAGATATAAAAATCATACTTGTAATATTTGCAGAAAACTACACGACCTTATCGTTACAGGATTATTTACTAAAAAGTGAAATTAGTGGTTTGATGTTAGATACGAAGAATAAAATAGGTGAGAATTTACTTTCCTTAATAAAGTATGAGGAATTAGGTGACTTTGTTCGATCTGCAAAAAAACATGGTTTAATAACAGGACTTGCAGGTTCTTTGCGGTACGAAGACATATCTTTATTGTTAGATATTGAGCCTGACTATTTAGGTTTTCGTGGTGCACTCTGTGCTGAAAATGACAGAGTTAAATCAATAGAGGCTAAAAAGATTACTCAGATAAGAAAAGCAGTTACACAACAAAAGGTCACCAATCGTGGTAATGTGCAATATAAATGTGAGGCATTAAACAATGACACAATGGCGTAAAGAAGGGAAAGACGAAACGTATTCTGAAACAGAGATAGAGGCACGGTTGAAAGACGAGCTGCAAGAGTGGCATTTCGAAGGTGGTTGGATACGGCGAAAATATAAAACAAGTGGGTGGAAGGCTACTCTAATGGTAGTGAACACGATTGGCCATTTAGCAGAAGCTGGTTGGCACCATCCTGATTTAACAGTTTCTTATGCTTTTGTTACGGTAAAGCTGATGAATCATGCAGCAAAAGGAATTACCGATAAAGACTTCGAATTAGCACTGAAAATTGAAGAAGTTATTCAATGGCAGCCCAATAAAAAGGATGGTAGTTCTCTTGAAGGAACACCTCAAGATCCAAGATTCAAGTACATCAGATACGATTGATGCTCGGTAAATAAGGCACCAATCGCAGTCTTTATAGCGAGTTTTATTTATGCTATCTCACCGCGTTCAAAATTGTATTCTGTGATGGCTCCCACGTTATTGATCATAAAAGTACAGTTGCTGTTAAACGAAGTTGCAGACTTGGTAAACCTTATAGCTTTTGCGCCACCGGTTAAGTCTACTTCATCCTCTGGGACACCAAAATGCGCAACTGCTTTTTCTATGTGTCTGCCAACGAAGTGGTCCAATATATTAATAAATTCGACTTCAGTACGGGGATATTTAAGAATCCCATGACTTCTGTTTGCACTGCTATCGGTTTTATACGTCATCTTCAAAATACTCCATTCATAATTTTTAACAACAAAAGTACTAGGTGTTGTTTCCTAGCTATTAATTCCGCGTAAGTATACTCAAGGTATTGGTTATTGTCGTGCTTTAGATAAAATTTATAAAATTCAGTGTGTTATATTATTCAAATAGTATATATTGATTGTCAAGTTCTAAAATTCTCAAGAGATAGCTAGGTATGTCGTTTCCAATGACCGGATTTCCCCCCGGATTTTTCGGATAATTGAATGTTAGAAATAGTCATTCCCCTATCAACCGCTTTGCACATATCATAGATTGTTAATAACGTAATTTGAACAGCCGTAAGTGCCTCCATCTCTACTCCTGTTTTACCCTCGGTTTCAACATGAGAATAACAACGGATTGATGTTTTTTTTTCATCAATGGCGAAATCAATATCAATATGGGTAAGCGAAAGTGGGTGACAAAGTGGTATAAGATCGGCGGTTTTTTTTGCCCCCATAATCCCCGCGATTCTTGCTATACCAAATACGTCTCCTTTTCTATGACCGCCTGCTTCGATTAATGCTAATGTTTCTTCTTGCATGGAAATATCGCCAATAGCAACCGCAAAGCGATGAGTGGCGGATTTATCTTTGATATTAACCATGTGAGCTTCTCCATGATCGTTAAAATGTGTTAACTTTGGCATATCATCATGTTCTCTTTGATATAATCTTTTAATACTACTCAAATAAAGACTTTAAGCAAACATATGCAAGTATCTGTTAAATATTTTGCCGGTATTCGCGAACTAATAGGTGAGTCGAATTCTACTATTAATGTTCAAGAAGGCACCTCTGTTAGTTCACTCTGGCGATCAATCATTGAAACAAAAAATGTCAAGTTCGATAATGTCAAAATGGCAGTCAATATGGAATATGTGAAGTCAGAACATCAACTGAAGGCGGGAGATGAGGTGGCTTTTTTCCCATCAGTTACTGGAGGTTAATCTATGATGATAGAGATTCGAAAAAAATCGTTTAATGCTTATGCTGAAATTAAATATTATCTTGATAGTCTGAATATCGCTGGAGAGTATGGTGCGACGTCAAATTTTGTCGGTTCAATGCGTAATTTTAATAAAGATAAAAAAGTAACGCATATGACACTAGAGTATTATCCGGGGATGACAGAAAAATATCTTGAAACGATAGCCAAAGAATCAATTGATAAGTGGATGCTACTCGATGTATTGATATTACATCGAATAGGTAAAATCAATGTAGGCGAAGATATAGTTTTAGTTGCAACCTGGTCTGCGCATCGCAAAGATGCGTTTGAGAGTTGTCGCGCAATAATGGAACAATTGAAATCAGGAGCGCCGTTCTGGAAAAAAGAAGAGACAAGCGCAGGTGCTATATGGGTTGAAAAAAATACTCCTGGATATTAGATATCTAATTTTGCAAATACAAAATCACAAGACAATCAATTAAAAGGGGTAAAGTGGAATAAATTGTCTATAAATTAAATGATATGGTATTTTGTATTTTAGATTCACTATCATCAGAATTTTTTATTTGTTCCCATTAAAAAAATATTTGGAAGTGAAGTATAATTGAGCCAAAATTTATCAAACAAGTCCATGGAACAATTGTACATCGACTAAGTCTTCTGGAGACACACCACTGTTCTCCAGTGGTAATACGATAAAACAATTTGCGTCAGCCATAGAACGTAATATTCCAGAACCTTGTGCCCCTGTCTTACGAACAATCATGCGCCCAGCTTCATCATACTCAAGAACACCACGTTGATATTCAACCCTTCCAGGGCGTTTTTTTAGTTTTGAAATACAAGGCACTTTCAACAGCGTTGGTACTGTTGGTTTTTCACCAATGATTCTCTTCAATGCGGGCTGAACGAATTGATAAAAGGTTACCATGACTGAGACCGGGTTTCCTGGTAATCCAAAAAAATAGGTTGAACCCAGCTTTCCGAAAGTGAAGGGACGGCCTGGTTTCATAGCTACCTTCCAGAAATCTACCTCGCCATATTTTGAAAGACTCTCTTTTACATAATCTGCTTCCCCAACCGAAACGCCACCCGAAGTAATCAACACGTCAGACTGTCCTTTTGCATCCGATAAGGCCTTATCTATTAATTTTCGATTATCCTTCACAACTCCCATATCGATTATGTCAACCCCCAGACGTGTAAGCATTCCATAAAGGGTGTAACGATTGCTATCATAAATAGCACCATTGTCGAGTTTGTCCCCAACTGAACGTAACTCATCTCCAGTTGAAAAAAATGCGACGCGGAGTTTTCTATAAACACTTACTTTAGCAAGTCCTAAGGATGCTAATAAGCCTATATCTGCAGGTGTGAGTTCCATTCCTCTTTCTAGAATCAGGTCTCCAATGGCAAGGTCTTCTCCTGCTTCACGGACGTTGCTTCCAGCTTTTATTCCGATCCCTAGGCTGATGGTCTCTCCGGCTCTTTCGACAATTTCTTGCATTGCAACGGTGTCAGATCCATCAGGCATGATGGCACCGGTCATGATACGAACACATTCTCCCTTTTTGAGTTTTACACTAGAAGGTTTACCAGCAAAGCTTGAGCCGACGAGTTTTAGAGAAATTTTTCCACTGTAAGGGAGGTCTACAGCATTAATAGCATACCCATCCATCGCAGAATTACGACCTGAAGGCACATTGATCTCAGAAGTGATATTATTAGCTAGGACGCGACCTAGTGATTCTCTAATCGGTATACTTTCTGTTTCGGTTAACGCCGAAATATTATTAAATATTATTTTTAGTGCTTCATCAGGCAAGATAGAATTTGGATCATAATCATCCATACAACTGTAATCTTTATTGATGTCATTATCATTCATAATGTATTTTGGTGAGTTTTGATGATAGTGTTATTTTTTGTAAAAAAGTTTTTAATAATGAAGTGCATTATTGCAGCATGATCATTTAGGTCGAGAACAGTCAGATTTAATTCCTCAGTAATCTCAGCATCTGTGGCAATAGCGACGACACTATCATCTGATTTACAGATTAAAGGATGGCCTAAGCTAGGGCGATACAATTCGATTTTTGGAATTGACTCAGGTTTGAATCCTTCAACTAAAATGAGGTCTAATTTAGTGTGATCTAGAAGAGTAATATACTCCTGTAAACGCATTGTTTGATTGGTCTCTTTTTGATCGACCATTAAGGCCCAACGTTCCTTTGAACCGATTAACATCTGACTTGCACCGGCTTTTCTTATTTTATAGCTATCCTTGCCAGCTTGATCGATTTCAAACGTATGATGAGCATGCTTAATCACACCAACTTCTAAACCATATTCTTTCAACAATGGAATCAAATTGATTAATAAGGAAGTTTTACCTGTCCCGCTATAGGCCGCTAAACCTATAACCGGAATATTTGATTTAATTATTTTTTTCATAACTTTTTAATTTTAGTAATGCATTTTCGACATCATCATATGTATTGATATTATCAAACGTATCAGGTTTGTCTGAAAAGTCTGCAATAGCAAAATCATGTTTTTTAAACCAATGATCAATTTTTCTATCGCCAGCTGCTAAATAATCTGACAGTGAGTGCAGAAGTGTTTTCTTTATCATGCAGAAAACAGGCTGAATGCGTTCTCCATCATGAGCCACACTAATTTCAACCTTTTCACTTTTAAGCGAATTGGCTAATCGTACTACCAAATCATGAGGTATAAAAGGAGAGTCACAAGGTGCGGTGACTATGTATTCAGTCTTTGATATTTTTAAAGCACTTGCCATCCCAGCTAAAGGGCCACAAAAACCAGATAATTCATCAGCAACCAATTCAAGCCCGAACTGAGAATAACGAACGTGATTTCGGTTTGCATTGATAAACAACTTTTTAGTCTGTGGTTTAAAAATATCAATTACAATTTCAATCATGGGTTTTCCATTAAGCATCACAAGACCTTTGTCCTGTCCGCCCATTCGACGAGCTTGGCCTCCTGCGAGGATAACCCCTGTGATCTCTGATTTAATATCTATGTTCTTGGTCAATTGAAATATTTTATATCTGTGATACTTCAAATTCAGTAAATCTTACTTACTTAACTATGTTAGCGACTTCGTGTTTTGGAGGAAGTTCCACATCAAACTCAATATTCTCTGCTCCATTATAGATTAGAAAATGTTTGCTTTTTGCTCTTGAGAGTAGTGTGATGTTCATATCTTGAGCTAAACTAAGACCCATTTTTGTGATGCCTGATCGAGATAACAATACAGGGATCCTCATTTGTGCCACTTTGATAATCATCTCAGAGGTTAATCGCCCAGTGGTATAAAATATTTTATTAGTACCTGAAATACTCTCTAGCCACATATTTCCCGCGATAGCATCAACGGCATTGTGACGACCGACATCTTCAATAAATACTAACGGTTTTGTGTCATGACATAATGCACAGCCATGAACGGCCCCAGCATTTTTATAGACATCGTTAAAGATGTTTAAATTTTTCAACAGTGTATAGAGATGAGATTGTTTTATTTTTGTAGATTTTATCTTAAGCGTATCTAGGTGCTCCATTATATTTCCAAAAACAGTTCCTTGGCCGCAACCGGTAGTAACGATTCTTGTGCCTAGTTTATCTTTCCAATCATCACGGTTTTCAAACGTGGTAATAGCGACTGCATTGACATCCCAATCAACCTGAACAGATTTGATTTCGGATAGTTTTTTTATTAATCCTTGATTTTTTATATAACCCAAAGCGAGCATTTCGGGTTGTGTCCCTAATGTCATTAATGTAACAATTTCATAACTATCAATATAGATTGTTAGTGCACGTTCTTCTGCAACATGAAGTTGACGTCTATTCTGATACTCATCTATGGCGATCACAGCTTGCGTAGGAGATAGTCCAGCCTTAGTCATTTCCGGACGGTAATTACTAGACATTACTAGCCTCCAGTAACATTCATATGCCTGAATATCATTGGTTTTTCTTTGAGATTAAAATCATGTCCTTTAGGCTTAATCAACATGGAATCTTTAATATCTTGTTTAAGTTTGTCCATATCATTAGGGTAAGCTCTCACTGTCTTACGCAGGTCAACTGAATCTTCCTGACCAAGACATAATAATAAACGACCTTCACAGGTTAGCCGGACACGGTTACATTGCTCACAAAAATTGTGACTATGTGGCGAGATAAAACCGACTCGCGAACCTGTATCTGTTAGCTTGTAGTATTTTGATGGACCACCTGTTGTTTCTGTGGTGGGAACGAGAGTAAATTCTTTGTCCAGAACATTTTTAATTTGGTCACTAGAATAGTAGAGTTCAGCTCGATCATGATCACCAATGACGCCCAATGGCATTTCCTCAATAAAACTGATATCCATATCTCGATCGCTCGCATATTGAACCAAATCTATAATTTCATCATCGTTACGATTTTTTAATATAACTGTATTTAGCTTTATTTTTTCGAAACCAACTTTAATAGCGGCATCAATTCCAGAAAGAACATTATTTAATTCGCCAATACGTGTAATACGTTTAAATTTCTCTACATTAAGAGAATCTAGACTTATGTTTATACGTCTAACGCCTGCGTCTTTTAGTGGGCGAGCAAATTTTATGAGTTGAGAACCATTTGTAGTCAATACCAGTTCATCTAAGCCGGGTAATTGTCCAATATCTTCAAATAGTTGAATGACATTACGACGAATCAGGGGTTCTCCGCCTGTGATTCGAATTTTTTTAACACCTAGTTCGGTAAATGCCAGCGCTATTTTTGATATTTCTTCTAATGTTAAAAGTTGTGCGCGAGGTACGAACTGCATCTCGTCATCCATACAATAGACACAACGAAAATCACAGCGATCGGTAACTGAGATACGTACATAATCGACAACACGGTTAAATTTATCGATTAATATTTCTTGCTTGATATTGTTTTTAACGTCCATCTCTAAAAATTTAGTGAGTATTTTATGTGTGAGCGTGTTTTATTAATTAGAATAAATATAATTATAGCCTACTAGTATGTTGAAACATATTTAAATAACAGGTTAAAAATTAAAGAAATTGTGTGGAGTAGAGGACTCATGATTTGTAGAGCATAGCACTTGTTATTAGGTCTTGTAGTGATGAATGACAAAGGAAATATACTGATGTATCGAATCATCTGTAACTTCTTTTCTTGCACTGTGAACTACCAAAAAGATACCATCGTTAGTAAAAATTCTAACTCTGCCATGATTAAGCCTTCATAAGCCAGCGAAAACATCAAATTCCCATGAGTTTCCAAGGCAAATATAGTGAAGACGTCCCTTTTTGAAAAAAAAAGGACATCTAATGCAGTAAACAACTGCCTGCTTTATTATTAAGGGATAGCATATTCGCTACGTTTAGAACAATATTTTGCTCGACATGTTTAGATTGATCTATAGTTCATTAACTTGAACTGAGCTTATTTTGTTACTACTCATCTAAATTTGAATTAGCTAGACACCATCATTCATCACTCGATTTTAGAATGTTTATTAGCGAGATAAATAACACCTAATACTGGTATTCCTAGTAAAGATGCATACAAGAAAAAGTCTATATAACCTATATTTTCTACAATCGAACCAGAATAACCTCCAATGATTTTTGGAAATAGTGACATTAATGAACTAAATATGGCGTATTGCATGGCAGTAAAAGAAGTATTTGTTAGTCGTGAAAGAAAAGCCACAAAAGCTGCACTGGCAATACCGGCTGACAAATTATCAGCAGAGATCACGAGATAAAGGAGTTGCATATTATACCCTTCAACAGCGAGAAGCATAAATAACAAGTTTGAGAGAACGGTTAGTAATCCACCTAAAAATAAGATCTTCATTACACCAAAGCGAAATGATAAAACACCACCTAAAAATCCACCTAATATAGTCATAAGTAAACCAAATGTCTTAACAACGGAGGCGATTTCTTTTTTGCTGTAACCAAGGTCTTGAAAAAAAATATTTGAAATTACACCTAGGACGATATCAGATATGCGATAAAGACCGATCAAGACTAATAGTAACATTGCAAGTTTAACACCATATCGCTGAAAAAATTCTAAGACTGGAGCTACATAACTTTCAACTACGAGTTCTTTTTCTATAAATTTGAATTTTATAAATGTTAATATGATCGACATAAAGATCAATACACCAAGAAAAAGTCGGAATGATTCAACACAAAAACTAGAGAATGTTTTATTGTTTAAGATTTCTATCAGAATATCTTTCCACGATGAATTAAATTCAGAGCTAAGATGAAAAGATACTATGAAACCGACTACTGCAAGAATAAAAACTAAAAGAAATTTAACATATATGACATTAGAATATTTATATTCAGTTATACTATTTTTTTCCGGCTCGTTTATGCAAAATGTAGTGACAATACCGATCAACATTACTGCGGCCATACAACTATAAGTGACTTGCCATGCTCTATAATCATATGAGCCTATTTCTGAGCCTAAAGAACTAGCGATATACAAACTACCCGCTCCAGAGACTAACATACCTATCCGGTAACCTGCGATATAGGTTGCTGACATCAATGCTTGAAATTCGGAAGAAGCTGATTCAATTCTGTAGGCATCGATAACAATGTCTTGTGTTGCCGCAGAGAACCCCAACATTACGCAAGCTATCGCCATCAACTTTAGATACGATCCTCCATGAGATGGGTCAATGGATGCCATTAATAAGATCGAAATGATGATTGATGTTTGAGATATTAATATCCAGCCTCTTCTTCTTCCCAATCGATATGTTAAAAAAGGAAGAGGTAGCTTGTCTGCTATAGGAGCCCAAACAAACTTGAATGAATAACCTAACGCCGCCCAACTAAAAAAAGTTACAGCCGATCTCTCAATGCCAGCTTCTCTCAGCCAAAGGCCTAAAGAAGAAAATATCAACAATAACGGAATACCAGCAGAAAAACCAAAAAATAGCATAGTGAACACTCTTGGATGCAAAAATGCTTTAAAACTATTTTTCCAATTTTCCATAACTAATAGATTAATAGTATTTAATGATAGTTAGAATACTAAATTGTATCATCTATAGAAATTTTTAAATCTAACTTTCTCTATATAGTTTCCATTAGTTAATGCTGCTTACTAGAGAGTACAATTTTTATATCGGATGTTAAAAACATGTCCATATATTTCTATGCATTCTAGTAACTAGTCGCTAAATAAAAATTTATAATGTCAATGGTGATAAATTAGTATCATCATTTAACGATAGGGACTACTAAACACTTGACAATTTTATTGTGACAATAATCATTACAGCTAGAAATAGCTTCATTTTCACTGGAGAGCTAATGTAGTAATAATAAAATATTACTTGACGAGATTGATGATATATTAAGTTCATGAAAGAGATTTAAACAAACAGAGGTGATTAAATAGGGATGGTTTTAAAAGTAAACTCACCTAGAGTAGAGATTCACTATTGCACGCAATGTCGTTTTATTCTTAGAGCAAATTGGATAGCACAAGAGATTTTGACTACATTTGGGGAAAAAATAGGTGAACTTGTATTAGTCCCATCAACGGGTGGTATTTTTACAATCACTTTAGATGGTATAGAAATTTTTTCACGAAAAGTAGAAAAAAGATTTCCTGAATCAAAAGAGTTAAAACAGTTGATTCGTGACAAGCTTGATCGCGATATGTCGCTTGGACATAGCGATAATTAATGCGATGAAAATTGCTGCAAGAAAAACTAAGCATGAAGTTCAGAAGGCTAATTAGTAAAATCTACTTCTATGATATTTTTCGAATTATCGTAATCACTATCATGATATGAGATAGTCAGCCTCGGCTTATATTAGTTAATGGTTGGCTTTTATATTATATAGAAATGATCGATACATATTATCGGTAATAATAACAAATATATGGTGATTTTTATTAGTAGTGGCCCATTAAGGAATGCATTCTCAAGATATTCTTGCTTCGATAATATGTGGCTGCGAACTCAGATTTAGGTGTCAAATTATAAGAAAATTTTATCTATAAGAATTAATATCATGGGTTAATACTTAACAAAGAAAGTACTTCATTGAAGTGATTCAATATCTTGAGATTAATTATTCTACAAGAACATTGATAAATTAGAAGTAGCTAATATTAGTAAATACTCTGAATGCTACTTTAGCGGGTACAAATAGGATGGCATGACACCTTTAGAAATAAAAAACATCGATGCTCTTTTATTAGAAACGCGTTCATCAGAACGAAATAGTTTAAAACAAATATTTGTTCGTTTGAAGAAACGTAATGTTGCGGATAATCCTGAATGGGAGACTCTCAAGCGAGCTATAGAATTATCGATTCAAAGTAAACGCGATAGAATAAGCCGTCTTCCTCAATGTCAGTTTGACGATAATTTACCTATAAATCATTGTCATAATGAAATACGTGATGTCATATCCAATAATCCAATCACAGTCATTTGTGGTGAAACTGGCTCAGGTAAGACAACCCAGCTACCAAAACTCTGTCTTACATTAGGACGTGGGATCGGGGGTGTTATAGGTCATACGCAACCGAGACGACTCGCTGCCAGAACAGTCGCAAAACGGATTGCTGAAGAATTGAAAAGTGACTTGGGTAGTGATGTTGGTTTTAAAATAAGACATCAGGATGTGACTAGTAAGCATTCTTATATCAAGTTGATGACCGATGGTATCTTACTTGCCGAATTACAACAGGATCGATATTTAAATCAATACGATACATTGATTATCGATGAAGCACATGAACGAAGCCTGAATATCGATTTTATCCTGGGTTATATAAAGCAACTCTTGCCAAAACGACCTGATCTGAAAGTGATCATTACCTCCGCTACAATTGATGTTACTCGTTTTTCTGAGCATTTCGACAATGCGCCCATCATTGAAGTCTCTGGTAGAATTTGGCCGGTTGATGTTTTGTATCGCCCGATTGAAGAAAGTAATGAGGATGAAGATCAGGTCAGTCGAGAAGATGCCATTTTACACGCAATTCGAGAACTCACCTCATATGATATGGGCGATATCTTGATATTTATGGAAGGGGAAGGGGAAATCCATGGAACCGATAAATTTCTTCGTAAACAAAACTTACCAGATACAGATATTTTACCGCTCTACTCACGTTTAAGTTCTTCGAGACAGAACAAGATATTTACGCCGCATAAACGCCGTCATATTGTATTGGCGACGAATATTGCAGAAACATCACTAACTATTCCGGGAATTCGGTATGTAATAGATACCGGTATGGCACGGATGAGTCGTTATAGTTATCGCAGCAAAGTGCAGCGTCTGCCAATAGAAAGGGTATCAATGGCGGCAGCTAATCAACGCAAGGGTCGCTGTGGTAGGACTAGCGAAGGAATATGTATTCGCTTGTACAGTGAAGAGGACTTTTATTCCCGTGCAGAATACACAGAGCCTGAGATTCTTCGTACAAATCTAGCATCAGTAATCTTACAGATGAAGGCATTAAATATTGGTGATATTCAACAATATCCATTTATAAATCCACCTGACAAGAAATTCATCAATGATGGGATGCGGTTGTTACGTGAAATTAATGCGCTGGATAAGGAAGAAAATTTAACACCAATTGGCAGGAAGCTGGTCAGATTCCCACTAGATCCACGACATGCAAGGATATTATTGGCAGCACATGATTTTAATTGTTTGCATGAAATATTAATTATCGTCAGTGCATTAAGCATTCAAGATCCTAGAGAACGTCCAACCGATAAACAACAAAAGGCGGACGAATCGCATAAACAATTTAGTGATGATGATTCAGACTTTTTGTGGTTTCTAAATCTTTGGAAGTTTTACCAAAAACAAATTAAGCAACTATCACAAAACAAGCTCAGAAAATTGTGCCAAACCAACTTCTTGTCTTATATGAAGATGCGAGAATGGATTGATATACATAGACAGTTACGTCACGTCTGTTCTGAGATTAGTTTAATGTTGAATACTGAACCTGCCAGTTATCAAAATATACATTGTGCCATATTGAGTGGTATGTCGAGTCACGTTGCTTTCTTGTCTGACAAACACGAGTATACCGGTGCTCGTGATATTAAATTAAATTTATTTCCCGCATCCGGACAGTTTCATAAAAAACCAAAATGGGTTGTTGCTGCTGACTTGGTTGAGACCTCCCGATTGTTTGGTCGAAACGTTGCACGAATCGATTCCATATGGTTGATTAATGTCGCAAAACATCTATTGAAACATGCCTACTCGGATGCGCATTGGGATAGCAAGAGTTCACGTGTTGTTGCCTTAGAAAAGATCAGTCTATATGGCATGACCTTGATTGCTGGAAAAAGAATCAATTACGGTGCTATTAATCCGGTTGAGTCTAAAACCTTGTTTATAAGAAATGCATTAATAGAAGGTGATTTGGAATCAAGCACAAGTTTCTTCAAACAAAATAATAAAACAATAGAGGAAATCAAACATCTGGAAGTGAAGTCGCGGCGCCCAGACATTTTGAATGAAGAAGCTATCTATGAATTTTATAATAAGTCATTGCCAGAACATGTCTATGATGGACAATCATTTGCAGCTTGGTCGAAAAAACTAAATACCGCACAAAAGCAAAGACTGTGTCTGACTAAAGAGTCCATAGTAAATCGCAATACAAATGATATTACTGAATTCACTTATCCGGATAATATTGAATTTAACGGTATGCAGTTACCGTTGAAATATACATTCCTTCCAGGTGCTAAAGAAGATGGGCTTAGTGTTGATATCCCGCTAGAGGTATTAAATCAATTCGATCAAAACCAAATGGATTATTTAGTGCCAGGATTGATAGAAGAAAAAATAATCTTATTACTAAAGTCTTTACCTAAATCTATACGCAAAAGATTAGTACCTATCCCCGAAACTGCTGCGGAATATGTAAGCAATATTAAAAACCAATCGAATTCATTAAAACTAAATCTGATTTCATATCTGTTCAAGACGCGGGCAATCGATATCGCTATTGATGATTTTGCAGAGGGCGTTATGCCCGAACACCTTAGAACAAATTACCGAATTGTGGATGCTAAAAATGTATTAATAGCCGAAGGCAATGATATTGTTAAATTGAAAAGCAATCTAGCGACGCAAATAGAGCATGCGTTTACAAATATATATCAAGAGGCTTTTGGCGAAGACGAAGTCACCTCATGGGATTTTGGGGATCTGTCTGTAGAACAGAGAGTTACATACAAAGAAAATATAATAACAAGTTATCCATCATTGTTAGAAGAGGATGGCAAAGTTTATAGATATGCATTCGATAATTTACGTGCGGCTGATTACTACTTACGGTTTGGGTTAAGAGGCTTATTAAAAAATGCGTTAGGAAAAGAGATTAAGTATCTACGTAAAAATCTGAAAGGCATTGATAGATTAGCGTTGCTATACACGCGATTTGGCAATAGAGAAGAAATAGTTGATTCAATTATCAATCTTGTTTTGGACGAAACATTTTTATATGAAAAAAAATTAATCCGTAAACAAGAATATTTTTTAGCAAGATTGGAGCAGGGCAGATCAGAATTAATAGGCAATGCAGACAGGATTTGTTCGATTTTACAAAAAATACTGGAAATGAATTTGCAAGTTCAAACATTGCTTTGTGATGCAGGCATCTTAAAATATAGCCATGCAGTCAAAGATATTGAAGAACAACTGGAATATATGATGTTTCATGGGTTTATCGAAGATATTGAAACGGAATATTTAAAACAGTATCCGCGTTACTTAGAAGCCATAATTAAACGTATGGAAAAACTTGAGCATGGCGTTGATAAAGATCGTCTCTCTACTAAGCAAATCCAACCTCATTGGGACAGAATAAAAAAACTGGTAGATCATGCGTATGAAACAGACGGGAATACAACTTCATTTGATGAATACCGTTGGATGTGTGAAGAATTACGTATATCGCTATTTGCGCAAGGACTTAAAACTAGAATGCCAGTATCATTGAAGCGCATAGACAGGGCATGGGAACGATGCCAGAAAGAAAATTAAATAATGGATTACAATAAATGGCAGAACAATCAGTCCAATTCTCAATATTTTTGATCTTCACTGGCGCTGCAATCTTTGCAACGTTTGCCTTATATGCAAGGCAAGCCATGATAGTTGCTTATATCGCAATCGGCTTAATTCTGGGGCCTTCCGGAATGGGATTCATTAATGATGCAGAATTAATTAGCGATATCTCAAATATTGGTATTATCTTCCTCTTGTATTTATTAGGTCTTGATTTATTACCACAACAATTATGGCAAATGCTACGTGAAGCTACAGTAGTGACATTGCTTAGTTCAGCAGCATTTTGCCTGATTGGCTTTTCGATTGGTTTTATCTTTGGCTATGAATTACTACAAGCGATATTGATTGGTGCCGTCATGATGTTCTCCAGCACGATCATTGGTTTAAAACTATTACCAACAACAACACTGCATCATAAACATACTGGACAGATCATTATCAGTATTTTATTAATTCAGGATTTGATCGCTATTGTGATCTTATTATTGCTGCAAGGATATGGCAAAGGTGGAAACCTGATGGTTGATATCGCTCTGCAATTAATTTATTTACCTGCCTTGGTGGGCATTGTTTATCTTATAGAGAGGTTTGTACTCATCAAGTTGATACAGCGTTTTGATGAAATACATGAATATATATTTTTATTAGCGATTGCCTGGTGTCTTGGTATTGCAGAATTAGCCTATTTTGTAGGTCTTTCGCATGAAATTGGTGCGTTTGTCGCAGGTGTGACATTGGCATCTAGTCCGATTGCATTGTTTATTACTGAACGTTTGAAACCGCTACGTGATTTCTTTCTCATAATATTTTTCTTTTCCTTAGGAGCGGGTTTTAATTTATCTGTAATCAGTGAAATATTTATTCCAGGTATAATCCTCGCTTTACTTGTGCTTGTATGTAAACCACTTGTCTTTGCTTGGTTGTTACGCAGGGAAGGTGAAAAGAAGTATGTCTCATATGAAACTGGTTTCAGGCTGGGGCAAATTAGTGAATTCTCATTATTAATTGCAATGTTAGCTGTCAATTCAGGTTTTATTGACGAAAAGACGTCATATTTGATCCAGTTTGCTACATTGCTAACGTTTATCGTATCGTCGTATATCATTGTTATGAAATATCCAACACCAATATCCGTCAGGGCTCGACTACGACGAGATTAATAGAGGTTGTTGATAATGGATAAGAAACAAATAAAAATATTCTCAACGATTATAGCCTCTATCATTATCATCTTTGGCGCATTTGTGACGTTAGATTATTTTGCGGTCTTTGGTACAAAGACAATTCTGAAACTAGATTTTGTCGAAGCACGCTTTCGCACTCTGAATAAAGATACTGGCGCACTTGTGTTTAATGTGGACGTGCGTTGTTTTCAAAAAAACAATATAGATGCCTGTGTCCGAAAAGAGAGTTATCAAACCGGCGTCGTTGCAGCACACATTCCCGTTCGTCGTGTCATAGAATCAACCCTATTATTCGA
Organism: Thiotrichaceae bacterium UBA7357; assembly: GCA_002470825.1. Lineage (GTDB taxonomy): Bacteria > Pseudomonadota > Gammaproteobacteria > Eutrophobiales > Eutrophobiaceae > UBA7359. The sequence goes on along the minus strand of DKOR01000035.1, from coordinate 260,262 downwards.
GAAGTCTGAATACATGATCAAGTCGGCTGATCCGAATCTACATATTATGTTGATGCATAAAAATTATAATAACCCGACTAAAACTATATTGCTTGAAGATATCTATTCAGGCAAACAAACTGAGTACACAGTAGAAATGCCGCCTAGGAATTGGGATGAACCAACGGAAGAAGACGTAGATGAGTGATGCAATAAACTATTTATGAAAGGTATGCAAAATGCCGTCGAACTCTATTTTAAGTCACTTAAAGGAGGCGGCAAACACCTTGATGTTAAAACTCGATAGCTATTGTCAGTCATCACTAAGGTTGATGCTGAGACAAAAGCAGGTCTAAGATAATATCTTGTTCTGGCATTGAGAGAAAGCAGAAGTGTCGATGAAGTATATGGATACCATATTGGTATGCTTGTAGAATCAACCTTGACCTGCCCAAAGCATCAATGGAAATTCAATATAGAAAATGCTGAGTGTCTTGAAAAGGGAAGTGGATCTCTACATATAGTTGATTACAAAATAGAGGCAAATATCTTTACACTTTCTTATAGCGTTTGCCATAGTTAGTGATTACCTTAGTGACTCTAAAGCATCTCTTATCATTTTTTTTTCTTCTTGTTTGTCGCTCATCGGATTAAACCGATAGCTATTATGCAATATTATTAAGTCAAAATACTGATTTGCCCTTTTGTCAGGTAAAACTCGTTTTATCCATGTCATTAATGTTTCACCTGATTGTCTACTGTCGGCCTCTTGCTCAATTCTTTTAATGAGGGGATAGAGCGGGGAGTCTGTTCCAAAGCGATCATATACTGAATCAATAGTGTCGAGGTTATTATTTTTTTCGACACGTTGCTTGGTATAAAAATGCCAAGCAAGATATACAGCTAACGGAACTAGTAGCCACAACATCCATTTAGAGGGCGGTTCTTCTTTAGAATCTATATCGCTGCCTGTAGTCTTGTAACGCAACCATGAGAGGAGGTCCATTATTGGTTCTAACAATGTACGATCCTCTGCCTCCATGGGCGCCCACACTGACGGTGTGGTATCCATATTGTGCCATGCACCATCGATGTAATACTTTAGCCAAGCATGGGCATGTCTCGCACGAACAAGGTACGTGCCTTGCCATTCACTGTATTCCTGTACTGAGTATCCTATTGTATAGCGTGTTGGTATACCTGCCTCACGTAACAATAATGCGGTGGCTGTAGCGAAATATTCACAGTGACCTTTTTTATCTTTGAAGAGGAACTTTGTCAGGTATTGCCCTTTCGTATATCGTTGGTTTTGGCTGATTGAATAATAAAAATTATCTTTGAAATAGCGTTGCACGGTTTTGATAACTTCCATTGGCGTTTTTGAATAGAGTTCTAACCTTGCTGCAATCTGTTCAAAGTCAGATTTATAGTTGAGGGATATATTAAGATCTTCAGACGCAGGAGGCGCTTCTACAAAGTCATGATCTGAAAGCCCAAGGCGATAATTGATCCAGCCTTCGCGGGCTTCAATCCGCGTTGCTCCATACACGCTGGTTTCAACCTGTACTAAATCCTTGCCTGACAGTGTATTGATATTGTCAGGTACGGGGATAATGGCAGCTCGGTCCTGAAGATAAATCGACACATCAATTGTCTCTTTGTCGAATTTATTTTTATTCAGTCGCCATTCATTTTTACCCGGTAATCTACCAATAATATCAAAATCAATCTTTGGGTTACGCCAACTGCCATACTCATATTTACTATATGAGGTCTCACGAAAATACAGGGGTATTGGTGATTTTTTATCCGCCTTAACTCGGAACATAATACGATCTGATAGCTTTAACCGCCCTAATGAGCCAATAGATGTCGAGCTATGTTCCGGGTCTGTGCTTTTCCACCCATATTGTTCAAATAATTCGAGGAAGAATGCCTCGGATTGATATTGTAATTGTTGTAGACCACCCTGTGCTAGATAAGCAAAGAAACACGCAAACACAATGGAGCAAAACCAGGTTACATTAGAAAAATGTTCGGTTCTTTGGGGGAATAACAACCATGCAATAATCAGCACACAGGCTATAAAAAAATAATCGCTATGTTGGTTGCCTGAACTTGCTGACATTAAAGAGATAAAAACAAAGGGCATGCCAATATCTATTGAGTAAAGAACGTCTGGGCTAGCATTTTCTCCTAGACGACGAATACTAATAAATAGCGCCGAGGTTTTAAGGCCATTCTGAACACCATAGTTTTGCGCTAGCATGAGTAATAATAAGGTAAGGGGTAGTAGTTCCAGAATTTTGTAGATGCCCTGGAATGAATAATTTACAAAGACGTAAACAGTAATAACAAAAAATATAACGCCACTTAGGTCTACGAGTTGATTAACATCCTTATCAGTAAAATTAATTCGCCATTTTATAAATAATGGCAATTCAAGTAATAGGCCTACAATGGTGGCATAGAACATGTGTTGTGTTTGCCAACCCCAGATCAGCAAACTAGCTAAGGTCAGTCCAGGTGGTGCAGGACCTAATTTAGTATTGACCACGTTATTGGTTACGTTTTCCAAAGCGTATCAAGTTCTTGTTGTAAGTTGTCATGATGAATAACATGAACATCATTCTCTTGTATTAATTCAGCGCTATCCTTATTTTTCAAATCGCGTAGTAGCAAAAATTTAGCGGGTATATTTAATATGGATAACATTTTTATTAATTTTAGTCGAGATTCATCCAGATCCAATAGTATGCAAATGAAGGCATTACATTCATGACAGTAATGTTGAATCATCTTTTCAACTTGGTGAATATTGGAGTCATAAACAGGCTCTACGCAGGCAAGCATTTCCAGAATCTTTTCGTGATCGGCAAGTCCTCGACTCGATGTGAATTGACATGTGTTATTACTAATAAACATCAAATCAAGAAGAGCATCATGTTCTTTTTGTGCAGTAATCAATGAAGCTGTAATAGACACAGCATCTTCAAATATAACTTCGGATTTTTTATTCAGAAAAGTATCGAGTATCAAACCATATCGCATAGAGTGTTCATCTTGGTACTCTTTAATAACAGGTCTATTTAATTTTGCAAAACTGCGCCAATGCAGAGATTGGATAGAATCTCCGGGTTGATAATCACGTAAGGATATGAATTCTTGTGAATCACCGACAATCGATGCATTGTTAACACCACTCTGTTGACAGGTGCGTTTGCTTTGTAAATTTAATCGGGGTGTTTTATAAAGTCTTGGTAATATTAGTAAACTATCGTTATTGTAAAATACTTTTTGTGCTTGGAATAATCCCAATGGTTCGGCATGGGCTAATCTTATTTTATCAAAATACAAGTAACCTCTGCGCAGAGGCGTTAATTGTACTACTGTCACGACTTCACTTTGTTTAGGAATATAGTCAATAGCAACCTGTGTAATTGAACCACCACGTAATTTTTGCATAACGTTGATAAGCCGTGGGTAACCGATGAAACGATCAAATCGACTTCTCTTTATATCTAGTGGATCTTTTGTTTTGGAAAAGTGATCTAGGCTGGGGAATTGATTTTTCAATTCATCGATAAGGATAAGGCCTCTTTTCGCGGTTTTATTTTCATTACAAATGATACATAAATATTTCAGCGGGGTGCCGACTCTACCATATTCTGGTAATTTTCTAATGATAGAGAATCTACCACGAAAGAATAAAGAAAAAAATATGGCAGTAAAAAGTAATGCTGATGCGATTGAAAATATATGAAAAGAGAGCGTGTTTCGTGTGTCAAAACCAAATAACCCCGCGACGGGTGTTATTAAGAGTATTAGCATTCCAGTTGAAGTGAAGCGTTGGCGGTTCCATTGGCTAAAGCGATAAACCAACTTGAAATTAACAAACAAGAGTTTACGCAACATAGCTATGGATTATGTTGATTGCCTAAATTGGCACAGGCGTTTTTGACAAAATATCATCAATTATTTGATCTCTGTTGTTACCAGAGAAGCGACTTTGGAAGTTCATCATAATCCGATGCGAAATCACAGATATTGCAATTTCCTGCACATGGTCTGGGCTAACGTAATCCATGCCATCAAATAAAGCTAGAGCTTGTGCTGCTTTCATTATTGATAATGATGCACGTGGGCTAGCGCCATTTAGTATTCCCTCTGAATCACGTGTTGCTCTCATAAGCTTGACCACATACCGTTTGACCTCATCACTAACATTGATATTTATGACCTTCTTTTTTAAATTAACCACATCTTCTTTATTGACGCAGGATTCAAGTAATTCGATTGGATGATGATCTTTTTGCTTTTCAAGGATAGCGACTTCTTCATCTTCAGTAACATAACCAAGTTTAAAGCGCATAGCAAAGCGATCCATTTGTGCCTCAGGCAAAGGGTACGTGCCGTGGTATTCCACCGGGTTTTGAGTAGCAATCACGAAAAATAAATCGTCTAATTGGTAATTGTTTCGTTCAATACTCACTTGACGCTCGCCCATAGCTTCTAATAGTGCAGATTGTGTTCGTGGTGAGGCACGATTTATTTCATCAGCAAGTAATATGTTGCTGAAGATAGGGCCGGGATGGAATTCAAAATCATGGTCGCGTTGATTGAAAATAGATACTCCGAGGATATCGGTAGGCAATAGATCTGGTGTAAATTGAATTCGTTGAAAATCGACATCGATCGACTTTGCCAATGCCTTGGCCAGTGTTGTTTTGCCTGTGCCGGGCACATCTTCTAGTAACACATGGCCGCCGCTGAAAAATGCAGCAAGCAATTTTCGTATTGCTGATGATTGCCCTTGAATTACTTTTTCAATATTGGCAGAGAGTTTTTGATATATTTCAATGTCTGACATGATACTTTTATAATGTCTATTAAAATTTGATAAAGGAAGACTACCAAAACGGGAGTTGCATAACACATGTTTAATAAAGAAATTGACACAATTGTAACAATTCATGAACTCATTACAGCACGCTGGAGCGGACGAGCTTATGATTCTGGAAAGTTAGTATCACGTGAACAAATTATTGCATTAGTTGAAGCCGCACGGTGGGCGCCATCTTGTTTTGGTGATCAACCATGGCGTTTTATTGTCCTTGACAAAGCGACCAATGAAGCAGCTTGGAAAAAAGCGTTGATGTGTCTGGCAGAGGGGAACCAAAGTTGGGCAAAAGAGGCTCCTTTAATATTATTGGCCTGTGCAGACTCCGTGTTATCTCAAAATGGAAAGCCAAATCGATGGGGACAATATGATACCGGTGCAGCATCAGAGAACTTAAGTCTTCAGGCCACAGCGTTAGGGTTAATGGTGCATCAAATGGGGGGGTTTGATGTCAAAAAGACAAAAGCAGAATTTTCTATTCCCGAACAATTCACTCCAATGGCTATGATGACAGTCGGTTATCAATTAGCCGAAGAGGTAATTCCTGATGACATGAGAGAACGTGAATACAATGCTCGTGCTCGTAATACACTCGATGAGAATTTCTATGAAGGATATTGGGGAAAACCCATCATTACATTCTCATAAGTAGTCTTAAGCTATCCTACTGCTTATCTAAACCTAAATATCTATCTCACCTCATGATCATAAGTAATCAGCATCGCGCTTTCTGGCTACTTGCTGGGCCGATGATAATTGGTAATGTGAGTATGGCTTTATTAGGATTGGTCGATACAGCAGTTATTGGTCATTTGGAGAGTGCTGTTTACTTAGGCGGAGTCGCGGTCGGTTCGGTCATCTTTGACTTTCTTTATTGGGGGATGGGTTTCTTACGAATGGGCACGACAGGTGTCGTAGCTCAAGCGCATGGAAAAAAAGATGCCAGAGAAATCAGAACTCTGTTAATCCAATCCATTCTTGTTGGTCTGTGTATAGCAATTCTTTTTCTACTCTTTCAAAATCCCATTATCCATTTTGGTTTAGCCCTGCTCGAAGGTAGTACCGATGTGAAATATTATGCCGGAGTCTATTTTCATTGGATGATCTGGGGTGCACCAGCTTTGATGATCCTGTTTTCAGTTAATGGTTGGTTGCTTGGCATGCAGAATGCGATGGCAAGTCTAAGAATCGGGATAACGGTTAATGTGATTAATATTATTCTGGATATCGTGTTCGTAGTCTATATGGATATGGATGTCCGCGGTGTTGCTTTAGCAACGGTTATTGCACAGTACTGTGGCGTCTTTTATGCATTTTCTATCGTCCGAAAACAGTTAGCAGATGATGGCGGCAGTTGGTCTCTTGCAGAAATTTTTCATCTTGGAAAATTAAGAATATTTATTCGTTTAAATAATGATATTTTCATTCGGACAATATGTCTAGTCCTCGTCTTTGCCTTTTTTACACGAGAAGGTGCTAAGTTTGGTGACCTGACGCTTGCAGCAAATTCCATTCTGATGAAGTTTTATTTATTAATGGCATTAGCGCTAGACGGTTTTAATCATGCTGCTGAAGCATTAGTCGGTAAAGCCATCGGTGCTAAAAGTAAAGATCTTTTTAATAAAGCTGTCTCACTAGCTATGAAATGGTCCTTAGCATTTGGTCTCATATTCACATTATTTTATTGGCTTGCTGGCGAACTCATGATTAATTTATTAACGGACATACATTCAGTTCGACAGTTGGCATTAATCTATTTGCCATGGATGATGGTCTTACCATTAGTTTCTGTTTGGTGTTTCTTACTTGATGGTGTCTTTATCGGTGCAACTCGAGGACCGGAGATGCGTAATGCTATGTTGATCTGTCTCCTCTGCTTCTATTTGCCTACTTGGTATGTATTTCGATTCATGGATAACCATGGCCTTTGGTTGGCATTTACAATATTTATCGCAATGCGCGGTATGGTTTTAGGGATTTATTTTTTTAGGATTAAGAAGCAAGATAGCTTTGTAAAGATAAAAAAGTATAAGCTTTAAACTGTTTTTATATCTTCTATTAAAGTAATATTGAAAAGATGACCACCATTATCTTCACGAGTCATTGAAATAGTTCAGGTCCAAACATTATCTTAGTCGATTTGTACAAGGTACCCTATGAATTTCATGGTATCACCAGTCCGTATCGATTTCAGCTTTAGTTCAACCGTACTATTGTCTAATGTGAAGTACATATTAGCCTTATTAGTTATGATATCTCTTCTCGATACTTGAGTTATCAATTAATAATTGTTTATCTATTAGATAAAGTATTGTGTGCTCAAAACCTTGCATTGTTATTTGTTCTAATTAGTGAATGAAACTCGTTGATTTATTATTAACAATGATATTGGTCTTTGTAATAGGCAAAACAGGTGCCGAGGCACGTTCGAGAGAATCTGCTACGACTAGTTTTTTAATGTCTCAACAAAATTGGCTGCACTATCTGCGCTTTTATAACGACCGCCGAGATTCCAACCTGCTCTGTTTGAACTGCGGCCGCTATGGTCGGCCGGCCTAGTTCATACACGTATGATTTCAGTGCGGTGAGCAAAAGGGCAGACTTTTGAGATAAATAACCAATAGCAATTTGTCTCAAACGGATAGTCATAACTGCCTAATTAATTATGAAAAGTTATTGTTTCCACATAGAAACGTTCATTAGCGCTTAACATTCATCTCTACGGATGTAATTTATTTATTATAAAGTTTAAGTGATATACTTATTTGTCTTAATTATTCTTCTTTGGGTATTCGTGTAAAACGAATAATCTCTCGTCGATTCCGTTTCGTCGGTCTACCTTTTGTTCTTGGGAAAGAAACTTTATTGGCTTTCATTTGCTTAGCAAGTTCTTCTCGTATCATGACACTGTGTATATCTTCTTCATATAATGAAGCAGCTTGAGTAGCGGAGACTCGATTATTGATTAGTTTCTGGATTGTAATGGTGTATTGATATGGTGTTTTCCGTATTTCTACTTTATCACTGGCCTTTATGGTTTTCGCTGTTTTGATGGCTTGACCATTCACATTCACTTTATGCCCTTTAATCGCCTCAGCAGCAAAGGCACGCGTTTTATAAAAACGAGCACACCAGAGCCATTTATCTAGACGCATCGATTCGAGTGTCTCGTTCTGCCTAGCCACGGCATTTAACCTGTGTTTTTATGATTGTCTGCATTATGATGTCGGTATTAAAAATGAATAGTGATTATTATGACTGAAAAAAAAACACAAAGAGAGTTTATTCAACTAGATATAGCCATCTTAACTATTTCTGATTCGCGCACAAATGATACTGATAAGTCCGGAGATAAAATAGTCGATTTAATCGAACAGGCAGGTCACAAACGTCATGAAAAAAGAATAGTTCCGGATGACAAATATGCTATCCGTGCTGCGGTCTCGCAATGGATTGTTGATGAAAAAATACAAGTGGTATTGACGACTGGTGGAACAGGGGTGACAGGACGTGATGGTACCCCCGAAGCGGTTAATGTCCTTTTTGATAAAACGATTGATGGTTTTGGTGAAACATTTCGTGCGATTTCATTTCAACAGATTAAAACTTCCACTATGCAATCTCGAGCTATTGCGGGTGTTGCGAATGGCACTTATATATTTTGTATGCCCGGATCTATAGGCGCTTGCAAAACAGCATGGGAAGAATTAATACGGCATCAGTTGGATTATCGAACTAGGCCATGCAATCTAGTTGAATTAATGCCGAGGCTGAGAGAAATTTAATTTCCAATAGGAAGGGTGAGTACTGGAGTAATACCTTCTGCATTTCCCGATTGTAGTGAGAACAATTGAGTCAGTAAACTGAATGTACTCTTGCTGTCCAGATCACTATCATCAATATAAAACCAACTACCACGATAGTTGGTGCCTATTCCGATTTCCTCATTGATTTCAGCTGTCGAATTAATTTTAAATAAATCTTGAGTTAAATCATGCCAATCATAATCTTCCCCTGATTCATTTCGCGTAATAGTAACTTTGCCATCAATCTTATCTTTCTCAGGAACATCAACTGAATGTGACAAAAAATACATTACACCTAATAAAGACCGGGTAGATAGCACGATTCTTTTTTTGTCATTCGAGATACCTTGCCCTAGTGATAGCTTATAATTATTTTGTTCATCGAGGTCCAACTTTTTTCTTAATTCTGCGACTAATTCCTCCTGTTTGTTATTGAACAATATAGTAGCTTGTTTATTTTTCTCAGTTTTCTCATATGCTAGTTGAAATGCTCCCTTATTTTGTAATTTACGAAACAAACTAGCAACAGATAAAAAGTCGATGTATTCTGGTGCCATTTTTGGAGTAGGGCCAGAAGCTGTGGGTGCGTTAGGGATGCCATTTATGTTTTGCACGGCTAAACGGATGATTCTTTCAACGCTCCAACCTGAATTGGCCAACAACAAAATCGTTTCAAGAGATATTGGTGCCAATAATTTTTGAATAAATCCGTCGCCATGCAAGGGCAGGTAAGTTATCGTTGGTTGCTCTGTAAAGTTTAGTTTTCCTGAAAGGCCAATATTTTCCGGTGTCTTTTGTTTTTTAAAGTTAGCAGTTATTGCGGCTTCCGAAAAGAGTTTGAATTGTGATGACACACTATTTACTTCAAGAAAGAGGGGCGTGTCTCTGTATTTTAGGCGAACGAGGTTGAGTAATAGCTGTTCATCAGTAGTGCGTTGTATGGCAATATTATAGTCGTTACCACTTGCCTGGATAATATCGGGCCCAATGCTGGCACAACCGATGAGCTGGGAAATGAAGAATGTTAAGATTATTTTATTGGTCATTACTTTACAGACGAAAAAGTGGATATAGTAAGATAAATTAGAAAAATCTTAAAGAGTTTGTTGATTATTGATAGCATAAAATCTCAAAAGCTTAAAATTGAGTCTTCGATTTTATTTTAAGAGAAGTAGTTTATACACATGCTAAGTTCAAACTTTTATAAATGAACTTGCAGCAACTTAATATAATCGGCAATAACAAGTGGGTTATACATAGGCCTCATATATTGGAGGTTTGTGAATAATCGTATTATCTTGGAACAAATATTAAATATCGACATATAATACCATTAACATCTTAGGGATATTTTTTAAACAAATAGAACATACCGTTCTTTTATAGTATTAAGCATAATATGATGAATATAATAACTTACGTTCTCTTATTACTATTGATTAGTAATCCCTCATTGGTATTAGCTCGTGAGGATATGCCAGCAGCGATAGTGCAGGTAGAAGAAGCCATCAATATTGATATTGCACCTGTCGTATGGGTGACAGGAACAGTTATTGGTCGTTTTGACTCTAAGATCGCTGCTGAAGTAGAAGGTACTTTGAAAACAGTTCTCGAAATTGGAGATCGCATAGAAAGCGATGGTGTTATTGCAAAAATTGATAGTACGAAATATCTTCTTGCATTAAATCAAATTCAAACAGAAGTTAAGCCTATTGAAACTATGGTTGACTTTTTTCAACGTGAAACAAAACGACTAGAAATATTAGCAAAAAAAAATAACACGGCAAAAAATAAGCTTGATCAAGCTCAAACTAGTAGAGATGAATTAATAGCAAAGGTAGAAATCGTTAAAGCTGAATTGGCTGTAGCAAGGGATACTCTTCAAAGAACTACCGTTCGTGCTCCGTTTTCGGGAGTAGTTATTGAACGCTTTAAATCATCAGGTGAGAGAGTTAATGTTGGTGATCAGATAATTCGTATAATGGATACTCAGCGAGTTGAAATTCAAGCTCGAATTCAGCAAGAGTCTTTTCCACATGTACAAAAAACTGATCAGTTAAAAATTAAAGGTCCAACAGGAGAAATTATCGGTGATGTCCGAACAGTTATCCCTGTTGGTGATGATGTCTCCAGGCTTTATGAAATTAGAATTGAATTTGATAATAATAATTGGCCAGCAGGCACAGCCGTTGAAATAGCTATACCAATCAAAAATAAACAAAATGTCATTGCAGTTTCGCGTGATGCTCTTGTTATTAGACAGACAGGTATTTTCGTCTACAGATTAAGTATCGAAGATAAAGCAGAACTAGTCCCTATAACAATAGGCATATCAAATTCCTCGCATGTTCAAGTCATCGGCAATATAAAAGAAAATGATAAAATTGTTGTTCGTGGAAATGAAAGATTACGTCCCGGACAAGCGATAAAAATAGTTTCTGGATCCGTTCGTTAATGAATATAACCCGCTTATGTTTGGCTAATCCAGTAGCCTTGCTCGTTGCGATCATATTATTAATGATCTTTGGTCTCATAAGTCTTTCTCGATTACCGATACAACTTACTCCTGAAATAGAACAGCCAGAAATAACTATTACAACTCCATGGCGAGCGGCAGCACCCTATGAAGTCGAAGCTGAGATTATTGAGCCACAGGAGAATGTTTTAAGAGGCCTACCGGGTTTGACACAAATGAAAGCAACTTCTTATGAGGATAGAGGAGAAATTAATTTAACTTTTGATATTAATATGGATATGCGAAGAGCCTTAGTGGAGGTGATGAATCGTTTGAATCAAGTTTCTGATTATCCGGATGATGCGGATGAACCATCAGTCAGTTCAGTCGGACAAGATGCCAGAGCAATAGCTTGGTTTATGATTAAAACTATTGATGGCAATCGGCAAACAATAGAATCATATAAAAACTTTGTTGAAGAAGTTGTTCAATCACGTTTTGAGCGAATTCCTGGCATCGCCCGTTCTGAAGTGATTGGAGGAAGTAATAAAGAGTTACGAATTACATTCGATCCATACAAAGTCGCTAATTTAGGCATTCAATTAGATAAAATTATGCATCTTGCTGGTACTAGTAAAGATGTCTCTGGTGGTATCTTTGATGTCGGTAAACGTCAATATAGTATACGTTTTGCTGGTAAATATGCAGCAAGCGATTTTGGCAAAATGATCTTGGAATGGAGGGATGGCCGACCTATCTATCTTCGCGATGTTGCCACCATTGAAGAGACTCTCACAGATAAAAACAGTTTCGTGTTAACAAAAGGAACTTTATCGATAGCGGTTAATGCTAAACGAGAATCAGGTGTTAATGTACTTGATGTAATGGATGGTTTGCATGAAGCGGTTAGAGAATTGAATAATGGTCCTCTGAAACGAAATAAATTATCAATTGAGCAGATTTATGATGAAACTATTTATATTCATCGTTCAATTGAGATGGTCAGAAATAACCTTGGTTTAGGTCTTGGGCTTGCTATATTAGTTTTATTTTTATTCTTATTGAAGTTTCCTGCCACGTTAATCGTTGCCGCATCAATTCCTGTTTGCTTGATTGCTAGTTTCACTGTGATGGATCTTGCAGGTACGACAATTAATATTATTTCATTGGCTGGTCTTGCATTTGCTATTGGTATGGTTCTCGATGCTTCTATCGTGGTTCTTGAAAATATCGTGCGATTACGTGAACGGGGTTTGTCTCCCGAAGAGGCTTCGATTCAAGGTACAAGCCAAGTCTGGGGTGCATTAATGGCTTCAACAGCAACCACGGTTGCTATATTTTTACCTGTTGTTTTTCTCCGTGATGAAGTTGGACAATTATTTTCTGATCTTGCGATTACAATTGCAGCAGCTATTTCTTTTTCTCTACTCGTGGCAATTACAGTTATACCGACAGGTGCCAAATTATTTCTTGTTAGAAAAAATATTGTTGATCCGTACCGTCGACTATGGAAAAGATTATGCCTCTTTATAATGACACTCACAAATACACCTTTGCGACGTGGATTTTGGGTCATTTTATTAATTACAATTCCACCTTTGATTATGTATACATTGTTGCCAAAAGCGGATTACTTACCCGATGGAAATCGAAATCTAGCCTTCGCGTTTATATTACCGCCACCAGGGACTAATATCGAAACTCTAGAAAGAGAACTTGGTGAGATCGTAGCTGAAAGAATGAAAGTCCATACAGACGAGTTGAAAGAACCCTATATTAGGCATTATTTCTTTGTGGCATTTTCAAGAGGTGTTTTCATGGGAGCAAGTGCAAAATATGATGAAGATATCGACAAGCTAGTACCTTTAATAAACTCAGTCGTTCAGGGTTTTCCTGATTCTATTGCATTCGCAAAGAAAGCATCAATGTTTGGACGTATTGGATCGGGGCGAACAATAGATATGCATATCCAATCAAAAAATTTACCTGCATTAATGTCTGGAGCATTAGAAGCTTTTATCCCAATTTCTGGTATGTATTCCAATACACGACCACGACCTGGTTTAGAACTAGCACAACCTGAGTTGAGATTACTTCCTAACGAACGTCGGATTGCTGAGGCAGGGTGGGATCGTTCACTTGTTGCCGCATTTCTACAGACATTAGGTGATGGGCGATTTGTGGGGGATTATTTTAATGGCGAGGAGACATTGGATATTATTTTACGCTCTAAATTATGGAGCACACCTGAAGAACTAGGGAGTATTCCTGTTATGACAAAAAATACGGGGATCTTACCGTTGAACGAATTAGTTGATTTAGTTCGAACTGCAGGACCTGAACAAATAAGGCGTATCAATCGCCGTAGAACAGTCACGCTTGAAATCTCACCTCCCCCGACAGTCTCGCTACAAGAAGCGCTAGATATTATAAAAAGAGAAGTAGAACCAAAAGTTTTGGCAATATTACCCGAAGATGGGGACATTCAATACGGAGGCACAGCAGATAAATTAACAACAGCACTAGAAAACATGGCTGGAAGCTTTCTGTTAGCTATAACCATACTTTATCTATTAATGAGTGCTCTATTCAGTTCATTTAGAGATAGTCTATTAGTTATGCTATCTATTCCTTTAGCAACCTTTGGGGGAGTATTGGCGCTTTATGTCATTAATTTGTGGAGTTTTCAAAGTATGGACTTATTGACCATGATAGGATTTATTATTTTGCTAGGTTTGGTAGTAAACAATGCTATTTTACTAGTTCATCAAGCTCGTTCTGCGGAACGAAAAGGATGCTCCAGAAAAGAAGCTGTAGAACAAGCTATTTTGTTAAGATTACGCCCAATTTTGATGAGTACGATGACTAGTATATTTGGAATGTTACCGTTGTTATTAATATCGGGTGCTGGAACAGAATTATATCGTGGATTAGCCGGTGTCATTGTTGGCGGCATGATGGTGAGTACATTTTTCACACTAATACTGTTGCCAAGTCTGTTACGTATTGGTGAATCTAAACATGTTGTTACAAGCTAAAAAAATCATCAATACTAGTATGACGATTTTTAAAAAAGAGAAACAGATGAACTTATTCACAAAAGTGGCTTTTTTATTAGTATTTGTAGTGTATTCTATTTCTAGTGCACAAGCTGTGAGATATGTTCTAGTAGAGGCATCTGATACTCTTATAGGCGAAGTCATAAGAGTAAAAGCGGATCAGAGTGAAACATTATTAGATATTGCTCGCCGTAATGGTTTTGGTTATCAGGACATGAAACTGGTTAATCCTGATGTTAATATATGGTTACCCAATGATGGAGAAGAGATAACTCTCCCCGCACAATTCATTCTACCCGTCGCGCCAATGGAAGGGATTGTGTTGAATGTTCCAGAAATGCGTTTATATTACTATCCACCCAAGGTTAAGAATAAATCACAAGAAGTAATTACGTATCCTTTAGGTATTGGTAGGGAAGGTTGGAACACTCCATACATGAAAACAAAAGTCATAGAAAAAAAAGTTAGACCAAACTGGTATCCTCCTGAATCCATCAGAAAAGAGCATAACGCGGCTGGTGACTTTTTGCCTAAAATTGTCAAAGCAGGGGTTGATAATCCACTAGGAGCATTTGCCATGCGTTTAGGAAACCCTAACTATCTTATTCATGGAACCAATAAACCATATGGTATCGGCATGAGAGTTAGCCATGGTTGTATTCGTTTATATCCGGAAGACATAGAAGCCTTATTTTCGGAAGTAACTCTCAAGACACCGGTTAACATAATTAATCAACCATACAAAATTGGTATTAAAAATAATATTATTTATCTTGAAGCCCATCCATTTTTGGATGAAGATGTAGATAAATATGAAAACAATCTCACTAGTGTTGTTGCCTTGATTATTGATGTATCAAAGGATAAAGAGTATGAACTTGATTGGACGGCTGCTTTTGACGCGATAAATAAACCAACAGGATTACCAATTGCTGTAGGAAGGTTGTTGAGATAGATTATTAAGGAGAAAGAGTAAGAAAAGTTGAGACACGACTTGATGTGTAAAGTATTTAATAGGCGGCCTCAATACCAACATGAACTAGAGACAAAACCTTTTTTATAAATTAAAACATTGCTTAATACGGATTCACCAGGATGCTTAACCACTGTTCACATTAATCGTTTATTACAATTGAAGATATTACACGAAGCTATTGGGCAATAAAAAAGCCCTGATTTAATTAAATCAGGGCTTTTAAACGATTATTTCATCATCGCTTTTTCAAACATGCGATCAATTTTATCTGAATTTGCTGTGCAACAAGCTAACGCTTCGTCTGCAGTAGCTTGTGCACTCGCGGCAGCAGTATTAGCTTCAAACGCGGAGTTTTTATTCAGAATAGCGAGATTATAAGCATCACTAGCCTTTGACATTGCGGCTGATGCAGCAGCATTCGCTGAATCTATACTAGCTTGCATTTGTTTCATATTTCCACAACCGGCAAGCACTACTAATGATAGCGCGATTATGCTTATTTGGATTGTTTTTGTTTTCATTGTCCTTTCTCCCGTTAAATAATTGCTGAGGTTATTCCCCAGATAAAATATATTCAATAACATAATAATGAACCATTTCAGTGTGTTAATCAATTTCAAAAAGAAAAAAAATGATAAAAATGACTTATTAACATATAGTTTATTAAATAAATAAAAAATTATCGACCAACACCTGTGCCTGAAGTTTTCATCCGTTTATCATAATTGTCGAAGGTGAGACTGACTAAAGCATTTTCTAATCCTGACATTGGATTATCCTCACAATATTCGCTAAGCCATTCGATAACCTCATCTTCTTTCATTTTACCAGTAATACTGTAAGTCTTTTCGGTGAATATATTGTAAGATGTTAAAAAACCTTGTATGAAGTATTTATATTTCATGTTGCCATCTTCTACGATAGCCTTATTAAAGCCAAAGCAGGACTTTTTACCCACACCCCAAACTGCATAATTACCATTACTGTCAACTGCTAATGAGATTGAAGGCATCAATAAAAGACTGATTAAAATTGTTAAAGATTTCATTTTGCTTCCTCGTTGGTATTGTAATTATCTGATTGTTTCTTATATGGATATATATAACAACACATAATCTGACTACTCAATAAGCATTTAATTCCTCTCACTGATTATTCGTTTTCCACTATGTTTTTAGACATGCGGCAATTACTATATAATTATGTTAAATTTTTCTATAAAAATTAAGATATTTTTTTATAGATTAAAGATTTTGTATTCTGAGATAAAACTAATTACTGTGGATAAGCATTTTTCGGCCTGAAAACTGATTCTTTAAGAACTCCATTTGATCCGCAAAAATTTTTCTATTTGATAGTGCAAGGTATTCAGCCCAGTTTGGTACGTAAGGTATAGCTAGTAAAGGCATATTCGCTAGGTCAGGTGTTCGATTGCCCTTGCGCGTATTACAATGGCGACATGCAGTTACAACATTTGACCAATGGTTTCTTCCTCCTTTGGAGATAGGAATAATGTGGTCGCGCGTTAATGAACTGATATCAAATTTGTGTCCACAGTACATACATAAGAATGCATCTCGAAAAAACAATTCACGATTATTTAATGGAGGTGTAGTTCGTTTATTGAGTTTAAGAGCAATAGAGCGTCTGACTGCGATAATTGAATTGATTTCAATGGTTGTTCGCTTACCAGTTGTTCGGTTAGTTCCCCCGCGAAAAGTGAATGTGCTCTCGCCAGCGGTCCAAGCGATCATTTCTCTACTATATAGATGAATCGCATTTTGCCATGGAATCCACTGGACAGGAGAACCTGCTGTATCAAGTCTTAATATTAATGGTGTCATATCACTTCTTTTATTGGATAGACTTTTGCATAAGGGCTACCATAACACTCTTTTCAAATGAAATTATTGTTTTATGAAAAAATTGATATAGATAAACTTTATAAATAAAAAAACTTATGAAAGAGCTCAATAAATTACTTATGAATATGAAATTATTACGTGATCCGCTAAAAGGCTGCCCATGGAATAAAGAGCAAACGAATGATTCAATGAAAGCATTCACGATTCAAGAAGCTTATGAAGTTGTAGATGCCATTGAGCGTAATGATATTGAAGGCTTAAAAAATGAACTAGGAGATTTGTTATTTCATATTATTTTTTACGCTGAAATGGCTGATGAAGATGTTCATTTTAATTTTCATGATGTGGTTAAAAGCCTGAATAAAAAGCTTGAACGCCGACATCCTCATGTGTTCACGAACCACAAGGTCGTTAGTGCTGAACAAATAATAATGCTTTGGGAAGAAATAAAACAGCAAGAACGAAATAATAGAGTTAAAAAAACGATCAATCTTCTCGATAATGTGGATAAACACATGCCTGCCATTATAAGGGCTGAAAAATTACAAAAATGTGCAGCTACTGTTGGTTTTGATTGGACTAATAGTCAAGAGATACTTAACAAGATCGATGAAGAGTTAAATGAGCTTCGTAATGCGATAAAAGGAGCTAGTAATACCACTGAAATTTCTGAAGAACTCGGTGATTTGATGTTTTGCTGCGTTAATCTCGCACGATACTATAAAATTGATTGTGAAACTTCACTAAGGAATACTAATGAAAAATTTATTAGTCGCTTTAATTACATAGAAGAAACTTTAAAAAGAAATGATAAATCACTTAGCGAAGCGACTTTGGAAGAAATGGATGAACTATGGAATACAGCTAAACAAATTGTTTAATTATAAACGTTATTCAGTATCATCTATTTAAGTAATTCGGTCATCAGAAGATTGAGCACTCTGCTATGAAATAAAGCAGGCTTTGATGATGCATTTTTTAAAGATGACTTTGACAATTAAAATTATTTCAGTTTACTCACTTAAGTGTATCTTTAATTTAAATCAAACGTTTTTTTATCTTTATCACACGAAAGCATGGCATAAGCTGAATGATTATGTATTGATTCAAAGTTTTCTGATTCGACGGTATAACCTAAGATTCTCTCATCTTCGTTAAATTTTACTGCAACATCACGGACGATATCTTCGACAAATTTTGGATTATCATACGCTCGCTCGGTGACATACTTTTCATCTGGTCTTTTCAAAAGACCGTACAACTCACACGATGCAACTTTTTCGATTACATCAATTAGCTCTTCAATCCAAATAAAATCATCCATCCTAACGCAAGCCGTTATATGAGAACGCTGATTGTGAGCACCATAATTAGATATGCTTTTTGAACAAGGGCATAAAGAAGTTACTGGCACCAGAACTTTTACTAGTACCTCTGGCTTTGCATTTTTAATCTGGCCAATAAATGACACTTCATAATCCATGAGACTTTTTACACCGGATACTGGTGCAGCTTTATTCACGAAATATGGGAAGGTCATTTCTATATCACCCGACTGAGCATTCAGTCGCTCCGTCATCTCTTCAATCATGCGTTTAAAGGATTGTACGGTAATTTCGTATTCATGATGATTCAGAATTTCAACAAAACGTGACATATGAGTGCCCTTGTACTCTTCAGGTAAATTCACGTACATGTTGAAATTGGCAACAGTGTGTTGCTCACGACCAGAACGGTCGCTCACCACAATAGGGTGCTTGATATCTTTAATGCCAACTTTATCGATGGCGATATGCCGAGTATCTAGACTGTTTTGGGTGTCCGGTATTTCTGTGGTTGTAGTGACAGGCTTATTCATACGTTTACATTCCAATAACTTAAATTAAGAAGGTGAAAAATAGTAATAAAATCTCGTTAGGACTAATGATTCTACTCCATTTAAGTATGAGGTTCATTATACTGTGACGCAATGTGTGACCGTAATGTTCCAATTAATTACTACGATTAACGACATATTCAGCAATTGCCTTTAACATATCGCCTTTTTCGTCGAAACCGTCTAAACATTCAAGCGCTTCATTATACAAGTTATTAGCTGCTTTTCTTGCACCCTCCAAGCCAAGAAGATTAGGATATGTCGGCTTGTTCAAGGCGATATCAGAACCTTGTGGTTTCCCTAATGTTTCGGTGTCACTTTCAATGTCAAGAATATCATCCTTGATTTGAAAGGCTAGACCAATACATTTTGCATATTGTGAGATTCTAGATAATAAATATTGATCTACATTATCAACGGATAGCGCACCTAATTCCGCACTTGCTTGTATTAAAGCTCCTGTTTTATGAATATGCATGTTTTCTAATTCAGTAATTGAGAGCGATATACCGACAGATGCTAAATCTATGGCTTGACCACCAGCCATACCTTTTGAACCACTCGCGATAGCAAGCGTATCAATCATAGATAAGCGTTGTCGAGCATTTATCTGAATATTAGGGTCATGCGCTAATATATGAAAAGCTAGAGCTTGAAGAGCATCTCCAGCTAAAATTGCTGTGGCCTCATCATAGGCTTTGTGACAGGTTGGACGTCCTCTACGTAATTCATCATCATCCATCGCAGGCAAGTCATCGTGAATTAGTGAATAAGCATGAATGATTTCAACAGCACATGCTGGGCCATCTAAAGAAGACAGTTCTACACCAAATGCTTCCCCTGTCGCATATAAAATAACTGGGCGTATACGTTTCCCATTGCCCAGTACTGAGTAGCGCATCGCTTCATGTAATTTTTCAGGTTGCTCTAAAGATTTAGGTAACCAGCAATTTAGTGCAGATTCTACAGATCTTTGATAAATCTGTAATCGTTCAGAGAAAACGGTCATTTATTCTTCATTATCATTTTGATTGAAAGATTCTAATTTAGCATTTTTACTCTTTTCCAATAAAACACTCACTTTCTGTTCTGCTTCACTCAGAGCTTGTTGGCATGTTCTGGTTAATGAAATTCCTCGTTCAAAATGTTTAAGTGAATCTTCGAGTGATAGATCGCCTTTTTCCATTATTTTTATCAGCTTTTCAAGCTCAATTAATGACTTTTCGAAGTTTATTGAATCAGTTTTCTTCTGCACGTGAAATCTCTTTGATTAATTATAAAATATAGCAAGTAGCACTACTAAAAAATGACGCATATTAGCATTACTTTCGCGCTTTACCAGTATAGTAAGTTTTAAAATGATTCGTTTATAATATAATCGTATCCGAATGTGAAGTGAGAAACGTAAAAATTTTAAAATCAAATATAAAAGCCATTTTAGATAAGCATAATTTATACTCTGGCACAAAATTGAATAGACGGAATTAATAGTATGAAATTTCTATTTGAATCTGCATTAAAGTAAGAATATGGATGTTAACTATTAAACTAGTGACAATGATATGTGAATATCAATACTTCTATGTCGATGACAAAAATACTTAAGATATTAGGAGAAAGCTACTCAACTCATATGCATCTAGTAGTTACTGTTGCAGAATATTCATGTTTGACTAGTTTATGAACTTAAATAAAATATTCAACTTCCTTAGACGTATTCTTAAAGAGTATAATAAGTCTAACATTATCGAGTACGCGTTCAGAATAGAACATAAAACCATATAAAATGAGATAATTCACTTGTCATCAAAATATGATGCTGCTGATATTGAGGTATTAACCGGTCTGGAACCGGTTCGTAAACGTCCTGGTATGTATACGGACACAAGTCGACCAAACCATCTTGTTCAGGAAGTCTTGGATAATAGTGTCGATGAAGCTATTTCTGGATATGCTTCAAAAATTAGTGTCTCCTTACATGAGGACGGCTCTGTGACTATTTCAGATAATGGTAGGGGTATGCCTGTCGATAAACATCCTGGAGAGAAATTATCTGGTGTAGAGGTTATTTTTACACGACTTCATTCTGGTGGTAAGTTTTCAAATAAAAACTATAAGTTTTCTGGCGGCTTACATGGCGTTGGAGTGTCTGTTGTGAACGCTTTATCAAAAAATCTTGAGGTTTGGGTTAAACGTAATGGCAAGGAATACAAAATGTCATTCAATGAGGGTGAAAAATCCTCCGAACTAGAAACGACTGGTAATGTTGGCAAGAAGAATACTGGAACAACGATTCGATTTTGGCCGAGTTCGAAATATTTTGATACCACAAAGTATGCAGTGGCAAAGTTAGAACACTTAATGCGCGCTAAGGCAGTATTATGTCCTGGTGTCACGATTCGACTGAACGATGAAGTAACAAAAACAAAAGAAGAATGGTGTTACGAAGATGGTATCAAGACCTACCTGGCTGAAGAATTAGTAAACATAGATCTATTGCCGCTGGAACCTTTTCTTGGTTCACTGCAAGGTGAGCATGAGGCAGTTGACTGGGCGCTGCATTGGCTGCCTGAGCCAGCGGATATGATCACGGAAAGTTATGTTAATCTCGTGCCAACTCCGCAAGGTGGCACACATGTAAATGGTATGCGACAGGGCTTATTAGATGCTATTCGAGGTTTCTGTGAATCTAGAACTCTATTACCTCGCGGTGTTAAATTAAGTGCTGACGATGTATGGGATAATTGCTGTTATATATTATCAGTGAAAATGGATGACCCGCAATTTGCTGGACAAACAAAAGAACGTCTTTCTTCACGCGAATGCACTACATTTGTTTCTGGTGTCATTAAGGATACGCTAAGCCAATGGCTACATAAACATGTTGAAATGGGGGAGCGTATTGCCGAACTGGTTATAGCGGCAGCACAAAAACGACTCAAATCCAGTAAAAAGATTGTTCGAAAGAAAATCAGTGGTGGGCCGGCGTTGCCCGGTAAGTTGGCCGACTGTTCAATGCAAGATAATAATGTATCTGAATTGTTCTTGGTAGAAGGTGACTCAGCGGGTGGTTCTGCGAAACAGGCGCGGGATCGTGAATTTCAGGCGGTTATGCCTTTAAGAGGTAAGATATTAAATACTTGGGAAGTAGATTCAGCAGAAGTACTCTCATCTAAGGAAGTACATGATATTGCCGTTGCCGTAGGTGTTGATCCTGGAACAGATGATCTGTCCGGATTACGCTATGGTAAGATATGTATACTTGCTGACGCAGATTCTGATGGGTTGCACATCGCAACTTTAATTTGCGCCTTATTTCTGAAACACTTTAAATCACTCGTTGAGAATGGCTACATCTATGTTGCCATGCCACCACTTTATCGAATTGATGTAGCAAAGGATGTTTATTACGCCTTGGATCATGCTGAAAAACAGGGCGTACTGGATAAGATTACGGCTGAAAACAAACGTGGCAATGTGTCTGTGCAGCGTTTTAAAGGCCTAGGTGAGATGAACCCAATTCAGTTACGTGAAACAACAATGGCAACTGCAACTCGACGATTGGTACAATTAACATTGCCAAACGAACAACAAGCTGAAAAAGTGATGGATATGCTACTCGGCAAGAAGCGTGCGGCTGATCGGAAGAAATGGCTTGAGACGAGTGGAGATCGAGCTGTCATTTTCTAACACAATTATTATTTATTTTAGTGAAATTAACACGATAATATTATTGTTTAATGTCATTTATCAGATAACATTATAAAATTCATATAAAACAATAATATAAAATAGATTTTGAATGTCAATTAAAGGAAATTTTAATGCCTGATTCAATGAGTTTTGACTTTGAGCAAAACGAACAACGGCCACTACAAGAATTTACCGAGAAAGCCTATCTCGACTATTCCATGTACGTTATTCTTGACCGCGCCTTACCGCATATCGGCGATGGTCTGAAACCAGTACAACGTCGGATTATCTATGCTATGTCTGAGCTGGGTTTAAAGTCGTCGTCAAAATATAAGAAATCCGCACGCACGATAGGTGATGTGCTAGGCAAATTTCATCCGCATGGTGATTCAGCCTGTTATGAAGCCATGGTCTTAATGGCTCAGGATTTCTCCTATCGCTATCCACTAGTCGATGGGCAGGGTAATTGGGGCTCGATAGATGATCCTAAATCTTTTGCCGCAATGCGTTATACAGAATCAAAACTGACCTCTTATTCGGATGTTTTATTGAGTGAGGTTTCGCAAGGAACAGTTGATTGGTTGCCTAATTTCGATGGCACCTTAGAAGAACCGAGGATACTACCTGCTCGATTACCGAATATTTTACTAAATGGTACTACAGGTATTGCTGTTGGTATGGCGACAGACATTCCACCACATAATTTGAAGGAGATCGCTAGTGCATGTATACGATTAATAGAGTTACCAAAGAGTACGGTAAAAGAATTATGTGAGCATATCAAAGGACCTGATTATCCTACACGAGCCGAAATTATCACACCACAGTCAGCTATTCAAGAGATCTATGAAACGGGTAATGGCTCAATCAAAATGCGTGCAATCTGGGAAAAGGAAGAAGGCAATATTGTTGTAACAGCACTGCCTCATCAGAGTTCTGGCAGTAAGATTCTCGAGCAAATTGCGGCACAAATGCAGGCCAAAAAATTACCGATGCTGGAAGACTTGCGTGATGAATCAGATCATGAAAACCCTGTCAGACTGATTCTGATACCGCGTTCCAACCGAATTAACCTAGATGAATTAATACTGCATCTGTATGCGACTACCGATCTTGAGCGTAGCTATCGTGTAAATCTTAATATCATCGGGCTCAATGGTCGTCCCCAGGTAAAAGACCTGCGAGTCATATTGAAAGAATGGCTGGAATACAGGACTGAAATCGTTCGTAGAAGATTGCAATTCCGTCTAGATAAAGTGCTTGCCCAAACTCATATACTTGAAGGTTTGATGATTGCGTATTTGAAAATCGATCAAGTGATTCAGATCATCAGAGAAGAAGATGAACCTAAAGCAGTTTTGATGAAACGGTTAAATTTGAGTGACATTCAAGCAGATGCAGTACTTGATTTGAAGTTACGTAAATTAGCCAAGTTAGTAGAGTATAAGATTAAAGGAGAGTTGGATGAACTCAATGATGAATGTAAACAACTTGAGTCTATATTAGGTTCAACCCAACGATTGAAAACTTTAGTTCGTAAAGAGATCGAAGCAGATGCTGCGGAATACGGGGATGAACGAAAGTCACCTTTAAGAGAGGGTATAGAAGCAAAAGCAATAGATGAAACCAGTCTTGTTCCGACAGAACCAGTTACTATAATACTTTCAGACAAAGGATGGATTCGTGCTGCAAAAGGTCATGAAGTCGATCCAGAATCACTTAATTATAAAAGTGGTGATAGCTACAAACAAGCAAGCCTCTGTAGAAGTAATCAGTCTGCTGTGTTTCTTGACTCTAGTGGGCGCTGTTATTCATTACCGGCTCACTCATTACCTTCGGCACGGAGTTTAGGTGAACCTATTTCAGCTCGTTTAACACCTCCTGATGGTGTGACTTTTAAAGGTGTTATGGCAGGAGAACCAAATTGTATTTACCTCGTTGCGTCAGATGCAGGTTATGGCTTTATGCTTAAGCTCGAAGATGTTTATACAAAAAATAGAAATGGTAAAGCGGTTCTTTCGGTACCAAGTGGTGCAAATGTATTAGCACCAAGCAAAGTAAATGATATAAAAAATGATTGGATAGCCGCGGTTAGTTCAATCGGGCGCATGTTGATGTTTCCTTTGAGTGAATTGAGCTTGTTATCGAAGGGTAAAGGACTGAAGATCATTCAGATACCGCCCGCAAAACTAAAAACACGCGAAGAATATGTCGTTGCCATAACAACAATGGCTGAAACTGATAATTTGCTTATTTATGCTGGTAAGAAGCATATGACAATGAAGTTGGCCGATCAGGAATTCTATATAGGCGAACGAGGGAGACGTGGAAACATGCTTCCTCGTGGCTATAGGAATGTAAACAGTATTAAAGCTGAGCCAAAAGGTAAATAGCTGACAGCCTATAAGGTAGTAAAAAAACAAAATTATCAATTAACCTCACTTACTCACAACATTGGGTTACATATAAGATATGAAAAGCTATCATCGTAAGCTAGTTTTAAAAATCATAATTTACACATTATTTATCTTTTCTTTGTCAGCATGTTCAGATAAAGACGAAGCTAAAATCACTCATATTGAAGTTACAAATTCAAGTAATAGTGATTCAGTAGACTGGGCAAAGTACGGGAACAATTATGAAAATCATCGTTTTAGCGAGCTGAACCAGATCACTACCGAAAATGTTGAGCAATTAGAACTCGCATGGTCTTATCAAACTGGCATTAAGAAAACCTTTCAAACAAGCCCTATCGTCGTTGATGGTGTTATGTTTATTACCACGCCTCTGAATGATGTTATTTCAATGGATGCGCTGACAGGAAATGAAATCTGGCGTTACGAACATGATTTGAATGGTGATATGTTTTGTTGTGGCCCATCGAATCGAGGCCCTGCTGTCTCAGATGGCAAAGTATTTACCGTTACAATTGATGCTCGTTTAATCGCATTAGATCAAAAGACCGGTAAGAGATTATGGGATGTCCCTATTTCAGATCCAAACTCAGGCGTCGATGAAGAAATGAACCCGATTACTAGTATGGAAGAATTAAAGGGTGCTGTAATGACAGGCGCATCTGGACACAGCGCGAGTCTCGCGCCTCAAGTTTTCGATGGTAAAGTTTTTGTCGGCATCACTGGTGCCGGTTACGGTTTGCATATGGAGGTAGAGCAGGATGGTAAATCAACATTGGCTGTAGGTGGCTTTTCTGGAGGTGGACACGGCTTGCGTGGATTCATGGTGGCTTACGATGTTAATACTGGTGACGAAATATGGCGTTGGTACAGCTCTTCTGAAGAAGACTGGGCCGGTGATTGGATTGAAACTGCATCAGGTGGTGAGAGTTTCAATCGTGATATTAAAAAAGAAAAAGAAAATTATAAGAAATATAAAGATTCCTGGAAATTAGGTGGCGGTTCTATTTGGACAACACCGGCAATAGATACAGAATTAGGCTTGCTTTATTTTGGAACAGGCAACCCATCACCTCAGATGGAAGATTCGACCCGACCTGGCGATAGTCGAAATACGGTTAGTCTAGTCGCAGTCGACGTGAATACCGGTAAACTTAAATGGGCTTATCAGCAAGTGCCTCACGATCGATGGGGATATGATGTTGCTAGTCCGCCAGTCTTGTTCGATTTTATAAAAGGCGGAAAAACCATAAAGGCAGTCTCACAAGCAAGTAAAGTTGGTTGGTTGTATGTTCATAATAGAGCAACAGGTGAATTACTTATGCGTTCAGATGCTTTTGTGCCACAGGAAAATCTATTCGCCAGACCAACAGAAGAGGGAGTGCGAATTGCTCCAAGTACTTTTGGTGCAACGACTTGGTCTCCAGCAGCGTATCATCCAGAATTAAATTCTATGTTTATTGCAGGTATTTATACCGTCGCTAAATTTTATACTAAAAAATTGATGCCTGAACCAGGTAAGCCCTGGGATAGTTTTACCTTCTTCAAACCAACAACAGATCCAACCTGGGGCAACATAACTTCAGTTGATCTAACTACCGGTAAAATTAAGTGGGAGGTTAAAACAGATCAGCCTATGGTTGGTGGTGTTATGACGACTGCAGGTGGTCTTCTGTTTGCCGGTGAGGGAAGCGGTAATTTTAATGCGTACGAAGCTAAGTCGGGAAAACTACTTTGGCAATACAAGAGTCAATATGGCGTTAATGCGCCTCCGATAACCTATAAACTCAATGGCACACAATATATCGCTGTTGCTTCTGGTGGCAGCGGATTATTTAAATATACTATGGGTGATGAGATATTAGTCTTTAAGCTTAAATAATATTATGGCGTAATGCTGTTAGTTCGTATATTGCTTTAGCAGGCTGTAATATAAAACTGGATACTTATACAAGGCCCGGTTTTATTTAAAAGGCTTATTTGAGTTTTTCCAACACTTTTTCAAGACGTTCTGCAGCTTCAGTCCGACGTCCTTCGTCAGCGACTTCACGCCCTGGGCGGGCGGGTGCAGAAAGCGCTTTTTTATAAAACACTACTGCTTGTTTATACTCTTTTTTTTCATTTAGAAAATCGCCATAGTAAAAATTAGCGTCAATATCATCAGGGTTAAGGGTAATAGCCTTATCAAGATGTTCTTTTGCAAGGTCAAGATCGCCAAAGGCAATGGGCCATTCGGGGACTAGGAAATATAAGGTACCAAGATATGTATTGGCGGCACCTTTTGATGCTTTAGGATTAATTCTTAGAGATTGTTTTAAAGCATCTCGAGATTCGGTAACCGGACCTAGTGCTCTTAAAGTGCCAATAGCACCACTATAAGTTGATAAAACTATCCCTTCCCATAGATGAGCATCAGCATTATTCGGTTGAAGTTTCCGAATTGAGGTGGCTTTCAATGCTAGATTTTCTAGAGAGCTCTCATGTTGTTTCTTATCTAGTGTATATTTGATTCTTGCCCATTCTTTTTGTACTTGTTGTATTTCCATATTAATTTCAGACTGAACTGAAGAAGAGATGATCATTAATCCGCTTAAAGCGAATAAAGGTAGGTGTGAAAATAATTTCATGTTTTAATCTATGTTGTTTATGCGCAACGATTTTTTTATTCTAAGACTCATTGATTTATAAGTGAGAGATTAAATATAATTTTAAAAAAAATATACTAACTTAGTATAGAGAGATATCCTAAATCAATTATTATCTATGGGAGTCGAGCATGACACAAATATTTACTGATGAAGAATTAAAACAATTTAGATCTGCGCAAACTGAAGCATTCCCTTCTCCTGTACCTACTCAAATTATATCGAACGGAGAATTCACCCCCTCAGCACAAACAAAAGAACAATCTCAGGTAGAAGCACGTATAAAGCAATTAGCTGATGATTATGGAAAAAAACAAGGACTTAGTCGTCGAGAATTCCTTGGGAGTGCCTCAGGCATGGCAGCTGCTTTCTTAGCGATGAATGAAGTTTTTGGAACCATGTTTATGGTCAATAACGTTGAGGCAGCAGAGCCAGAACAAGCAATAGCGCGTGCTAACTCCCTACAAGATCAATTTATTTTTGATGATCAAACTCATTTTGTTCACGATGATTTCAAAGCTGATGGCTTATTAAATCTACCGCGTTTTGCAGCAGACCATTGGGGAGCAGGCTTAACCAGAGAGCAGATATCATTAAGCGATTTAAAATTTCAAAATTATATTCGGCAAATATTTTTGAATAGTGATACTAAAGTTGCATTATTGAGTGGGGCACCTTTTGATGATCCTAGCTGGTGGTTTTTAGCCAATGATCAGATTCATGACGCTGTGGAATCTATTAATAAGCTAGCAGGAACTCGGCGTATGTATGGCCATTTTGTTATCACACCGAAACAAGATGGCTGGATGGATGAGGTTGATAAAGTTCTTGAGTCTGGGCATACAGACTCATGGAAAGCCTATACCATTGGTGATCCACTAACGTCGACCACAAAATATCCATGGCGTTTAGATGATGAAGAATTGATGTATCCCTTTTATGAAAAGGCAGTAAAGGCTGGGATTACGAATCTGGCAATACATAAGGGTTTGATGCCGGCCGACTATGAAACAAGCTGGCCTGAAGTCTGGAAACATGCTTCAGCCTGGGATATTGGTAAAGCAGCAAAAGACTGGCCGGAAATGAATTTCATTATTTATCATGCTTGCTTACGACCTGCTTTTGAATTACCAGATAAAGCATTAGCTGAGTTTGAAGCAACTGGCGAAATAAAATGGGCTAGTGATTTAGCGCACATACCGGAAGAATATGGAGTTGACAATGTATATGCTGACTTAGGAACTTGTTTTGCTAATTCAGCAACAGCCAACCCACGTTTTGCAGCCGCTTTATTAGGAACTCTCATAAAAGGTCTTGGTGATGATCATGTCGTATGGGGAACAGATTCTGTTTGGTATGGATCGCCCCAATGGCAGATTGAAGCTTTGCGTCGATTAGAGATCCCAGAAGACATGCAAAAGAAACACGGGTTTGCCCCATTAGGTCCAGCAGATGGGATAGTAAAAAATAATATCTTTGGATTGAATACGTCAAAGCTTTATAAGTTTGATCCTACCGTGGCAATGCAAGCAGTTAAAAATGATGTCATTACGGGGCTAAAGCAAAAATTCACAAATAATTTCAAGCTCCGTGATAATGAACGTTATGGATATATAATTTAATATTTAAAAATATATAGGAGCTCTTTGTGTTTGAAGTAAATTTGCCAGCACCCATTGAATTCGGAAATGGATTTAAACGCATGTTTGTTGAAAATAAATTGTCGCTAGGAATTTTTTTTCCACTTGAATCATTTGAGAGTGATATTCCTGAAATGAAAGATCAAGAACGACTGGCTAAATTAACTGAAAAGCTAGGTTATGCGGCACTATGGTTTAGAGATGTACCATTACGTGACCCAAGTTTTAATGATGTTGGTCAAATCTTCGATGTATGGGTTTATCTTAGTTGGATAGCTGCACAGACTAGAAATATTGCTCTTGCGACAGGTTCGGTTATTTTACCGATTCGGCATCCAATACACACAGCTAAAGCTGCTGCGTCTGTAGATCAATTGTCAAATGGTAGATTAGTGCTAGGAGTTGCCTCTGGAGACAGACCTGTTGAATTCCCTGCATTTAACATTAATATTGAAACAAGAGGCGAAAGGTTCAAAGATCACTTCAAAGTGATGAAACAGTCTTTGGAAGAAAGTTTTCCGCATATTCAAAGTCAAGCATCAATATTAAAAGGTATGGCGGATATGATTCCTAAAGCCGTTGGTAAATTACCGTTTCTGGTTACCGGAAATAGTCAACAGAGCTTAGCCTGGATAGCAGCTAATGCCGATGGTTGGATCACTTATCCACGGCCAATCAATCAGCAAACAAATATAATTAAACAATGGCACGAAGAATTGAAAAAAAATGCAAATCAAGAATTTAAACCATTTGTCCAATCATTTTATATTGATTTAAGTGAAAACTCTGACGAAGCACCTACGCCAATACATCTTGGGTTTAGAAGCGGCACTAAAGCATTGATTGATTTTTTAGAACAATGCCGGCTCATTGGAGTAAACCATGTCGCTTTAAATCTTAAAATAGGCAAGCGACCTGCTGAAGAAGTTATCGCAGAAATTGGTGAAACTGTGCTGCCTTATTTTAAAATTAGTAATTAAATTTTTATAAACGAAGAGGAAAAGATGATTAATAAAATTTATGCTATGGATTTTTCTTTTTACAACACTCAAGGAGTCTATAATTTTGATGCACAATGTGAAATGGTTAAAGAGATTGGCTATGATGGCATTCATCGGTCCATCTGGGACGGAACACGTTGGCAAACTGCAGATGTACTAGCTACAGTTAAAAAAAAGCATGGCCTTGATGCGACGGGTATTTATATTGTACTTGATTTAGATTATTCGATAGATCACCCGCAGAATAGCGGCATTCTAACGTTATTGGATAATATCGAGGGATGTACTCAAATAGATCTTTCTATACGCAGTGCTGGCGAAGATATATCTCCGTCTTCTACACAAGGAGATAAGCCTGTGTGTGATTGGTTAAAACTGGCTTTGAAAATATGTGAACGTCGAGGTATTGAGATACTTTTATATACGCACATCAAATTTTGGCTTGAAAAACATAGTGATGCGGTGCGCTTGTGTAAGAAAATCAACCATCCAAATCTTGGAATTGTTTTCACAAGCTTTCATTGGTATGCATTAGAAGGGGGTAGCCCAGTTCATGTTCTTAATGAGATTTATCCCTATTTACGCAAAGTACATTTGTCAGGCAGTCGTCAAAGCCCACTAGGATTCGCAGGTGTAGCCACAGTAGAACCTTTAGATGTTGGCGAATTAGATAACTTTGCAATTATTGGAGCCTTAAAGAACAAAGGTTATGAAGGCATGTTTGGGTATCTTGGTTGGGAGGAGGGGGGGGATCCTTATGTGAAATTGAAAAGATCACATGATGTACTTCGAGATATGATAAAGCGCGCCGATGAACATCCAAATTGGACAAATCATGTGCTTGTTTAGCCTGATATAAATACAGATGTTCATTGGTTAGTTACCAGTAAGATGAGAGAAAAGTTCACGGAAGTACGAAAGTAATGCTAAATTTATTCATTACTAACATATTTCATGTTTTTCTCTAACGAAAGCAATAAATTTGATGCAAAATCGAAAATGTATACCGAATGACTGATAGCTATATACGATATCTTTATTAATACTATTACTTATTAGAGCAGATGTTTTTGTAAATGATGATTTATTATGACGTATAAAGATGAGTTATAATTCTAGATGTCACGAGTAAAAGAACTGAAAAATGATTATGGTTTTTTTGGAATAGGAATTCTAAATAACAGTGATGAAATAAACATAGGGACGCTATGGCGTTCAGCATACTTGTTAGGTGCGAGCTTTATATTTACTGTCAATAAAAAGTACAAGCATCAGGGAAGCGACATAACGAAGACATGGACTAGAATCCCACTGTATCACTTCGAGACATTTGACGAGTTAAAAGAACATTTACCGTATTCAACTAGACTCGTAGCTATAGAAATGACCGAAGCTGCGATGCCGTTAGACGAGTTTAAGCATCCAGATAGAGCCATATACTTATTGGGAAATGAAATAAGCGGTTTGCCATCACAGATTTTGAAACAGTGTCAATCTTTGATAAAGCTCCCAGGAGAGTATTCTTTAAATGTTGCAGTAGCCGGTAGTATTGTTATGTATGACAGACATAATAAAGGTAATCGATGATCGTAAAAGATAAATTAATGCTTTTAATGGAGCCACAATGGCTCAGATGATTAATTTATGAATCATTGGATACTGTACTGAATATCCAAGGCTCGTTAGAATTAGACTGAAAATATAAATAATTTTGAGGTTTAAATACAAGTATGACCATATTGACGTCATTTTCAGAAAAAGAATTTGAGCAAGTAGCTGGAGTACCAATTAAAGGCGAGGAAGAAGCGCAAGTTTCAATGTTTATTGATTTTGTGCAAGAGGCAATACAGTTTTGTATTGTACAAGCAGATATTGAAGGAACAGGATGCTCATTGAAATATTTATCTATTGATATCCATCCTTTTAAAGATATGGGTGATCTTTATGATCTCGCCTATCTTGATTTTAATACGATACTTGAAATTCCCAAAGAGCCAAAAGATACAGTTAAGATTGAACTGCCTGTTATTGAAGAAGGAGTCGGACGCATTAGTGAAGCAGCAAAAATATTGGGCATTCCTTCTAGTGAACCCGCGCATGCAATTTTAGCGTTTTTTAGAATACGTTTAGCTCACAAAGTACTAGAAAATACACTAGATTTTGAAAGTATAAAAACTGTCATAAGAGGCACCAATGATTCCATGACAGTTTTGAAAAAGAAAGGCCTGCACCCAACAAATATGGGTGGGGTTTTAGACACACAAGAGACAGTAAGGATGAGTCAGGTATGGGGATTGGAAAATGATCCTCCAGAAGAGATGCCGCAGTTTTTTATATTCGATTAATGTACAAAATTATGAAAGATACAGTTCATATCAAGAAGTAGATTGTAAGATGAGCTATAAAATTTTGAAACTTTTTAGCATTAAGAAAAGCTATGCCTCGTGCTCATCTTGATTGATGGCTGCATCAAGTTTTACTTAAGACTTGATCAGTCATTGATGTTTTGCTTGCGGTGCCAATCTCTTCCTTTACTAATTTAGGAATTAGATAGCCAGAGACTCTATCCTGCATATCTTGTATGAACTCTTGAGCTTGTTTAAGTGGTATATCATAGTGTGCTCCGCCAGCAATAGGATCCAACATATGAAGGTAATAGGGCACAACATTATTTTCGATAAGTTGTTCTGATAGATGAATTAATGTTTCAACAGAATCATTAATGCCTTTCAATAGCACCGACTGATTTAAAACTAGTATGCCAAATTCTTGTAATCGTTTAATAGCAAATGAAACTGTATTGTCTAGTTCGTTTGCATGATTTGTATGTATAACGAAGATTATCGACTGGCCATTGCCTGTTATGTTATTGAGTAATGCAGTAGTAATGCGCGCAGGTATTACAACAGGTAGTCTTGTATGGAAGCGTATTCGTTTTATATGTTTAATTGTTGCAAGTGATGAACACAATTTTTCTAAACGCTGATCTGATAACGTTAGAGGGTCGCCTCCGCTGAGTATTACTTCTTCAATACTTGAATCATTCTTGATGTGCTCTAGCGATGCTTGCCAATGTTTGCTTGTTGCAGATGACTCTTGATAAGGATAATGTCTCCTGAAGCAGTAGCGACAGTGCACAGCACATGCACCTGTTGTAATTAATAAAACACGATTATTATATTTTTGTAATAAACCTTGTTCAGGTTGAATATTTAATTCAGCTAGAGGATCATTAACGTAATCAATTACTTCATCATCTTCAGCTTTATATGGAAATATCTGGCGTAAAATAGGATCGTTTGGATCATTTTTTTTAATGCGTTTGGCGAAAGCATGGGGCACTTTGACAGAGAATTGAGTTATTGCTTGTCGGCTATATCCAATCAAGCTAGGTCCTAAACCGACAAATTCAAGTAAATCAGCGGGATGTCGTATTGATTGTGCTAGTTGTTTTTGCCAAGATAAAGACTGCATTATTAATTAGGTTCCATGTATGATATTTCACTTTTAGAAAGTGTGATGATTTTAGTGCTACTTAGATTATGGCTGAAGTAGGTTCAATATGCCTATGCATTTATATAAACTGAGAATTCTAATTATTTAGCTTACTTCAGCAGCTTTCACAACATTCTTATATGTAATAACTATATTTGAAAGAGGACAGAATGGCGACTTATACCACCAACGAGTTCAAATCAGGTCTTAAAATAATGATTGAGAGTGATCCATGTTCAATTATCGATAACGAGTTTGTTAAACCGGGCAAAGGACAGGCATTTAACCGGGTTAAGATGCGTAATCTTAAAACAGGACGAGTACTTGAGAAAACGTATAAGTCAGGTGAATCTGTTGAAGGTGCCGATGTTGTCGATCTAGATCTACAATATCTCTATAACGATGGTGAGATGTGGCATTTCATGAATAGAGATAGCTATGAACAATGTGAGGCCGATGCAAATGCTGTTGGCGACGCAAAGAAATGGATTATAGGTGAAGAAATGTGTCTTGTGACCCTTTGGAACGACGTACCATTATCAGTTGCAGCACCGAATTTTGTTGTATTAGAGGTTATCGAAACTGATCCAGGTCTAAAAGGTGATACGGCACAAGGCGGTTCAAAACCTGCAATGCTTCAGACAGGAGCTGTCGTGAAAGTCCCACTTTTTGTTGACAATGGCGATCTCTTAAAAATTGATACACGAATTGGCGAGTATATCAGTCGTGCAAAAGAATAAATATACGACAAGTTTTTATAGATATTAAATCGTTTTTAAATACTAATTTAGACCTATTCACATATGACTCCAGGAATTTCATGGCGACCCAGCGCGAGCCTTAAAACAATAAAAAAACGAGCAAGCCTACTGAAGCAGATACGAGAATTCATGAATATACGTAAAATTATGGAAGTCGATACGCCTATTCTTAGTCACTTTAGTACTAGTGATCCTTATATCCAGAGTATGACAACATCATGCACTGCAGAAAGCGATGCAACGCTCTATTTACAGACGTCTCCTGAATTTTCTATGAAGCGATTACTTGCAGCAGGTTTGGGCTCAATCTATCAAATTGCACATGTATTTCGTGATGAAGAATCAGGAAAGCGACATAGTACAGAATTCATGATGTTGGAATGGTATCGCATAGGATTCGATTACTATCAACTTATGGAGGAGATGGGGGAGTTATTAAAATCTATCGGGCTTGCGACACCCGTAAAAATGACTTATGCAGAATCATTTAAAAGAACGCTAAAAATAGATCCTCATACGGTAGCTACAATTCACTTGCTGAAGTTATGTAGAAAACAGGGCTGGGAAGAGGCTATTGAGGATCGACATGCCTTGCTTGATTTTTTATTTTCTGAGGTTGTCATAAAGAATATTGAGCAGCACAAACCTCTTTTTATTTACGACTATCCAGAGTGTATGTCTGCCTTGGCGACACTCAAACAAAGTAAACCTTTTGTGAGTGAACGTTTTGAGTTATTTATTTCTGGAATGGAAATAGCTAATGGCTTTAATGAACTAATCGATGCAGATGAGCAAGTTAGTCGATTTGAAAAAGAGTTGATTACAAGAAGAAAAAACAATTTAGCAGAAACACCATTGGATGAAAAATTTTTGGCGGCACTTAGAGCAGGCTTACCTGAATGTTCTGGCGTAGCAGTTGGGGTTGATCGTTTATTGATGGTTTTGTCTAAAAAAAATGATATTAACGAAGTGAATACATTCAGATTGAACTCATAACTCGATTATGAGTAGTTAATTAATAAGTTATTTGAGACTTGTTTCTGATAAAAAATTATTTTTACAATTAAAATTCCGGATGAGATGATATTTTGATACTTTAATTATTACTGAATCATGAAAATGTTTATGAGTACTCTCCACGCATCAAGATATATATGGAATTTCAAAGGTGAACATCTGAAGCAGGGTGTTTTTAATAGAAAGTGTTGAAGATATCGTCGTTGAGACTAACAATATCAAACAAGAATGAGATGTCGGTATTCTAGTTATAATTTATATGATTAAAATCAGTCACAATTATATTGGTGCTAAATAAAAAATGAATATTGCAAAATTCAAATGGACATTAAAGTATTTTTTGACACGGCAGAATTATTTGATACTCGATATGGTTTAGTCTAATTTACACAATACTCATACATCTTTGTCCACAATAACCAACCTTCCTTGATTTCAATCTATATATGATCGTTCCGATGTTTTATGACAAAAGTTAAAGATATTTTTTCTAAAGATGGATCATTATCAAACTTGATTGATGATTATCAGCATCGAACAGAGCAGGAAGACATGGCTCATAAGATATTCTCAACGATATCAAAAGGTAAAAACTTAGTTTGTGAAGCAGGTACAGGCACAGGTAAAACCATTGCATATCTGGTGCCGGCCTTATTATCCAAACAAAAAGTGATTATTTCTACAGGGACTCGACATTTACAAGATCAACTGTATCAAAAAGATTTACCACTCGCGATTGAAGCAGTCGCTTCAGTAGTAACAACTATGGTCCTAAAAGGTCGTTCAAATTATCTATGTCTTCATCATATGGAGACACTCATCCACAATACTAAAGACCTGAACTATCAAAATATGTCTGATTTACAAGAAGTTGTACAATGGTCTTCTTCAACCAAAACAGGAGATATCAATGAGTTAGTCATGATTGAAGAAAATTCTGTGATTAGATCAAAAATAACTTCAACAATAGAAAATTGTCTAGGTCAATCTTGTCCGAGCTTCAATGATTGCTTTGTCTTTAAAAACAGAAAGGCTGCATTAGAGTCAGATTTGGTGATTACTAATCATCATCTACTATTATCCGATATGAGTTTGCGAGAAAAAGGTTTTGGAGAAGTATTACCAATGGCTGATGTTATTATCTTTGATGAAGCACATCAACTACCCGAATTAGCCTCTACATATTTCAGTCAAACAATTAGTAGTCGTCAATTATTAGAATTGATTACGGATATAAAAATAGCAGATCGTGAAGAAGCCGGTGATATGCAGCAACTAGAAGGTGCATTAGCTAAGTTTGAGAAAGAGATACGCGATGTACGCTTAGTTTTTAGTCGGGAAGATAAGCGTCTCAATTGGTTAGAAGTTTGGGAAAACTCATTACTTTCAGTTGAATTAACAAAGATGATGATTTCTTTTCAAATTGTTCTCGATATTCTTGAAAATGTCTCTCAACGTGGGAAGTTATTAGATAATTGCTGGCAACGTGGTAAGGCACAATATAATTTTATCGATGTTTATATCGAAACCAATAAAGAAGAGTCCATTCGCTGGATAGAAATACGTGGACATCACCTGTACTTAAATCATACGCCAGTCAATATATCTGAGACTTTTCAGAAGCGACTTAATGAATATAATGCGATAAGTATATTTACGTCGGCAACTCTAGCTATAAACGATGATTTTAATTATTACAGTAGACAACTTGGTCTTGAAGAATGTCAGACTCATGTTTGGAATAGTCCTTTTGATTATCAAAAACAGACCTGTTTATATGTGCCACTAGATCTTCCCGATCCGAATCAGTTTAAATATTTTGATGCCTTTATAGAAAGAACGATAAAGTTACTCTCGTATAGTCAAGGACATGCCTTTATTTTATTTACTAGTCATCAAGCATTAAAAAAATCTGCAAATATTTTATCAAAGAAAATCAAATATCCTATACTTATCCAAGGACAGACACCACGTTCAGAATTATTAAATCAGTTTCGAGATACAGAGCATGCCGTACTACTCGGAACTAGTAGCTTTTGGGAGGGGGTTGATGTGAAAGGTGAGGCTTTATCATTAGTTGTGATTGACAAATTGCCATTCGCCAGCCCGGACGATCCTGTATTACAAGCGCGATTAAATCACTATAGTAAAAAAGGTATGAATCCTTTTATGGATTATCAAGTACCTCAAGCTGCTATAGGTTTAAAACAAGGTGTTGGAAGATTGATTAGAGATGTTACTGATCGTGGTGTCTGTGTGATTTGTGATAAACGCGTGGTAACAAAAGTTTATGGCAAGCGTATTATCAGAGCGTTACCACCAATGCCGATGACACATGTTTTAGACGATGTTAGAATTTTTTTTAATTAGTACTCTATTACTATCTGACTCATATATGTAATAGAAACAACCTTATGTGGCTATTGTCCGTGTTTTGTATTCGATAGGACGAACCAAAAAAGGCTTGATTTTAATATTTTTCATTAGCAAGATTACTCCTTGCTAGTCTCACTTATTATATCTTATGTGCTCTTATATCCGTTTTACTTAATGAATATCACCGAACTAATAAGCATAAATAGTTACAGGATAATAAGATTATTTATAATTTAGGTTGATAGAATAATGATGGAATCTACTGAAAAAAAAACTAGGCTAAGTCAGAAATTTTCCAATAGAATCAGTGTTATACAGATAACCGATACTCACATATTTGATGATGGAACATCATCATTTAATGACTATGACACCTCAGCGAGTTTGATGCGTGTTATAAATAAAATAATAGAGTCTGAAAGCGATGTCGATTTAATATTGTTGACGGGTGACTTGGTTCACGAACCCACAAGTGCCTCTTACCAAAAGCTAGCTGATCATTTATCAATAATCACAACACCAATTTTTATATTGCCTGGTAACCATGATGTGCCAGAGTTAATGAAATATATCATGGGTTTAAATGGGTATGGTACAGGAAATATAATTAAATTTGATGATTGGGTAATCATACTTTTAAACACATGTGTGAGAGGAAAAAATGGTGGAGAATTATCTCATGCGGAACTATCTTTTTTACAAAGAAGTCTTGAAGTTTATGAGGATACGAATACCTTGATTGCACTTCATCACCCTCCGGTATTAATAAATAGTAGTTGGATGGATGCAATGTCTTTGACTAACGCAAAATATTTTTTAAGTCTTATCGATGACCATAAACAAGTACGAGGAATTATCTGGGGTCATATTCATCAGGAATTTGAAGATTCAACTACTCATGCAAAACTACTTGGTACACCATCTACCTGTTTACAGTTTAAACCCGGCAGTACTGAGTTTATTATTGATGATAAGGCACCCGCCTATAGAAAATTAATTCTTGGAAATGATGGGGTGATTAGCTCAAATGTTATATATATAAGCGATTGATTTTATTTCAATTAACAACTTTATTTCTCAAATATACTGGTAAAGCTAATTCAACAGGTATTACATTGCCTTCAATGTAAGCCGATTTCGCCAAGGGAATAATATCCTTTGCTGATGGGAACACATCATCTGAATATCCAATTAAATGTGAATTAAACTGTGATTTGAGTTCTTCATTATAGGCGTTCCATCCCGTACCAGCACCGAACCAATCTCCTTCGGGGAGTTCAGGAAGTGACGTAGGTGAACACACCACTTCTTCCATAACTTGTTGCATCATTCCCTGATCATTTCTCTTAAAAAGTCCCCAGTAAATTTCTTGCATGCGTGCATCAATGGCTGTTGCTACATGAGTATGTCTGTCAACATAATGTTGAGCTAGTGCATTTAGACTTGAAACAGGGATGACAGGTGTATCATGTGCAAAAGCAAGACCTTGTATGATTCCAATAGCTATCCGCACACCTGTAAAAGAACCAGGACCTCTACCAAAGGCAATAGCATCAAGAGCCCGCATATGTATATTTGCTTCGTGAAGTAGTTCATCTACCATTGGCAGGATTAACTCGGTATGTCTCCTTGGAGAAACCCGAAAACGATGAATACAACTATTATCTGTCTCAAGCGCAGCAGAACATCCTTCTGTGGCTGTTTCTATGGCTAAAATATTCATCAATACTTTTATAGATTGTCTTGAAATTTTGTAAATATGCTTTAATAAAAATACAACAGCAGTTATAAACGATCAACATATATGTCTTCTAAAATTAAAAATAAATTAATCGTAACGAATATTATTTATGAAGGTGAGAACTAAGTTTGGTATTACATTCTCAGACACTTTGTCTAAAGCAACTTAATTAAAATGGGTGGCTATATCTATGCGATGATTATCAGTTAACGACATTATTAATGCGCGTATAGGGTTTTATTCATCAAAAACAGTACCTTAAAATAACGTTGGAGTAAGCTTATTATCTCTATAATTATGTTTATCTAATGCTATTTTTTAATAACTTTAGTTAATTTAGTTACAAGCGTTGAATAACCAATCTATAATCTGTTGTTATGTTGAATTCATTTGAAGCTCTAATTGGGTTGCGTTATGTGCGTGCCCGTCGTCGCAATCACTTTATTTCTTTTATTTCCTTAACTTCAATGATTGGTGTGGGATTGGGTGTGATGGCGTTAATAACCGTACTCTCCGTCATGAATGGCTTTGAGAAAGAATTGAAAGAGCGCATTTTAGGCATGGCTTCACATGCTACAGTAAGCGGAGACGGTAATATTCTAAATGATTGGCGACCAATAGCTAATGAAGTTCTGTCACACCCTGATGTTATCGGTGTTGCCCCTTATTTTCATGCTGAAGGCATGTTAGTGAAAAATAAGCGTGTTAATGGAACGATTATTAGAGGAATTTTACCGAGTGAAGAACCTAAAGTTTCTAAAGTTATAGAGAATATGGTTCTAGGTAATATTGAGGAACTAAAAGAGGGTGATTTTAATATCGTATTGGGTAAAGAACTCGCAATGAAACTAGGCGTGATTCTTGGTGACAAAGTGACACTTATTGCACCTCAGGCTAATATTACTCCAGCTGGTATATTGCCACGTTTAAAACGATTTACCTTGGTAGGTATCTTTCAAGTTGGTATGCATGAGTTTGATAGTGCTTTAGTATTGATTCATATGAATGACGCCTTTCGTTTGTTTCGTAAGAAAGGGCCTACAGGGTTACGTTTGAAAACAAACAATATACTGAAAGCTCCAATTATTAGTCGAGAGGTTGCTGCTCAATTACCCGGTAGATATTGGGTAGTTGATTGGACACAACGTCATGCTAACTTCTTTCGGGCACTTAAAACAGAGAAGACTGTGATGTTTGTAATACTATTACTAATTGTTGCTGTTGCTGCGTTTAATATCATTTCAACATTAGTGATGATGGTTTCTGATAAACAATCTGATATAGCCGTATTGCGTACATTAGGTGCAAGCCCTAACAGCATATTAAAAATATTTATAATTCAAGGAACGATTATTGGTTTTGTTGGTGTAGTATTTGGAGTGATTACTGGTGTCTGGTTAGCTACGAATATAGAAACAATTGTGCCAGCTATAGAATCGATGTTAGGTCAAAAATTCTTATCGGCGGATGTTTATTATATCAGTGAGCTCCCTTCCGACATGCATTGGAATGATGTTGTTACAATTAGTATTGTAGCTTTTGTATTATGTTTGTTAGCCACCATCTATCCCGCACTTCGAGCTGCGAAAACACAACCTGCAGAGGCATTACGTTATGAGTGATGCTCTAATCGAAACTAAAAACCTTAGTAAATCTTTTAATGAAGGTGAACTTCTAGTAGAAGTTTTAAAAGGTATTGATTTGATTATTAAGTCAAATCAAAGTATTGCGATTATCGGTACCTCAGGTTCGGGTAAAAGCACTTTACTGCACTTATTAGGCGGTCTTGATATGCCTGATAAAGGTGAAGTATTTATTAATAATAAAAACATGGGAAAACTAAATGATAAGCAACGAGGTGAGCTACGCAATCAATATCTTGGCTTTGTTTATCAATTCCATCACCTTTTAGACGAGTTCACTGCTCTTGAAAATATTGCAATGCCACTGTTAATAAGACGCGATAATAAGGAAGAATCATTAGATAAGGCGTCAAACTTGTTGAATAAGGTGGGATTATCGAAACGAGCACAACATAAACCGGGAGAGTTATCCGGTGGTGAACGACAACGTGCAGCTATTGCCAGGGCATTAGTCACAGAGCCCACATGCATTTTAGCTGATGAACCAACAGGTAATCTGGATGAAAAAACAGCAGAGCAAGTTTTTGAACTAATTTTAGAATTAAATCAAAGTTTGGGCACTAGTTTAATCATGGTCACACATAATATGTCACTCTCACGTCGTGCAGATCGAGTTTTAAAATTGAAAGAAGGTTTTTTGGAGGAGCAGTGACTACAGAACATATTATTTTATTCGGTGTCTACTTTCCCATTTATTAACAGCATTTATCCGCCAAACTAATCGAATAGCGAAGTATGTCAATAGCGAACAAATTGTCCCCAGTATAAAAGAACCGAGTACTAATGGTTCCCATACGGGTAGTAAAGTTGTGTTTATCCATTTCCAAGAAAAAGAAAAAT
>DKOR01000035.1:0-218042 GCA_002470825.1 Thiotrichaceae bacterium UBA7357 | reverse complement strand
ATAGTTACTGGATTACTAAATAAAGAAAAGGCTACGGCTAGAGGTAAGTTAACTCTGAATATAATTGCAACTGCAGCGGAGACTAATGTTTGTATAGGTAATGGAATAAACGCGCAGAATATTCCTATAGCCGCGCCGCCAGCAGAAGAACGGCGATGTAAATGCCAAAGATTAGGTTCATGTAAATAATCTGAAAAAATGTGCATTCCTCCACGTTTGTGGATATGTTCTTTTTCCGGTAGATGTCGTTTAAAGAAATTTCGTAAGCTCATAATTTTGATATTTCGTAATGTCAAAGAAAACTCTACTATTATAGCCTAATAACTCTAATTTGTTTGTGTATTCTTCTCGATAATTCTAAATTATATGTCTTGGATGAATCTTATCGAATTTAGAAATATAATATTTAAGAGATGATGTGCGCTTAATTAAAATGTTGCGTATTTTTTTGAAAAGATGATAAACATAAATGTTAAAAATGAATAAATTGAAATGGGTGTTTTAAAGGTTCAAAATCTATAGCTATAATTTACATTATTTAATTAAATATTGATTAAGAACGATGAATGTAGAATATTATGTCAGCAATGAGTTATCCATAGGAA
Source organism: Thiotrichaceae bacterium UBA7357 (assembly GCA_002470825.1). Lineage (GTDB taxonomy): Bacteria > Pseudomonadota > Gammaproteobacteria > Eutrophobiales > Eutrophobiaceae > UBA7359. Next base: position 217,437 of record DKOR01000035.1, on the reverse strand, counting down.
AGCGTAATAGAGGAAATGGAGTTTAAAGTAACAATTCCAAATTATCGTTACCGGCAGCGTAAATGAAACGGCGAAAGATTGGTCATGGAACTAATAGAAGAATGACATTCCTCAAGTCTCTTTCGTGCGAATCACAAAGACCACAATTGGCTAAGTTTTCATGTTAGGCGGATAAATTTAAGTGAATTACCGAATCAATGAAGAGTATTTTAATTTAATGCAGTAATCTACTGAGATTGATTGTATACATGTTGTCTTGTGCCCATAGAACAATACTAGGGGATCAACATGGGGTAGATAAAAAAGTGATCATATTGTGTATTATTGAGTAATTTATCAAATTTTATTACATATTCACAAACAGAATATAATGATTCATCGTGTTCTCTACAAAGTTGAAATATTCGGAAATTATGAGGCTAGGAAGATTTCTATAAGTTTTCTTAGGGTAAGTTTAATTGTTGAATGATTTAAACAAAAAATTGCCATTCTAGAATCATTGGTAGTGGTATCATGCAAGTATTTATAAGTAATACTGTAATTTATAATAAAAACCTGGAGTGAGATAGTGTGTTTGAATTAATCAAAGCTGGCGGTTTACTTATGTGGCCAATCATGTTGTGTTCAGTTATAGCAATGGCGATAATTGGAGAGCGTCTTTTGTCGCTAAGGCAAAAAAAAATTGCGCCAAAAAACTTAGTTGCTCTGGTCTGGCAATGGCAAAATGCCGGACACCTGGATAAAAAGCGGATCAATAATTTACGAAAAAGTTCTCCTTTGGGGACAATCTTGGCGGCAGGTTTAGTAAACCGTAATCATTCGAGAGAGATCATGAAGGAGAGTATAGAAGAAACAGGACGACATATAGCCCATGATATGGAACATTTTTTGAGTACTTTAGGAACTATTGCATCAATCAGTCCATTATTGGGTTTATTAGGAACAGTTATTGGAATGATAAAAGTTTTTACAGTAATTACTTCGCTAGGTGTTGGCGATCCCAGTGTTTTGTCTGAGGGTATCTCAGAAGCATTGATAACAACAGCAGCTGGATTGACTGTAGCGATACCAAGTCTAATGTTTCATCGATTTTTTCGTGGAAAAATAGATGGGTTAATTATCACTATGGAACAAGAAGCATTAAAGATGGTTGAAGTGATGGATGGAATTCGTGAGAATGAAATAGAGGCAGGTGCCTGAATAATGAATTTTCGGTCAAAGAGTCGTGATGAAGTAGATTTAGATATAACACCATTGATTGACGTGGTGTTTTTATTGTTAATATTTTTTATGGTTTCGACCACGTTCGAACATAATTCAGAAATTAATATTACTCTACCAAGTTCGTCTAAAGATGTGACAGAAAAAATTTCTGATGCTGTGAATATTAGTTTAGACGCACAAGGGAATGTCTATATTAATGGAGAGATAATCAGAAATGATCAACTTGAGACAATTAAAATGGCTTTATCTGATGCATTGATTGGATCAAAAGAACCACCCATCATTATCAATGCAGATTCAAATGCTACTCATCAATCAGTTGTCAAAATAATGGATGTTGCTAGTCAATTGGGACTGTTTAATATCACGTTTGCTACACAAAAAATAAAGGATAAAAAATAAATCTCAGATGAATAGGATTTATCTTTAATAAAATTGATAATAACTATGTTAGCAAAACAATTCATAGAAAATACTTGGTATTCCAAACATCCGTTTAGCACTATTCTCTTACCTATGAGCTGGATATATAGTTTGATTGTTGTTATTCGACGACTATGTTACCAATCAGGCCTGATAGCAATTAATCAGGTTGATGTGCCTGTCATCATAGTAGGTAATATTTCAGTCGGTGGTACAGGAAAGACACCGCTAGTTATTTGGCTTGCAGAATACTTTAAGAAAAAAGGTTTTAAACCAGGCATTATAAGTCGTGGTTATGGTGGAAAGTTTGCTGGTAAAACCCAACAAGTAAGAGCTGACAGTAATCCAGCATTAGTCGGTGACGAGCCGGTATTGATTGCAAAAAGAACTAACTGTTCCGTCGCCATTGCTGTGAAGAAAAGTAGAGCAGCGGAAGAATTAATTGAATATTGCGATTGTAATTTAATTATCTGTGATGATGGTATGCAGCACTATTCTCTTAGTAGAGATATTGAAATTGCAGTTATTGATGGGCAACGTCGTTTTGGTAATGAACGCTGCTTGCCTGCGGGTCCTTTACGTGAACCGATTAGTCGTTTGAAAATGGTTGATCTTGTAGTGAGTAAATATACAGCAGGCAGGCATGAATATAAAATGGAATATGTCTACGGAGATTTAGTTTCGCTTGTAGATCCAAATAATACTATTTCTGTTTCTAGTTTGAAAGGAGAGAGCGTACACGTAATTTCGGGGATTGGGAATCCTGATAGATATCATTCATATTTACGCAATAATAAATTGCATATTATTTGTCATGAGTTTTCTGATCATTACTCCTACAAAAAGAAAGATGTTGTTTTTGAAGATGGCTTTCCGGTGGTGATGACTGAGAAAGATGCTGTAAAATGTACAGATTATGCAACTAAAAATTATTGGTACCTGCCTATTATAGCAGTATTGCCAGATTCATTTACTTATCGGCTTGAGGCCTATATGAAGGATATTATTTGATGAATAAAAAACTACTCGAGATCCTAGTTTGTCCGGTGACAAAAGGCCCCTTGTATTATGATAAAGAAAAGCAGGAATTAATTTCTAAATCAGCAAAGCTTGCTTATCAGATACGAGATGGGATACCTATGATGCTTGAAGAGAAGGCTAGAACGGTGAGTAATGAAGAACTCGAGAAATTGAATTAGTGCAAGTGTCTTTTTGTATTATTATTCCAGCTCGATATGATTCAACTCGGTTGCCAGGAAAACCTCTATTAGATATTAAAGGTAAGCCACTATTACAACATGTGTTTGATACAGCAACGGATACGCAAGCTAAAAGTATTACTATTGCAACTGATGACAGCAGAATAGCTGACTCTGCTAAATCATTTGGTGCATCAGTTATTATGACCTCCGAGGAACATGAGTCTGGAACTGATAGAATAGCAGAGGCAATAAATCTTCTTGAAATAGGTGATGAAGAAGTCGTCGTTAACTTGCAAGGAGATGAGTATGGTTTGCCGGCAGCATTGATTAACCAGGTGGCATCTAATTTATATAATAGGCCCGAAAGACAAGTATCAACTCTATGCGAAGCAATATCCGACTTGGATGACTATCTCGATCCAAATATAGTTAAGGTCGTATTTGATAAATTTAGTGATGCAGTTTATTTCAGTCGTTCACCGATCCCGATGAATCGTTCAGGTGGATGTCCAGAATATGCCTATAGACATATTGGGGTTTACGCATATAGGGCAGGATATTTGCGTAAATTTACTCAGCTGAAACCATGCGCTATTGAGCAATCGGAAGCACTCGAGCAATTACGCATTATTCATAATAACGAAAAAATCCATGTGGATATAGCAGCGGATAAAGCAGGAACAGGTATTGATACTGCGAATGATTTGAAATTAGCCAGAATTAAATAATTGAGACCATTTATCTTGCTCGATAAGTAATACGGCCTTTGCTTAAGTCATAAGGTGTCATTTCAACGGTAACTTTGTCTCCAGTAAGGATACGTATGTAGTGTTTTCTCATTTTTCCTGAGATATGTGCGGTGACCAAATGTCCATTCTCTAACTCTACCCGAAACATGGTATTTGGTAGTGTTTCCACAACAGTGCCTTCCATTTCTATTTGGTCTTCTTTTGCCATATAATACTCATTATTTTCAAAGGGGCGAATTCTGCACTAATTTTACTCTACTGCAAAGTCATTAAGTGACAATGTATTAAATTTCTTCCATTTTTCATCAATTAAGCATTCTATCGGACGGTAATCAACTTTGTATTTCATTTTGTCACAAGAAGAAATCCAATAACCCAGATAAAGTGAGGAATAGCCAGCTAGTTTTGACTCTTCAATAAGCGTGAGAATAGCAAATTTTCCCAGACTACGTTTTTGCATATTAGGGTCGAAAAAAGTATATATAGCCGAATAGGCATGGTCTAATTCATCGACTACAGACACAGCTAGGAGTTGACTATTAAGTCTGAATTCGTATAGATAACTATCAGACCAGCTAGCTAAAAGAAACTCTATATAATCATCTCTATTTGAATCATCCATACCACCATTAGGGTGACGTTTGGTTTGATACCTTGTATAGAGCTGAAAATGCTCTTCTATAAAAGTTGCTTTAATTCTTCCTATGTCTAAATCTTGATTGAGCTTCCAAGTACGTTTCTGATTACGACGCATTTTAAACTCATTAACAGGTATTCTCACAGGGATGCATTCAGAACAATTTGAACAATGAGGTTTATATAAATGTTCTCCACTACGCCTAAATCCATTTGTTACTAGTCTGGAATAAAGCTCTTTATCTTTCGGAAAATAAGGATCGGCAAATACACTTGTTGCCTCTCGATCATCCAGATAATTACAAGTGTGCGGAGAAGTTATAAAGAACCTGAGTTTATGTGATTGGTCATCCATTGGTATTACGCAGTTAGTTGCCAGTATTCAACTTTCTCATAACTACAATACTGTTCAAGAATTTTCCTAAACAAGCTTCTTTGTATAGTTTTTGCGCCAAGCATTTGTAAATGACGAGAATGCACTTGACAATCTATGATTTTAAAATTCATACTTTGAAGATTACGTGCGAGTACTAACAAAGCAATCTTTGAGGCATTAGATACTTTACTAAACATGGATTCTCCAAAAAAGACTTTGCCCATGGCGAGACCATATAAACCACCTACGAGCTTTTCTCCATACCAACATTCCACGGAATGAGCGTAACCCATTTTGAATAAGTTTAGATAAGCAAGTTTGATGTCATCTGTTATCCATGTGTCATCTTTTCCATTACGAGCTGCGGCACAACCGTTTACAACGTCTATAAATACGGTGTTAAATGTGACATTGAATTTGTCTTTTTTTAGTACTTTTGCCAAGCTACGTGAAACCCTTAGTTCACTAGGTTTTAATATACATCTAGGGTCAGGAGACCACCACAGAATCGGTTGATCCTTATTAAACCATGGAAAAATACCATGAGAATAGGCGTCAAGTAATCTTTTTACAGATAGATCACCACCCAAGGCAACTAAACCATCTGGTTCAATGAGTGCTTCATTGATGTCTGGAAAATTTGTGGCTAACGTATTTTTTTTAAACAAAAAAAGTTTATTTGTCTCTTCTTTATGATTAGTCACTGTAGTACGGTTAGTTTAATTTAAACGGTAAATGTGATTTCAGCATTTTAGTCTGTTCTTGCATCATTTGCATTTCTCTGTCTAGATAGTTAGCTATAGCATCTTGAAAGCCTTCTTCCTTAATCCAATGAACAGATGTCATTTCAATCGGGTGGAAGCCGCGAGCCAATTTATGTTCTCCTTGAACACCGGCATCCAGGCATCGTAATTTTTTTTGTATTGTATACTCTATCGTCTGATAGTAGCATAATTCGAAATGCAAATAAGGCACATACTGATTACACCCCCAATGGCGTCCATAGAGAGTATTTTGATCAGACATTGCAAATGCACCAGCAATATAAAATTCGTCCTTTTTAGCCAGTATTAGTAAAGTTTGTTGCGGTAACACTTTACCAATATGCTTGAAAAAATCTAGCGTCAGACGTGGTTCACCCCACTTATTATAAAATGTCTGACAGTAAAATTGATAAAACGCATACCATTGCGTATCGCTAATCTCATTACCATTTAGGTGTTCAATTTCTATTCCTGAATTTTTAATATCTCGACGTTCTTTAACTATCTTTTTACGTTTTTTTGATGTTAGAGAATCAGTGAAATCTTGAAAGTCACGATAGCCATTATTAGTCCAATGATATTGAATAGTTAGTCGTTTTAATCCCGCGTTATTTGTTAGTGAATTTAAATCATCTTTATCAGGGAATAGCACATGAAGTGAAGAATAAGATTTATCATTTATCATGGTTAATGCTGCGTCTAATAACTCTTGTTTAATTACTTCACTATCATATGATTTATTGACTAACAATCTTGGACCAGCAACGGGCGTAAAGGGAATTGAAGAAACGACTTTAGGATAGTAATTTTTACCGGCTCGATGATAAGCCTCCGCCCAAGCCCAATCAAAAACAAATTCACCATATGAATCTTCTTTTATATATAAGGGCATAACGCCAAGTAATTCATTTTCTTCTTCAATAATGATATGACAGGGACGCCAATTTTGGTTATTTAAACAATCAAATTTTTCAAGACCGGATAAAAAAGCATGTGAAAGGAATGGATTACCTCGAGTATCTAAAACTTGCCATTGATTGCAGGTTATAGTGTCTAAACCATCAAGAAAACGCCATTTATGCATTTGTAAACTATTTAAGGGTTAGTCGTGATGTTGTCACCGAGCACGCTAAGAGTTGCTCTTTTAGATCCGTCTAAAGAAAATTCTGTTTCCATATAGCTACCATTTTCAAGCATAAAGCGAAATATGACTTTGCTGCCGTTCATAAATGCATCAAGTTTTGAAGAAGTGACATTGGAGTTGTTGACATAAGCCAAAATATATTCACTCCAAACTTTATCAGTCAGACAAGGGGCCTCATTAATGGAACGATTAACGATCATATTAGTGTCAATTTGATAGGACGGACAAATTTCTTTAGAAAACACATCAAATTTTGTCTTTAAACTAAATCGTAGACGAATCGCCTCTACACTATCTTTATATATTTCAAGGGTATACCCACTTTTATTCTCATTAAAAGCAACTTGTGTTTGAGTCTCATTATTTGTGTTTGTATGAGTTATCACTTCCCATTCTGCTACTGATGAAAAGGATAAGAGCAGCAAAATAGATACGAAAGAAATTGTAGAAAAGCTATTTGGGAGAATCTTCATTACTGTTGTTTACGTTTAAATTATTAGTCACGTTAGATTGGAATTAGTATATATTTAGTCACTCTATACAGACTATTTTCTAAATCAACAATTTTTACAGATAAAATGAATCGAAGAATTTTCATGAGCAGTATTTTATCAACTTTCTTGATATCTTTTTACCATCGAGTTTCTGGTGCGGAAAGGCTCAAAGTTTTAAATAAGACTGGCTATGTTAATGATCCAATATTTCTGTTGCACCATATTGCCCCTGGACATCCCGAAACGCCAGAACGAATGAAATACATCCAAAATATTATGGAAGAGTCAGATATTTGGAATGATTTAATTCAAGTTAGTCTTAAGCCAGAAATTGGAGACTGGTTAAAAGCAGTTCATAGCGAATTACATATTGCATCAATTAAAAATAATATGCCGATCTCACACGAAGTAGCAGTAGCAGCTGTGCGTGGATGCCTCGCAGCGGTAGATCAGGTGTCTACTAGTGCAATAAATAATGCATTTTGTGCAACAAGACCACCAGGCCATCACGCTTTGAATACAGGTAAAGAAGAGGGGTTTTGTTACTATAATACAGTTGCTATAGCAGCCCGTTATGCACAAAAGAAGTATGGTTTAGAAAATATTTTAATAATTGATTGGGATTATCATCATGGTAATGCAACGGAAGAAATGTTTTATGATGACCCTAGTGTTTTGTTTTTTTCAACACATGACTTCTACGCTTATCCTGGCACAGGTGATCCTATTAAGAAGGGAAAAGGCAGAGGGTTAGGTTATAATATTAATGTACATCTTCCCTGCGGGACTAATGACCAAACTATTGTTGATATTTATAATTCGATTCTAATGCCCGCCGCAAATAGATTTAAGCCGGATTTAATATTGATTTCAGCTGGTTTTGATAGCCGCACTCATGATTTACTCGGATGTTTCGATATCACAGATACTGGATTTGCAACTATGACAAAGATTGTTATGAGAATTGCAAATACACACTGTGATGGTCGAATTGTTTCAATATTAGAAGGTGGATACGACTTGAAGGGTACTGCCAGTGCAGTGAATGCACATGTATACACATTATTAAATGAATTTGATTCATTTGACTAGTACATAATCTTTTTCCTGTATATTTTGATTGCTGGTACTTTAAAATATCAAAAACTATGTGTCAGAATCACCAGTTGATTTGGTGTAAACAGGAAAAGGCATGATATTTCCTTCTTTTGATGCTCCCTCTGTAATCTTTGCCGTACCATGCTTTTTGACTTCATCGATGCGTATAATTGAATGCAAGGGTATGAAGCTTCTTTCTACACCTTCAAATTCATTTTTAAGACTTTCTTCGGTGGGGTCAACAACAACAGTTGTCTTTTCTCCAAAAACAAGTTCTTCAATTTCAATGAAACCAAACATGGCATCGTGATGTACACTCTTGGCATAGACTTCAAAGATCTTGCCTTGATTGTGAAAGATAACTTTGTAGATATTATTTTCTAACATTTCTGGTATTTATGCCTATTTTAGTTTTACGCTTGATACTAAAGCGGGCGAATCATAGCATGGTTTATGCTTTTCACTAGAATTTATAGTACAGGTTTCCACCGGGACCTAAGGGTAATCCCGTATTGATCCATACAAATAGTAATATTAACCATATAATTAAAAATGTGATGCTATAGGGCAACATCATGGCCACGACCGTACCGAGCCCCGAACCTCGTGCGTATTTTCGCACCTCAACAATAATGATTATCATATAAGGATTCATTGGGGTTATGATATTGCTAACTGAATCACCAACACGATAAGCCGCTTGTGTGAGTTCGGGGCTGATACCAACCTGCATTAGCATAGGCACAAATACAGGAGCAAAAAAAGCATACTTTGCTGAAGAGGATCCAATCACAAGGTTGATCATCACGACCATCAAGACAAAACAGCTTAGCAATAATTCATTTTGCACCATCAGTTGGCGAAGGAACTGACCACCTGCGACAGCGAGCATCTGACCAAGCCCAGATTGATTAAACGCAGCGATAAATTGAGCGGCGAAAAATGCCAGTACGATATAGGGTCCTAATCGCGCCATAACCTCACCGAGCATATTGGCAACATCACGATCATTCTTAATCTTACCCGCGAGAGTGCCATAGATTAAACCAGGAATAAAAAAAAGGATAAATAATAAGGGGACAGTTGCTTCTATCCAACGGTCGAAACGTTTGCCTATGCCAAAGAGAGGACCACTAGTTGATGTAATGGCAAAAAATAAGGCGATTAGTAATATAAATGCTGATAACACCGAATAGAGTAATGCTCGCTTTTCTGTCTTATTGAGTACATCATAATTATCATCGAGATTTTGATCGGCAACACCTTCAATTGCAGGTTCTACAAAGCGTTCTGTCACAAACCAACCGACGAAAGTCAAGACGATGGTTGAGATAATCATGAACCACCAGTTACCGGTGATGGCAACTTGGTATTTTGCATCAATTATTTGTGCACTAGCTTGTGTAAATCCAGCTAGCAGCGGATCCAGTGCTGTTATGAATAGATTTGCACTAAAACCTGCAGAAACGCCTGCAAATGAAACAGCGATTCCAGTTAGTGGTGAACGTCCTGCTGCAATATAAAGCGCAGCGGCTATTGGAATGAGTACAACATAACCAGCATCTAATGCTACCGATGATATGATACCGAGGAGCATGGTTGCAGGTGTTAATAAACGATGGTGAACATGCGTTATTGAAAAATGCAATAACGCAGGGAGGAAGCCAGTTTTTTCCGCAAGGCCAATTCCTAACATGCCGACTAATACAATACCAAGAGGAGGAAAACTAATAAAGTTTTCTACTGCTGTTGATAAAAACCACCAAGCACCTTCAGAAGAGATGAGACTGAATGGGACGATGGTATTGCCTTTTGGATCAACAACACTCCAACCTAGATTTGCGATTATTGTTGAAAGAACAATAATAGTAATTATACCCATAAAGAAGATAGTAGTTGGATCGGGTAGTTTATTACCTGTTCTTATAATGAACGATAGTAATTTCATTACTGAATAATATCAGTTATGAAACTATCTAGGCCATCAGTATATTTCTTATTGCTCAGCAAGAACCCTTTATTATGATCTCCTATAATGTCTAGAAAATATTTTGGTGTTGTCATTTCTTTTAATGCTTCAGTAAACAGATCTTTGCCATGTTTGTATGGGATTATCTCATCATGCATGCTATGAATGATCAAGATTGGTGATTTTATATTCGCTATTCTAGTCATAGAGGAATATTTGATACGAGCTAATAAACTAGTTGGCAGGTAAGGGTAGTAATGTTTTCCAATGTCGGCGATTGAGGTGAAACTTGATTCTAGAATTAAGCCTATTGAGGCATGTCTTTCAGCGAGCCAACTAGCTACTGCGCCACCTAATGAACGGCCGAAAATAATTATACTGTCGCTTTCAATATTTTTTTCAGTAGTTAAATAATTCCAGGCCGTTTCTGCATCGATATAGGTGCCTTGCTCCGAGGGTTCGCCAGTACTTTTTCCATAACCGCGATAATCGATAATTAAAACGGATAAGCTTAGTTGGTGAAAAATATTGATACTATCAAGGCGATGTGAAATATTGCCTGCATTACCGTGAAGAAAAAGTAGCGTTGCTCTTGCTTCAGGGTGTGGAATCCACCATGCATTTATCTGTATGTTATCGATTGTGTTTAATGTGAGCTCTTCATATTCGAGCGATAGAAGATCAGGAGATGAAACAATACTATTTTTCGGATGGAAAATGAAATTAGATTGATAGAAATAGAGTAATAATGATAGTAAAATCCAGACTGTAATAATAACAAAAAAAAAAGAAAGGATTATGCGTTTGAATATAACAGTCATTGTTCAGGAAGCGCTGATCAAACCAGTGCTTCCTTTATGAAAAGTAGAATGTTTTGTTTATTCACTCTTGTTCATCTAAGTAGGCTTCAGCATCTAATGCCGCCATGCAACCACTACCAGCAGAGGTGATGGCTTGACGATAAATATGATCGGCAACGTCCCCAGCAGCAAATACGCCCTTGATGGAGGTAGATGTGGCTTGTCCTTCAATACCACTCTTGATTTTGATATAGCCATTATTCATATATAATTGGCCGTCAAATATCTGAGTGTTGGGCTTATGTCCTATCGCGATAAATACGCCTTTTAAGTCTAATGCTTTAGTATTGTCATCTTGAGTACTCCTGATACGTATACCTGTCACGCCACTATCATCACCCAAGACTTCATCAAGGGTGTGGTTCCATTCAATTTTAATATTGCCATTTTTTTCTTTCTCAATAAGTCGATCAGATAATATCTTTTCTGAACGAAATTTATCACGACGATGTACAACAGTAACACTATTTGCAATATTAGATAAATATAATGCTTCTTCAACAGCAGTGTTTCCACCACCAATAACGGCAACATCCGCGCCCCTGTAGAAAAAACCGTCACAAGTGGCGCAGGCGGACACGCCTTTTCCTTGAAAGGCCTCTTCGGATGGGATGCCAAGATACTGAGCCGAAGCACCAGTAGCGATAATCAAGGCGTCACAAGTATAAATGCCACTATCACCGGACAGCTTAAAGGGACGCTCAGTTAACTCCGCGGTGTGAATATGGTCAAATATTAATTCAGTGTCAAAACGTTCGACATGCTTTTGCATTCTGTCCATTAGTTCGGGGCCCTGCAAGCCCTCAACGTCCCCCGGCCAGTTGTCTACATCTGTCGTTGTAGTTAATTGACCACCTTGCTCTATGCCTGTGATTAATACTGGAGCAAGATTTGCTCTTGCAGCGTATAATGCTGCTGTATATCCAGCTGGTCCTGAACCGAGGATTAATAGTTTTGAGTGGCGTAAATTGCTCATTTTTCGATTGCTCCAAGCTTGTTGAGTGCTATTTGTAAAGTGCGCTATGCTACTTTATGACTTAGACTGTGTCTAATCATATAAAGTATAAAACTAAACTTAATGCACTATAATCAATAAAATAAGTACGAAATATACATATGAATTTATTCTTAATTTTTAGTTTAAAAAGTCTCTTAATAAACATATAATTACAGTTATTATCTACTAAAAAGGATTAATGTGTCACAAGCATCACGTAAACAAAATCAAAGTAAAGCTATCGCTGGCAATTTAATCACTAATGCCAGAGAGGTGATGGTCTTTGCTTCTTTAATTATTGCAATTTTTCTATTTCTTGCGCTATTTACATACCATCCAGATGATCCTGGTTGGTCACATTCTGTAACAGTTCATGAAGTTCATAATGGTGCTGGGACTGTAGGTGCTTGGATAGCAGATATTATTCTTTACGTGTTTGGTTATTTCGGATATCTCTTTTCAATCTTGATATTGATTAGTGGTTGGCGTTTACTTCAATCAAGATATAAAAACGAATCTTTCAATGGACTCTTACTTTCTATTAGAGCTCTAGGTGTGATATTAAGTATTTTTGGTGGGTGTGGCATTGCTTGGATGCACTTTTATGCTGGAAATATACTACCTTACGAAGTCAAAGGTGCCGGTGGCCTTTTAGGTGACGTAGTTGGTTCATTTTTGCTGAGTACTACGGGTAAGATAGGCAGTACTCTATTAATGTTGGCAAGTTTCATTATAGGTTTGACTCTCTATACAGGACTATCTTGGTTTTTATTTATGGATTCTACGGGACGTTACACCTTGAATATTATTAATGTCTCAAGGAATAGACTGGCTTCTTTTAATGATTGGGCAGCAGGACGACGTGTGAAAAAGGATCGAGAGCAGAATTACAAACAAGAACAGGAGATAATTGGACATAGGATTCCACCAAAAATCGAACCTATCAGGCATGAGGTTGAAATCGGTATTCGCGCTATCAAGGAAAAACAAGAAAATTTGTTTGAGCCACTATCTGAAACTATCTTGCCGCCATTAAATTTACTTGATGAGCCACCACCAAAAAAAACTCAATATTCTAAAGAAGCATTAGAAGCTATATCAAGGCAAGTTGAATTAAAATTAAAAGATTTTGGTGTGTCTGTTGAGGTTGTCGCTGTCCATCCTGGCCCTGTCATAACTCGTTTCGAATTAAATCCTGCCCCTGGTGTAAAGGGTAGTCAAATTATTAATCTTTCAAAAGATTTAGCACGTTCTTTAGCTGTTATAAGCGTTAGAGTTGTCGATGTTATTCCCGGAAAACCTTATATCGGTCTGGAGATTCCAAATGAAAATCGTGAGCTTGTAACTCTGGGTGAGATCTTAAATACGAAGGAATATGAGTCCGTTAAATCACCTATGGTACTGGCCCTAGGCAAAGATATCAGTGGCAAGCCGGTAGTAACAGATCTGGGTAAGATGCCACATCTATTAGTTGCAGGTACTACAGGGTCTGGGAAATCAGTTGCATTGAATGCCATGATTTTGAGTTTGCTTTATAAAGCTACGGCAATGGAAGTTCGTTTAATAATGATCGATCCAAAAATGCTTGAATTGTCAGTTTATGAAGGTATTCCCAATCTACTGGCACCTGTAGTAACAGATATGAAAGAAGCAGCAAATGCGCTTCGGTGGTGTGTTGCTGAAATGGAGCGACGTTACAAGCTGATGTCTGAACTTGGTGTCAGAAATATAACTGGGTATAACAAAAAAGTCAGTGATGCTATCGATAGTGGTAATCCGATACCAGATCCCACTTATAAACCTATCAGTGAAGATGATGAGAAACGCTATTTAGAAAAGTTACCCTTCGTTATCGTAATCATCGACGAATTAGCTGATATGATGATGACGGTGGGTAAGAAGGTAGAAGAACTTATCGCTAGACTTGCTCAAAAGGCGAGAGCGGCGGGTGTACATTTAATATTAGCCACACAACGGCCATCAGTAGATGTCATTACTGGTTTGATTAAAGCAAATGTACCCACACGAATAGCTTTTCAGGTTTCTTCGAAGATTGATTCAAGAACGATTCTCGACCAAATGGGTGCGGAGCAATTATTAGGCCATGGTGATATGTTGTATTTATCTCCCGGTACAAATCTTCCTGAACGAGTTCATGGTGCATTTGTATCAGATGAAGAAGTTCACAAAGTTGTCAATGATCTTAAATCGAGAGGAATACCTGAATATGTTGATGAAATCTTACGTGGGCCCTCTGATGGTGGTGCAAATGCGATACCAGGACTTGATATCTCAAGTGACGATATGGACCCTCTCTATGATGAAGCGGTGAGAATCGTAACAGAAACGCGAAAGGCTTCAATATCATACATACAAAGAAGATTAAAAGTCGGTTATAACCGTGCTGCAAGAATTGTAGAAGAAATGGAAAATAGTGGGCTAGTTGGGCCATTGGAGTCGAATGGTAGTCGAGAAGTTTTGGCTGCATCACCACCATCTATTAATTGAATACTGACATGTCTAATTATAAATTGCTTTCGATAATTTTAATTTTGACTAGCACACTCATATCAGCCGAGGAACTATTTGAACCTCTGAAAGATTTTTTTAAAGAGTTTGAAACATTGTCTGCTGACTTTACGCAAACATTACTGAATGAGGATGGAGAACAAATTGAAAAAATGACGGGAACTTTGTATCTGCAACAACCCAACAAGTTTAATTGGCACTATAAAGAACCTTATGTTCAAAAAATAATAACTAATGGTAAAGTGTTGTGGATGTTAGATGAAGATCTGGAACAGCTTACAGTTAGAAACTTCGATAGCGATATTATCGAGAAAACTCCTGCTGCAATTATTCTAGGTAATTCAAAATTTAAAAAACATTTCATTCAAAGAGGACTTGGCAAAATAGAAGGCTTTGATTGGGTAGAGCTAGTACCCCGCGATTTGGATGCATATTACAAAAATATTCGTGTAGGCTTTGATGCCAGTAAACTAGGAATGATGATTATTACTGATAATCTTGATCAAACTACACGAATTGATTTCGATGAAGTAAAAAAAAATATTAAAATGCCTAGCGGACAATTTGATTTCGAAATTCCAGCTAACATAGATGTGATAGATGAAAGGCTAATAGAGAATTACTAATTTATTATTTGTTCTAGACTTGATTTTCAAAATGGTGATTATATAGATATAGTCTGTGATTCTTGGTTTCGTTTTGTGAGACTGTACTTGCTGATGATTTATGTTGACTCTTTCCGAAATATCACTTTAAAAAATGTAGTTTATCACGAAAGCGAAAATGCTTTCTTTCATAAGGTGATCTAAATCTAGAAAGTGTAATGATCTGAGAGCATAGATTTATTCTTCTTTCTTGAAATCAACGATATGGAAGTGATACTTATTTACACTAGTATTGAGTTTTTTCAAAATACGAAAACTTTAGGTGTTATATTATTAGAATTATAGATACGCTAAAGAAGTAAACTAGAAACTCTAGATACTATTTAAAATGATATACTGATAGTTATTAAAACAAACAAAGATTTAACTTAACGGCATAAAAAAATATTAGGTCATGAATAACGACACTGATTTTCGTCCTCTTGCTGATCGAATGCGACCCAAAACGATTGATTCCTATATTGGTCAGGCTCATATTTTAGGCGAAACCAAACCATTACGAATGGCAATAGAACAAGGTCGCTTGCATTCGATGGTTTACTGGGGGCCTCCTGGCACAGGTAAAACAACACTGGCAAGATTAATAACTAAATCTTGTGATGCTCAATTTCTATCTATCTCCGCTGTTTTGAGTGGTGTAAAAGATATTCGTGCTGCAATAGTGAAAGCAAAACAATATAGAGAAGTTTATGATAAAGAAACCGTACTTTTTGTTGATGAAGTTCACAGATTTAATAAATCACAACAAGATGCATTTTTACCATATGTTGAAGATGGAACTATCACCTTCATAGGCGCGACTACCGAAAATCCTTCATTTGAATTAAATAATGCATTATTGTCTCGTGTTCGTGTATACGTATTGAAGTCACTGACAACTGATAATATTAAAAGTATTTTAGATATAGCATTAAATGATAGTCAGGTAGGTCTTGGCAAACTAGAATTATCACTAGATGATGCTACTTTTAATAAACTAGCAGAAGTCGTAGATGGTGATGCTAGACGAGCATTAAATATTCTTGAGATAGTTTCTGATCTTTCCGAAAAAGGAGTGGTCACTGAGGCTTTGTTAAATGATGTTTTGGTAGAGGGTTTCTCACGGCGTTTTGATAAAAGTGGCGAAGCCTTTTATGATCAGATCTCTGCATTACATAAATCAGTTCGCGGCTCTGATCCTGATGCTGCACTCTATTGGTTTTTAAGGATGATTGATGGAGGCTGTGATCCATTTTATGTTGCCCGTCGTGTAGTTCGAATAGCTTCAGAAGACGTTGGTAATGCCGACCCTAGGGGCTTGCGATTAGCCTTAGATGCGTGGGAAACACAGGAACGACTGGGCTCTCCGGAAGGTGAATTGGCTATAGCACAAGCCATTATTTATCTTGCATGTGCGGCAAAGAGCAACGCTGTCTACAAAGCATTTAGCACTGCTATGCAAGACGTAAGAGAAACAGGTACAAAAGAAGTCCCGTTGCACTTACGTAATGCACCGACAAGTTTAATGGCGTCACTCAATTACGGCAAAGATTATCATTATCCACATGATGCGCAAGACGGTTATGTGGCAGGTGAAAATTATTTTCCAGATGATATGAAAGACAAAACTTATTATTACCCTGTTAATCGCGGATTAGAAATTAAGATAGCTGAGAAGTTAACCCTCTTGAAAGAGAGAAACAAGTCATCAAGAAAAAGTAAGTAATGATCCAAGTAATATCTATTGCAGTTGGTGGCGCATTGGGTGCCTTATGTCGCTATGGAATGACCATGGGTATCTATAGTTTGGTAGGCCGAGGATTTCCATATGGAACATTAGCAGTAAATATATTAGGTTCCTTTCTTATGGGGGCAGCATATGTAATTATGATTGAAGGTACTGATATTAATCCAGAATGGCGTGTAGGTATTACGATTGGATTGCTTGGTGCATTTACTACTTTTTCTACATTTACTATCGAGACAATTAATCTGCTTGAATCTGGTGATGCCTTCAAAGCCGGTCTAAATATTTTATTGAGCATTACACTCTGCTTGCTGGGTTGTTGGTTGGGGGTCATAGTTGGCAAACAATCATAACGAAGAGAGAAAAATATTAAATGAAGTAAAGAATAAAACCCAGATATATTGTACATTGGCCGATAAAATAGATATGTAAAGGATTAAATTAGCAATGTTAGACCCTCAATTATTACGTAACGATATAAAACAAGTTTCTAGAGCTCTAAGCAAGAGAGATATGAAACTTGATGTCGATGTGATTCAAAAATTGGAAGAAAAACGTAAAATTTTTCAGATCGAAACTGAAGAATTACAAGCTTTACGTAATTCAAAATCAAAATTGATTGGTCAATTAATGTCAAAAGATGAAGATGCGCAGGCAACTATAGATGAAGTTACAAAGATCAAAATAAGTCTTGATGAAATTGTTTCTGAACTAAATGTTGTTCAATCAAATTTAAATGATATCTATTTTCGTATTCCAAATATCCCACACGAATCTGTGCCCAGAGGAAAAACTGAAGAAGATAATGAAGAAGTAAAGATCTGGAGTACGCCAAAATCGTATGACTTCGTACCTAAAGATCATGTAGATTTAGGTGAGGCATTAGGTTTAATCGATTTTGACGCTGCGACTAAGATCAGCAGTACTAGATTTGTTGTTATGCATCGAGGGATAGCAAAGCTTCACCGCGCGATCATCCAATTCATGTTGGACACACATATTAATGAACATGATTATGATGAGATCAATGTGCCTTATTTGGTGAATGTAGACAGTTGCATAGGTACAGGACAGTTACCCAAGTTTGAAGAAGATTTGTTTCAAATTAAAGAACATAGTTTGTATCTTATTCCAACAGCAGAGGTCCCGGTAACTAACATTGTTCGTGATGAAATAATCAATAATGACCAATTACCAAAGAAATTTGTTTGTCACTCTCCCTGTTTTAGAAGTGAAGCAGGTTCCTATGGCAAAGACACACGAGGTATGATTCGACAACATCAGTTTGAAAAAGTCGAAATGGTGCAATTGGTGAAACCAGAAACCTCATATGCTGTGTTAGAAGAGTTAGTAAGTCATGCTGAAGATATATTACAAAAACTAGAACTTCCTTATCGTGTTGTTACTTTATGTGGTGGTGAATTAGGATTCTCCGCAGCGAAGACTTATGACATTGAAGTTTGGCTACCTAGTCAGAACAAATACAGAGAGATTTCATCTTGTAGTAATTTTGAAGATTTTCAAGCACGGCGGATGAAAGCGCGGTGGCGTAACCCAGAAACAAATAAACCTGAATTGCTACATACTCTAAATGGTTCCGGTTTGGCAGTAGGTAGAACTTTGATAGCCATAATGGAGAACTATCAAAATAAAGATGGGAGCATAACCATTCCAAATATATTACGGCCTTATATGGGTCATAAGTCCGTTATATCTAGTTGATTTTTTGTCAAAAAAACGCCCAAAAACGGGCGCTTTCATTTTTAATTTTCACACAGTGGACTTATTCTATATTTGCACCAACAACAGCCGCCATTTGCATCATGTCGATTGTTTCACCTTCTTTCATTTGCGTTAGATCTGTTAGTTTGCCTGATTTGCTTGTGGATTTTGTGTTTTTAAATATAGATACTAAGCTTGCGTCAGCCACAATGAATTTACCACCATTTTCAGCTTTACCGTTCTCAGTCTTTGTTTGAAGCTTATTTTCCTTAATATAGTCCCATAATTTCTTCGTTATCTCTGTACGAGGAAGCTCTGTTGCTCCTAGTAAATTTGCAAGATCTTTTTTTAACTTAACCGGTTTACTTAACCCTTTTGCTTCTGCCATTTTTAACTCCTTAATATTTTATTTAAGTTCAAATATTCTATTCACCTGATGATAACTAAAATAATGCTTCATATTATTTTAAGATGATACGCTTTTTACAAAATTTCTTTAAGTACTGAGTCTAAGCTTTGTTTTGCATCACCAAAATACATACGTGTGTTTTCCTTAAAGAAAAGTGGATTTTGAACACCCGCATAGCCCGTTGCCATTCCTCTTTTTAATACAACGGTAGTTTTGCCTTTCCAACATTCCATAACTGGCATACCCGCAATAGGACTATTTGGATCTTCCTGGGCAGACGGGTTGACTATGTCATTTGCTCCGATAATAACGGACACATCGATATCTGGAAAATCGTCGTTTATTTCATCCATCTCGTAGACGATATCATATGGAACTCTTGCTTCCGCTAACAGAACATTCATGTGTCCTGGCATACGACCAGCAACTGGATGAATACCAAACCGCACATTGATTTTCTTATCACGCAAGGTCTGAGTGATTTCATGCACAGTATGTTGTGCTTGTGCTACAGCCATACCGTAGCCGGGAATAATCATTACTTCTTTGGCGTCGAGTAAAAGTTCTGCAACTTCATGAGTCTCAATAGATATCACTTCGCCTTGTTCTTCAGATGAACCCGAAGGGACAGCTCCTGAAGTAGTACCAAAGCCACCCGCAATAACTGAAAAGAAATTTCGATTCATCGCACGACACATAATATAACTCAAAATAGCACCACTACTTCCAACTAATGCACCAACGACAATCAATAAATCATTACCCAACATGAAACCAGTTGCTGAAGCTGCCCAACCTGAATAGCTATTCAACATTGAGACAACCACAGGCATATCGGCACCACCAATGGCTAAGACCATATGTATGCCAAAGATTAGAGCGATTGCAGTCATAATCATTAATGGCATCATGGCATTACCTCCATCAAGGTGACCTTGATGAACAAAATCATAACAAAAATAGATACTCGCAATGAGTAAACCCAAATTCAGCCAATGACGTGCTGGAAGCATCAATGGATTACCACCAATTTTTCCACTCAATTTACCAAAGGCAATGACTGAACCAGAAAATGTGATGGCACCAATAAGTATACCTACATATATTTCAACCTCATGGATGGTCTTTTCAACCCCTATCAAACTTGATCCGCCCATGAAGTTCACATAGCCAACAAGAACAGCGGCAAGACCAACAAAACTATGAAGAATAGCTACCAATTCTGGCATTTGAGTCATAGCCACCCTCTTGGCGAGAATAATACCTATCGTGCCACCAATAAGCATAGTGGCAATAATGATATGGATATTATTGAAGACTTCAGGACCGAAGACGGTTGCTAATATAGCAAGGGCCATACCTATGATGCCGTAAAGATTACCCTTTCGTGCTGATTCCTGATGACTTAATCCACCCAAAGTCAGAATAAATAAAACAATTGCGCCGATATATGATGCTGTTACTAGACCTTCTGACATAATAATCTCCTTATTTTCTAAACATGTCTAACATACGTTGGGTAACTGCAAAGCCGCCTACGATGTTGATGCTTGTTATAAGGATACCAAACGCAGCAAGACTGACTAGCACCGGATCTGATGATGATATTTGCACTAATGCACCAATAACGATGATGCTACTGACTGCATTGGTGACGCTCATTAGCGGAGTGTGTAGCGAAGCGGAGACATTCCAAATCACCATATAACCAACAAAACAAGATAGAACAAAGACAGTAAAGTGAGTCATGAAAGACGCTGGGGCAACTGATCCAACACCAAGTAAAACAAGGGCACCGATAATGACCGGTAGCATCTGATTAAATAAGCTGGGTGGCTTAATCTCTTCTTTTTTAAGAGGGGCAGGTGCTTCAGGAGGTTTTGTAGAAGCAGCGGATAGCTTTACTTGAGGTGGTGGCCAAGTGATTTCCCCACTCTTAACAACGGTTGCACCACGAACAGCTTCATCTTCAAAATCAATAGTTATCACACCATCTTTCTCAGGTGTCATATCAGTAATCAGATGACGCAAATTAGTTGAGTAGAGTTGACTCGATTGAGTCGGTAAACGACTAGGTAAATCACTATAACCGATAATAGTGACACCGTTATCAGTTACTGACAGTTCATGTGGAACTGTCAGCTCACAGTTACCACCTTGTTCAGCAGCTAAATCGACAATGACACTGCCATTTTTCATCGAATTAACCATTTCAATTGTAATTAATTTTGGCGCTGGTTTTCCAGGAATTAAGGCTGTTGTTACAATAATATCAACTTCTTTTGCCTGTTCCGCAAAAAGTGCCATTTCGGCAGCAATGAATTCATTGCTCATAGTTTTTGCGTAACCACCTTCGCCACTACCATCCTCTTTGAATTCAAGTAACAAGAAGTCAGCACCCATACTTTCGACTTGTTCCTTAACCTCAGGACGTGTATCAAATGAACGAACAATAGCGCCTAAACTATTTGCTGCACCAATAGCAGCAAGACCTGCTACCCCGGCTCCGATAACCAACACTTTTGCAGGAGGTACTTTGCCAGCAGCTGTTATTTGACCTGTGAAAAATCGTCCGAAATTGTGTGATGCCTCAACGATAGCTCGATATCCAGCTATATTGGCCATAGAACTGAGCGCATCCATTTTTTGAGCGCGAGAGATTCGTGGCACAGAATCCATGGCAAGAATATTAACCTTCTTGGCAGAAAGCTTTTCCATCAGTGATTTGTTTTGTGCTGGCCATATAAAACTGATTAATGTTTGTCCGTCATGCAACAACTCAATTTCATTATCATCAGGAGCTCGTACTTTCAATATGATGTCTGAAGAATCCCACAGTGTTTTGATATCAGTTACTATCTCAGCGCCAGCCTCGCTATATGCTGCATCAGAATAATTTGCTTCTGCACCTGCGCCAGCCTCTAGAGAGACATCGTACCCCAATTTTTGTAACCAATTTACAACTTCAGGTGTCGTTGCTACACGCTTTTCACCCGCATAAGTTTCTTTAGGCACCCCGATCTTCATCGTTTGACAACCTCTCGTTTGGATTTATGTAGTTTGATAGTGATTAATTATAAAAATGCATAAGATGCTAGCACGATTAGTAATTTAAATCATAGTTGCCTCAGCCATTCTGTCCCGCCAATCAATAGACTTTAATCAATAGAGATAAAAAAACCATTTTTTTATGATTTTAAAGTCGCATAACATGACCGGCGCTAGCATAAATTTCTATATGAATGATAGTCGTGGAGTCGTGCCTCTCTTTGATGCAAGTAATGAAATAGGCGGTTTATTGTCTATGCCGCTCCCGTGCATTAATACACTCGCGGCATACAGCATCTCCTGTACAAAAAAAACCCAGCACTTAGCTGGGTCTTATTAGAACTTGAATATAGTTGAGGTTCATATCAGTCACGACCCGTGAAGGCAGTTACTAAATGAAGTAAATGTTGAAACAATATAATTATATTTAGATACAGTGAAACTGTTGCCATTACATAGTTTGTTTCACCGCCATTAATAATACGGCTTGTATCATATAAAATAAAACCGCTCATCACGAGTACCATAACTGAACTTATCGCCAATGATAGGGCTGGTATTTGAAGGAAAATATTAGCTATCATCGCAATAATTCCAACGATGAGACCTACAAACAAGAAGCCTCCCATATATGAGAAGTCTTTTTTAGTCGTTAGAACATAACCTGAAAGTGATAGGAATATCACGCCTGTGCCACCAAGAGCTGTTCCAACCAACTCAGCGCCATTCGAAAATGTAACTAAGTAATAGCTCAAAAGAGGTCCTAGGCCATAACCTAATAAACCTACAAAAATGAATGTTAATGGTAATGCTGCAGCTGAACTCTTATATTTAGGTATTACGAACCAAATAAGAACAATTGCAATCACGTTACACATCATCGCTGACATAAAAGAGGCGTTGGTAGCTACTGCGACAAAAGACATGATTGAGCTGAAGACTAATGTCATAGACAACAGTAAGTATGTGTTTTTTAACACTTTATTAGTAGCGAGTATAGACTCGGTAGGGCGGCGTACGACTACAGAAGGGGATTCATTCATTTAATTCACCTTTACGTTAAAATTTATCTATATACATATATAGTTTGTATCGTTTTTTTAGAAAAATATCAAGCTTTGTTGCATTAAATTCACTTAAAATTCAATTGTCTTATACGGCTTTTCCCATGACTAATGATCATGTATCCTCTCGATCTTTGATCCTATGACGCAGGAGAGGTGGCAGAGTGGTCGAATGCACTGGTCTTGAAAACCAGCGGTCCTTTATCGGTCCCGTGGGTTCGAATCCCACCCTCTCCGCCACTATTAACGTATTATTAATAGTATGATAGAAAATTCATCTGCATTTAATCCAAATTGCACTGCATGTCCAAGGTTAAGTGAGTCTCTAACAAAGATCCGTTCAAAATTTTCTCATTATCATGCACGACCAGTTCCATCTTTTGGGGCTAAGAATCCAAAATTACTCATCGTTGGTTTAGCGCCTGGATTACATGGTGCTAATGCTACAGGAAGACCATTTACTGGTGATCATGCCGGAGTAATTCTTTATAAAATGCTTTATGAGTATGGGTTCAGTAATAAAGAAATTTCCACACATTTAAAAGATGGTATGAAACTAAAGCATTGCCAAATAACTAATGCGGTAAAATGTTTGCCACCCGAAAACAAACCAACAGTTGAAGAGATTACTAGGTGTAATTCATATCTAGTTGAAGAATTGAAGGCAATAGATAAAAAAGCAGTTATCCTATGTTTAGGTTTGATTTCGCATAAAGCAGTATTAAAAGCCCTAAGTTTAAAACAGTCTATTTATCCATTTAGACATGGAATAAGTTACTCACTAGATGATGGACACACTATTGTAGACTCGTACCATTGTAGTAGATATAACACAAATACCAAACGACTGACTGAAGAAATGTTTAGAGATATTTTTACCTTTATTAAATCACAGATAGATTTAAATACCAATGTCGTTTGATACAAAAATATATCTTAAAACATTAACTAGCTTGCCGGGTGTTTATTGTATGCAGGATGTTCAAGGTCAAGTTATCTATGTTGGCAAAGCAAAAAATCTAAAAAAGCGGGTTTCTAGTTATTTTACATCAAGCAAAACTGATTCACCGAAAACGCAAGTAATGATCAAACAAGTTGCGAATATAGAGGTGACCGTTACACATACTGAAAATGAAGCTTTGATATTAGAAAATAATCTAATCAAAAGCTATAAACCTCGCTACAACATCTTATTTCGTGATGACAAGAGTTATCCTTATCTTTATTTGTCAAGTGAGCATGAATATCCTCATTTTCGTTATCATCGTGGTGCTTTAAAGGGTAAAGGGAAGTATTTTGGACCATACCCTGGCGCTGGATCAGTCAAACGCACACTGAACTTATTACAGAAATTGTTTTTGATTCGTTCTTGTGAAGATAGTGTTTTCGCGAATCGTTCTCGCCCTTGTTTGCAATATCAAATTAAACGTTGTTCAGCACCATGTGTTGAAATAGTCTCAAAAGAAGATTATTCGCGTGATATTAGGCATGCTACATTATTCCTAGAAGGAAAAAATGATGAGGTTATTAAATCTTTAAATGAACCGATGCAAAGAGCCTCAGAGGCATTAGAATTCGAAGTTGCAGCAAGATTGCGTGATCAAATACGTTCATTACGTGATGTTCAGGAGAAACAGCATATCAGCACAGATGGTGGCGATCTTGACATCATTGCTTGCGTAATAAATGGGAGCCATGCTTGTATTCAGTTAGTTATTATTCGTTCCGGATTAAATTTGGGTAGTCGTAGTTATTATCTACAAAATATTGCTAAACAACCAGAATCAGAGTTAGTGAGTGCATTTTTAAGTCAATTTTATTTAAGTCCAAATACACAGCAAAAAATAGCCACAGAAATATTAATTAGTCACGAGGTTGATGATCTTGAATTAATAGAAGAGGTTATTTCTGAAAAAGCTGGAAGAAAAATTAAACTAAAATTTAAAGTGAGAGCCGAACGCGCAAAATGGCTCAGCATGACACAAGAAAATGCTAATTTAGCACTAAAACATAAATTGGCGAGAAATAAGAGCCAACATAAACGCTTTAAAGCGTTAGAGGAATTACTCTCATTCAAAGATCCAATAGAGCGTATGGAATGTTTTGACATAAGTCATACGCAGGGTGAATCGACAGTCGGATCATGCGTTGTTTTTGGCACTGAAGGACCAATAAACTCTCAATACCGGCAATTTAATATAAAAAATATTACTAAGGGTGATGATTATGCGGCAATGAGCCAAGTTGTCAGGCGTCGTTATACACGACTCATCAAAGAAGAGGCAAAACTACCAGATATTATTTTAATTGACGGTGGTAAAGGTCAAATTAGTATGGCAAAAAAAGAACTCGATGAGCTACAAATATTAGATATTCCTATATTAGGTGTTGCTAAAGGAACTTCAAGGAAACCTGGGTTGGAAAATCTAATTCTCGCACTTGAAAAAAAAACGATAGACTGTGATAGTTCATCTCCAGCACTACATTTGATACAACATATTCGCGATGAAGCGCATCGTTTTGCGATAACTGCGCATCGACAACGTAGAAAAAAAACGCGTAATAGTTCTACACTTGAGAATATTGAAGGGATAGGAAGCAAACGAAGACAAAGTTTGCTCAAACACTTCGGTGGAATACAAGGCATTGCTAAGGCTGGAATAGATGATTTGGCAAATGTTTCAGGAATTAGTAAAAATCTTGCTCAGAAGATATATGAAAATTTTCACAATATTTTATGAATATACCTAATCAACTAACATTACTACGAATATTGTTAATACCTGTTTTTGTGCTAGTGTTTTATTCACCAGTGAGTTGGAATAATTATTTCGCATGTCTTGTCTTTGTCTTGGCAGCAGTGACTGACATATTAGACGGGTACTTGGCGAGAAAATTGAATCAAACATCCACACTAGGAGCTTTCTTAGATCCAGTTGCAGATAAATTGATGGTAGCTGTTGTATTGGTATTAGTGGTCCAGCAAAATCCGATTATTAATCTAGCATTACCTGCAGCAATTATTATCGGACGTGAGATTACTGTTTCGGCATTACGGGAATGGATGGCTGAAATTGGTGCGAGAAATAAGGTTGCTGTTTCCATTTTAGGTAAGATAAAAACAATAGCTCAAATGCTAGCATTGGGTTTTCTAATATTCAGAGTGCCTGTCTTTGGCATGCCTATATACGAAATAGGTTTAATTCTACTTTATTTTTCGGCAATTATAACATTGATATCCATGGTTCAGTATTTGATGGCAGCCTGGCCACAATTAAAAGAATAAATTGGTAATTTGATTGACACTTTAAAAGTCGAAGATACAATATGCGTCCTTTGCGGGAATAGCTCAGTGGTAGAGCACCTCGTTGCCAACGAGGATGTCGCGAGTTCGAATCTCGTTTCCCGCTCCAAGTTATGGAAGCCCCGGTATCCACGGGGTTTTGCATTTTGCAGGCGATGATATAAGTATAATAGTAACATCGGCTGAGTGGCAGAGTGGTTATGCAGCGGTTTGCAAAACCGTGTACCTCGGTTCAATTCCGGGCTCAGCCTCCAAGTTACTATATCAAGGTTTAGCCCGGGTGGCGGAATTGGTAGACGCAAGGGACTTAAAATCCCTCGCCTTAACAGGCGTGCCGGTTCGATTCCGGCCCCGGGCACCATCTCTATCAAGGCTTTCAGTCTATTTATAATTTTCTACACGTAATTAATGTGTCTCTGTGGGACACTCATGGGACATTTCTATTTATAACTGCATATAATCTCTTATATGTATGCTTTGTACTCGAATACTAAACTAGCAATTTATTATTAAATGTCTAGGCGCGTTACAACTGAAGATTTCATCCAACGTGCACGCATAAAGCATGGAGATCGTTATGACTATTCAAAAGTCACATATGTTGCAGCTAGAACTAAGGTCACTATTATCTGTCCTCTGCACGGCAAGTTTGAGCAAACACCTGCTAATCACTGCACTGGACATGGTTGCCATGAATGTTGAGGCAATAAGCCATTAACGTTAGATAAATTTATAGAGCGTGCCAGTAAGATTCACAATGGTCGATATGACTACTCACGTGTAAAATTTAAAAATGTTGAGAATGTAATTGAAATTATTTGCCCGAAACATGGATCATTTTCTCAGCGGCTAATGTCGCACTTAAAAGGTTTTAATTGCAGCAAATGTGGACGAATAAGTACAGCCAAAAAGTTAGGTCACAATCTTCAACGTTTCATTCATGACTCCACTCTAGCACATGATGATAGATATGATTATTCACAAGTCGAGTATGTTAATGCACTTAGTAATGTAATTATTATTTGCAGGGATCATGGTCCTTTTTCACAAAAGCTAGCTAATCATATACGTGGCATAGGATGTCCAAAATGTGGTGATGAAAGTACAGCAGAAAAAAGAAGAGGAACGACTGAAGATTTCATTCTTGAAGCACGTAAAGGATTGTTCGCGATACAAAAATAGCTAAGAAGTAAAAAATAAACACAACTTTAAATGCCAGATATGCGGCTTGTTTCTTGAAACTAATGCAGATTTGTATGCGGAGGCAGCTCATATTAAACCGTTAGGTAGGCCACATAATGGTCCAGATTATGATTTATATGAGCGAGTTATCTAAAAATTATTTGAACTAAAAGTGATATTGAATTGATACATGCGTCAAATTTTTTCAGGAACATTGCTCAAAACCATAAACACGCCAACTGACATTAGTGCTAAGCCGGCAATACGTTGTGGGCTTAGTGCATATTGAGTCATGCCTAGAAAACCATAATAATCAATAACACTCATTGCAATCAGCTGACCAAGTAGAACAAATGAGACCGCATTCGAAATACCAAAATGAGGCGCTATCCAAGTTATGCTTAAAATGTAAAACATGACAAAGAAACCACCAAGATAAAAATGCCAAGGTATCTCTGGATTGTATAATCTCGTTGGTATGCCTTCAGTAGAAATTAAATAAATTATAGCTATGGCTAAACCCACTGAAAGTAATATTGTCGCCGCGAGGGCAGGGCTTTCAAGTTTGGTTCCTAATCCTCCATTTAATGATGCCATTATTGGAATTCCCAAACCTGCAATCAACATTATTAATGAATAAGTAAAAGTACTGTTCATTTTTATCTCCACGAAATTTAACTATATCTTAAGGTTAACTTAATCGAATTTTTTAAGGTATTATAATACCGATTATCAGGTCACAAAAGCAGACTTGGAGTTTAAAAGACTCTTGTGCGGTCATTCGCTTTTTAATAATCACAGTACAAATAGGAGTGGTTAATACATAAAAATAATAACTATTACTTATCTAAATTAAAAGAAAAACCTGCTTCCATGACAATTTTGAAGAGTTAAAAAAGTCAAACTTGTAATAATATGTTCATTATTATGCTACTTATAACTATCGACTCAAACATCATCTTAAATTAGATATGATAAAAATAAATAGATAGAAAAAATTATTATTGCGTTACAATACAATATTAAATTACACTCGAAATCCAACCTATTGAAGATAAAGGAGAGCACTCATGGCTACGAAAAAAACATCAGCTGTCAAAGATAG
Source organism: Thiotrichaceae bacterium UBA7357 (assembly GCA_002470825.1). Classification (GTDB taxonomy): domain Bacteria; phylum Pseudomonadota; class Gammaproteobacteria; order Eutrophobiales; family Eutrophobiaceae; genus UBA7359. The sequence continues at coordinate 188,747 of DKOR01000035.1, read as the reverse complement.
AATGACGAAAGCACAGGTTATTTCTGAAATTGCGGATGCTACAGAAATAACAAAAAAAGATGTAAAAGCAGTATTAGCGTCTTTATCGATACAAGCACAACGACATCTGAAAGTACGTGGTTGTGGTGAGTTTATGGTTCCAGAATTAGCTATTAAATTAAAGCGTATAAAAAAGCCTGCAACAAAAGCACGCAAAGGCATAAATCCCTTCACCGGTGAACCAATGACGTTTAAAGCTAAGAAAGCATCAACTAGTGTACGTGCAGTTGCTTTAAAAGCTTGTAAAGACATGGCAAGTACTTGATCCTGAAAACAGGAGTATTTTGATTTAAAATACTTCTGTAATTCGATATGTCTTTTGAAAATAATATCACTGTTAAACTAACTGAAGATGCTCATCGTCGAATAGATGAAGACCCGGATGACATTTTTTATAAAATACCTCGGTTTGTAACACATCTAGATGCCACTGCAATTAGTGCGGTTACTGAATTGTATAGAAAATATATTCCTATTAATGCTGATGTTTTAGACCTAATGAGTAGTTGGATAAGCCATTATCCCAAGGAAGTGAATTATCATCGGGTTGTTGGGTTAGGTATGAATGCAAGGGAACTTGCAAGGAATAAACAACTCGATGAGTGGCTTGTGCATGATCTAAATACCCAGCCAGAATTGCCGTTTAAAAAAAATCAATTTGACCTATGTACTATTTGTGTGTCCTTTGATTATTTGACACAACCTGTAACCGTACTTAAAGAAATAAGTCGAGTATTAAGGAGTAATGCTTCTGTCATTATCACATACTCAAATCGTTTTTTTGAAACGAAAGTAACCAGAGCTTGGCTTTCATTATCAGAGCATGATCGAAAATACCTGATTCGAACTTACTTACTCGAGGCAAAGACTTATGTTGATATTCAATTTATGGATTGTAGTTCTATTACTGGTGATCCACTTTATGCAGTAAAAGCTAATGTGGCATAATTTTCTACAATGGAGATATGGCCATATTTCTTTTGATATATTAGGTATAAGAATGAGCGAATCACCCAAAATTTACAGTTAATGCTTACTACTAAAGATCACAGTCGTGAGAAGGCTGGATTAACCTATATTTATCCTGTTCTCTCTCGTCGCGCTGGCGGATTGTCAATTGGTATTAATCTGAATATAAATAATGCTTGTAACTGGCGTTGTATTTATTGTCAGGTGCCCGAATTAATTCGAGGGGCTGCGCCAGTAACTGATCTAGATAAATTAGCTCATGAGTTACGATATTTTCTAGCTGATGTTATGTACGGAGATTTTTATGATAGGGAAGAGGTTGCAGATGAATATCGAGTAATTAAAGATATTGCAATATCTGGAAACGGCGAACCGACTACAGCGAGTAATTTTTATCAGGTTGTAAATTTACTCGAATTGATATTAGAAGAATATAGCTTATTGAATTCTATCAAATGTGTATTAATCACTAACGGGAGCATGGTCAGTCGAACTCATATCAAGAAGGGCTTGAAAAAGCTTGCTAGAATCAAGGGTGAAGTTTGGTTTAAAATTGATAGTGCTACGCCGCAGGGTGTCTCTACTATAAATCAAATTAAGGGTTCGCGTATTTCGACATTAAAAAGATTAAAAATATCTGCTAATCATTGTCCTACTTGGATACAGACGTGTGTATTTATGTATAAAAATAAGCCACCTTGCAATTTAGAGACAGATGCCTATATAAATTTACTTAAAGCAGCTGTAAGTCAAAATATACTTGTGCGGGGTGTGTTGCTTTATGGCGTCGAACGAAAATCTATGCAACCTGAGGCAAAAGAGATTAAAAAACTTCCGTCATCATGGCTTCAAGACTTTGCATTACGGATAAACGAATTATCTATTGATGTCATGATCACACCTTAAACAATAGATATCAAATTGAGAGAATACCAAGAAGGGCTAAATTTTTATTTCTACCTCCAGTCATAAACTGGCAAATTTTTTTTCAGAATCCGTTCACATTTTGACAAAAAGTAATCTGGATGTGTTCTATTATTTGATTCATAAAAAAGCCCAGTGCCATCGAGAAGATCAAAATGTGCGTAAGCTTTTTTCTCTAGGTCTCCGCTATGGACATTGACCTCTGAGCTTACTCCATTCCAAGAGTTGAATACATCGCCATCCCAAAGGCCATTAACATTCTTGCCAAGCGGAGTGAATGAAATGAGAGCATTCCCACTTTCTTCTACTGCAACAACAAATCCTATTGGTCTAACAATATTAGTGATAGATTCAATATATGTTGCTCTCGCCCTAAGTTCTAATTTCAAACCCAAAGATGGCTTACTTATGTATTGGTCGTTATTACTTGGGTCAAGAATCGCTTGTTCCATTTCACATATCATGCTGTATGAATCAGCATACTTTCCTGTTTGATAGAATGACGTGAAATCATTATTTACAACATATGCTTTTTTCAAACTCGCCCCTATAATCGCAACTTCAGCATGAGAATTAACAGAAAAAAAATAAAATTTTAGTAATAGTAGAGTGAGTATGTATTTCATTATGATTGATTTTTTTATATTAGGTTAATAAGAAACTTTTTAATATTATTTCGTGACTAACCAGATTCGCCACATGCTAGTCCGCGATGTCCAATTATTAATATTAATTTTTAAAATCCAGTCTGGCAATGCTTGGCAAGCAAGCGTATATGAAAGATTCGCATCATCCAATTGCTCACTTCGATTTCGTTTTCGCGAGGCATAGAGTATCTGTTTGTACGGATGCTGTTCTATTATTTTTACAATTCTATTTTCGTTGATAACTGATTTCACAGGAAGATTGATTGTATTATAAAAATCTAAATTCAATTCCATAGGATCAGTATAAGAATCATTTTCATCCAAGACTAATAACATTGATGATGATTTAGTTGCTATCGGAATTAAACAATTTTGCCATAATGCTACTTCCTTACTAGCAGGCAAGGATATCGTAAGTATTATAAGAATGACATTTACAAATAGAGTTATTCCTAGTATCGAATACCAACAATACTTAATAAAATCATATCTCATAAACTTAAATTTTTCATTAACTTCAATACATAGCATTCCAAACATTACTGGCACGAATGGCAGGAGTGGAAATAGGTAACGCATCTCTTTATGCCCAAAACACATATGGAAAAAAACAAATGGGATTGTCAACCAGGTAATTGGATGAAGAGGAAAAAACAACCAAAAAACAACGACAACTATAGGCAACAATAAGGTGATTGGTGGAATTAGTTGTAATGAAGCATACTGAATATAAAACCACCAAGGCTCAGCAGTTGAGCTAATGCCACCTGATAATGATGTTAAACCATCATAATGCCACTTGAAATAATTCCATGAACTAACTGTCGGTTCACCATATAACCACCAGTCAAATCCTCCTCCGATTATTAGCGTAAATAAACCAGCAATCAAAATATAGGATAAGTTAATATGATTTATTCGATGGATGAACACCATCCATAGTCCAAGACCAAACAACATGAAACCAACTTGATATCTTGCTAAAAATGCCAATCCCAAAAAAAAGCCAACCGCTAAATAACGTTGAACATTAAGAGGGTTCGCCTTTAAGAACAATCCATAACCTAGAATGAAGAATGAAGTTGACCAACCCTCTGATGAAAAACGCACATTAATAAACAACAAAATCCAAGAAAAAAGTAGAAAAAATACTATCCATTTCAATACACTTTTCGAGCTTATATCTTTGGCTATTACTTTTATAAAGACAATTGTTCCAACGAGAGATATTGACGCACTTAATAAACGATAAAAAAAAGCAATAATAAAAGGAGAGCTTATCCCGACTGATCCACTTACTTCAGATAGTAAATATGCAACAAGTGGTTGAAAACCACTTCTAACACCTGCCTCAAATTCCCACATTAACTGACTTTGCATGTCTACACCCATTCTCGCAGCAGCAAAGCTGAGAATTTGAGCATATTCATCATCATGGTAATGTCCTACACTAAACCATGCGACTAGAATATGAAGTATTATGGCCGCAAATAGCCAATATTTGTAATTCGTCAGGAAATTCATTCAAGGTATAACAGCATTCATATATTGATGTTCATATTAGAGCAATTACTAGATTGAAGTAAGAGTTTAGAAATTATTACTATTCTTGAGTTATGAATAAGGTTATTCCATAAATGTTAAGTTAGACGTGTAGATGATGAAAAGATAATTACAAATAAGACTTTAAATCGTTAATTTAACATAATATACATTATGCGCAGTTATTTCTAGTATGATTAAAATTAATTAATACTTTTTAAGTGCTCTCTTGTATTTAATAGATAGCTTTATAAACTAATTTATAAGCCACGATACAATAATGATAGTTTCGTGTTGGAACTACAAATGAAGAAATAATCAAATTACATGGTATATATTACTATTAATGAGTATTGAACGAATAATCGAAGAAGAATTTCAAATAGATGAAAGTATCTGCTATCTGAACCATGCAGCTATATCGCCTTGGCCAGTTAGAACATCTAAAATTGTTCAACAATTTGCAGTTGAAAACAGCTCTCTTGGTGCCTCTAACTATTCATCGTGGTTAAAACTTGAAAACACACTAAAAATTCAATTGAAAAATCTTATCAATGCTCCTTCACATGATGATATTGCAATATTGAAGAGTACATCAGAAGCACTCTCTGTAGTAGCAGAAGGTATAATTTGGAAATCTGGAGATAATATTGTAAGTACTGATGAAGAATTTCCTTCTAATAGAATTCCTTGGCTCGCACAAAAGAAAAAAGGTGTGGAGTTAAGACAGATAAGTTTATCTCAAAATTCATTCTCAGAAGAAGCATTAATCAGTGCATGTGATGACAATACGCGATTATTAACAGTAAGCTCTATTCAATATGCAACAGGTAAACGCCTTGATTTAATGTTGCTTGGTGAGTATTGCCACAAGAAAAAAATATTATTTTGTGTCGATGCTATTCAAAGTTTAGGAGCCTTCCCTTTTGATTGTCAGGCTATAAAAGCTGATTTTGTTATGGCGGATGCTCATAAGTGGATGTTAGGACCCGAAGGTATTGCACTGTTTTATTGTAGGGAAGAAATTAGAAGTTCGCTTGTTTTGCATCAATATGGATGGCATATGGTTGAAGATGTAGGTAACTATGATACAAAGAATTTGAAATATTCTAGTACATGTCGACGTTTCGAATGTGGAAGTCCTAATATGCTCGGAATTCATGCTTTGTCAGCTAGTCTATCTTTAATAGAAGAAATTGGTGTGAATAATATATCGAGTAATATTATTGATAATGTTGCTTATATGATTGAATTATTGAAGAAAGTACCTGATCTAAAATTTATTTCACCAACGAATGAAAATCAGTATGCAGGTATAGTTACATTCAAGATTGAAGGGGTTGATACACCACAACTTTATTCTAAATTAACAAAAAATATGCTGATATGCGCAAATCGTTCGGGTGGGATAAGATTTTCACCTCATTTTTACACTAGTAGAAGAACTATAGATAAATCGTTTGATATATTATCCCGTTCTATCTAATTTAGTTAAATAATTTATAGAAATTATTGGTAGTTTGTTTTGCGAAGACGTCAAAATTAATTTCTTTCAAATCCGAAATGAATTCAGCAACATGGCGAACATAAGCAGGCTGGTTCGTCTTTCCTCTGAATGGTACTGGCGCCAAATATGGAGAATCTGTTTCAACTAGCATTTTTTTCAATGGGACGAGTTTAGCTACCTCTTGAAGGTCTTTTGCGTTCTTAAAGGTAACAATGCCAGAAAAAGAAATGAGAAAGTTAAGCTCCATAGCTGCTTGTGCCGTTTCCCAATCTTCAACAAAACAATGCATAACTCCGCCAACTTGAGCAGCTCCTTCCTCTTTTAATATGCGGATCACATCAACTTTGGACTCACGAGTATGAATTATCAAAGGCTTATTTAATTCTTTTGCAGCATTAATGTGAGTTCGAAACCGATCACGTTGCCAGCTTAGATCTCCTTCACTTCGAAAATAATCAAGTCCAGTTTCTCCTATTGCTACAACTTCATCCTGGCTTGCTAAAGCTATAATTTCTTCTATGACAGGTTCTTTTATCAATTCAGTATTAGGATGTATTCCCACGGAAGCTGAGATCATGCTATTTTCACTTGCTAATTTGATAATGTCAGGTGAGCCATCAAGATCTATCGCAACGCAAAGCATATGTTCGATATCGTTCTGTTTTGCATTCTCTATAATTTGCTTCACAGTAAACACTTCATTTAACAATGGAATGTGGCAATGAGAATCTATCAATGAAGACATATTTTCAGGTAAAATTCTTACTAAAAATTAGTTGTTTAAGATAATCAAATAGTATGCGTTGGACGATCTGATTTCAATGTACCAGCCAATTGCTTTTCGATTTTATTTTTGGTGGCGCCTTTATCCAATTCGCTAAATTGCACTCCTATGCCGGCAATTTTATTACCCTGGGCCCCTACCGGAGTAATCCAGGCAACTTTACCCGCCACAGGTAATTTTTCTTTATTGTCAGTTAAGGTTAGTAGCATGAAAACTTCATCATTCAAATTGTAGCTTTTGGGTGTAGGTATAAACATACCACCATTTTTTAAAAATGGCATATATGAAGCATAAAGCGCACTTTTATTTTTTATATTTAAGGATAAGATACCATGTCCTGTATTGTTAGCTGCGGCCATTCACTTTTACTCCAATTAATTTTCCATTTCCGAATTATTCCAATAAAACAGAACCTCTTCTATTATACTCAGAGTATTATAATTCATTAGTGATAACGATTGTTGGTGCTTTAATAATACAAAATTATAATTCCTAACCATTGAGTTCAAGTCTAATGAATTTACAATGTCTTGCAAGTCCTCTTTCAAATCAACATTTATCAGGTGTGATCTTTCACGTTGTAGTTTAAGACGAATAAGGTCCAGTATTATTTTCATCAACCAGTTAAGAATATTATCAATTCCCAAGGCTTGCCAATTCGCAGCTATTTGAACGGTGTCGCAGCTTTTAATACTCATCAATTTTAAATCTTTTACTAAGATAATTCGAAATTCTAATTGCTCGCCCTCTATTAAGGATAATGCTCTCAAAGGCCCTCCTCCAGATAAACGAAATAATGTTTCTGCGGAATATTTTGTATCAACTAACTTACTTTGTAGCCAATCTATGTCGGCATTTGTATGAGCAGGTTTAAAATATATTTGCTGACAACGACTTCTAATTGTTATCGGTAATTTAGAAGGTATATTACTCAAAAGAAATAACATAGATTGGGAAGGTGGCTCTTCTAGTGTTTTCAATAATGCATTAGCTGTTGCTCGGTTCATTGCATCAGCAGGTTCAATTATGACAATTTTGCGATTGCCGATAAAACTTTTTAATGTGACATACTCAATTAATCCGCGTATCTGAGCTATTTTAAGTTGTCTACTACTATCTTCAGGTTCAATAGAATACAAATCAGGATGATTTCCAGCAATATATAGAAGACAACTTTTGCAAATACCGCAAGCGCTATTAGTTTTGATTTGATTAGATTGACATAGTAGTTGCATGGCAGCAGACTTTGCAAATTCTTTTAGACCTATACCCTCCGGACCCGAAAGTAAAATAGCATTAGGCAATCGGTTTTGTTGCTGCATTTCCTGAAACCTTTGCCATTGGGTGTTTTGCCATGGATAGATCTTGCTCATAAATATTCTTGCAATGCTTTATGTATTTGCTGTTTCACATCTTCCAGAGAATTACCCGCGTTAATGATTCGAAAACGTATGGGCTCGTTACTCGCTCTCTGAAGATAAGATGAACGAACACGTTTAAAGAACATTATGTCTTCTTGTTCGAATCGATCTGCTTGGCTTCTCTTTTCTGCTCGACGTAATCCAACATCAACATCAAGATCAAATAACAAGGTAACGGTAGGTGTAAAACCTAGTTGAACCCAGTCTTCAAGTGTCTTTATTCGTAATTCTTCAATCCCTCGACCTCCTCCCTGATATGCATAACTAGCATCAGTAAAACGATCGCATATAACAACCTGGTCTTTTTCTAAAGCAGGTTTTACAATTTCTTCTAAATGCTGACTTCGAGCGGCAAACATTAAAAGGAGCTCAGTGCTACTTTCTAATTTAATGTTATCACTATCTAAAAGTATTTTTCTGATCTGCTCTCCAGTGTCCGTTCCGCCTGGTTCGCGTGTTTGTAAAACCTCATGGCCAGCACAAATAAACAGTTCAGAAATATAGTTCAACGAACTACTTTTTCCAGCACCTTCAATACCTTCTAGCGTTATAAATAAACCTTCATGCATTATTATTTATTTTTTCTTTAATTGATATTTCACGACAGCCTTATTATGTTCTTTCAACGTATCTGAAAAATAATGAGAACCATCCCCTTTTGCAACAAAATAAAGTGACTTACCCTTTTCTGGATGTAGTGCTGCATGAATTGCTTCTCGACCAACTAATGCAATTGGACTAGGAGGTAAGCCCTTATAGCGATAGGTATTATAGAGTGAGTCAATATTAAGATCTTTTTTACGTATATCACCATCAAATTCTTTTCCTATTGCATAAATTACTGTTGGATCCGTCTGCAGTTTCATGCCTTTATTTAGGCGACGTATGAATACTCCTGCAATAGTTTTACGCTCACTCGCTAGACTCGTTTCTTTTTCTATTATAGAAGCCATAATTAATGCTTCATATGGTGTTTTGTATGGTAAATTTTTAGCAGAGGATTGCCACTCTTCATCCAAGATTTCATGCAAACGGAGATGGGCCCTTTGTAAAAATTCTTTATCAGTAGTGCCCTTAGGGAAATTGTATGTGTCTGGAAAGAACAATCCTTCAGCCACTTCATTCGCATACCCTAGTTGAGTCATGATATCTTCTGATCTATCAAGTTCTAACGTATGTTCTAACAAATCAGTTAGATTAACTGCTTGAGTCATATCGCTGATTTGCCAACCTTCAAGAATTGTAAATGAGTATTGAATAACTTTTCCTGAAACTAAAAGCTTTAGGAGACCGATTGGGTTTAATTCAGGAGTTATTAAATATTCACCTGATTTGATATCATTTGCTTTCTTAGTATGTAAAGCTAAGATTTTAAAGTAACCTGTTTTTTTTATCAGACCTAGCTTCTTGAGTCTTGTATTCACATCAGCAAAGCTCATGCCCGGCAAAACTTCAAAAACAGTTTGATTTTTAATACTTAACGAAGTTTCGAGAAAAGTTTGATAATCTTTGTAGAAAAACGCAACAGTAACTAGAAGAGAGAGAGAAAATACTGCTGTAGAAAATCGTGACAAAGCAGAAGCAGCTAGGTTGGGAAATGTTAATATAGATATGATTAAACGTTTCATTGTGATTCAGAAATGAAACTATATTTTTGTAATAATATTTTCATTCGAATGGTCTTTTCTCCTATTTCCAATGATTTTTCTCCGAGAAGTGTTATTGGCCATATCCCAATAATGCTATTGCACATAAATGCTTCATCAGCATCCATTAGCCTTTGTAGTGAAATTTTATCAATACGAACTTCAAGATTCAGTTCTGCTGCTAAGGTAATAACTTTTTGTCTAATAATACCATTGATGCCGCAAGCGAATAGTTCAGGAGTATACAAGGTATTATTTTTGATATAGAAGAGATTGCTCATCGTCCCTTCAATAACGTTTTTCTCATAATCCAGAATAATTCCTTCTGCTATTGTAGTGTCTGACCATTCAGATCTAGCCATCACTTGTTCAAGTCTATTAAGATGTTTAATACCTGCAAGCGCAGGATTGTGACCATAACGATAATTGCATAGACGAACCTTTATTCCATTATCTGGGTTTCCAAACGAGTATTCGGGCCATGGGTAAAGCGACATAAGCCGAGTTGTTTCAGCGTTTAGAGGCAAAGCATACCCACGTCCGCCCTCTCCGCGAGTGACAATTAGTTTTAAAACTCCTCGTTCAACATTACTTATTAAACTCCGAGCTTCTTTTGTTAATGTTTCTTCACTAGGCATTGGAATCTTTAGACGACTGCAGCCTAATTGCAACCTTTTTATATGTTCATCCCAACATAGTAGGAATTCATTTTTTATTGCAATAGTTTCAAATAAACCATCGCCAAATTGCAAGCCTCGATCATGCGCGGAAATTACATGACTCGAATTTCCGTTGAATAGAAATTTGATTGCCATTAATCTTTCATGGCCTATTGACTTTAGCTCAACTTTTTAAAAATGAGGGAACCATTTGTGCCACCAAAACCAAATGAATTCGATAATGCAATGTCGATATTCATTTCACGAGCAGTATGTGGGATATAATCTAGATCACATTCAGGGTCTGGCTCATAAAGATTAATCGTCGGAGGCGCAACTTGGTCACGAATTGCTAATATTGAAAATATAGCTTCAACACCTCCTGCAGCCCCTAGTAGATGTCCAATCATTGATTTTGTTGAACTAATTGCTAGTGATTTAGAATCTTCTTTGAATACTCGTTTTATTGCAACTGTTTCTGCAATATCTCCCGACGGCGTTGAAGTCCCATGCGCATTGATATAATCTATTTCATTGTTATTGACACATGCGTTTCTTATTGCGTTTGTCATACAATTTGCAGCACCCTCTCCATTTTCCGAAGGCGCAGTCATATGATATGCATCACCGCTCATACCATAACCTGCAATTTCAGCGATTATGTTTGCACCACGTTTTTTAGCATGCTCATATTCTTCCAAAACGATAACACCTGCGCCTTCACTCATAACAAATCCATCCCTATCTTTATCCCAAGGACGGCTAGCTCGCTCGGGGTCATCATTTCTCGAGGAAAGCGCTTTAGCAGAAGCGAACCCAGCTACACCATTTCCAGAAGTAGCCATCTCAGCCCCTCCTGCAATCATAACATCTGCATCGCCATATTCGATTAATCTTGCAGAATCACCTATATTATGAGTGCCTGTTGTACATGCGGTACTGATAGCAAAGTTTGGACCCTTCAGCCCATACATTATGGACAAATGTCCTGAGATCATATTTATTATCGTGCTAGGTATAAAAAATGGAGATACCTTTCTTGGACCACCATCAATGAATTGTTTGATGCCTTTTTCAAGGCCAGGTAATCCACCAATGCCAGATCCAATGGCAACACCGACACGTGTAGCATTTTTTTCGTTAATCTCTAGACCAGAATCCTGTAATGCCTGTATGCCTGCGCTGAGGCCGTAATGAATAAATCTATCCATTTTTTTTTGGTCTTTTTTTGAAATATAGTTATCTATATCGAAGTTTCGTATGCAACCTGCAATACGAACGCTAAAATCTGACGTGTCAAAATGATCTATAAGGGTAATGCCGCTTTTGCCCGCTATTATATTATTCCAAGATTCATCAACGCTATTGCCTACTGGCGTTAGCATACCTAATCCAGTTATGACTACACGACGTTTACTCAATTCAGACATTGCCTTTTATTGTTCAAAGAAAGAAATGGAACGGATTTCTTAATTCTTTAAGTTAAATATTCAAAAATATTTAGTCACAAAAAAGGCCGCGTAAGAAAGTCAACACAACGCGACCTTTTGTGCCCTTCATGTTTCAAATTATTCTAGGTGTGCATTTATATATTTTACCGCTTCATTAACAGTAGTAATATTCTCAGCTTCTTCATCTGGGATTTCGGTTTTGAACTCTTCTTCTAATGCCATGACTAACTCGACAGTGTCCAAAGAATCAGCACCCAAGTCATCAACAAATGATGATTCATTAGTGACCTCTACTTCTTTAACACCCAGTTGTTCTACAACGATTTTTTTTACGCGCTCTTCAACACTACTCATGATTAATAAATCCTCCCTTAGCGGCTCAATGACCGTTTTTAGATTGCTAAGTTTAGTGAAATGGTATCTTCTTGCAACTTAGATTATTTCTTGATATTTATTTACAATAATATCATATACTTAAAAACTTTTATTAAAGTAATTAATAGTTTTAACCCATATACATACCACCATTTACGCTAATAGTTTGTCCAGTAATATAGGCCGCTTGATCTGAAGAAAGAAAATCGACTACATTTGCTATTTCTTCTGGATGACCTAATCGAGCTAATGGAATTTGATTCAATATTGAATCACGAATATCGTCAGTTAATTCATCTGTCATTTCTGTCGAAATAAAACCTGGAGCTACTGCGTTTACAGTGATTCCTCTAGAGCCTACTTCTCTTGCCAAAGAACGTGTAAAACCCAACATCCCTGCTTTTGATGCAGAATAATTTGATTGCCCTGGATTTCCAGATAATCCAACAACTGAACTGATATTAATAATGCGCCCATAACGTTGTTTCATCATTGCTCGCATACATAATCTTGTTACATGAAACATGCCGGTTAAATTGGTGTTTATGACTTTTTCCCATTCATCGTCTTTCATTCTCATTAATAAATTATCGCATGTGATTCCTGCATTATTTATAAGAATACATGGTGCATTTAAATCCTTGAGTTTATGACTAAAATCATTAATTGATAATTTATCTGCGATATTTAAAACTAGGCCTATTCCAGTATTGTTATCAGCCGTTACATTTTTTGTAATTATATCAGCAGAGGTTTCAGTAGTTGCTGTACCAATTACAAATGCACCATGTTTTGCAAATTTATTTAAAATAGCTTTACCAATACCACGACTGGCGCCGGTGACCAACACAACTTTATCTTTATATTTATTCATAATGAAACAACTCGCTTTTAATTTAGTGCATTTCTTAAAGAAGCTTTATCATGCACGGAATATGTTTGAATTGAGCGATCTATGCGTTTAATCAATCCGCCAAGGACTTTTCCAGGACCACATTCAATAATTTTATTAACGCCCATACTTTGCATACGATTTATGCTATCAACCCAACGGACCGGCATGTAAAGTTGCTGAAGAAGTGCATTCTTAATTTCATCTGATTTAGTTTTAACCTCAGCATTCACATTTTGTATTACAGGAGTGTCAGCATCACTAAAATGAATTTTATCTAGTGTTGTTGCAAATTCAGTGGCGGCTTCTTTCATGAGCATGCAATGCGATGGAACACTAATAGGCAATAATAATGCTCGTTTAGCGCCAATATCCTTTGCTGCAATTATTGCTCTTTCAACTGCAGACTTATTCCCAGCAATAACTACCTGTCCTGGTGAATTAAAATTAGCAGCAGATACTGTCTCACTTTCTGCAGCGACAACACAAATTTGCGCTACTTGGTCATCCTCTAAACCGAGAATTGCTGCCATTGCTCCGACATCTTCAGGCACTGCTTTTTGCATACATTGCCCTCTTCTAGCAACCAATGTAATTGCATCTTGAAATTCAATTACACCAGCACAGACCAAGGCTGTGTATTCACCAAGACTGTGGCCTGCGAATACAATGGTCGATGTCTGTAATATTTCTTCGCACATTAGCCATGTTGCATATGCGGAAGCTAGTAAAGCTGGCTGTGTGATTTTAGTTTGGTTTAATTTTTTTTCTGGCCCAAAGTTTATAATATCCAAAAGGTCATAACCTAAGATCTCAGAAGCAGAATCAAATACTGACTTAAGTTCAGACTCTGTTTCGAGTAGTTTACTCATCATGCCAACAGATTGTGAACCTTGTCCTGGGAAAACGACTGCTAGGTTTTTTTGACTATTCACTTAAAGCTTAATTCCATAAATACATCAATAACGTAATAATACAGAGCCCCAAGTAAAACCACCGCCAAAAGCCTCTAATAAAATAGTATCGCCTACTTTAATGCGTCCATCTCTAACGGCAACATCCAGCGCTAAAGGAACTGAAGCGGCTGAAGTATTGCCATGCTGGTCAACTGTAACGATAACGCGTTCCATAGACATATCCAGTTTTTTTGCAGTGGCTGATATGATACGCATATTTGCTTGATGAGGTACTAACCAATCAATTTCTTCTTTTTTTATAGAGTTTGCTGTTAATGTTTCATCTACAATTCGGCCTAACGTATTTACGGCAACTTTAAAAACCTCGTTACCTTGCATGGTAATAAATGCTTTGTCCGCTTTAATCATTTCATGATTTGAGGAAATTCCCGCAGGAACATTCAATAAATTCGCATACTGTCCGTCGGCATGAAGATGACTAGACAAGATACCTTGTGTTTCGCTTGCTTGAAGAATGACAGCACCAGCACCATCACCAAAGAGCACAGATGTGTTTCTATCTTTCCAGTTGATGATACGTGAGAGTGTCTCAGCGCCTATTACCAACGCGCAGGTTGAGCTATTTGAACTAATAAATTTTTCAGCAATACTCATTGCGTAGATAAAACCAGTGCATACTGCTTGAACATCAAAACAAGGACACCCATGAATATCTAATCTTTCTTGTATCAGGCAAGCGGTACTGGGAAAGACAAGATCGGGTGTTGTTGTTGCTATAATAATTAAGTCGATATCACTTGCGTTGATACCAGCTGCTTTAATCGCTGATAATGCTGCTTTTTCAGCGAGGTCACAAGTTGTCTGATCATCGGCAGCAATATGTCGCTTTTCAATACCGGTTCTAGAACGTATCCATTCATCCGACGTATCAACCATAGATTCAAGTTCGGCATTGGTCAAGATGCGATCAGGCAGATAGGAACCGGTACCAGTGATTTTTGAATACACTAGAGGCTTTGCCTATCAATTAGTAATTGTTCCAATTTTTTATTTATTTTTTCCGGTATGTTATTCTCAACTTCGACGATGGCCTCATCAATTGCAGTTGCGAATGATATTCTATCCGCACCACCATGACTTTTGATTACGATGCCACGTAACCCGAGTAGTGACGCACCATTGTATTGTTTTGGATCAATTTTTTGTTTTAATGCTTTTAAAACGGGCATAGCGACGATTGCTGCACATTTAGCATATACACTGCTTTTAAATTCGGCTGTTGCATGATGTTGGAGAAACTCAGCCAGGCCTTCACTTGCTTTCAATGCAATATTACCAACGAATCCATCACAAACTATTACGTCTACATCACCGGTGTACAAATCAGTCCCTTCTACAAATCCAACGTAATTTAAATGACTTTCTGAAAGTAAAGTTGCTGCTTGTTTTACACGGTCATTGCCTTTGATTTCTTCCTCACCCACGTTTAGCAATGCAATTGTTGGATTTTCTGTTTCCTCAACAGCACTTGCAAGTTCAGCACCCATTATGGCGAATTGGAATAATTGTTCAGAACTTGAGTCAACATTGGCTCCTAGATCAAGAACATGAGTATGTCCGTTTTTACCAGGCAAGGTGGTGCAGATAGCCGGACGGTCCATACCCGGTAACATTTTCAAAATAAATCGAGACGTTGCCATCAAGGCACCTGTATTACCCGCGCTGACACAAGCTGCAGCCTGCCCATCTCTCACTTGTTCTATAGCTATTCGCATGGATGACATTTTTTTATTACGCAAAGTCTGTGAAGGAGACTCATGCATTTCAACTTCTTCAGGTGCATGAATTAATTCAATTCGCTCATGCTTGTTTGCGTTATTTTTTTTTAACTCATCTCTCAAAGGATTTTCTTTGCCAACGAGTACTAGATGAAGATTATTATATTTCTTTAGTGCAAAAAGTGCGGCAGGGACAATTTCAGAAGGACCAAAATCACCACCCATTGCATCGAGTGCTATTGTTGTTTTTGAAGACATAAATTATCCAGAGCGATAATTAAGCCCTGGAAAGCTTTTTGATTTTATTTTAGACCAATTATTCCTGATCTCCCTTAACCTCGATAACCTTATTGCCTCGGTAATAACCGTCTGAACAGATATTGTGACGAAGATGTACTTTACCTGATGTTGGTTCTATTGACGTTGTAGCAGAACTCAAAGCATCATGTGAACGTCGCATATTACGTCTAGAGGTTGATTTCTTCGATTTTTGAACAGCCATAGCTATTTATCTCCTAAATGTATTGATCAATCTTTGCCATTTATTAACACCGCTAAACCTGAAAAAGGTCTTACCTTTGCCTCTACATTAATTTTATCTAAATCATTTGTTCCTGCACATTTATCTAATGGATGAAGTACTGAAAGAGGAATTGATAATAACAATTCTTCTTCAATCAGTTCCTCAACAGTAGTCTCACCGTCTTCATCTAATTCTAATGGCTCATATTCTTTTGCTAAAGTTCCCAACTCTTTTCCTTTACCAATAATGCCGAGTAAAGAAATATTCCGAACATTAAATTCAAGTGGTTTAAAGCATCTTTGACATTCAAGGATTAGTTCAGTCTCAATTTCACACTCAATAATGCATACACCTGATTTATCAAAGTCAAATTTCAGACTGTATTTTAGTTCTCCTTCCTCATTCATCAAAACTGTCTTTGTGCGCGACAGTGAGTTAAGTTTTATTTTACCTACAATTGCATCTCTGGTCTTTGCTAGACACAATGGGTTAATAGATTGCGGCAGGTCAGACGTCATCAGGCGGCGAATATTATCGATAGACGTTTAAACTGTCAAAATTATATCGTTATATATTTATTAAATAGCTGACTTATTTGATATTTATTTAAATTTAACCAAAATGTAAGCGTAAATCGTATTCAAGGAGATATTACATCAGTTCAAATACAATAATACTTGCTTCATCATCACCCTATCGAAAAATGCTAATGGAGCGCCTTCAACTTGAATTTTCGATTGAATCACCGAATATTGACGAGCAACATATCGATGGAGAACCGATTGAAAATTACGTTTTAAGATTAGCTGAGTCAAAGGCAAAAAATGTTGCAAAAAAACACTTTAATTCGATCGTGATAGGTTCAGACCAGGCACTAGAATGCGATGGTGTGATATTGGGGAAACCTGGTGATTATGAAAATGCAAAACAACAGTTAATGGCTATGAGTAACAATACCATGACTTTCTATACTGGTCTTTGCGTGATGAATTACAGTAAAGACAAAAGTGAAAAAGATGTCATTTCATTTCGAGTATGTTTCAGAAGACTAGAAGAACAAGAAATTGAAGATTATTTGCATAAAGAACAACCATACAGTTGCGTAGGCAGTTTTATGTCTGAAAGGCTTGGGATCAGCTTGATGTCAAAAATGGAAGGAGAGGATCCAACCGCATTGGTTGGGTTACCTCTAATACGGCTTTGTCAAATGTTAAGAAATTTAGGAGTGAAAATCCCGTAATAATTACTGTAATCTAATAGAATCATTCATACTTTGCAGCATAGCTGAGCCGATTTTTTTTGAAAATTGGTCGAGATAGTTTTCGCGCTTTGTATAATCGATTATATCTTCAGCACCAATTACATCACGAGCTATTTGGCTAGCACTTGCTAATTCATCGACTAGCCCAAGCTTGATAGACTCTTTTCCAGTCCAAATGAGCCCTGAAAACAATGTTTCATCATCTTTTAATCGGTCACCTCTGCCTTGCTTGACTACATCGATGAACTGTTGATGAATTTCATTCAATAGTCCTTGTATGTGTATCGTTTCAGCTGCTTTAAGTGGCCGAAATGGGTCCATAAAGCCTTTATTATCTCCAGCATGTAGTAAGCGGCGTTCAATACCTAGTTTTTCAATTGTCTCGACAAATCCAAACCCGGCCATTACGACGCCTATTGATCCGACAATACTCGCCTTGTTCGCATATATTTTATCTGCCGCCGAGGCGATGTAATATCCACCGGAGGCACACATATCAGTGATAACAGCATATACAGGAATATTTTGATGTTTTGCTCTCAAACGAATTATTTCATCATTGATGTAACCAGCCTGAACTGGACTACCACCGGGACTATTGATACGTAATATAATTCCCTGTGTATTTTCATCCTCAAATGCTCTTCTCAAACCAGTAATAACATAGTCGGCCCTTGCCTCTGTATTAGCGGCAATAACACCATTGATCTCTATTAATGCAGAATGCTTACCACTACCAAAATTCCCGACCTCTAAATTATTGAAAATGTAGATAATCGAAAATATAGATAAATATAGTACAAACAACATTTTGAAGAAAATACCCCAACGTCGATTTCGACGTTGTTCAGTTAAGGCCTCTTTTGCAAATCCGCCAATCAGTGCTTCTTCAAATTTACTTGATTCATTGTTTTCTTTTATATCAGTCATATGCGCTATTTAGTTAATCTATTTTATAATTTTAGTAATCCGGATGTTTTATTAATATTGCCCTTTATATTTATATTTTATTACCTATATCCCTAACGTCAGACTTCAATAGTCGTTGTTTGTTGTATCTTATTTTAATTAGCCAGTTGTTCCAAGAATTCACACAATACAGGTTCAAGAGGAGCATCTATGGTCAGGTGTTTGTTACTGGCCGGTGACCTGAGTTTTAAAGTTTTTGCGTGCAGAAACATTCGCTTTAAGCCTTGTTTTTTGTATTCTCGATTTATGATCCGATTACCATATTTAATGTCGCCAATTACAGGGTGATCGATTGAAGCGGCATGCACACGAATTTGATGAGTACGGCCAGTAATTAATTTTATGTTGACAAGAGTAGCTGACTGAAAAATTCGCTCACGAGAAAGCTTAGTCATAGCCGGCTTCCCATTTTCGGCAATTATAACCATGCGCTCACCCAATTTTGTATTGGCTTTACGTAATGGAGTGTCAATTGTGATTTTATTGTCAGCAATTCGACCGGCTAAGAGTGCAGAATAAGATTTTTCAATTTCGTCATTATTCATCGCTGAATGTAATTGTCTCAATATAGGAATACTTTTGGCCAACATAAGACATCCTGAAGTATCTTTGTCCAAACGATGAACCAATTCTAGGTTCTTATAGCAATCATCTATGGCTCTAAAGGTCTCTATTATACCATAAGATTGGCCGCTGCCGCTGTGAACAACGAACCCAGCGGGCTTATTGATAATAATTAAACCTTCATCCTCAAAAATAATAGAGTCCAATATTCTTTGTCGCAATAAATGTGAAGGGATAATTTGTCTTTGTTCATCAAGATAAACCGGCGGGACACGTAAAATATCGCCTTCGACTAATTTATAAGTCTGTTTAATCCTTCCACTGTTGATTCTAACCTCACCTTTTCTCAGCATTTGGTATATGCGAGATTTAGGAATTTTACCTAAGTACCTAATAAGAAAATTATCAATTCGTTGCCCCGCATTGTCTAAAGTTATAACTATATGTTTTGAATTGATTTTTTTTGTATGGATTTGATTCATTTATTACTCATTTTATTGCTGTACAGCGGCAAGATTGCTATATTAACCATATCAAACACTAAATTGAAATTATGGCTTATCACAGTTCATATTTATATTAAGATACACAAAACCGCAAAGAGCTAGTGATAAGGTTTGATTATTAGATGGCATCGATGATAAAACTAAGATATGTCATTAGAAAAGAATATATTAACAATATCCACATTGTATAGATTGTTTAAGAATTTGTAGCGAAACGTAGTATGTCATAGGTGATGTTTGGTGATTTTATCTGAAAGTATCCGTACTAGTATGGACACATGATAATCAGAAACACAGGGTTGTAATCGTGCTCAACCCAAACAAAATGAGCAAAAATTTGTGTCAGCGCTCCCTGCGTATGGAAATAAGATTTGATTAGGCAGTCTTGTGTTTCATACAAAGATGGTAGAGCGAGGCTTAAGGAATAACAATAATGAAACGTATGCTGATCAACGCAACTCAGCCAGAAGAGGTGCGTGTTGCACTTGTAGATGGACAAAGATTATACGATCTCGACATAGAATCACCCGATCGAGAGCAAAAAAAATCAAATATTTATAAAGCTAGAATTATTAGGATTGAACCAAGTTTAGAAGCTGCGTTTGTTGATTATGGTGCTGAACGTCATGGTTTTCTGCCGTTCAAAGAAATAGCGCGTATCTTGTTTAAATCTGAAAAAGCTGACAAACCTCGAGTTGGTAGAATTGGTATTAGTGATGCCATTGAAGAGGGACAGGAATTCATTGTTCAAATCGAAAAAGAGGAGCGTGGCAATAAGGGCGCTGCACTAACTACTTTCGTCAGTCTTGCCGGTCGCTATTTAGTGTTAATGCCAAATAATCCTCGTGCAGGTGGTGTCTCGAGACAAATTGAGGGTAGTGACCGAGCCGAAGCACGCGATGCTATGAGTGGACTCACTGTCCCGGAAGGTATGGGACTGATTTTGAGAACTGCGGGCGTTGGCAAATCATCAGAAGAACTTCAATGGGATTTGGATTATTTATCACAACTTTGGGGAGCAATAAGCTCGGCAGCTATGGAACGGCCGGCGACTTTCCTAATATACCAGGAAAGTGAGGTTATTATTCGTGCTATTCGTGATTACTTACGTAAAGATATTAATGAGATATGGATAGATGATGCTGAAGTACATAAGCGTTGTCACGATTTTATGACGCAGGTTATGCCGCATAACCTTGAAAAATTAAAACTCTACAAGGACAGTGACCCTCTTTTTACCCGTTATCAAATCGAATATCAAATAGAAACTGCGTTCTCTAGAGAAGTCCGTTTGCCTTCTGGTGGTGCTGTTATCATCGACCATACAGAAGCATTGATTTCTATAGATATTAATTCTGCAAGAGCAACTAAAGGCAGCGATATAGAAGAAACAGCATTTAACACCAACAAAGAAGCTGCTGAAGAAATAGGACGACAACTTAGACTTCGTGATATCGGCGGCCTAATAGTTATAGATTTTATTGATATGCTGAACTCTCGCAATCAACGTGAAGTCGAAAACGCTATGCGTGAAAGTTTGCGTATGGATCGTGCTCGAGTTCAAGTTGGCAGGATTTCTCGTTTTGGGCTTCTTGAAATGTCGCGTCAGAGATTAAGGCCATCCTTAGGAGAGTCTAGTCATACGCCCTGTCCTCGATGTGATGGTCAAGGAACTATTAGAGATGTAGAGTCATTGTCTCTGTCAGTACTACGCATCATCGAAGAAGAAGCGATGAAAGATATGACTGCTAAGATCATTGTGAGAGTGCCTGTTGATGCAGCTACATTTTTATTGAATGAAAAACGACAGCATATCAGCGAAGTACAACATAGACTTGATGTTGAAGTTTTAGTGATTCCAGAACCAATGATGGTTACACCTCAATACTCTGTGCAGCGTGTTCGGTTGTCAGATATTAAACAAGTTGAAAACCAACAATCTAGCTACAAAATTCAATCAGATGAAAACAGCAACATCATCAATAACCTTGTCAGCACTCATAAGAAACCTCGAGTAGAGCAACCAGTTGTAAAACAATTCGTACCCTCAGTACCTGTTCCTGTTGCAAGTACAAAAAATAAGCCAAATGATTTTTTAACTAAATTTCTTGGTAACTTATTTCGTATATTTCAAAATAAAAAGCTGGCCGCGTCAAATAGTCCTCGTCAAAATAATCGATCACGAAATAATCGTAATACTAATGCCAATCGTGATCGACCAAGACGTAATAATACAAATAATCAACAGCGACGTAATTCAAGTATAAATAGCAAGCAACGACGTAATTCGACTCTAGATTCAAATAATTCTGAGCGAAATAAAAATCAGCAAAAAAATAATGACAAGAATTTCGATAGCGAAATTACTAATACGGATGCAACAAAAAAGAATCTAAATTCCGGATCTAGACGAGGCCGACGTGGTGGTCGTAGGCGTAAGCAAGATGATGTAAGTAACACTGTGAGTGGTCAAGAAAATAGAAGCCTTACAAAAAACAATAACTCTGAAGATGTTAATCAGCCTGATGTTAATGTAAATAAGATGGCTTCTCAACCAGTCACTAATAATATTGAAGATTCTGGTGACAATATACAGCAACAGAGCAGTAAGAATTATCAAACACAAAATTTAATAAATGAATCGACTAACCCCATAGAAAATGACTTAACAAAAAAGCAACCTGAGATTGAACTCACAAGTACAAGAGAGACTCACGAAGATAATGAGGTAACGGTGATAAATCCTGACACCGCTTCAGATAGAACAATACGGGATGATACAAGCGATATTAATAAAACGGACATTAATCGTAATTCCCAAAACAATGATTCAAGTTCATAAAGAAAAGGTATGAAAGCATCAATGTTAAAGCATATGGAGAACTTTTTTATCTTTAGTGTTCTCTTGTTTCATAAAACATAATGTCAGGCCAGCGTTCCATGGTTAAGTTCAAATTAACCATGGATGGTGCTAAATACGTTAAATGTTCTCCACCATCTAAAGCAAGATTATCACTAGCTTTTTTATAGAATTCCTCAAGTATTTTTTCATCGGCACACTCAACCCAGCGAGCAGCTATAATCGGAATATTGTCATATGAACATTCTACGCCATACTCTTCTTTTAGACGCCAAGCAACGACGTCAAATTGTAGTATCCCCACAGCACCAAGAATTAAATCATTTCTATTTTTAGGTCTGAATACTTGAGTGGCGCCCTCTTCACCTAATTGTGTTAAACCTTTTTGCAATGCCTTCAACTTTAATGGATCTCGTAATTGTACACGCCTAAATAACTCAGGAGCAAAATGGGGTATTCCTGTGAAATTTAACTTTTCTCCTTGGGTAAAAGTGTCTCCAACTTGAATAGTTCCATGATTATGTAGGCCAATTACATCCCCCGGCCAAGCTGCTTCTGCTTGCTCACGATTTCCTGCCATAAATGTTAATGCATTTGAAATTTGGATGTCACGACCCAATCTTACATGGTGGACTTTCATTCCACGCTGATAGCTTCCTGAGCATAAACGTAGAAATGCGATTCTGTCACGATGTGACGGGTCCATATTCGCTTGAATTTTGAAGACAAAACCACTTAGAGCATCTTCATTTGGATTTATTCTTCGTTCTTCAGCAACGCGTATTTGCGGTGCAGGTGCATGTTCAATCAAACAATCTAAAAATTCTGAAATTCCAAAATTGTGTAATGCAGTTCCAAAAAAAACAGGTGTTATTCTACCCAACAAAAATTCAGTTTTATTGAATTTTTCGTATACACCCTGTATTAAATTAATTTCTTCCTCAATTATTTTTATTTGCTCACCCAGTATCATTTTTGCTTCATCGCTATGCAATCCATTAATTAGTTTCCCATGGATAGCACCATCTTTTTTATCATATAGGCGTAAGGTATTTTCTAATAGATTATATATTCCAGTTAATCTAGCACCCATTCCTATAGGCCAAGTAAAAGGCACACATTTGATACCTAGGTCTTTTTCAATTTCATCTAAGAGATCTATTGATTCTTTTCCTTCACGATCCAATTTATTAATAAACGTAATTATAGGTGTGTCTCTTAACCGGCAAACTTCCATTAATTTCAGAGTACGTTCTTCAACACCTTTAGCAACATCGATAACCATAAGGGCTGAGTCGACAGCTGTTAAGGTTCGATAGGTGTCTTCTGAGAAGTCAGCATGTCCAGGCGTATCTAATAAATTAATGATTTTACTTTTGTACTCAAATTGCATGACAGAGCTAGTGACAGAAATACCTCTTTCTTTCTCCATCTGCATCCAATCAGAAGTGGCGTGCCGATCAGATTTTCTAGCTTTTACTGTTCCAGCCATTTGTATAGCACCGCCAGACACTAATAATTGTTCCGTTATAGTTGTTTTACCAGCGTCAGGATGTGAAATGATAGCAAAGGTGCGTCTTTTTTCGATTTGAGTGCATTGATTTGACATCTGATATGTAAATTAATATTTTTGTGATACTGAAGAGGCAATTATTCTTTTCATTTCTCTAATCGCTTTGGATAATCCGGTTAATACAGCGCGCGCGATAATACTATGACCAATATTTAATTCCAATAATTCAGGGATTGCTGCAATAGCAATTACATTTGTATAACTTAAACCATGTCCTGCATGAACCTTAAGACCAAGATTGCTAGCGTATGCAACTGATTTTATTATTTTATTCAATTCCAGGATTTTTTTATCATCATCAATCGCATTTGCATAATGACCTGTATGAATTTCGATACAAGGTACTAAAGATTCTGCTGCTGCATCAATTTGTTTTTCGTTAGCATCGACAAACAAAGAAGTTCTAATCTTGGCCTCTTTTAGACGTGCACAAGCTTCAGTTATTTTGTGCAATTGAGAGAATACGTCTAAGCCACCTTCAGTTGTAAGTTCTTTACGTTTTTCTGGGACTAAACAACAATGCTTCGGTTTTACTGATTCAGCAATTGTGATCATTTCTTCTGTCAATGCCATTTCAAGATTCATAGGAGTTGTTAATGTTTCGTTTAATAAACGAACATCTCTTTCTTGTATATGACGTCTGTCTTCACGTAAATGCACCGTAATAGAATCAGCACCTGCTTCTTCTGCAACATATGCGGCAGACACTGGATCAGGATATTGAGTACCTCGAGTTTGTCGTAGCGTCGCTATATGATCAATATTTACACCAAGTAACATAAAGTATATTTTTAGTATTTATAGGAGGTGATATTGTAACGACAAACCACATATAGGTATATCATACAGTTTGTTTTTGTTTTATATATTCCTGATAAAGCTTTCTACTAGCAAGTGGTTTTTCTCCTAAATACTGATTGAGTAGCGACCGTAGAAGTATCTTCGCTTCATTTTTATTTTTGATATCTGTCAAAGTTTCATTGCCCAAGTCGATTAATGTTTTGCCCGAAATAGGAATTACTGATTTATTGTCATCACTATTTGAAGTAGGGCCAAAATCTAATTTATAGTAATACTTGTTCTCGGCGACTATCTCTTTCCCTGTATTTAAGTCCAGATCAAATATCATTCCATATCCTAGTGACTGCAATAATTTTTTTTCGAAATAACGAATTAGTACTTGATCAGTATTGTTATTAGATAATTCTTTTATAGTTGTATTATAAGTGTCGAATAATTCTGGGTGCGGTTCATGCTTATGTAATAATCTAAGAATTATTTCATTCATATAGAAGCCCGTCATAATTTCATTTGGACTCATTGAAGTCATTATTGTTGCTAACTCAGTATCAATTAAAACACCTAACTCTGATTTATTGACCCATTTCATCAGATATTCTTGATATAAATTATAATTGAGACCTTGTTTTTTTTTATTACGTTTTGCGCCTTTTGCAATAAGACTAATACGTCCGTATTCTCTAGAAAAAATTTCAAGAATAAGGCTGCTTTCAAGATAATCTCTATGATGCAATATATAACATGACGTATGCTCCATCATCATTAATATAATATTAACACCTATTCATAATAACCAAGTTGTTTCAAAGCTTGTTCTGAATTAGCCCAATTCGATTTAATTTTCACCCAACTTTTCAAATTTACTTTTTTGTCAAATAACTTCTCAAGTTGAAGCCTAGCAGCCCTACCAACAACCTTCAAAACATTACCGTTCTTTCCAATAATGATTGACTTTTGTCCCCTTGTTTCAACCCAGATAGATGCATGAATATGAATAATATGATCTTCATCTTTAAATTCATCTATAGTGATCGTTGAAACGTACGGTAGCTCATCGCTTAATCTCAAAATCAATTGTTCTCTAATGAATTCTGCAGCAAAGAAGCGTTCGTTTTTATCTGTAACTTGATCTTCAGGATAAAGAGGTGGTGCTATTGGTAAATTTTTGATTAGTAATAATTCTAGGTTAGCTAACCCTATGCCTTTGATTGCTGACATAGGAATAATTTCTTTGAATTCAATATATCCTGAAACCATATCGATAAATGATAAAAGCTGGCTTTTATCATTTATTTTGTCTACTTTATTAATTATTAAAAATAATTTATTTCTTTGGGTTCCCTTTAATAATTCGACCACATTTTGATCAAGCTCATTCCATTTCAGTGCTTCAATAACAAATAAAATAATGTCAATATGGTCTAGCGAGTGAGTAACCCCTCTATTCATATGTCGGTTTAAAGCTGATTTAGGTTGTTTTTGCAAGCCGGGAGTGTCTATGAAAATAATCTGTGCGTCATTACCAGTTTTTATTCCATATAAATTCCAACGCGTCGTCTGAGGTTTTCTAGATACAATACTTAACTTTTGATTAATCATGTAGTTCAACAATGTTGATTTACCAACATTTGGTCTACCTATGATACTGACGTATCCTGTTTTAAATTTATTTTTCATAAATTTCCAACATCATTATTACTTGCTCTGCGACAGCTTGTTCAGCTTTTTGTTTACTTTTACCTATTGCAATAACTGCTTCATCAAATAGGTCTATCTTACAAGATACTGTGAATTCCGGCTCATGTGATGATCCTGTTTCTGATATAACTTGATAAATTGGAACCTGATATTTACGAGACTGAAGATATTCTTGTAATTTTGTTTTCGCATCTTTTTTGATATCTGATGGATCAATATTTTCAAGATGGACTTTGTATAATCTGAGTATGAAATTACGACACGATTCCACGTCTGAATCAAGATAGACTGCTCCTATCAAAGCTTCAAGAGTGTTAGCCAAAATAGAATCTCGTCGCCAACCACCACTTTTTAATTCACCTACGCCAAGTTTGATTTCATTCGATAATTCTATATACCTACTTATCTCAGCGAGCTTTTCACCTTTAACCAAAGAGGCTCTTAATCTCGTTAACTCGCCTTCTGATGCCGTTGGAAATTGTTGATAAATAATGTCAGCGATAACAAAGCCAAGTATTGCATCTCCCAAGTATTCAAGCCGTTCATTATTTTTATTTCCAACACTTCTATGTGTTAGTGCTTCTACTAACAAGTCATTATTAATGAACTGGTAACCTAAGTTTTTGATTACTCCGTCACCTTTCCTGTCAACTCGATAGTCTCGTCAACATCCATCATAATATAAATATTGTCAAAAAGCTTATTGCTCGCTTGGTATTTTACATTGAGGTATTTCTTCTTACCATTTTTTGATTTTTTAATATTAACAAACTCTTTAACAGTAGAATCATTAAACCTTTCAACATTATTCATATACATATTTTTTAGAAATACACTTCGGACTTGTTTTGTTGTTTTTCTATCGCTTGGGGTCCTGCTTAAAACAGATTTCATACCGGTCTTTACCGTAATATATTCATTATATAATGGAAAAGCAGTTAATCCGAATAAAAGAAAACAGCCAAGCATTCCTGATAATATAAAAAAACTTAGAACTGTCATACCTTTTTGTAGTTGTGATATATGTTTCATAAACGCCCCTATTTATTCTTAGTTTATTTGATCATCGTACCAATGCGTTGAAAATCTATACCGCCATTTTTACTATCCCAATTCATCCAGATCATGAAAGCACGTCCTACAAGGTTCTCATCTGGTACAAAACCCCAAAAACGACTATCTTTACTGTTATCTCGATTATCACCTAAAACGAAATAATGACCATCTGGTACGATAACTTCAAGTTCTTGAGAGGGTCGTGTTGGTGATATCAAAATAGCATGGTCATTCTGTCCTAAGCTTTCAATTCTCAATGATGCACCGTCCATCATAAATCCAGAACCAACAGCATTGTAGCGACCATCTAATTTCTGCATTATCGATATATCATTGATATATAGAGTTTTATTCTGGTAAGCAATCTTATCACCAGGCAAACCGATTATCCGTTTGATAAATGGTATGCTCGGATCTTGAGGATAACGAAATACCGCTATATCTCCTCGCGAAGGGATTTTATTTTTTATTATGATGTTGTGGAGAACAGGTAAGCGAAGACCGTAATCAAATTTATTAACTAAAATAAAATCACCAATTAATAACGTTGGCATCATAGAGCCTGATGGGATTTTGAAAGGTTCAAAGATAAAAGATCGAAGAATTAAGACGATCAAGAAGATTGGGAAAAATGACTTTGCATATTCGACGAACAATGGTAGCTGCAAATATTCTGTATTATTTGCATTTTTGTCGCTCGTAGCTTTCTTCTCTCGTTGAGGATGAAATACTAGGCTATCAATAAGCCAAATAAGGCCACTGGCCAGTGACAGAAATACTAATAGAGCTGAAAAATCAAAATTCATATATCTTTACCTACGTGAAGAATTGCCATAAAGGCGGATTGAGGTATCTCTACTGAACCAAATTGCTTCATACGTTTTTTACCTGCTTTTTGTTTTTCTAATAACTTACGCTTACGTGAGATGTCTCCACCATAACATTTAGCTGTCACATTCTTTCTCATCGCTTTAACAGTTTGTCTTGCCAATATTTTAGAACCTATAGCGGCTTGTATTGCCACTTCATACATTTGACGAGGTATAAATTCCTTCATTTTCTCAGTTAAGACACGACCCCTGCTTATTGATTGTTCTTGATGTACGATACAAGAAAGTGCATCTACACGTTCATTATTTATCAGAATGTCAAGTTTGACCAATTTTGCTGCTTGGTAACGATTAAAACTATAATCAAATGAAGCAAATCCTCTACTAACAGACTTAAGTCTATCAAAAAAATCAAGAACAACCTCACTCATAGGCAATTCAAACGAGAGAGATATTTGTTTTCCTAAATATTGTAACTTTTTTTGTACACCACGTTTTTCTATACACAAGTTTATGACATTGCCTAAATATTCTTGTGGAACTAGTATGTCCGCAGTGATGATAGGTTCGCGTATTTCAAGAATTTTATTGTGCGGTGGTAATTTAGCTGGATTATCGATGCTGACGGTTTGATTACTTGATGTAAGAACTTCATAAATTACTGTAGGCGCTGATATTATTAAACCAATATCATATTCCCTCTCTAGTCGCTCTTGAACAATCTCCATGTGCAACATACCAAGGAAACCACAACGAAATCCGAAGCCTAAGGCTTGAGAGGTTTCAGGTTCGTAATAAAGTGCTGCATCATTCAATCTAAGCTTTGCGAGAGCATCTCTAAAGGACTCATAATCAGATGAATCTATTGGAAATAGTCCAGAAAAAACACGTGGTTGAATCGTTTGAAACCCCGGCAATGCTTCTAGTGAAGGAGCTTCTGACAGAGTTAGAGTATCTCCCACTGGAGCACCATCTATTTCTTTAATACCAGCAACGACATAGCCTACTTCACCAGTATAAAGAGTCTTTTTAGGATTTCGTTTTGGAGTGAATGTCCCGACTTGATCTATTAAAAAGTCTTTCCCGGTTGACATTATTCTGATTTTCTTACCGACATCTAACTGCCCATCAATTATTCGTACTAAAGAAACAACGCCAAGATAATTGTCAAACCAAGAATCAATTATTAATGCCTTAAGACGGTCTTCTATATTGCCTTTTGGAGGCGGAATTTTAATTACTAATTCTTCTAATAGTTCTTTTATTCCTACTCCTGATTTAGCACTAACATGCAAAGCAGTCTGCGCATCAATACCTATGATTTCCTCAATCTCATTAATTACACGTCCGGGCTCTGCTGATGGTAGATCTATTTTATTTAATACGGGTAGTACCTCAAGATTATTGTCTATAGCGCTTAAACAAGTAGCAACAGTTTGGGCTTCAACACCTTGAGCAGCATCAATAACTAGCAAAGCACCTTCACATGCAGCTAATGAACGTGAAACTTCATAGCTGAAATCCACATGGCCGGGTGTGTCAATAATATTAAATTGGTATTGCTCACCATCATTAGATTCGTAATACAATGTAACGCTTTGTGCTTTTATTGTGATACCGCGCTCGCGTTCAATGTCCATAGAGTCAAGCACTTGTGCAGACATCTCACGCTCTGTTAAAGCACCACACATTTGTATGAATCTATCCGCAAGGGTAGATTTGCCGTGGTCAATATGGGCTATAATTGAAAAATTTCGTATATGCTTCATTAAATATGTTAATTATTGTGAAATCGACAAACTAGTTATCTTCAAAACGCGCGATTCTATACGATATTAATCAGACCATAAATCAATTATGAAAATATATATTTGATTTAAAATTAATCTGTACCTTTAAAATGCTTCAAAAGTCTCCTTTCTTCAAAATAATATTGACAGATTTCTTTGTTGCCCTCTACAAGTAGAGGAATACTAGCCGCAAACTGAGCTATTAATTTTGGGTGATATTCGATATCAATTATTTTCAAAGCAAATTTATATTTACTTTGCCACGGTTTTACAGCATCTTTCATTATTTGACACAAGTCACAACTTTTCCTTGAATAGATTATTAAAGTCCGTTCAGTACTATTCATCAAGCTTAAGAGCTAGAAAAACAGGTCCGCCCTGTCGTTGTATAAGTACCGGTATTGAGCGTCCCTTTGGTAATTCCTTAATAATGTCATAAAGCTGAGATGAATCTTTAACTTTAATATTATTCAAAATGAGAATGATATCTCCTTGTTTAATGCTTGCTTTTTGAGCCGGTCCATCAGTAATCTTTTCTACCAATACTCCATAACTTTCGAGATCAAGCTTACTTCTTTGCTCTTCAGTAATATCTCTAGCTATTATATTCAATGCATTTTTCTCAGGATTTAGAATAAACTTTGAATTAGTAGCAATAACCTCGTTGTCCGTAGGAAGCTCTGATATTTTAATTTGAATAGTCTTATTTTTAGATCGTCGTATAATATCAACTGAGACGACAGTGTTTACCAATGCAGAGCCAACCAATGGAGGCAAATCCGAAGAAAATCTGACTTTCACACCATCAAATTTCACGACAATATCTCCAACTTCTATACCGCCTTTTTCGGCTGGACCATTGGATAAAACCTTTGCTATCAATGCACCATGAGGATGCTCCATATCAAAGGATTCAGCTAATTCGCGTGTAACATCTTGAATCAATACTCCAAGCCAACCTCTGGATACACGACCCTTATTTTTTAATTGTTCATATACACTTTTAACTACATTAACTGGAACTGCAAAAGACAATCCCATGAAGCCACCAGTTCGACTATAGATTTGTGAGTTTACACCTATAACCTCTCCTTCCATATTAAATAAAGGACCGCCTGAATTTCCTGGATTAATTGCAACATCAGTTTGAATAAACGGCACATAATTCTCATTTGGAAGACTACGACCGATTGCACTAATAATTCCAGCCGTTACAGAGGCGTCAAAACCAAATGGTGAACCAATTGCTAATACCCATTCACCAACATTGAGGTTCGATGAATCACCAAGATTTAATGTTTCTAGATTACTAGCTTCAATCTTTAAGACAGCGATATCACTTCTCTTATCACTTCCAATTAATTCAGCAACGAATTCACGTCGGTCACTTAATCTGACTATAATTTCTTCGGCATTTTTTACTACGTGATGATTTGTTATCACATACCCATCTTGAGTAACTATAAACCCGGAGCCTAAAGATGAAGGTTTATCTGATTGTCGACGCTCCTCAGGCATTTCATCTAAATATTTTTTAAAGAAATCATGGAATGGACTACCTTTTGGTGGCCTTGGTAAATGATGACCCGGTGGCAAAGGTCTAGCCGGAGTTGTAGGCTTTTTTGCAGTTGTACTAATATTTACAACAGCTGCAGAGTGTTTATTAACTAAATCGACGAAATTAGGTAGTGCGCGCGCATGTATCAGACTGACATGAAATAGAATAAATAAACTTGAAAATGATATAAATATTTTTTTTTGCATTTTTATTAATTTTCCATAATAGCTCGCTAGCTGTGTGTGCTAATGTATTAGTATTAATATTAATACATTAAGTAATTAAGAGTCGATATTGATTAGATTGGCTACTGATATGGCTTTACAGAATCTGCCATTAATTTGACAGTAGCTTTAGGCACTTCGCCAACCGCAGTAATTTGATAACCACTAGTGTTGTAAACGGCATAAGTATTAATGCCTCCAAAACTTGACGCACCTACAGCAATGTCTGGTTGATCTTCTAACTTTTCAACATAAACAGAAACCATTGCTAGACCATCACTGTAGACTAAATGTTCTACAGGCATCCTACTCGTTAGCATAGATTCTTTAGATTGTTTGCTCATGGAAAACCCAGATGGAATCCAATTAGCTTTCCATTGTATATCGCTTTCATCCGTAAGAAGAGGTTCATTAATTGCATTTTCATGCCAGGTAAAATCTTCTGCTACCGTTGAAGGCTGTAATAACGCATCATCAACATAATCCAACACGTCTAATTGAACAAACATAATCTTTTCTAGTGTCATACCTAATTTATTTTTAAGCTCTGACTTGAGTAATAATTTCGATTCTTTGTCTATCCAAAGTTGGTATCCGTAACGGTATCCATCGATAGGTTTAATGTTAATAATCCACGCATCTAATCCTGCAATTCGATCTTCTCCAGCCATTTCGAAAATATAGAAATCAGAAATTGATTCGATTGGTTGTGGCAAGTACGTCGAAACTAACTTCCCAAGACGACTTTTCTCTACAATGACAGATTTATTTTCAGGAAAATAACATCTTACTTGATCTTTATTTCGTATAACCTCTCTAGCATGACCCGTGAGAGAAATTAAGCGTTCATACGTGTCTCCCTTATGCGACTTATGGATAATTCTTAAGGTGTCTATTTGACTGCCTATAGTGTAAACAAAGACGCCGTCGTAGTTTAGTGAAATACTTGCTAATGACATTTTATCTATCAGAACCTGAGGTTCTGGTAAATTTTCAGCTACACATATATTTTGTGTCCAGCCTAGCAGGAGCGCCAAGAAAAGGTGTAATTGTTGAGACTTCAATTAATATTATTCCTGTGATTCTATCGTTACAAGTCTTGCATATGGAAAAATCCCATTCATGTTCCCATTACTCCGATACTGATTATGATTCATCAAATAATTGTTGAGACGCTGGCTAGCGACTTCTTCTTGGCTGCCCAATTTCCTAGAGTTGTCAGGTAATAGTTGAGTTCTTGAAAAACTGAAAGTTTGAATTTCACTTGGAATTGCAGTGTTTGCTGCAAAAGAGTCATTATTAGAGGCTAAATTATTATTATTGCTGTTTTGAATGCTGAACAGAGCAACTATTGCTACTGATGCTGCAACAGCAAAGCCCACGAATGGATTTAAATTTATTTTTTTTACTTTCTTAGGTGCAAAAACTGTTGGTTCGTTGATAAGTGCATTAGTAACTTGAGTAAAAACTTGGCTAGATATTCTTTCTGGGAGATGTTCGCGCAGACAATCACCAATCAGATGGTAGCGTGACCACGTTTTTATCATCTCTTGGTTATCCATAAGATTATCAAAAGCTTTGTCATTATTACCTTCATATTCGCCATCTATCAACGATGACAATTGTTCCTTGTTATATTCGCTCATATATTTAGCCTATATCTTAATTTTGCATTAATGGACCCATTTTTTGATCAATTGATTCTCGAGCACGAAATATTCTAGAACGAACAGTTCCTATAGGACATCCCATAACACATGCAATCTCTTCATAACTCAAGCCTTCTATTTCTCTAAGCATGATTGCCGTCTTCAAGTCTTCCGGCAAATCGTCAATAGCTTTTAAAATTAATGCCTGTAATTCATCTTTGAGTAACAAGCTTTCTGGTGTTGCTTGATCTTTTAGAGCAGTGTTGCCCTCAATTTGTTCAATATCAGAGACATCATAATCGCTTGTTCTTGGCCTACGTGACTGCACGGCAAGATGGTTTTTTGCCGTATTGACCGCAATTCGATAGAGCCAAGTATAAAATGCGCTATCACCACGAAAATTGGGTAATGCGCGGTAAGCTTTTATAAACGCTTCTTGTGTGACATCCAAAGCATCACTATGGTTCCTGACAAAACGTGAAACTAAGTTAACTATTCGCTGTTGGTACTTGAGTACGAGCAGATCATAGGCGGACTTTTCGCCATTTTTTACTCGCTCAATGAGTTCTTTATCTGTAGCGTTATTGGCCATCTGGCCTACCCTCTTGTACTATTATTTTGCATGTTGGAATCTGAAATGTTTTGTTTAAATAGGTGTTTCTATTTCATCATTAATAATATTATCCTATAATCAAAGACTTAGATAGAAAATGACAATACTACCTTAAGTAACGTGCCTAACCAACAACAACATGATGTATTGATAATCGGCAGCGGTGCTGCAGGACTCAGTCTCGCATTAAAACTTGCTGATAATGCCAATGTAGCAGTTCTATCAAAAGAATCATTAAGTGAAGGGGCGACATTATACGCTCAAGGCGGTGTATCTGCCGTTCTTGACGAGAAGGATTCAATTGAATCTCATGTACAAGATACATTGATGACCGGGTCGGGATTATGTGATCCAGAAATTGTTCGTTTTGTCGTTGAACGTGCTCATAAAAGTATCGATTGGTTAGTAAAGTTAGGCGTAAATTTTACCCGTGCGGATACTAATTCGGACAGTAATTCTCCATATCATTTACACCAAGAGGGTGGGCATAGTCATAGACGAATTATCCATGCCGCAGATGCAACAGGTAAAGCCATCGAAACGACACTTGAATCAAGTGTTCGTGAACATCCTAATATTGATTTATTTGAGCATCATATTGCAGTCGATTTAATCACAACGAATAAATCATCAATCCATGAAAAACATTGCCTTGGCGCATATGTTTTAGATATTGAAGATAATTCTGTAACAGTGTTCAGTGCTAAGAATATTGTTCTAGCAAGCGGTGGAGCAGGTAAAGCCTATCTATATACGAGTAACCCTGATAGTTGTACTGGTGATGGTATTGCAATGGCATGGCGTGCGGGTTGTCGTATTGCAAATATGGAATTTATTCAGTTTCATCCCACTTGTCTTTATCACCCAATGGCAAAATCTTTTTTAATCTCTGAAGCTCTAAGAGGAGAAGGTGCAAAGTTAATCTTGAAAAATGGTGAGCCTTTTATGCAACGTTATGACAAACGCGAAGAATTAGCGCCCAGAGACGTCGTTGCTCGCGCAATTGATTGTGAAATGAAAAGATTGGGCCATGATTGTGTTTATCTCGACATATCTCACAAATCCTCTAAGTTTATTGAAAAACATTTTCCAACTATCAACAAACGTTGTCTTGCACTTGGTATCGAAATGTCACGACAGCCAATTCCAATTGTTCCTGCTGCTCACTATACATGTGGTGGTGTAATGATTAATGAGGATGGACAAACTGATATAGGCGGTCTATATGCGATTGGAGAAACCAGTTGCTCTGGTTTACATGGCGCTAATAGGATGGCCAGTAACTCTCTTATGGAATGTGTAGTCTTTGCTCACACCGCCTCTGAGGCTATCCTAAAATCGTTAGCAGATATTACAATGCCTGAATCATTACCTAAATGGGACGAAAGTCGAGTAACTAATTCTGATGAAGAAGTAGTAGTCAGTCATAATTGGGACGAAATACGTCGGTTTATGTGGGACTACGTAGGTATTGTAAGAACTACTAAGCGTCTTCAGCGTGCACGACATAGAATTAAATTATTGAAATCTGAAATTAGTGATTATTATGGTCATTTTAGAATCAGCAAAGACCTAGTAGAGTTGCGTAATTTATCTGTCGTAGCAGAGCTTATCATTGAGTCTGCACTCCAAAGAAAAGAAAGTCGAGGCCTACACTTCACAAGTGATCATCCCATAGCAAAAACTTCCGAAACAGGTGTAAACACCATCATAAGAGCGTCAATGACTTCAAATAAATGATCAGATTACTTTTAATAAACCTAAAATAGTAAGAAATAGAATCCTAAGTACACCACAATTATAATTTGATTCTTATTTTGATATATGAAATCAAAATAATCATGAAGTATTTTATCTAATTTCTTGTTTTTACGGCTCTACTTTTTCTTTCTCAATCATTTTCATAAATGATTCTTCGTTTAATGTTTTAATTCCTAACTTAATTGCTATATCGTATTTACTTCCAGGATTTTTTCCGTAAATAACATAATTTGTTTTCTTCGAAACTTTTTCTGTTACTTTACCTCCTAACAACATCAATCTTCGTTTTGCCTCGTCACGTGTCATTATTAATAAACTACCCGTAAGCACAAAAACCATCCCACCAAAAGCAAGACTCATTGTATCTCTTTTAATTTCCCAATTGATGCCCGCTGTAATTAGAGATTGAATTATTTGCAGATTATATTTTTGTTGAAAAAAATGATTTATATTGAAAGCAGTAATAGGCCCGATGTCAGGAATTGTTACTAATTCTTTACTTGTAGCTTGTTCTATTGATTTGATTGACTTGTATCTTGCTGCAATTGTTCGTGCAGTCGCTTCACCAACTTCGCGTATTCCCAATGCATATACGAAACGTTCTAATGTTGTGTTTTTACTCTTATTAATAGCAGTTATCAAATTCTTAGCCGACTTAGTTCCCATTCTATTAAGATCGGACAATTGTTCTTGTGATAATAAATAAAGATCAGCCACAGTATTTATTAATCCTGATTCATTTAATTGAATAATTAATTTATCTCCTAATCCATCGATATTCATAGCCTTTCGTGATGCAAAGTGAATAATAGCTTGTATCTTTTGAGCAGAACAGATTAGTCCGCCTATACATCGATAGACCGTCTCTCCATCTTGACATACAACATCAGCCCCACAAGCAGGACAAACATCTGGCATGATAAATTCAGAAACATCTAAACGCCGTTCTTTGATAACAGCAACTATTTCTGGGATAACATCACCCGCACGACGAACATATACCCAGTCGCCAATCCTTACATCTTTCCGTTTTATTTCGTCAAAATTATGTAATGTTGCATTAGTTATCATTACGCCAGCAACCTTAACCGGCAATAAGCGTGCGACAGGTGTTAGTGCACCTGTTCGACCAACTTGAACTTCTATGTCTAATAGCTGTGTCATTTTTTCCAATGGAGGAAACTTATAAGCTATTGCCCACCGTGGAGCTCGTGATACGAAACCCAGTTGACGTTGTTGTGCGATTTCATTTACTTTAAAAACGACGCCATCAATATCATGTGCTAATTCTGAACGCATAGTTCTAATTTTTGCATAATAACTCAGGCATTCATCAATATTATTCAGTCTCTTAGTCTCAGTTGACACGGGAAGACCCCAACGTTTTAATTGACGTAGAATATTTGTATGATTAG
Source organism: Thiotrichaceae bacterium UBA7357 (assembly GCA_002470825.1). Classification (GTDB taxonomy): domain Bacteria; phylum Pseudomonadota; class Gammaproteobacteria; order Eutrophobiales; family Eutrophobiaceae; genus UBA7359. Next base: position 151,545 of record DKOR01000035.1, on the reverse strand, counting down.
TCAAATCTACATTTCCATTATAATCACCGATGCCATAAGCAAAAAAGGATAATTGACGCTCCGCTGTAACCCTTGAATCTAATTGTCGTAAAGAACCTGCTGCTGCATTCCGTGGATTAGCAAAAACCTTCTCACCTTTATCACGCTGTCTATTGTTTAATATTGCAAATCCCTTATGCGTCATAACAACCTCACCTCTTACCTCTAGCGAAAGAGGAATATTTTCTCCGATAAGACTTAGTGGGACTTGCTGGATAGTTCGTACATTGTGTGTAACATCCTCTCCTAAAGAACCGTCACCTCGCGTAGCCGCTGTAATTAGCAATCCATTTTCATATAAGACATTGACTGCAAGACCATCGAATTTTGTTTCTCCCGAAAATTCTATCGTATCGACGCACAATTCCTGTTTAATCCTTGTGTTAAAACTATGCAATTCTTCTTCATTAAATGCATTTGCTAAGGACAGCATTGGAAGCAGGTGCTTAACTTCTTGGAATTTGATCACGGGCGACACCCCTACTCGTTGAGTAGGGGAATTAGAGTTTATTGTTTCAGGGAACTCAGTTTCTATGTCAATTAATTCCCTCATCAGTTGATCATATTCATAATCCATTACTGATGGAGTATCCAATACGTAATATTGGTAATTATAGTGAGTGATCAATTGACGTAATGCATACGCCTTTTTTATGGCTTGTTCCAGTTGCATTTAGATTGTTTATTTTCTTAAAAAAATGCTGCTTTATCACGTAGTTCATTAATAGAAATAGTGCTTAAAATTTTATTATCAGATGTTCGCACATCACCACCTAATAAGTTAGCCATTCGTTGCGTGGTGTTTAAGTACAGCTCAAATATTGCGCAGGCATCAATTGAAGCAGGTGAATACATAAACATTACAATACCTTTAGTATTAAAATCGGCCATTCGTCCAAGATCAAATGTTCCTGGTTCATACATATTAGCAGTACTAAATAAAGGCTGCCCAGAATGAAGCTCCGCTGGCCCAAAGTGATGAAAAATATTCATATGACCATAAATCATTCCAATTACATCAGCAGCCTTACTGATTGATAGACCATTAAATGATATATATTCTGGACTAGTAATATACAGAACTATCATATCTTCAGTGTTTTGATTTTCTTCTAATAGGCTATCATTGTGGTCAAATTGATTTAGTGTTATTTCATCTTTATTTCCTTGTATTTTTTCTCCAACCTCAGGAAATTGATAATGGCTACTATTTTCGGTCGGCTTTGTCTCATGATCCTTCATATTCATCAGTGTTGTCAGTAGTGATTCGTCATTAGTATCATTCTGATCATTTGATTTTTTTTGATTAATTAAGGGTTCAATTAAGATATTTTCTACTGAAGCCTGATCTTTTGACCGATTTAATAAGCCTCCCAAATCTACCATTGCTTCAGCATGATCATCTACTTCATTATTTAATGGCGCTAGTGGGATATCATCAAGAATCGCAGTTTGCTTCTTTGAATTTGTCTTGCTAAATATTTCCCATAGATAAATACCTAAAACTATAAAGCACCCAACTATTAATAATGTTAGACGCAGCTTATCCATAGACGTTTAAGACTCACTATATGTATTAATCGAAATCCGTGTAAAAGTTGTAATATAAACACTCAAAACTAAAAATAAGTCTTCGAAATAGACTAAGCAATTGCTGCTAAACCAACTGCCTCATCCATATCTACTGAGACGAGACGTGACACACCGGCCTCGTGCATTGTAACCCCTAAAAGCTGATTAGCTATCTCCATAGTAATCTTATTATGTGTAATAAAAATAAATTGAACTTCATCTGACATCGATTTAACCAATTCACAAAATCGTCCAACGTTAGTATCATCAAGAGGTGCATCAACTTCATCTAAGATACAAAAAGGTGCGGGGTTAAGTTTAAATATTCCAAAGACAAGCGCAACAGCAGTAAGAGCTTTTTCACCACCTGACAACAGGTGAATATTACTATTTTTCTTGCCGGGAGGTCGAGCCATTATGGTAACACCTGTTTGTAATAAATCATCACCTATTAACTCAAGATACGCATGACCTCCACCAAACAACTTTGGAAACATTTCTTTAATGTTTGTATTGAGCTCATCAAATGTTTCTTTAAAAAGAGTTCTAGTCTCTTTGTCAATCTTACTAATAGCGTTTTCGAGTGTGGATAATGCATCAACTAAATCTTTGTGTTGACTATCAAGATGTGTCTTACGTTCAGAATTTTGTGTGTACTCATCAATAGCTGCTAGATTGATTGGCCCCAGACGTTGAATTTTACGATCCAAAACCTCCAATTGATTGTTCCAATCTTCTTGATTAGCGCCATTTTCAATTGATTCAAGTAATTCTTTTGTATTTTGTTTTTCAGCAGACAGTTGCTCTTCAACCGCCTCAAGTCTTACCTGACAACTGTTAACACCCAATCTTGCCTTTTCAAGATCCGTTCTGAGAATATCTAACCCTTTTTCGTATTCTTGCTTATTTTTCTCTGACTCTCGCATATTTAATTCGATACCTTGCATATTTGCTTTAGCATCTCTCAAGTTTTCTTCAGTATTTATTTTGTCGTTTAGACAAATTTCAATTTTTTCTTGTATTAAAAGAATTGGCGACTTGTTTTCTGACAAGTATTTTTCTAGTTCATTAATTTTCACCATCAATTGTGAAACTTGAATCTCATTACGTTTAATTGTTTGTTCATATGATGCACGTCGAGAGCTATATGCCTCTAACTGTAATGCAATACCATGACTCTCGTTATGTGTCTCTTGCCAACGTTTTCTTGCATTATTTAAAGATTGACGGTGCTGATCTTTTGCATTAGATAACTCAGCCCGTTGTTTCTGTAGTCGTAACTTATTTTTATCAAGTTGATCTAAATGTTTTCGTATAGACTCAACTTCTACTTTATCCATGTCATTTTGTTCTTGATTTAATTCACGCTCTTCTAAAAATTGTTGATAGCGCATTGTTTGTTGATGTGCTTCAGTTTGAGAAGATGCTAGATTTGTTCGTACGTTTGAGATCTCTTGCTGCTGATTACTTAATGAAGTTTGCTGTTTATCAAGTATCAACTCAGCTTCTTCGAGGACTGCTTGATTAGTATACAATTCAATCTCTATACGTTTAACTTTTTCTTCTCTATTTTTGAGATCTTGCTTAATTGCAGTGATTTCTGTTTCTCGATTTAAAACACCAATGCTGGGCTCACTAGAATTATTGACAACAACCCACTCGTGACTCATCCAAACACCCTTTTGTGTAACGACGGTTTGCCCTATAGACAAGCTAGACAATAATTTGCTAGCTTCTTCAGTAGTCTCAGCAAGAAATACATTTTCAAGTAAAGATGGAATTCGTATATCGGTTTTAATTTTATCTATTAAACGAGGCTTTTGCGTTGCATCAATTGAAACATCATTCCAAGATGTATTGATGAGTCCTATTTTCCCCGGCGCTAATTCTAATTTGTTTAGATAAACGTCGATATCGTCTACACAGAAATCATGCAGATGAGTACCTATAACTGTTTCCAGTGCTTGAGTCCATTTTGAGTCAATTTTTATAGATTGAGAAAGTCGTTTTTGTTGAGTCAGATCATGTTCTTCTAGCCAAACACTAAGTTCTTGATCATTTTCAATAGTAGACTGCTGTAATGTCTCCAGAGAAGCCAAACGTCCTTTAATATGTTGATATTCTTGACGAGCAGTATCAAGGCTCATTGACAACACTTTAACTTTTTCACGATATTCTTTAACTGTATTCTGTTTGTTAGAATGTAATTTTAGCAGTTCAGCTTGTTTATCTTCTTCTTCTTTCAGACGATTGATTAAATACTGAATGCTGTTATCAAGATCAGATTCTTCAAACTTAGAAATTTCTTTATCTAATATGATTTTTCGTTCAGCGTGTTCTTCAATACTAAACTCAAGATGCTCAAAACGTGTTTTATCTACTTGTTCTTGTCGGGCTAACTCAGAAAATGATTCGTTAAATATATCCCATTCAGTTTGCCACTCTTGCATTGATTCTTCAGCAATATTGAGAATTTCATATGCCTTATTACTGCCGTCTCTAAAATCTATAAGTTTTGGTTCAAGGATAATTGACTCAGCATGGAGTTTTTTATACTCGGCCTTATCTTGTTCATGTTGTACGCTTATATTAGTATGCGATTCTCTAGTTTTTTTGAGTTCTTTTTCGATAGACGTAATTTTCTCTCGGGTATGCTGGAGTTTTTGTTCATACTGAGAGATATCACTCCCCACTTTATAGTATTCTGATTGCTTATTGTTAAAATGTTCATTTGATTTGCTTAAATCATCACGATGATTTTCAATTTCTGCTTCAGTTTCGCGGACTTTTGCAATAGAAGCTTCTACTTCATTTTCTCTTTTGGTAGATTCTACTTTGAGCGAATTCATTTCCCTATTCAGATCATGCCAATTCAGCGCGAGTAACTCACAACTCAACTTCCGTTGATCTTGTTTCAAGTTCTTGTAACGTTCTGCGGCTTTTGCTTGTCGCTGCAAATGATTTAACTGCTTTTCTAACTCTTCACGAATATCAGTTAATCGTTCAATATTCTCTTTGGTGTGCCTAATACGATTTTCTGTTTCTCGACGACGTTCGCGATATTTAGATATTCCTGCAGCTTCCTCGATATAGACTCTTAATTCTTCAGGCTTTGCTTCAATCAATCTTGAAATCATACCTTGCTCAATTATCGCATAACTACGGGGTCCTAGGCCTGTACCAAGAAAAATCGCAGTGATGTCTCTTCGACGACAACGTGTACCATTTAAATAATACGTAGAAACCGCATCTCGACCAATCTGACGTTTGATTGAAATCTCATTGTAGCTTGCATACTGCCCACCTAGTTTATTTCCTGAATTATCAAAAACAAGCTCAACTGATGCTTGGCTAACCGCCTGCCTAGCGCTTGAGCCGCTGAAAATAACGTCTGTGATTGATTCACCTCGAAGATGTTTTGCAGAACTTTCCCCCATTACCCATGTTACGGCGTCTATAATATTTGATTTACCACAACCATTCGGTCCAACCACGCCAATAAGACTACCGGGGATGATTAGATTAGTTGAATCTACAAAAGATTTAAAGCCTGAAAGTTTTATATTACACAAACGCATATATAGTACAATACTAGAGATTGAAGTCGCTGTCCAAGCGTAATACTATCCTATAAAATACATTTCAAAAATCTTCTAATCTGATGATATAAAACAATTTATTTTGCATTTAAAAAATACCTAATAAGTCCTGTAACAACATTAAAAATGGACTATGATATCGTTCCTTTTGTTATAACTAAAAAGAGTTTTACTGAATGCCTAACCAATCTATTGATACACTTGAAACATTTCCAAATCCTAAGTCTGAGCGTGATTTTACTATCCGAATTGATGTGCCTGAGTTTACTTGTCTGTGTCCAAAAACAGGTCAACCTGATTTTGCAAAACTCGAAATTGAGTATATTCCGGATGAATTATGCATTGAACTTAAATCATTGAAGTTCTACGTCTTACATTACAGAGAACAAGGTGGCTTTCATGAGGCTGTTACTAATCAAATACTGGATGATTTAATTTCAGTGTCATCCCCACGTTTTATGAAGCTGACAGCAATTTTTAATCCTCGTGGCGGTATTTATACCACGGTTGCTGTTGAACATCTGAAAGAAGGATGGTCGCCTAGAACAGATATTAATATCTCTTAAGAAGAAAAATTAACATGAGAAAATTCTTATTGGGCATTAATTACTCGATCTCTGGGTTCAAACTAATTTTCAAACCAGGTATTCGTATTTATGTGATAATACCGTTGCTAATAAATAGTTTTTTATTTGCTGGCATCATACTATCTGGAGCCAACACGCTTAACAGATTTATTGATACTTATTTATCACAATGGCATTGGTTGGAATGGCTAACATGGTTGCTTTGGCCAATTTTTATAATTATTGCCTTAGCAATCGTTTTCTTTTTATTTTCAGTCATTGCTAATTTCATTGGTGCTCCTTTCAATGGCTTTTTATCGGCTGCTGTAGAGCGCTCAATAACTGGTAGTGAAAAAAAATCTGAAACTAAGGAAAATTATGCAGAAGTGATTATGTTGGCATTTAAAATGGAGTTACAAAAGTTCTTATATTTTATTATTCGTGCGTTGCCACTTTTGATTCTTTTTCTACTTCCCATAATTAATATTGCAGCGCCATTTATATGGCTTTTTTTCACAGCGTGGATGTTGACTATTGAGTATGGGGACTATCCGATGGGAAATCATGATATTAGCTTTAAGGTTCAACGAGAGAGATTTAGATCAAATCGTCAACTTGCGTATGGTTTTGGCTCTGGAGTTATGTTTTTAACAATGGTCCCTATTATTAATTTCTTTGCTATGCCAGTAGCTGTTGCTGGTGCAACCCGTATGTTTATTGAATCACCAGAGCTTAACTCATGAATGGTATTTACCACTCAAAATTGCTTCGCTACTATCTTTCTGGTATAGATGCACGCTGATTTTACTGGCCGGAGATTTGAAATGGCTAACAAAAAGAAAATGAGTAAAAAAACTACTGTAAAAAAAGTGACCAAAAAGAATGCTCCTTTGAAAAAGAAAGTAGCTCAGAAAAAAGTCTCTGTGAAAAAGAAAACAGCCCAGAAAAAAATTTCTGTGAAAAAGAAAACAGCTCAGAAAAAAGTCACTGTGAAAAAGAAAACAGCTCAGAAAAAAATCCCTGTGAAAAAGAAAACGACTCAGAAAAAAGTCACTGTGAAAAAGAAAGCAGCTCAGAAAAAAGTCACTGTGAAAAAGAAAGCAGCTCAGAAAAAAATCCCTGTGAAAAAGAAAACGACTCAAAAAAAAGTCACTGTGAAAAAGAAAACGACTCAGAAAAAAGCTGTTTTAAACAAAAAATCGGTCAAATCTACTAAGAAGAAAAATGAAGGAATGGAAAAAGTAACTACTAAAAAGAGCAAAAACAAAAAAGTACTTAAAAGAAATAAGATAACTAAAGTTGCACCCTATACAGAAAGGAAAGGTGAAGAATATATGGGAGTGAAACAAACAGAACATTTCCGTGAGATACTCAATTCGTGGAAAAATGACTTGATGGAAGAAGTTGTTCGTACTGTTAATCATATGCAAGACGAGGCATCAAATTTTCCAGACCCCAGTGATAGAGCATCTCAAGAAGAGGAATTCGCTTTGGAGTTGCGTACGCGAGATCGTGAAAGAAAATTAATTCGTAAAATAGATGAAGCAATATTAACCTTGGATAGTCGTGATTATGGATATTGTGACGTTTGTGGTATCGAGATAGGTGTTCGAAGACTTGAAGCAAGACCAACTGCAACGCAATGCATTGATTGTAAAACATTAGATGAAATTAAAGAACGTCAATTAGGCTGACTTATTTTAATTTCTGACGAGACGAATAATCCTGAATATCGTGGCCGCTTTGCACCAACGCCAAGCGGCCCACTGCATTTTGGTTCTATTATTTCCGCACTAGGCAGTTACTTACAGGCTAAGCAACATAATGGTCAATGGTTTGTTAGAATAGAAGATGTTGATTTGCCTCGTACAATATTCGGCTCAGACAAAGTTATTCTTAATCAACTAGAGGCCATAGGATTGACTTGGGATAGTGATATCGTTTATCAAAGTGAACGAACACCCGTGTATCACTTGGCTATTGAAACTTTATCTTCTCTTGGGCATACATTTTCATGTTCATGTACTCGTAAAAAAATATCAATAAAACCTCATTCATGCGCATGTTCTCAAGGTATAGCTGATAGTCTGAGTCGTTATTCAATTCGTATCAGGACTGATAATCAAATAATTACTGTTAATGATTTATTACAAGGAAAGTACACACAATCACTAATGTCCGATGTCGGTGACTTCATTGTTAAGCGTACAGATGGACTCTTTGCCTATCACCTTGCTGTAACTGTAGACGATGCTGAACAAAATATTAATCAAATTGTTAGGGGGGCAGATTTACTTAACTCAACTCCAAGACAGATATACATACAAAAATTACTTGGCTTACCTACTCCAACCTATCTTCATTTACCTGTCGCGATTAATAAAGATGGTAGTAAAGTCAGCAAACGATCTCATGCGGCTGAAATAGACTTAAAAAACCCATCTAGAGTAATTTTCGAGGCACTTCAGTTTCTTGGTCAAATGCCACCTTCTGAAGCTATTCATTCGGATCTTGAGTCGCTAATGAAATGGGCAATTAAAAATTGGGATATCAACTCTATTCCAAAAGAAAAAGAAATAAAAATATAAGTAACTAGTCATTTTTATAAAATATTTTTTGTTAATGTGTAAGTTATCTACATAATTATATTTATCGTAGGTTTTTACTAAATTTTTCGCAGCTCTTATGCGTATATTAGTAAGCTAAGTTGACTTACATATTTATAGTTTTTCATATTAAGCAAATATGAAAATAGTTAGAGAATTATCTTTTATGCTATTCCTAAAACAGATAGCATATTTATTATGCGGAGTAATATCCTCGTTATTGTAGGCAAGACATTCTAATGGAATATAATCTCTAACTAAGTTAGAAATAAAGCGCGAATGGCGTATAGTGATATTAGATATAAAAGCAATAAAAAATAATCAAACAGAACGTTTTAATCGTTCGCTATTCCAAAATATTTCTTTACCACCATTTTCTTGATTCAAAACTCTTGCTAAGACAAAAAGCAAATCAGATAACCTATTAATATAATGCAACGATTCTGGATTAATGTATTCATTTCTACTCATAGCAACTAAGTTACGTTCTGCTCTTCGACACACACTTCTTGCGAGATGACAAATCGAAGCAGACAGCGATCCACCTGGCAAAATAAACTCTTTTAAAGCTGGTAGTTCTTCATTATAAGTATCGATATGTTCTTCAAGGTTATCAACATGAACAGAGTTAATCACTGCACTACCAGGTATTGCTAATTCTCCTCCAATATCAAATAGTCGATGTTGTATGTCCAGTATGTGGCTCGAGACACTATCGACAACAACACTAGAACCAAGCACACCAAACACACTGTTTAGCTCATCGAGGTCGCCCATGACATCAATACGAATATTTGTTTTCTCGATACGTTCACCATTGCCCAGACCAGTTGTGCCATCGTCGCCTGTTCGAGTATAGATTTTTGAGAGCCTATTCCCCGTCAAAATATGTTCCTTCGATATTTTATTTAAGCAGCTTGAGTAATATTTCGCTTTTGCATCCAGGCCTGCATGCCTTCAAAAAGACCAAACAAAACCAAAACATAAAAAAGATCACCAAGCAAGGTATTTGGATAAAAGGGAATTGCCATTATAAAACATTCAGTCAACCCAGCTAGCGACATTGGATAAAGTACTCCTGAGAGCCATGTTCCGAAATTTGAAAGAATAAAAAACAACGTCGCTGAAGATAATGCTGCTCCGCCTAGTCTCAAAAATGTGCGTTCCTTAAAAATAAGTATACGACCAATAAAAGTACTTAAGGCAAAACCAAGATATACAAATAACATCACAATTGGCTCATAAAATCCCATGAAAAAATCACTCAGTAGTAATGCACAAACAGGCAACAACCATACTCTCTTATCGATTATATAAGCGCCCGCAAAAAGACCAAGAGCACCTATAGGTGTAAAATTAACTGGATGAGGGATTAATCTCGATAAGACTGCAAAAAAAACGAGAAGTAATAAAATTGTGTTTTTATGTTTCAACATCATATTATTCATCGGATTATTGATATCAATTAGTATCTATCTTATCACACTTAGAATTCTTAACTAGAAAGTGTAACCTATAGAAAGAAAAAAGTTTCTCTCGGGCGCTGGAGAAAACCCTGTTTCTATTGTTGGAAAAGGGTTAAATGCTGTTGCTGCGAAATCACTATACTCCTTGTCAAGGATATTATTTAATCTGGCTGATAAATTAATTCCTCTGTAATCATGATTTACTGATAAATTTACTACTGTATAACCTGCAAGAGATGCCGCACTATTTTCGTAATCTCCAGAAGCAATTCGCTCATCAATTGCTAGGATTTCAGTAAAGAAATTAAACTTGTTGAATATCTCATAGTCCAGTCTCAGACTTGCACGATGTTTAGCAACGAAGGGGATTAAATTTCCTGCATTTAAACCTTTATCGAAAGTCGCATCAACATAACTATATTGTCCTCGTAGATTAACAGAATCAAAAATCGACGCAGAAGCTTCAAAAATTAAACCGTTTCGCTTAGTAGGTTCAAGATTGGTATTTGCTCCTCCGCCAAAAGCTCCGGCAGTTGGATCAAAATCAATTTCATTCTCTAAAGCTAAATGATAAAAGACTATCTTACTCGTATGCTTAGAGGTCCGCCAATCAAGACTAGCTTCATATGAGTCACCCGTCTGTGTGTTTAGACCAACAACCACTGTAGGCACATTGGTGCTTTCATCTATTAATGGGAAACGATAATTTTGTTCATACTTAACATTAAATCGTAAATTTTTATTTGGTTGAAAAGATAGTCCAATGGTAGGAATAAACTGTTCATCTCTAAATGTTGCGCCGTCAGGAAACCCAAAAGCAATGAGAATATTTTCTTTATGCCATGCATGCCTTAATCCAGTTGTGAAACTAAATTCTTTTGATAGAGGAACAACTGATTGAAAATAAATACTACGAACAAATTCTTGAGAATCAGTGATACCAAAAGCTGAAGTAAGTTCATAGTCAATATCCTCTAGGTCAAAACCTAAGATAATGTCTAAATGTGAGCTATTGAAAGGAATTAGTCCTCTAACTCTAGGGTTAAAACTCCTATTATGTCTATCTTGAGCAAATACGCCTCCGCTAATTATTCCATCAATATTAGAACGTCGATTAGTAAATTCAGCGGCTACCTGCCAACTTTTGTTGATATCATAAAGAATTCCAACACGCGTTATCCCGGTATCCGTATCATTAAAATCAGTTGGAAAACGAGTTTGTTTTCTGTTTCTTCTAATTTGATCCGCAAATAAAGCACCTGGTAAATTTATATTCTCACTGATGTCTTGATGCTCAAAAAATAAGCGGCCTGCGATCCAATCGTAAGCAATAGAACCAAGTCCATTTCGGTATAGTTTTTCATTATTGTTGCGATAATTATCCCCTTCTAAACGCTGGTAAGAACCTCGAAATGAAAAGCCATTAGAAAACGCATTCTCAACGCTTGCTGTTTGAGTCTGTGTCGCGTAGCTTCCTATACCTTCGTTAAGTTCTATTCGCAATTCTTCAGGCTTTCGTGTGATAACATTGACGACACCGCCAACTGCTTGATCTCCAAAAAGCACTGCAGAGCTACCTTGAACAATTTCAATACGTTCAACATCTTTGAGTGAAATCGTACTTAATGCTGGTGCAGCTAAATCGGTGTTATTTAGACGTCGACCATCAACAAGTATGAGACTATTTGATTGTGCATTAGAACCAAAACCACGCATACTGATAGTCGCGCGACTACCGTCACCATTTTGATCACTAATCTGTAATCCACCTCGACCACGTAAAACCTCAACGACAGTCCTTGCGCCACTATTTTTTATTTCTTCAGAACCAATTATGGAAATACTACTTGCCGTAGGTATACCTTGCGTTTCCCATCGAGTAGCGCTAACAATCATTGTTTCAGATTCTTCAGCATGACTGTATAGAGAAATTGACGAAAATACCAAAATAAGAATAAAAAACGAACTGAAATGTAACATTATAGATAAATCTTCCAAGGTGCTCGCCGCAACATTATATTATATGGACTGGGAGTGACTGATAGGCGATATTGTAAATGCAGAGAGCTCTACATCAGTAATATAAGCCTTCACAGCCGCCCGCAGTGTGGTTTAGTAAGTGTTGGGCTGGTCTCCGGGCTCAAGAGTATGCACTGCATTGTTTATTCGCCTTCCCATATCGTTTTATACTTACAATACAGTGGCTTTGTGAATAAACTTTGACTCATTTACCGTTGCGGGGGCAGCGTCGGAATAGTAAAAATACGCACCGACTTCCCATTTAATTCAACTGTTTTTACACAGTTGATACCTAACACTTTCAATCGCGCACGATACTGACTATCCTGTAATAGTCAAATCAAATTTTGCAATGTTTCAAAAAACACGGCACAAAATGAACTAAAAATAGAGTCTGCTAATTCGTGTTGAAGAATAATGTACTTAATTGAGAAAGAATATGAATCCTGACGGGGAGTTATTACTATATGCTTGATATTTTGTCTAAACAACACATCGTTGCCAAAGAAGGCTTTAACCGTTGGTTAATAGCCCCTGCTGCTTTAGGAATCCATCTTTGTATCGGTTCAGTATATGCATGGAGTCTATTTAATCCGTCTCTTATTAAACGTCTCGGGGTTGTCACAAGTTCAGCTGACGATTGGACACTAAAAAGTGTTGTTTGGGTATTTACTGTCGCGATTGTTTTTCTTGGTCTATCCGCGGCAGTTGCAGGCAAATGGCTAGAAAAAGTTGGTCCGCGTATGGTCGGGACTGTTGCCGCTTGTTGTTGGGGTGGCGGCTTTGTGATCGGTGGTATCGGCATAATGACGGGACATCTTTGGTTACTTTATCTCGGCTATGGCGTAGTTGGTGGTTGTGGATTAGGTCTCGGTTATGTCTCACCAGTCAGTACATTGATACGCTGGTTTCCTGATAGACGTGGTATGGCAACGGGCATTGCTATTATGGGGTTTGGTGGTGGTGCGATGATTGCAAAGTTCATGATCGAACCGTTTATTAAGATATTTTATAAAGCACCTGATTATCTAGGAACAGTTGAAAGTGTCTCTTTAACAACGGATGAATCAGGACGTCGCTTGGCTGAAATAGCCGGCAACCTTCAAGAAGTTGTTATCGTTGGAACAAATGATATTGCCAATATGCTTGTACCTGGAGATGCCGGAGTTTATGTCGTTGGAACTGGTACAGTCGGTGTTGCAGAAGCATTCTTCACCTTAGGTGCTATCTATTTTGTCATTATGTTGTGTGCGGCATTTGGTTATCGCGTGCCTAGTAAAGGCTGGAAACCGAAAGAATGGGAACCACCAACAGAAGATACTCAACATGAAATGATCAGCCAACATAGCGTTCATATTGATGAGGCACTAAAAACACCTCAATTCTATCAACTCTGGGTTGTGCTCTGTTTCAATGTGACTGCAGGAATTGGAGTATTGGCAGTCGCAAAGACTATGATGAATGAAATCTTTGGCTCTACCCTACCCAACATTGTTGATTTTGGTTTTGCATCTACATATGTATTGATGATCAGTGCTTTCAATATGGTAGGACGATTTATCTGGGCCAGCGCGTCAGATTATCTTGGTCGTCGTAATACCTATTGGGTCTTCTTTACACTTGGCATTATTTTATATTGTTCAATTCCTTATACCGCGCAACAGGTCAGTGTGAACCCTTCTGTTGTCTGGTTGGTTTATTTCTACGCCGCAACGATGATTATCTTCACCATGTATGGTGGTGGTTTTGCAACGATTCCTGCTTATTTAGCAGATATCTTCGGTACCAAGTTTGTTGGTGGTATTCATGGCCGACTTCTCACTGCTTGGGCAAGCGCCGGTGTTTTTGGTCCTCTAGCTATTACCTCACTTCGCGAGATATCAGTGATGAATGCTATAAATGACCTCATTACCAAGATAAGTCCCTCTGATTTTCAGGCTAAATTCGGTGCTGGTGTTGAACAATTAGACCAATTAGTCACTGCTAAAACAGTGACGATAAGTAAATTGATGGAAATAGCTCCGGCTGGAACAGTCGATCCAACATCAAGTCTCTACAATACAACGATGTACCTAATGGCGGTCATCTTATTTGTCGCATTGATAGCTAATGCTACTATGCGACCAGTCAACTCTAAACATCATATGAAAGATTAGGAGATATAAAGTGTCTTTTTCATTCAGCAATGCAACAGAAGTATTTATTTTTATTATCCTTTGCTCTGTCTACGTATGCAGCATACTTTGGATATATGGTGATTCGGCTACACGTGATATGGGCATAAAGGGGGCAATATTGCCACTAGTCTTGGTTATCGCAGCCGCACTGGCACTCACAAAAGGCATGACTTGGGCTTTATTGGCTTGGCCTACTGGTTACATAGCTTGGTTTTTCATCCGACCAAAAGCTACGCACAATATCGTAGAGTAAATAATTAGCACAACCAAGCTGCAATTCTTGGAATAATAATTACCTTAGTCTATAATCTGCAACCTTAAAATACGTTCTGAGGAGCGCTGCGACGACAGATTTTGCTGTTGCCAGGCTCAGGACGGTCTTAGAAAAAACCGCGCTCGCTTAATGTTGAACCTAAGCGAGATGATGGCACACCATTAATCCGTCAATCGTTTTAATTACAGAGAAGAAAATAAGCGAAATGACGGATAAGACAGAACAAATTAAGCAACTCATGGCAGAACGCATCCTAATTTTGGATGGAGCTATGGGAACGATGATTCAGTCTTACAACTTAGAAGAAGAAGATTATCGTGCTCAGAGATTTAGTGAACACCCCTGTGATGTAAAGGGAAATAATGACCTCCTATCACTGACTCGCCCCGATATTATAAAAGCAATTCATGCTGCCTACTTTGATGCTGGCGCGGATATTGTCGAAACAAATACCTTTAATTCGACATCAGTAGCTATGGCGGATTACCAGATGGAAGATATAGTTTATGAGCTTAATAAAGAAAGTGCTGCACTGGCTCGTTCTGTTGCTGATGAATTCGAAACGAAAACAGGTGCGTTGAAGTTTGTCGCAGGTGTCCTTGGACCAACAAATCGCACTGCTTCAATTTCACCCGATGTAAACAATCCTGGTTATAGAAACATCACTTATGAAGAGCTGGTCGAATCTTATACCGAGGCATTACGTGGACTGATTGATGGTGGTTCGGATCTGATTTTAGTTGAAACTGTCTTTGATACTCTAAATGCCAAAGCAGCATTATTTGCAATCGACCAATTTTACGAGGAACAAAATATTAATCGACCAGTTATGATCTCTGGGACTATCACAGATGCCTCAGGACGTACTTTAACAGGTCAAACGACTGAGGCCTTTTGGAACTCAGTAAGGCATTCTAATCCACTGACTGTAGGTTTAAATTGTGCATTAGGTCCCAGTGACTTACGTCAATATATTGAAGAACTTTCTAGTTTTTCTCAGTGCTACATAAGCGCTCATCCTAATGCAGGTTTACCCAATGAATTCGGTGAATATGATCTAGATGCCGAGCCCATGGCAGATCATATTAAGGAATGGGCTAAGTCAGGATTATTAAATATAGTTGGTGGTTGCTGCGGCACGTCTCCTGACCACATTAAGGCAATGGCTAATGCGATAGGTGATGTTAATCCAAGACACTTACCTACATTACCTATATATCAGAGACTGAGTGGTTTGGAGCCTTTCAATATCTCTCCAGATGTGAATTTTGTAAATGTCGGTGAACGTACCAATGTTGCTGGCTCACCTAGGTTTCTTAAATTGATTAAGGAAGACGAGGATCTTGATACAGCGCTCGAAGTAGCACGCCAGCAAGTCGAAAACGGGGCGCAGATTATTGATATCTGTATGGATGAAGGCATGCTCGATTCTGAGCTATTAATGGCTGAATTTCTTAAATTAATCGCGTCTGAACCAGATATCTGTCGGGTTCCTATTATGATCGATTCCTCTAAGTGGTCTGTTATAGAATCGGGGCTACGTTGTGTTCAGGGTAAATGTGTTGTTAATTCAATTAGTTTAAAAGAAGGCGAAGAAAAATTCATTCAACACGCGAGACTTATTAGACGTTACGGTGCCGCTGTCGTTGTCATGGCATTTGATGAAACAGGTCAGGCTGACACAACAGAAAGACGTTTTGAGCTTTGCAAACGTTCATATGACATATTGGTCGACAAAGTTGGCTTTTCTCCAGAAGACATTATTTTTGATCCAAATATTTTAACTGTCGCGACAGGCATGGAAGAACATAATAATTATGCTGTATCTTTCTTTGAAGCAACACGACTAATTAAAAAACACTTACCGCATGCTCTAGTAAGTGGCGGACTAAGTAATGTTTCATTTTCATTCAGAGGCAATAACCCAGTACGTGAGGCAATGCATGCTTCTTTCCTCTATCATGCCATTCAATCTGGCATGGATATGGCGATTGTTAATGCCGGACAACTCGGTATTTATAATGAAATCCCAGAAGACTTATTGATATATGTAGAAGACGTTTTATTAAACCGAAAAAATGATGCGACTGATCGGTTAGTTGAATTTTCTGAAACAGTTGAAGGTGGTGCTGTAAAAGAAAAAAAAGTTGATCTTGAATGGCGCAAGGAGACTGTCAGAGAGCGACTCGCTCACGCATTAGTTAAAGGTATTGCTGATTATGTTGTTGAAGATACTGAAGAAGCACGACAAGAAGCAAAAAAACCAATACATGTTATTGAAGGCCCATTGATGGATGGTATGAATATTGTTGGCGATTTATTTGGTGCAGGAAAAATGTTCTTGCCTCAAGTAGTCAAGAGCGCGCGTGTTATGAAAAAAGCAGTTGCCTATTTGATACCATACATAGAAGCAGAAAAAGGCGATGGTAAAGTACAAAGTAACGGTAAGATTATTATGGCGACTGTTAAAGGTGATGTTCATGATATTGGTAAAAATATCGTTGGTGTTGTCTTACAATGTAACAACTTTGAAGTATTCGATCTTGGTGTCATGGTCTCAGCACAAAAGATATTAGATGCTGCAAAAAAACATAATGCAGATATTATTGGGTTGAGTGGATTAATCACACCATCGCTAGATGAAATGGTGCACGTTGCTAAAGAAATGCAACGACAAGAATTTAACTTGCCATTAATGATAGGAGGAGCTACTACATCGCGCGCACATACTGCAGTAAAAATTGATTTAGGGTACGACCATCCTGTGGTACATGTGAAAGATGCATCGCGTGCTGTAGGAGTTTCGACCAAATTAATCAGTGCCGACATGAAAGCAGATTTCATTAAAAAGATTAGTACAGAATATGATACTGTTCGTATACGTCATGCGGGTAAACAACAGAAGATTAAGTGGTTAAGTATTGAAGATGCTCGGAAAAATCGTATGTCTATCGACTGGGCTAGTCATATTCCAATCAAACCCAAAGAACTCGGGGTTACCGTCTTTGAAGATTATTCATTAGATGAGTTGGCCGAATGTATCGATTGGACGCCGTTTTTTATTGCATGGGAATTAGCAGGAAAATATCCAAAAATATTAAGTGATGAGGTCGTAGGTGAAGAAGCAACTCGGTTATTTAATGATGCGAAAGAAATGCTTAAAAAGATCGTCAATGAGAAATGGTTTTCAGCAAAAGGAATTTTTGGTCTTTTTCCAGCAAATTCAATAGGACATGATGATATTGATGTATATATTGATGATGTCGGAGGAGACCTATTAACGACTATCCATTCTTTGCGGCAACAAACACAAAAACCACCTGGTCAACCCAACTATGCACTTGCAGATTTCATCGCTCCAAAGGAAGTCGGAATTCAAGATTACTTAGGTGCGTTCGCCGTTTCTTGTGGATTTGGTATGGAAGAGAGAATCAAAGCTTTCGAAGAAGATCATGATGACTACAGTGCCATCATGTTAAAGGCTCTTGCCGATCGTTTCGCTGAAGCCTTCGCAGAACGTTTGCATCAACGTATTAGGAAGGAATTTTGGAGTTATGCTTCTGATGAAGTGCTTAGCAATGAAGACTTGATCAGCGAATCCTATCGAGGCATCCGCCCTGCCCCGGGTTATCCTGCTTGTCCGGATCATACTGAAAAAAGATTGTTGTGGGATTTGCTAAAGGTTAAAGAAAAAATTGGAATAGAGATAACAGAATCATTCGCTATGTATCCAACAGCTTCAGTTTCTGGCTGGTACTTTTCTCATCCTAGCTCGAGATACTTTGGT
Organism: Thiotrichaceae bacterium UBA7357; assembly: GCA_002470825.1. GTDB lineage: Bacteria > Pseudomonadota > Gammaproteobacteria > Eutrophobiales > Eutrophobiaceae > UBA7359. The sequence goes on along the minus strand of DKOR01000035.1, from coordinate 133,440 downwards.
TTAGGAAAGATAAATAAAGATCAGGTCCATGACTATGCTAAACGCAAAAAAATGGAAGTACATCAGATGCAAAGATGGTTAGCGCCTAATCTAGGTTATGATCTTGAAGATACTAATTAATCAAAATACTAGAGTCAAATACTTCTTTCTGTGTCTCTAGTTGCAAAGTAATTCACATAAAATAATTCCAAGATAAGCATTATCTTATAACCATATACATAGTGTATTGACTGTTTTATTAAACACCTTGTATGATTTGTCTTATAATATATTTGCGGTATTTTTTTAATTATCGAGAAAGTAACTGCTATAGAATCGTATTTTGTTCGATATGCCGATATACTAGTGGTATATGCAGAATGAAACGATTTCAGTATTCAACACAGAAAGTGGCCAAACGATGAATGTGCTCGTGTTTGATAAGCGAGCTAATGAAATTACTGTGGTTATTGGTGAAGGGATACATAGCATGAAATGTCTCCTTATCCCGACTAAAAACAAGCAAGCTTATGTTGGAAGTATATTAGGACGAGAGATTATCTATCACTGTAGCCGCGAACAAGTTCAGGATGAATTAGATAGCGTTAATCCTGACCTAAAAAAATCAAGGAAATTCAAATAATCATTTTATCTTGATTATTTGGACAAATTGTTTCTAAAAACAATCAGCACATCTATTTGTATAAGTAAATCACTGCAATTTGAGTAGTTGTTCAAATTTTTAAATGCGATTTTTCTAATTTACAAATGTAGTGGAGTGTTAAATCACACTTTAGCCATCGTCTCAAGAAAATGCTTTAAAGCACCAAATATTGCATCATAAATTTCATTGTTTATTGTTAGTTTGCTTTTACTTATGATTAAATATCTCATTATTATAAATATTGTTTTTCCAGTATATGTTTTACCTTTTCAAAATTAAAAACATAATCACTCCATGCAAATATTAGGCAATTTAACTCAACCTGAGTTCCTAGGACAATATTGGCAGAAGAAGCCTTATCTAGTTAGGCAAGCATTTCCTAATTATAAGAGTCCTATCAGTCCAGAAGAACTTGCAGGTTTAGCTTGTGAAGAGGGCATTGATTCCAGATTAATTAAAAGAGATGAATCAAATAATACATGGCGGGTAGAATATGGACCGTTTAAAGAAAATGATTTTACTTCTTTACCAAAATCTCATTGGTCCTTATTAGTACAAGCAGTCAACCATCATATTCCCAAACTCAGCTATCTTCTTGATGAATTTAATTTCATACCTAACTGGCGAATAGATGATGTCATGGTTAGCTATGCTCCCATGCATGGTAGTGTTGGTCCTCATTTTGATAATTATGATGTTTTTTTATTACAAGCGAAAGGACATCGTCATTGGTATATTAACGAAAATTCTTATACAGAAGATGAATTCGCTGATGACTTAAGTTTGAAAATACTGAATAATTTTGATGGAGTGAAAGACTGGGTTTTAAAACCCGGTGATATGCTCTACCTTCCACCTGGCGTGGCTCATCATGGGATAGCACTGGACGATTGCTTGACCTACTCTATCGGCTTTCGAGCGCCATCACAAAAAGAGTTGTTGAGCGCTTTTACTGTTAATTTTAACGATGTGAAAGAAGATAAGTTTTATGCTGATCCAGGATTAAAATTACAAGAATCGCCTGGCGAAATTAAAAAAGACCATATCGAATCACTTCGTGAGTTGATTCTTACAGTTTGCGCAGATAAAAAAGAGTTCACTAGTTGGTTTGGTCGTTTTATCACAAACAGTCATAACGATTATGAACAAGAACAAGGAATACTCGATGAAGTAGAATTCCACAAATATTTAAATCAGAACAAACAAATATACCGTCACGGAAATGTTCGAATTTCTTATGTCAAAGATGACGAAACTATTAAATTATTCTTTGCAGGTAGCGAATACTCTTTACCTAAGACACAATTACGTTTGATCCAATATTTATGTAGCAAACACCAGCTTGAGTGCCTTGTGTTAATGAGTTTTGATAGAAAAGATGAAATGATGCTACTACTCTATAAATTATATAAAAACGGATTTTTTTACTTAGATGAAACAGTTTGAAATACTGCAAGTTTCATGGGCAAACATGGAGTCACACTTAAGATCTATTCGTACTCAGGTGTTCATTGAAGAACAAAGTGTTGCTGCAGACTTGGAATGGGATGGTCTCGATATTGATTGCATACACTTATTAGTCAAAAAAGACGATTCCTATATCGCTACTGCACGTTTATTACGTAACGGAAGAATTGGTCGTATGGCCGTCATTAAATCTTTTCGCTGCTGTGGTGTTGGCAGTGCAATGCTAAAAAACATTTTAACAATTGCCCATTCTATGAAAATGAAAACTGTAAATTTACATGCTCAGGTTGGTGCTATAAGCTTTTATGAAAAATTTGAATTTCTAAGAGAAGGAATTCCATTTGATGAAGCTGGGATTCCTCACGTTAGAATGCAAAAAAGTTTATAAATCAGAGAACTCGCGTGCTAATATATGTTCTAACTAAAAAACTAGTTGTCAGTTTCTTATTTTTAATACATGTCAATCGCTAAGAGTTTCGAGCCTAACTTAATATATAAATAATGTAAAATGAGCTCCATCAAATAAGGCCAGCCTTCTCCATCCTAATCGATATCAACATCGACATCTTTTATATAATCACTGCCTACGTGGTACAAATATAACCCTCATAGTTAATGCCTTTATTGCTAACCATGGTTGATCTTCCAGAAATACTCCTTGTGAATGCTGCCCCAACTAATAGTCTATCAATAAAATTATTGAGTCTATTCATACGGTCGCTATAATAAATATCCATCGGTTTAGTGCCAAACAAAATTATCTATTTTTTTAATTTATTCAGTCGCTTACAGGTCAGCCCTTGTGGTAAAAAAATTTTCGTATGTAATATTCATTAATATGAACGCTTAAAACTGATTCATTCCTTGTTTTTCAAACGTTATAATAAAACATCTCAATTATGACTGACATTTTGTCAATCCAGGAAATAAAAATGAAATACAACAACATTCTACAAACTATTGGTAATACTCCTCATATTTCGATTAATAAGCTATTTCGAAAGGATATCGAAGTTTGGATGAAAGTTGAGAGTTTTAATCCATGTGGCAGTATCAAAGATCGTATTGCAAATGCAATGATTGAGGAAGCTGAAAAAAAGAATTTAATAAATAAAGATACCGTCATTATCGAACCAACTTCTGGTAATACAGGAATAGGATTAGCACTCGTTGCAGCAGTAAAAGGCTATCGCCTAATACTGACAATGCCAGAATCTATGTCAATTGAAAGACGTAAATATATGCAAGCACTCGGTGCACAATTAGTACTAACACCAAAGGAATTAGGAATGGGTGGGACTATTGCTAAAGCAAAAGAGTTGCTTGCTAATGAACCAAATGGGTGGATGCCTCAACAATTCAAAAATATAGCAAATGTGAAAGTTCATAAAGAAACAACTGCTCTTGAAATTCTGGCTGATTTTCCCGATGGAATTGATTATATGATTACAGGTGTTGGCACGGGAGGTCATATCACTGGTTGTGCAGAGATATTAAAAGCAAAGTTTCCTGATTTAAAAGTTTTTGCTGTAGAACCAAAAAAATCACCTGTTATTAGTGGCGGTGAAAAAGGCTTGCATCGTATTCAAGGTATAGGTGCAGGCTTTATACCAGAAGTATTAAACATGGAGATTATTGATGAAACGGTTCAAGTATCTGAAGAAGATTCTTTTGATATGGCGCGTCGTTGCACAAAAGAAGAAGGCATTTTTGTTGGAATTTCTACTGGTGCTACATTAGCCGCAGTGAATGAAAAAGGTAAAGACATCTTTGCAGGTAGTCGTGTATTAATATTTGGTTATGATTCTGGAGAACGTTACCTTTCTATCAATGATTTGTTTTAAAAATCATTTTGACTAAAAAGTCAAAATTTGAAGTATTATTTGATGAAGTATAATTCAAGAATATAACATGCCTTCCCTCCGTGAGGACTATAGTTTTTTCTTACGGCTGAGGATTCTATTTGTTAGATATGACATTGTAACAAGCTATGGTAAGTGAACATAATATACGAACGTCTCATCGCAAATATTTATAAGTATTTCAGAACTGTTACTTCCGTATGTTTGCCTTGATACTTTGAACTACTCCATGTGCTCCCCACAATTCTTTCGCAAGAATATGTCCTTTTTTCCGTTGATCAATATTCATCTGTGATTCAATTTCGTCACGTAACTTTTCAGCTGGTTTATATCCTCCAGCAGCGACTATACCTATCCAGGCATAGGCATGAATAAGATCTTGCTTTACTTTAACGCCAGCGTAATACAACTCACCCAAATGATATTGAGATATGATATGTTTTTTCTGTGCTGCATCCAGGAACCATGCGACAGCATCTTCATTGTTTCGTGGAGTACCCAAATTCTTTTGGTACATGTTAAGCAGATTCTTTTGAGAATTTATAACACCTTGTTCTATAGCTTTTCGATACCATTTTATTGCTAGACTGTAATCTTGTTTTAGCCCAAGACCATTCTCATACATAACACCCAAATCATGCTGAGCACTTGGAGTTCCTTTTATTGCTGACTTGCGATACCATTTAGCTGCTTCTGCGTAATTTTTTTTTACCCCAAGTCCAACATGAAACATATAACCCAAATTAGCTTCAGCTTCAGCATTTCCTTGAACAGCAGCATTTCTGGACCACTTTAGAGCTAGCCAATAATCACGCTTTACGCCAAGACCAAGAATATATAACTGAGCTAACCTCATTTGAGATTCTGCTATACCGCTTTTTGCAGCTTTCTTATACCAACCTACAGCTTGAACATAATCCTGTTCAACACCGAGTCCCTTATCGTAAATGAATGCAACGTGATTTTGAGCAATACTATTGCCCTTTTCAGCAAGAGCGACAAAAAGTTTTAGTGCGGTATTATATTCATGCGCATTTAATGCTTCAATCGCCATGTCAAGACTTGATTGTCCACAACCAGGCATAACTACAATCAATAATAACAAAATATTTTTTTTCATCTTGTTGTATTAAACAATAATTTAAAATTGTAATTCATTTAATTTTTTGGCTTCAGGTGTGTTTGGATATTGATTTCTTAATAATAAAGCATAACTCGACATGTCATCTCTTAAATCAAGCTCTTTAAAAATTCGAATACCTATCCATAAACTCTTCGCGGTATGTTTTGCATTTTCCTGATATCGTTTAAAATATTGATATGCTAATTTATATTCATTTTTATTATAAGAAATATTAGCCATCTTAATTAATGCATGTGAAAAACGAGGGTTGCTTTTTAAAGCTTTCTTAAAGTAACTTTCCCCTATTTCTGGTTTGTTCAAAAAAAGACATGAGCCAGCATTAGTCAATGCTATTTCAGGCGAATCATATAATGGATTGTTTGCAGCATTTAAAAACTGTACTTCAGCTTCATCAAATCGACCATTACTACATAGCAGTAAACCATAGTTATTATGTGCTGATGAATTAGTAGCATCTAGAGATAGAGATTTTTTATAGTTTCTCTCTGATTCAATCGGGTCCTCTAATCGCTGATAAAGTAAGCCCAAAACATTATATGTAGGAGCGTAATCTGAGTTCGCTAAAAGTGAACGTTCTAACTTTATTAATGCGTTTTCATAAGCACCCTGTTGCATGTACTCAACACCAAGATGCATATTAGTAATAGCCACTTCATGAGCTTTAGCATCACGACTTTTTTGTGAGTTATTTAAATCTTTTTCAGCCGAATTGTACACTGCATTATTGATAGTTTGACCAACATGGCTAAATAGAGCCGTGGGTCCGCACCCCAATAAAAACGACAATATAAGAGCTAGACTGAGAATACTAAAAGAATTCATATTTTATAAGATAAGCTAGTATTAGACGGTTTGATACATCCTAAGCGTATTATTAATACAATGGAAATACTCAGAACATATAATCAGATTTTTTTGATTATACGTGCTGAAATCAAGAGTTTATTCTGAGCATTTAAATTCGTATTTAGTCAAGATTTGTCCTGAACAAGATATTTAAATAAAATAAACTTAATTGGGGTGTCGAGTCACTTTATTCAAAAGTAAATTCAAATATGACATGGCTACTGATCTATGCAAGTTTTAATTAAAATAAATCTTATCAATAAGCATAAAGTCATCATCTAGATTATTTTCGTTATCATATTGATCTTACTAACTGGTACTGTATTCTAGTTGTTTTTTCTAGTTCAGTTTTCACACATATATAAAAAATATACGCTTAATGACTACTTTTATTTTCAATGAGAAATGTGAACTGAGAGCTGAAAACATCAGTTATGAGATCAATGATAAATTAATTATTAACAAAGTTTTTTTTTCTGTCACATCAGGTGCAATGTTATTTATTAAAGGTAGTAATGGCAGCGGGAAAACAACTTTATTGCGTATACTCTCAGGCTTGATGCAACCGGATGAAGGGCAGACGCTTTGGAATAACCAGAGAATAGATGAGGAACGTATTGAATTCAATCAACAACTCACTTATATAGGGCATAATACGGGGGTCAAAGCTGAATTGAGTACTTTAGAGAATATCAACTTTTTTTCTAACATTTGCGGTTTGCCAAAAAAAGAAAACTGCCAATCTGCCATAGAATGGGCTGGGTTGAGTGGTTATGAACATAGTCCAGGCAGGCATCTATCTTATGGGCAACAACGTCGCATTGCATTTACCCGATTGCTGATGGAACCATCAAGACTTTGGATCCTTGATGAACCCTTCACTGGTTTAGATGTAGAAATGATTGCAACGTTAGAAACAAGCTTTAAAAATCATCTCAATAATGGTGGGTTATTAGTGTTGACGAGTCATCAACATATTGAGTTAGAACAGATAAGCACCAAATATTTTCATCTAGGCTCTTAATTCGATGAACTATAGTAATGCATTCATGATTATGCTGTTTCGTGATCTCCGAATTGCATTTCGACAACGTGCAGAGATCATGCTACCAGTAATCTTCTTTGTAGTAATTGTTAGTTTATTTCCATTAGCTATCAGTCCTGACCCTGCTGTCCTGAAAAACATTGGTCCAGGAATAATCTGGGTAGCAGCTCTGTTATCAATTTTATTATCTTTACAAAATTTATTTCGTTCCGATTTTAGCGATGGTTCAATGGAACAAATATTATTGAGTCCATTTCCGGGTTCATTATTATTTTTAGCAAAAATTCTCGCGCAGTGGTGTGTAACTGGCTTACCATTAGTCCTGATTTCACCATTATTAGGATTGCTTTTATACCTTGAAACACATGTTATTTGCGTTCTCTTTATTTCTTTATTGATGGGCGTACCGTACTTGAATATGATTGGTGCTATTGGCGTTGCCTTGACCATAGGTCTAAAACAAGCTGGAGCCTTATTATCATTACTCGTATTACCTCTATATGTTCCTGTATTAATCTTTGGTAGCAACGCGGTTATCTCAGCAGCTAATGATTTACCTTATAATGGTCAATTATTATGGCTAGCGGCATTATTAGTACTAGCAACCACACTTAGTCCGTTTGTGATTAATTTTGCTCTGAGAGTATCATGCAGCTACAGATAGTTAGTGTCATTAATAAAAATTGGAGACTTAAATAGAGTATGTCAATAAAAAATAAAATTTGGTTATGGTTCCACCGCATTGCATCGCCAGCTTATTTTTACAAATTGGCAGGACAACTCTTACCGTGGAGTATAACTTCTACAATTATCTTAATGTTGGTCGGTTTAGTCGGTGGGCTAGTGATTGCTCCTGCTGATTATCAGCAAGGAGATGGTTTTAGAATCATTTATGTCCATGTTCCATCTGCATGGATGTCTATGTTCATTTATATAGTTATAGCAACGAACAGCGCTATATTCTTAATCTGGAATATTAAATTATCAGATATTGTAGCTCGATCAAGTGCTGTTATCGGTGCTTCATTTACATTCCTAGCTTTAATCACAGGTTCTATTTGGGGCAAACCAATGTGGGGGACATGGTGGGTATGGGATGCTCGTTTAACATCTGAGTTATTGTTGTTGTTTTTATATTTAGGTTATATCGGATTGCGTTCGGCCATCGATGATCGTCGTGTCGCAGGTAAAGCGGGAGGCATTCTCGCATTGGTAGGTGCCATCAACATCCCTATCATTCATTATTCAGTGGACTGGTGGAATACTTTGCATCAGTCGGCAAGTGTCTCAAAATTTGACAATCCTTCTATTGAATTAAGTATGCTCATACCTTTGTTGTGTATGGCACTCGCCTTTACATTATTTTATGTTTCTATACTGTTTAACAATTCACGTTCTGAATTATTAGAACAGGAAAAACGTAATGCATGGGTAAAAAAAGTAGTGACTTCCTCATGATTGAATTTTTAAATATGGGCGGTTATGCTGCTTACATATGGTCATGCTACGGTATTGTTGCTTTAGTTTTACTCATAAATTCGATTTCTTCATGCCGACGTTATAAAAATGTATTATGTCGTCTTAAACGCTTTTATAGTGAAAAAAAAGATGACACCTAAACAAAAACAACGTTTTATTTTAGTTAGCCTACTAGTAGTTGGTCTTGGATCAGGTATCGGCTTAGTGCTAATGGCATTGAGTGAAAATATTAATTTATTCTTCACTCCTTCACAGGTAGTTGCTGGCGAAGTACCGCCAGAGCAACGGTTTCGTATTGGCGGAATGGTGACCTTGGGCAGCGTAGAAAAACTTAATGGTGAACTAACTGTTCTTTTTAAACTCAATGATTCAGTAAAAGAAGTACAACTTAAATATGATGGAATATTGCCGGATCTATTCCGAGAAGGGCAAGGAATAGTAGCAGAAGGAAAATTGAATGAAAATGGAGTTTTTATAGCTGATCAAGTTCTTGCTAAACACGATGAGAATTATATGCCTCCTGAAGTTCAACATGCACTCAAAGTAAGCGGCGGTGATTACGATAATAAAGAAACAACGAAATGATTCCTGAATTAGGACACTTTACACTAATCTTGGCGCTTGCAGTAGCATTAGTGCAGGCCATTATTCCTGGCATGGGATTATTGCTTCGTCGCACTGATTGGATGGCCGTTGCAAAGCCCGCATGTTTGTTACAATTTGTCTTAGTATTGACAGCCTATGGGGTTTTGACGTGCTCCTTCATAGTACATGATTTCTCAGTACTCTATGTAGCAAACACGTCTAACTCAGAATTGCCTTTAATTTATCGAATTTCGGGAGTTTGGGGTGCACATGAAGGATCATTGTTATTGTGGTTATTAATTCTCAGTGGCTGGACCGCAATCCTAGGAATAGCTAGCAAACATTATCCTGTCGATATGGCCGCAGGAGTTATTTCGGTATTAGGCTTTATCAGTATTGGTTTTCTGTTATTTAGTTTGTTTACATCTAATCCTTTCTTACGCTACTTTCCTGCACCATTTGATGGGGCAGATTTAAATCCTTTATTACAAGATCCCGTGATGGCCATCCATCCACCTATGCTTTATATGGGGTATGTTGGTTTTGCAGTACCGTTTGCTTTTGCTATCACAGCCTTGATACAAGGCAGACTTGATACCGCTTGGGCACGTTGGGTTCGCCCTTGGGCTTTAGCCGCATGGATATGTTTAACTGGCGGCATCACTTTGGGAAGCTGGTGGGCATATTACGAATTAGGATGGGGTGGTTGGTGGTTTTGGGACCCCGTAGAAAATGCATCTTTTATGCCTTGGTTAACAGGTACTGCTTTGATTCATTCTCTTGCTGTAACAGAAAAACGTCACGCCCTACGTAACTGGACCGTATTGTTAGCCATAATATGCTTTTCTTTAAGTTTATTGGGCACTTTCTTGGTACGTTCTGGTGTAATAACATCAGTACATGCATTTGCTTCTGATCCTACACGAGGCGTATTTATTTTAGCTTTTCTTGGATTGGTCGTTGGTATATCTTTAAGCTTATTTGCATTTAGAGCATGGCAATTAAGAACACTTACACCTTTCAGTTTGATATCTCGGGAAATGGCATTATTGAGTAATAGTGTTCTTTTATTAATTATTATGTTGACGGTTTTATTAGGCACTCTTTATCCTTTAATGCTGGAAGCATTAGGCGGCGGTAAGATATCCGTCGGCTCACCCTACTTTAGTCTTGTCTTTATTCCATTGATGATACCAGTGGTTATTTTAGTAGGTATCGGCTCAGTATCGCGTTGGCGTGAAGATACTATTTCCAATCTGTCTAAACAATTACGCACACCAGCCATATTAGCTGTTGTTTTTGCAAGCGTTTCATTACTTTTTCTTCCTGGAAAAGTGAGCTTCACTGCTTGGTTTGCACTATTACTTGCATTTTGGGTTATCAATAGTCTTTTTACGCAATTGAAAAAACGATTGCGACATTCTAAAAATTTGCTACAGGATTTAAAAAGAACACCAAGAGGTTGGTACGGGATGATATTGGCTCACATGGGGCTATCCTTTACTGTTATCGGGATAGGACTTTCCAGTGTTTATAGCCAAGAACAAGATGTCCATATGCTGAAGGGCGATGATAGAACGCTAGGTGAATATCGCTTTGAGTTAGTCGATGTTGAAAAAATAACAGGACCAAACTATAAAGCAGACATGGGTACAATTCGTATATACAAGAATGAAAAAGAATTAATGACCTTGCATCCAGAAAAACGTATCTATAACGTTCGCAAAAATATAATGACAGAAGCATCTATCCATTCTAATTTGTTAAGAGATTTATATGTTTCTCTTGGGGAACAGCGAGACATTAATACCGGAGCATGGTCAGTTAGACTTTACTATAAACCATTTATCTTATGGATATGGTTAGGTGGTTTTGTCATGGTTCTAGGTGGTTCACTTGCGCTAACAGACAAACGTTATCGAACTTCCTTGAAGCAAGAAGAAATCAAGCTGGATGATAATAATGTCCTCGCAAATTGATAAGGAATCAAGATTATCGCAAAAGCCAAAGCGATTGATATATATATTACCGCTAGGTTTATTCGCAGTGCTTATGGTGATTTTCTTTTTTGGTCTTGGATTAAATCCACGTTTAGTACCCTCCCCCTTAATAGGAGAAACAGTACCTGCGTTTTCATTACCAAAACTAAGTAATCCTAATGAATTGATTCAACATACTGTACTTAAAGGTGAAATCAGCTTATTGAATATATGGGCGACTTGGTGTGCGTCATGTAAGCATGAACATCCTGTTCTAATGAAGATAGCACAAAGCAATGAAGTGCAAATCTATGGACTATATTATAAAGATGTCCCAAGCCAAGGAGTGGCCTGGTTAAGAAGCTATGGTGATCCTTACCATGAAAATGCTGTTGATGAAGAAGGAAAAGTTGGTATTGAGTGGGGTGCTTACGGCACGCCCGAAACTTTCCTAATAGATCAAAAAGGAATTATTCGTTACAAACATATTGGCCCCATTAGCTGGAACGACTGGAAAACAACAATCTTACCTATGATTAATACATTAAGGAATAATAATGATGTCTAGGTTCAGCTGCTTTTACCTGTGTTTATTCTTTCTCACTACAGTTAATGCCGAGATTACAGGTTTCCCGTTCAAAAATGAAAAAGAAGAACAACGTTTTCGTGAGTTATCATCGGAACTCCGGTGTCTTGTTTGTCAAAATCAATCACTGGCAGATTCAAATGCAGAACTAGCACAAGATCTTCGTTCAGAATTATATCAACAGGTAGTGAGTGGTAACTCAAATAATCAAATCATTAATTTTATGACTAAGCGCTATGGTGATTTTATTTTATACAAGCCAAGGTTCGCTACGAAAACATTATTACTCTGGATAGCACCTATTATATTATTTATTGTTGGATTTTTTTGTTTGGTACGATTTAGCAAATTCAAAAATCATCCACAAAAGAAAGAGATTCCCGAAGCTGACTTGCAGAAAATACGTGTATTACTGCAAGCAGAGGAAGAAAAAAAGTGACGTTTCTATTATGTATTCTTGCTATCATATTGATTGCCCTACTAATTTTATTATCTCCTCTACTTTCTAAAAACATACAACGTTCTAAAGTGGAACGAGATGCTGTCAATATTCAAGCTGCGGCGACAAGGTTATCAGAATTGAAAATTGAGTTGGAAAATGGACTAATCACTCAAGAAAGATTTAATAATTATAAACTTGAGTTGGAGATCGCTGCACTTGATGATTTAAAAAATGTCTCTCCTTCTTCTACAAAACAAGCATATGAAGGCAATAATGTCTTAGCTTTAATAGTTGCGCTATTAGTGCCGTTATTATCTATCCTAACATATGAGAAGTTGGGCGATGAAGCTGCTTTTGATATTCGACTACAAACCGGTGAATCTCCTATTGAAAATAAAGACATTGAAGAAATGATTGCCTCAATAAAACAGACTATTGAGAAAAGCCCGGATGACATTGAAGCAAGAGCTGCCTTGGCACAGATTTATATGGATATAGAAAGATATAGTAATGCTGCGACTATTTATCTTGAACTATACAAATTAGAACCAGAGGATCCTGAAATTCTTGTCAGTTATGCTGAAGCATTAGCACGACTTCATCAAAATAATTTAATAGGTAAACCTACTGAATTATTAAAAAAAGCTCTAGAAATAAGACCAAGTTATGGTCGTGCGCTCTGGTTAGCGGGGTTTGCAGAACAACAAGCTAACAACAAAGAAGGTGCTTTGACTCATTGGCGTAATTTACTTGTCAATATAGGGGAAAAATCAGAGATATCTAAACAACTGAAAAATCTTATTTCTGAGTTAGAACCCTCAGAATCAACCTCAGATAAAATCATTATTAATCAAGATAGTGATATAAAAAAGTCTATACAGGTGATGGTTTCTTTGCCACCAGAGTTACAATCTAAAGTTGCTCCAAATACGACTATGTTTATCTATGCTCGAGCTTCAAAAGGCCCCCCTATGCCCCTCGCTGTTTATAGAGGCTTAGCAAAAGATCTTCCTATAACCGTGACTCTTGATGATAGTATGGCAATGATGCCTCAAATGACACTCTCAAGCTTTCCAAAGGTAATTATAGGTGCGCGTCTATCTAGTAATGGACAACCTCAAGGGCAGTCTGGAGATTACGAAGGGTTTTCCGATGTGATCGAAATATCAAAAAATCCTATTGTAAATATTCTCATCAATACTATCAAACCTTAATTATTGAATCTCTCTATGTGTCATCTTAGCAAATCATTCTCGATAGAATCTACTCGAGATATAGTTCGTATCATAATTAAATATGAAGATTTATCTCTTGGTGTTATGTGACATCGACTTAGTTGTATCAATGATATAATTTCATATATTATTCAATTTTAAATTGAATAATATATGAAAAAAATTACAATAGTCTCTCTACTAATACTGTTGCCTGTACCAGCTACCATTTCATATCTATACCAAACTAAACCTGAGTTTGTTGAACAAATATTTTTAATGGAAGAGTTAAAGACTGCTCAGACTGATGAAGAAAAATCAGCTAGTGTAAAAAAAATGCTGCTGCATCTTGAACAACGATTAGTTGATGATCCAGAAGATGTTGAAAGCTGGTCACTCTTAACAGATTCTTATACAACTCTTAAACGTTATAATGATGCGCTTAGAACAATCGAAAACCTCTACCGTATTGAAGGTAAAATTCCCGCTATTATGTTTCGATATGCAGATATAATGTCAATGGCAAACAATGGAAGATTTGAAGGTAAACCAAATGAGATAATAAATGAGGCACTGGAACTTGAGCCAATGAATAAAGATGGCCTTTGGTTATCAGGTCTTGCAGCACTGCAACACGGAGATATTAAAAAAGCATTAAAAAATTGGCATCAACTTCATAAACAGTTCGATGAAGGCTCAGAATCGCAAGTAAAAATAAAAGAGTATATTGATTTAATACATGAGCAAGTCATTGAAAATGAGAATACATCTATTGAGAGCGTAGCTCTCCAAGTTGAGATTATTTTGTCTGAGGATCTGTTGAGTGAAGTGAATAGAGATGATTATGTCTATATCTATGCAAAAAATATTGATAACTCATTAGTGCCTTTAGCTATACTGAGCAAGAAGGTAAGTGATTTGCCTACGCAGGTCGTGCTTGACGATTCTATGGCACTTGTAGCATCGAATAAATTATCGGATCATAAACAGGTTCAAATTATTGCTCGAATATCAAAAAAAGCTAATACACAATCAATGCCAGGAGATCTTATCGGAACACTCGACTTTGTTCCTACTCATACACACTCACCTCTTAAGCTGATAATCAATAGTATAATTCAATGAAAAGATTATTTTCAAAAAGCACTTATAAATGAAAGATGTTAAATTAATAAAAGAGCCTGTTGAGCTTTATAAAATACTTAAGTTCGAAGGTATGGTTACGAGCGGAGGCGAAGCAAAAAAAGTTATTGCTGATGGTCAAGTGACTGTTAATGGCATAATAGAATCACAAAAGCGTAAAAAAATCATATCCGGTGACATTATTGAATATAATGCCAAAAAGATACGACTATATTTCAAATAGATTATTTGATTACTCAAGCACAATAAACTACGGATATTTTCGATTCGACAAATATAATTATATCCGCATTAGCCAAAATAGCACTCAAAACGTAATTGCAAAAAAAAGTAACCGTATCGATTTGAGAATATTTAAGACACATTAATCATATTGATATGTGAACTTTCTAAAAATATATCCGTTCAATTAGTAAAATGAGGCAATTGAAAGTGGTAAATGAAAATACACCATTTTAAGCACTGGTTTTTTTATAATTCGAATACATAAATGATATACTCAAGATAGACCAGGAATAATTAATGACTAACAATGATCTACTACGGCGTATTCGCTTCGTGTTTGACTTTAATGACACAAAGATGATCGCTATCTTTGGTCAAGCAGATCGCGATGTTTCACGAGCACAAATCAGCGATTGGCTAAAAAAAGAAGATGATCCAGCCTATCAAGAATGTAATGATAAGGTATTAGCAACTTTTTTAAATGGCTTAATTAATGAAAAACGCGGTAAAAAGGAAGGTTCACTCGAAACTTCAGAGGAAACATTAACAAATAATATTATTTTTAATAAGCTAAAAATCGCATTAAATCTTAAAGCAGAAAATGTTTTGGCAATTCTAGAATTATCTGAATTCCATCTTAGTAAGCATGAGTTAAGTGCTTTTTTTAGAAAATCTGGACATAAACACTACCGTGAGTGCAAGGATCAAGTACTGCGAAACTTTTTAAACGGCTTGCAAATAAAATATCGTGGTAATAGTAAGTCAGAAAAAGAATTTGAATGGAAACAAATTTCTAAAGGAGGATGATTCGTCAATGTCAATCAAAATACACAAAAAAATCATAACTCCCGGCTTTTATGAGACTGATGCTTTAGGTCATATAAATAATACAGTAATACCAATGTGGCTTGAAAAAGCACGCACACCAATATTCAGGATCTTCACACCTGATCTTGATCCAAAGAAATGGCAATTAATTC
The DNA here is from genome assembly GCA_002470825.1 of Thiotrichaceae bacterium UBA7357. GTDB lineage: Bacteria > Pseudomonadota > Gammaproteobacteria > Eutrophobiales > Eutrophobiaceae > UBA7359. Next base: position 117,800 of record DKOR01000035.1, on the reverse strand, counting down.
TCGCAAAGATTGAGATCGAGTACTTATGTCAGCTAGATTATCGCCTAGTCGTAATAATAAAAACTGGAATTCAACATATTGGAAACAGCTCTTTTTTGATTCGCCAGGAATTATTTCAGAATGAAAAATTCGCTGCCCGTGGACTTACTACTTTAGTTAGATTTGATTACAATAAAAAAAAGTCAAAAGCACTCACTCAAAAATCGCGAAGTGAACTAGAAAAATGCTATTGGCCTATCGACTAATTATTTTAGTATTGCTTAACGATAATGCTTAATAATTTAACTTTAATTCTCTCTTAATTGACCGGCAATTAATATCCAATGGCTCAATACGTATATACCATGAATGGTGTTGGTAAGATCGTCCCACCTAAACGTCAAATACTTAAAGACATCTACCTGTCATTTTTCCCCGGCGCAAAAATCGGTGTATTAGGTTTAAATGGTGCTGGCAAATCAACTTTACTCAAAATCATGGCAGGACTTGATACTGATATTATTGGTGAAGCTTACCCTATGCCTGATATTAAGATTGGCTATCTTCCACAGGAACCGCAACTAGATTCTGACAAAGATGTTCGCGGTAATGTTGAAGAAGGTTTAAGTGAGCCACTCGATGCTTTAGCTGAGTTAACCAATGTTTATGCTGCTTATGCAGATCCAGATGCAAATTTTGATGACTTAGCTAAGAAACAAGAAAAATTTGAGAGTATTGTTGCAGCATGGGATGCTGAAAATTTAGAAACTACTCTAGACATAGCTGCAAATGCCCTACGTTTACCACCTTGGGCAGCCTCTATTGATACGCTTTCTGGTGGTGAAAAACGTCGAGTTGCTTTGTGTCGATTATTATTGTCGCGTCCCGATATGTTGTTATTAGACGAGCCTACAAACCACCTTGATGCTGAGTCCGTCTATTGGTTGGAACGCTTTTTGGCTGATTTTAGCGGTACTGTAGTTGCTGTAACTCATGATCGATACTTTCTTGATAATGTTGCTGGCTGGATCCTTGAACTAGATCGTGGTGAAGGTATTCCTTTTGAAGGTAATTATTCACAATGGCTTGAAAATAAAGATCAACGCCTTCTGGCCGAAGAAAAAGTTGAATCAGCAAAACAAAGAGCCATAAAAAAAGAATTGGAATGGGTACGAACTGCCCCAAAAGGTCGTCATGCAAAGAGTAAGGCTCGACTTAGTCGGTTTAGTGAGATGAGTTCACAGGACTTCCAAAAACGAAGTGAAACTAATGAGATCTATATCCCACCTGGCCCACGGTTAGGTGATTCTGTTTTTGAACTTATCAATATTCATAAAGCATTCAATGAGAAAATTTTATATGAAAATTTAAATCTCAATATTCCAGCAGGTGCTGTCGTTGGTATTATTGGTGGTAATGGTGCCGGTAAATCTACTTTTTTTCGTATGCTTGCTGGAACTGAGAAACCTGACAATGGTGAAATAAAGATTGGAGATACAGTTAAAGTTGCCTTCGTTGAACAAAGCCGTGAAAGTCTTGATGACAAAAAAACTGTCTGGGAGGCTATTTCTGATGGACTAGAAAACATAACTATTGGTAATTACTTAATAAACTCTCGTGCTTATGTTGGGCGTTTTAATTTTAAAGGAATAGATCAACAAAAAATTATAGGAAAGCTATCTGGCGGGGAGCGTGGTCGATTACATTTGGCGCATACATTAAAACAAGGTGCTAATGTATTACTACTAGATGAACCATCCAATGATCTTGACATTGAGACCTTACGTGCTTTGGAAGAATCGATACTCGCTTTCCCTGGCTGTGTATTGGTAATATCTCATGATCGTTGGTTTCTGGATCGTGTTGCCAGTCATACACTTGCATTTGAGGATGATGGTCAAGTCACCTTTGAAGAAGGTAATTTTACTGAATATCATCAACGCTTCTTAATTCGTAAAGGTAATGATACACTGCCAAAAAAAATGAAGTATAAACGCTTAAAAAGTTAAGCCCATATAACAAAAAAATCTGTATGAGAATTTCAAATATACATGATTAATATTGAAACATTTAATGTTTATTTTAACGTGCCATTTTCTAAAAGAAGGCTTCTAGCGGACGATTAAGTTCTCAGTTGGATCTTAAGATTATTTAGCTCAACAACCCCAAACCAAAATATAATCTGTTGCGATCTTTTTTTTAAGAAACCTATATAATATGATTTATTAAAATTTTATGCGCAAAATATAAAACTTGTTCAGATTTTAGCCCGACAAACGACTCAACGCGAGTCAACAGCATTCATAAGAACATTCTAATCTACTTTAAGAATTTAAAATGTATCAATATAGAACTCTCAGCAAAACTGTTATAACCTATTATAAGAATGTGCTCCTTTCTATTCTAAGTAATATGTATGATTTATATTCTGACTAAAAAAAATTATATTTCATGCTATTAATAATCTTCGGATGTATTTCACCTTATCTATTATCGTCAGATGCTATTGTTGCAAATATAATCAGAATCAATGTTTAAAGTACAAGATTAATATTCGAATATTTTGTGAAGATTTAGTACAATGTATGAAATGTATAGTAACACCGATATTATTACACGATTCAAAGCCACAGATACTGAACCCGTATATATTTCAACGATTCATGGTGAGCTAGTCTATTATTCAAATAGATCGCCTAAGAAAAACACTCCGAATGAAGATGCCTTAGCTGTTATTCCTGTCGATGATGAAACGATAATATTAGTCGTAGCCGATGGCATAGGTGGAATGTCTGACGGCGAAGAAGCTTCAAAAATCGTTATCCAATCATTAATATCAGCAGTAGCCAATATTAAATCTTCTGTGCGTGAATCTATATTAGATGGTATTGACGAAGCTAATGAAAAAATTTCAAGCAGGAATGTCAGAGCAGGCACTACAGTTTCTATAGCTGAACTGTCTGGAAATAAATTGAGAACCTACCATGCAGGTGATTCTCTTATATTGCTCACCGACAAACATGGAGATATGAGATACGAGTCTCTCTCTCACTCACCAGTAGGCTATGGACTGATGTGTGGTGCATTTGATAAAGAACAAGCTATGAAACATCCCGAACGCAATTTAATATATAATTATGTCGGTTGTGAAGATAATCATATAAATATTGGTCCTGTCCTTGACCTCTCAGATAATGACACACTTATACTTTCTAGTGATGCCTTACCAGATAATATCTATAATAAAGAGATCTGCAAGTTTATATGCAAAGAACCATTGCTAGATGCTATTGGAAAATTGATCGACCAATGTAATTTAAATATGGAAATGCCGCTTCACGACAGATGCTGTCATCCTGATGACTTTACACTAATAAGTTTTAGAAAAAAAATTGAAAAATTGTAATATGCATGCCTCTAGATAATCAGAATATGCTTAAATATTATTAATGAACCAAGTTCACGACATAACATAGTCTATGCATACTTTTCGCAAATTAATTATATCTAAAAAAATGACCCGCTTTCTGTTGTTGTGTTTTTTGATGCGTTCATTAGTTGCCTCTGGTTTCATGGTCAATATCAACTCAAACAACGGTAATCTCTTTTCGATCATGATGTGCGGAGGATCAGCTGGTATTAATGCTATAGAAAAAATATCAGAGTCTTCTCAACACCAACACCATCATCATGAGCACCATCAAGAACGTGATGAATATGATTATGAAACACAAGGCCATGAATTTTCTGCCTGTAGCTTTTGGTCTTCAAGCAGTCAATTGTTATTAGTTTACTCATTTCACTCTCATGTTCGAGATGTCAGATTAATAGATGAAGTTATTTTTTATCAAACATCATTCCTCCGACAAAGCAGTATTATTTTAAACCTCCCTCGCGCACCTCCTCTCCTAAGTTGAATTATAATTAATTACTAATTATTACTACCTATGCAAAGTAGTAATGAAACTTTTTATCTGGGAGAACTAAATTGATTTCTTTACTCAGGAACTTATTGATTCACACTTTTATTATTTTATTATTAAATTCACAAGTCCATGCTGACGACCATAAAGACAGCGCTAGCATGGTGTTAAGTAATGACGGATTAAAGTCCGTCCGTTCTGATAGCCATGCCCCAATCGGGGTCATGGGTGATCATATGCACAGCAAGGGAGAGTGGATGTTGTCATATCGCTATATGTATATGGATATGGAGGGAAACAGGAATAGAAAAAACGAACTCTCTCCCGAAGAAATAATTTCAAGTATAACAAACCGTTTCTTTGGAATACCGGGACAGCCTGCGAATTTACGAATAGTACCAACTGAGATGTCTATGGAGATGCATATGTTTGGTGCAATGTATGCCCCTAGTGATTGGTTAACATTAATGTTAATGACTATGTATGCAGAAAAATCGATGGAACATATTACCTTCAATGGGGCCGGTTCAGAAAGAATTGGTACATTCAACACAAAAAGTAAAGGCATTGGTGATACAAAAATCACGGGGCTAATTCGGTTATTTGATAATGGTTCACACCATTTACACATAAATGCTGGTTTAAGTTTGCCTAGCGGCTCAAACCAGAAAAGGGACAACATACTAGCCCCAAACAGTATACGCGTAAATGTGCGTCTACCATATCCAATGCAGCTTGGATCTGGCACATTAGATGCGTTACCGGGTATTACCTATACCGGTAGCTTTAATGATTTTAGTTGGGGGACACAATACTTAGGGACCTTTCGTTTAGGTAGCAATAATGGTTATAGTCTTGGAGATAAACAAAACTCTTCTGCCTGGGTAAGTTACCAATGGCGTCCATGGATAAGCATGTCAACCAGACTTTCATACTCTCATGAAGGTAAGATTGATGGCATAGATTCAAATATTGTTGGTCCAGTCCAAACTGCAGATCCGAATAATCACGGTGGAGACATTCTAAATTTGCATTTTGGATTTAATATTGCCGGTCAAAGCGGACTAATGCGTAGTCACAGACTTACGTTTGAGTCAGGAATTCCTTTATATAGAAATTTAAATGGTCCTCAAATGGAGACGGACTTGACTATTACAGCTGGTTGGCAATATGCATTTTGAAGTCTACTGAAATATACTACTTTAAATGACAAGTGCTCATAAGTGGCACTTGTCATTTAAATTTTTTAACAAAACTACAATTTTTTTTAAAATTACACACTTAAGTATTAATTTTTATATGCCAAGGTTCATAACGCACACCTAGTTTATTATCTTCTGGATAACGTAGCTGAAGATATCCCATTTCAGAAAGCCGTTTATAAACATCGGTTTCAGTAAATGTCCCGGTGAAATTCAATTTTCCATAACCTTTTTGTCCGACATCAAAATCACCATTACCATGGAATGAGTAGCCTGGGGGAGCAAGAGAACGAGAGGCAAGAGATAGATTACCCTCACTTCTCTGAACTTTATTTAGAAATAACAAAAACTGTTTCATGACACTTCGAATCCCAGAAGTCAGAATCACCTGGTCACCCAATTCTTTTTTAATTTCTTGATATATTTCAATTGACCTTTCTTTGTAAAGATAATTCCCACTATACGGTATTTTGATCACATCTTTCTTTCGTACCTGATCGGTTATTTCTTTTAGAGGTTTTTGACCCAAAAAACCATATAGCTGCCCATCTTCATAAAAGGTCAATTCCATAAACTTAAGTTCTTTTTTTGTAAATTCACCAACATTGGAATAATTACGAGCGAAAGACAACGCATCGGTAAAATTCAATATATTAAAATTTCCATGACCAACCAACTTTTGTAGGCGCCGAAGCTTCAAAACAGTAGATTCAAATATGCCGTACTGTTCGGTATTAAGCAATACATCGTCGTCGTGATGCTTATTAAAGTTTTGAATTTTCTGTAGATAATCCTTGAGGCCATCTTCAGGATAAGTTTTTTTACCCGCAAAATAACCCTGGATTTTTTTTGATGAAACTTCCTGAGCAAAACCAAGCCCTAAAAAACCTAATCCTACGACTTTTAATAAAGACCTTCTATTCATGTATTTAATTATCGCAATAATGCATTTCTAGTAGTTACAATCATAGCAGTTTTTCCTTTTTAATAAACAAAGAAAAATGGCTTGGGAAACATTAATCATCTATTTATTGTCACTTCCTTTTTTGTGAATATCACAGATATTTATAATTTTTAAGATTGCATACAGTTGTTATATGTTGGGATTCACATTGTCTATAAACTTTACTCGAATTTAGACTGGAAGATACACATTCACATAATCAACTTCAAAAAAAAGCGACTTGACAATTATTAATATTCAATAAAATCATGCTTTTATAAGTAAATTTTCATTATTATTTATTCACATATTTTATCTAAAATATTAAAAATTGTAGAATTCTACTTAAAAAAATCATACATTATTCCTTATTATCTAGGTCTTTCACAAAATTTGACTTACTATTTCTGGAGTAAAGAGTTAATCTAAGAGACCATTGTGCATCGCACAATATAACTTGCAAAAAAATACTGAACCAGATTAAAACAACATTGCAAGAAAGCTTGAAAGAGATACGAAAATTATTGAGTCTGTTTCAAACAGCTGGATTTAAGAACATGTCGTTGTTGACTAGGATTAAAACTTTAAAATATTTAATATAAATTTAATAAGAATGATAATTTGACGGAGAACAAAATGGCTAAAGCGCGTGCGCGGCACATATTAGTAGACAACGAAGACCTATGCAGGACACTCAAAAAGCAAATAGAGGATGGAGCTGATTTCGCCGAAGTAGCAAAAGAAAATTCAAGTTGCCCTTCTGGCAAGAATGGGGGTGACTTAGGTGAATTTGGTCCTGGTCAAATGGTAAAAGAATTCGATGAAGTTGTCTTTAGTGGTGCTATAGGGGCAGTTCACGGACCAGTTAAGACTCAGTTTGGCTATCATTTACTCGAAATAAATAGTCGAGAAGATTGAAGGATAACAATACTTTCCCTTTATATTAGTTGATGGTGCCTATCAGGGGCTTATCAATCAAACAACAAATCATTTAACTGGTTTGATTCTGAATAGCGAACCATCAGAATCATCAGTTATAAAATAAAGAAAACCATCTAGCCCTTGGTGTACTTCTCTTATTCGACCAAACTCTCCATTTAATAAACGCTCTTCATCAATTACTTTATTATTTATTATCTTTAATCTTGCCAATTGCCCAAAGACAAGCGAGCTAACAAAAGCATTATACTGCCAATTAGAAAACTTATTGCCTGTATAAAATAATAGACTAGATGTTGCTATTGAAGGTACCCAGTAATGAATAGGCTGTGCCATAGTAGCTTTTGCTGTTCCCTCGCCTATTTTTGTGCCAACAACATAATTAACCCCATATGTAATAACTGGCCAACCATAATTTATGCCCGGCTTCATTAAATTCAATTCATCGCCACCTTGAGGCCCATGCTCTATCGTCCAAATATCATTAGTCTCTGGGTGCATGGCGATACCTTGCATATTTCTATTTCCATAGGTGTAAATTTCATCTCTTATGCTTGGATTATCGACAAAGGGATTATCTTTTGGTATCGAACCATCTTTATTAATGCGTATTAATGAACCTGCATGGTCATTCGTATTTTGTGCACGTTCTTTGTCACCACGATCGCCAAGTGTAATAAACAGTTCTCCTGTTTTTGTAATCAATAGTCGCGAACCAAAATGGTGACCTCCACGCGATTTTGGTAAGGCTTTAAAGAGTATTTTTAAATTAGTTAATTGTTCGCCGACTAATTTAGCACTTACAACTTCTGTCCCTAATAAACTGCCATCGGCACCCGAATAAGATAAATAAAGTATTTGGTTATTTATAAAATCTGGATCCAGTGCAATATCAAGTAAACCACCCTGTCCTTTCGCCTTAAATCTTGGCAAGCCTTTTATTGGTGAGGATAGTTTACTGTCATCAAAAATACGCAGACGACCAGATCGTTCAACTATTAATATCTTTCCATCCGGCATAAAATCAATAGACCATGGATTTTCTAAACCAGTGACCAATGTCTCAACAGTAAAGTCATGTTCTTCTGAATAAAAAAAATCCAAAGCCATTACGTTAGCAGTCGAGAGTACCGAAAAAAGAAGATAAATGAATTGTTTACTCATCATGCATGAGACTCCAACTAAAGGTTTAATTCGTAAAAGATTTAAGGTGTTTCCGCCAAAACAATAGCTCGCCTTGGTCTCGAATAACCTTCTACAGTTTTTGTATTATCTTGTATATTCAAGAAGTCAGATAAAGATTCAAATCGCATCCATTCAGTTCTTCGTTGTTCTTCAGTTGTCGTATTTATCACATCGACTATTCGAACATTTTGATAACCAGCCTGCTCTACCCAAGCGGTTAAGGCCACAGTACTCGGTATTGCCCAGACATTATTCATCTTTGCATAACGGCCTTTAGGCTTAAGCACCTCATTTTTGTCACTTTCGATAATCAAGGTCTCTAATACTAATTCACCATTACTTTTTAAACATCTTTTCAACTTTTTAAGATGAGCAAGAGGATCCCGTTGATGATAGATCACCCCCATAGAAAACACGGTATCAAAATTTAATACGAATTCAGGTAGCTTTTGTAGACCAAAAGGTAAAACGTCAATATCAGCCTTACCTACATATTTTTTTATTGCATTAAATTGCATATAAAATAGTAAGGTTGGATCCAGTCCAACCACATACTTTGCCTCTTCACCCAACATACGCCAACCGTAATAACCATTACCAGAACCAACGTCTAGAACCATACGTCCTTTTAATGGCCGAATATGTTTTGCCAATCGAGACCATTTCAAATTTGATCGCCATTCGGCATCAATTGTTATCCCAAATAAGCTGAAAGGACCTTTTCGCCAAGGCATTAATATTTTTAATTGCTGCTCTAAAGCGAAAATAACATCTTCAGTAGAATCTTTTTCATCACCAATTTTTATACAGTCTGTATTAAGAACTATATTACATGGTTCCAGTAACGGAAGGCTATTAAGAGCTAATTGCCATTTAGAATAATCACCATGATTAATATTCTCAAAATATACATCTAGTTGTTTTGCTAATAACACCGCCCAGTCTTGCATCGAGTTATCAGCAAGAACTTCTAACAAACTTTTATGATTCATTTCGATAAAAAATTATTTTTGTGCTATTAAAGAAACAAAGTTCAAGCATTTCAACCAAGTAATCGAATTTTCAAACCCCGCTTTCTTAATACGGTCTTGATGGTTATTCAAAGTTTCAGGAATTAATATTTTTTCAAGTGCATCACGTTTATTGGCGATTTCAAGCTGTTCATACCCATTAAATTCCTTCACATGATGATGTAATTTTTGCATAGTATTATTTTCTATTTCATCATCAAATAGAATCTTTTCAGATAAAATTAAAACACCACTCGGTAATAGTCCCTCGTAAATTTTATTTATCAGAGACAAACGCTTATCCAAAGGCACAAACTGTAAGGTAAAGTTCATAACCACAATAGAAGCGTCTTTAATTGTTGTTTGTAGAATGTCACTAAGCTCAAAATGTATCTTATTAACTTTTGTGTATTGAGAAATATTTTTATTGCACAGATTAATCATTGCCGGTGAGTTATCAATCCCAATTATTTTGCACATTTTTGTTTTTAAGCCTTGTTGTATTGCCATACTTCCTGCTCCAAGAGAACAACCCAAGTCATAAATATTTGAATTTTCTTGCGCATACTGACCAGCAATAACACTTAACATTGATATCGTTAACGGATAACCCGGAACAGATCGCTCAATCATGTCGGGGAACACATCAGCTACATGTTGATTAAATTGAAATGGTTTTATTGGTCCTTCAGTAGTCCTGTATAGAGTATCCTTATTAGTCATATACTATTACCAGATGGAAAATAAATGACGTCATCTTCAGGTAGCCATTGCTTATACTTATGCATACAGTGCTTGAGCAGAATGCTCTGCTCTATCTCCTTATACCATTTTTTGAGTCGCTCATAGGGAGCCAAATTAAACCAATCCAAATCAACATTGGCAAATTGTCTAATAAACGGAAATATACAGACATCTGAGAAAGAGAGATGGTTCGTTGTGAGATAGGTACCTTCATTTTCACTCAAACATTTCTCTAGCCTCTCTAGAAAGCTATAAGTGTTACTGCGATATTCTTCCTTAGAGTGTTCTTGATAGCACACATGATATTTATAACGATCCAAATAATATTTAAATTCACAATCATTCTGCATAATCAAATCATTAGTCAGTTGATCATCTCTAGTCAACCAATTAGTAGGGTCATGTTGATTCAAAGCCCAACGCATAATTTCAATACTTTCATCGATTTTTATTTCATCTTCAATCAAAAGCACCGGCACTGTGGCCTTATTTGATATTGATAACATTGATTCTGGCTTATCATTCAAGTCAACCTCTCTAATTTCACACTTTACATTGGACTGATAAATTGCCATACGCGCGCGTATTGCGTAAGGACACCGTCTGAAAGAATATAAAATAGGAGTTTTTTGCATTATCGATTTACAAGAAAAGTTCTGGTCACATTTTCACACCTACATGTTTTTGATTCCTCTGTTTAGCTAATCTAACTTGACGTTGTCTTTCTTTAAAAGCAGCGCGCTGCTCTGCTGTGGTTTTGTTGATACAGTATAGACATGAAACACCCTCCTCATAATCTTTCGATTTCATATCATCAGCTGTGATGGGGCTACGACATGCAAAACACTGTTCAAAATTTCCTTTCGCCAGCTGATAATCTACTGATATGCGTCTATCAAAAACAAAACATTCACCTTCCCAAAAACTTTCATCTCGTTCAATTTCTTCCAAATATTTAAGTATTCCGCCATTGAGCTGATAAACCTCTTCAAAACCCTGTTCAAGCATATAAGTACTAGCCTTTTCGCAACGAATGCCTCCCGTACAAAACATAGCAATTTTTTTTGTATTTTGTGGCTCAAGATTATTATCCACGAAGTCTGGAAATTCACGGAAATTTGTTATTCCTGATGCAGTAGCACCTTTGAATGAGCCTATCTGAAACTCATATTGATTACGTACATCAATCAATAGCACATCGGGATCAGAAATGATTTCATTCCACTGTTTTGGCTGAATTCGTAGCCCTGTTCTATCGGATGGCTTAATGTTTGGCTGACCCATCGTGACAATCTCTTTCTTCAACTTCACCTTCATTCGATGAAACGGGAGATCTTCAGAATAGGATACTTTATATTCAACTGCGCTTAGCCGACTATCTCCCTTTAAGAAAGTTAATAAATCATCTAGATTTTGACGCGATCCAGCTACTGTCCCATTTATGCCTTCTTCTGCCAATAATATCGTTCCAAATATTTGTCGTTTCTGACAAAATGACAAAAGTATTGGCTGCATAGTTTTATAATTGTTTAACCTAACAAATTTATACATCGCTACAACGACAAATGATTTTATCATCTAACAATACTCTAAAATATGAATAGTTAGTTTAAATTATAATATTTTTTCCTTGTAGCATTAAATTCAGATTTACACAGTATATTGTTAATATTAAATGTTTTGATTGAATTACTGATGAAAACTAATAGCATCAAATAAAAAATCAACTCAAAATGACATTTTCAGCTATCAGATTATACGAGTGTATAACGCTATATTTTCATAGACACTATCAAAAAAGATTATCGTACCTTATACGACAATTGTGTTTTCATCCTAAATGCCGTGTGAAAACCGTACATAACATGCCATGAACCAAGCATATAATATCTTATAAAATTCAAAAGAGCAGAAAAAAACTGATGAAAAGTAATAAACGAAATATTGCAAATGTGAGTCATTTCGAGCCCGTTTTGAGCACTTTATAGCAAACCACTCTTCCTCATCATCAAAACTATTAGTTTCCTGACAATAAACTTAAAGAAGAACAAAAAGCAATCCTTATAAAACCAGATTAAGTGTAAGTTTTAATATTTGTTATTGAATGATTAACTAAACACCTTTAACTTCAACTAAGTTATCAGAGAAGGAAGGCGAATGACCCATGTCACCGAATTCGGCTGAGCTAATTGAGTTCACTGTACCATTATTCAATTGTCGCCAGTAACCTAAGGTCGCCACAATAATACCCGGATTAACGTCATTTGTAATTTTGGCCTTACCTTCAAACGCGCCACGATCATTAAACACTTTCACTACATCACCCTCATTAATATCGCGATTGCTTGCATCTTCCGAACTGATCATCACAAACTGATCACCTTGGCCTTTAATTTTGTAATCCATATTTGCATAACAGGAATTCAAAAAACCATGACTCTTCGGCGAAACAATATTCAATGGATATTTTTTGGCTAATTCAGGATTGGTCTCAGGTGTCTCTCGAGATGGTACATAATCCGGCAAACTATCTAAATCTTCACCCGGCTGAAAGCCCTCATACATCTGCCTAAAGGGTCCTGCAACAAAATTCTTCGCACCTATTACTTCGAACTCACATTTACCTGAAGGCGTTGGAAAATTACCTTCTTTGTGCGGACAACGATCATCTTTAGTGCCTACATTCAGTCGCGCAAAGCCATTTTCACGCAAATAGTTCAAATCTATTCCATCACATGCTGGAGCATCCCAATCAATGAAGTTCTCTAGACACTCTGAGTCCGACCACTTCAAACGGTCTTCGTCATACCCCATGAGCTCAGATAAACGTCTAAATATTTCGTTATTTGGAATCGCTTCTCCCGGAGACTCAACACTCTTGGCATTGTAAGTAAGATACAAGTGACCCCATGACAAAATAATATCTTCGAGTTCTGCACCCATTGATGCCGGTAAAACAATATCAGCATATGCTGCTGTATCTGAAATAAAATGCTCAGCCGAAACCATAAAAATATCTTCGTTCATCAGTCCTTTAACAATTTTATCAGTCTCCGGTGCTTGGGTAACTGGATTCGAGTTCCAACACATAAATGACTTAATTGGTACTTCTGTTTTAATCTCTCCAGTTAGAGCACGACCAATTTGCAGATTACTTAAAACAGGTGTCCCATCTGGAATTAAATCAGGCCGACAAATCACATCAAACTTGTAAGGATGTTCCCAGACAGGGAACTGTGTGACGCCTCCACCAACGTGCTTCCACGCACCGGTTAAGGCTGGAATACAGGTAACCGCACGTATGGTTTGGCTACCACCATAGGTTCGCTCCAATGCTACGCCCATGCGTATTGCCGCCGGTTGAGAAGTTGCAAGCTCAATCGCAAATTGACGAATATCTTCTGCGGAGATGCCCGTAATATCTGCCGCCCATTCCGGTGTACGATCTTTTGCCCTTTCAGCTAGGGCATCAAATCCCACTGTATGGCTGGCAACATAATCTTTATCTGTCAATCCTTCTTGTATAATAGTGTTAATTACCGCCATCGCTAATGCACCATCAGTTCCCGGCTTCGGCGCAATATGCCAGTCAGCTAATTTTGCAGTTTTTGATTTGTAAGAGTCGATTACTACCACCTTGGCACCTTTTTGTTGTGCTTCTTTAACAATTGCCCAGTGATGAAGATTGGTGCTCACACTGTTGCATGCCCAAATAACAATATATTTAGAGTGGGTGTAACTTTCAGGATCAACACCTGCTGTGGGTCCAACAGTTAATAGCCATGCTGTACAAGACCCTTCACCACAAAATGTGCGCTCCATAACAGTCGCGCCCATTTTATTGAAAAAAGCATCGCCGCCATTTAAACCATGAACAAGACCCTGATGGCCAAGATAGCTATAAGGTACGATAGCACGAGGGCCATATTCTTCTATTATAGCTTTCCATTTATCGGTAATTTCTGTTAACGCTTCATTCCATGTAATACGTTCAAATTGTTTGCTGCCTTTCGGACCGGTGCGACGCATAGGATATAATAGTCGGTCGGGATGATAATGACGTTTTTCATAATCTTTTAATTTTACGCAGAGACCTCCACGGGTCATCGGATGATCTTTATTACCTCTAACACCGATAACTTTTCCATCTTCTATATCAAAAACCATAGCGCATGTGTCAGGACAATCATGTGGACAACCACCAAATGCAGTTTCTAGTTTTGGGTTAGCAGACATAATACAACCTCCTACAGGTTTGGTGTTTTATTGATATAAACATCAAATTTAAATGATACTCTTAAAAACATAATTGAAGAAACTATATCACTTACTTAAATACAATATTTTTTAAAAAACCAATACAATCATTCATTTAATAACAATTATAGTAATAATTATCATTATTACTATAATTACTGTAATATCCCCTTAAATCTTCACTTTCACTCTCAACTAGTCTAAAGCACGAATAGTTGATTGATTGACAATAGATACGTGATGAGTAGTTGATAATTCTACTATTAGGGTGTCGGCACAAATCAGCTGATTGCTGAACTACCTTCTCGGCTATGTGTATGTATGAGTGTGAACGACGTTATGTGATAAAACAAAAATAGTCTAGCTTGCTCATAATCAATAGAATCTATTGATGTATTTCCTCTCTATTATTAATGTAATTGGTGCCTTGATCCTTCACTTTCATCTTTAACTAGTCTGGAACGCCAATAGTTGATTGATTGGCAATAGATATAATGCTGAGCAGGTAATAATTCTATATTAGGGTGTCGACATATGTTAGTTAATTGTTGAACTACCCTTTCTGCTATGTGCACACATGGGTGTAAACTATATTGTGTGATTAAATAAAATAGTCTAGCTTGTTGATGATCAATAGAATCTATTGAAGTGTCTGTTCCTTTTTCTAATTTATTGACCTTATTCAAAGTACCACATCTCCTAAATCAAATAAATTGTCATAATATTCACTCGTTTCCTTAATTGTTTTTGCATATGTACGAAGAACAGCAGCCTCTTTGCTTTTAATCAAAGGATTCTTTAACGAGGCTTGACAGGCTAACAAATATAAATTTCGTATTAATTTCCTTGTACTAGTCTTGTCTTCTTGTATTAGTTGTTCTGCCTTAATAGCTCTATCAGTCAATAGTTTACAGACTTCATTAGGCGTCCAGTTTATAGTGCATAAGTTATTTTTAACTCTAATATGTTTTAACATCGGCTTTAATTATGTTGATTGATTAATTCATCTCAATACGTAAGTCTTAATGTTAATGATTATCATTTAGGATTTTGTTCTTGTCAAATTAATTATGAATATAAAATCAGTGGGGTTAAACATGTGATTTTCTCCTGATCAAAAAGAAGTTCTGGTACAGACATAGAAACAATCAAAAAACCTTCTATCATATTCATTAATCTTAGTGCTAATACTTTTATCATGCTGAGCAGACCTGGTTATTCATCCATGTGTTTAAAAGTAAAATTATGTGAAAAAATTATTACTAATCAATTTAAAGATGAAACTAAATAATAATTATCGCTGGTAAAAATTATTTAACAATTAATTTAGTTCGTTTTAGTACACAATTTCTTCTAACGAAGTACTTTACACGAATGTAGACTAAGTTATTGAAATAAATGACGTTTATTTTTTTTACAACGATATTAATGATAGTTTTACTCAGCTTACACACAGCTAATTCATATCTAATTCACAGGCTATTCCACATCATCTAGTGGTTTAATAAGTGCTTGACCACATTTTATTGTGGTGTTATATATTTACTTACGGAACATACATCAACGAGTTTCGAGAAGTGATCATAAAAAAAATAAAAAAAAAAGCGAAACGGGAGGGGTAAATGAAGGCAGAAGGTCCTGAAAATAAAGAATCAGTTTTTGGAGCTACAGATGGTAATCGTAACACTGATATAATCGAGACTAATGATGATCATCAGACTGATTTTTTAACTGCTCAACTCAGTCAATATCATGTTATTCGGCGTAATGGCAAAGTTACTGCGTTTGACCTTGGAAAAATTTCTGTTGCTATGACCAAAGCATTTATCAATGTTGAAGGCGGCACTGCAGCAGCCTCCACTCGTGTTCACCACATCATAGAATCATTGACGCAACAAGTAGTCAATGCATTAACGCGGCGTATGCCAGATGGTGGCACAGTTCATATTGAAGATATTCAAGATCAGGTAGAGCTATCTTTGATGCGTGCAGGCGAACAAAAAATAGCGCGCGCTTATGTTATTTATCGTGAAGCACGATCACGTGAACGTGCAGCTGAAGCTGCTACAAATCTAACATCTCAGCAAGAGGCTTCATCAGTACAAATCCATGTGAAACTACCCGACGGTCAAAAAATTCCTCTGGATGATACTCGTATACGTTCTGTTGTCACTGAGGCATGTGAGGGGTTCTCAGCTGTTGACGCGGAACTAATCA
The DNA here is from genome assembly GCA_002470825.1 of Thiotrichaceae bacterium UBA7357. GTDB lineage: Bacteria > Pseudomonadota > Gammaproteobacteria > Eutrophobiales > Eutrophobiaceae > UBA7359. Next base: position 101,401 of record DKOR01000035.1, on the reverse strand, counting down.
TCCAAGACTCACTTAGTAACTTATTTGATGGTATGGATGAAGCTGACGTGGGTAATACCTTGATAATGTGCGCCAGAACATTGATTGAAAAAGAACCTGATTATACCCATGTAGCGGCATGTCTATTAATGGATAAAATAAGACAAGAAGCTCTTACTTTTATCGAGAGCACAATAACTAAAGCGACGCATCAAGAAATGAGTGATGGTTATGCTGCGTATTTTAAAAAATACATCAATACTGGAGCTCAATTAGAACTCATTGATCATGAATTAACCAAATATGACCTGAATAGGTTGGGCGATGCTATTCAACCTGAACGCGACCGTCAATTCACGTACCTCGGACTACAGACCCTTTACGACCGATATTTTATTCATTCTAATGATTTTCGTTTTGAATTGCCCCAAGCATTTTTTATGCGTGTGGCAATGGGCCTTGCTATCAATGAACTAGATCGAGAAGGACGCGCTATAGAATTTTATGAGCTTTTATCATCTTTTGATTTCATGAGTTCAACCCCTACCTTATTCAACTCAGGTACCTGTCGGCCACAGCTTTCTAGCTGTTATCTAACGACAGTTCCAGATGATCTTGATGGTATATTCTCAGCTATTAAAGATGATGCAATGTTATCTAAGTTTGCTGGTGGTTTAGGTAATGATTGGACTCCTGTCCGTGCTTTAGGAGCACATATCAAAGGCACAAATGGAAAATCACAAGGAGTTGTTCCTTTCTTGAAAGTAGCCAACGACACCGCTGTTGCTGTTAATCAGGGAGGCAAACGTAAAGGAGCTATGTGCGCCTACCTTGAAACCTGGCATATGGATATCGAAGAGTTTCTTGATTTACGTAAGAACACAGGTGATGAACGTCGTCGAACTCACGATATGAATACGGCTAACTGGATACCAGATCTATTTATGAAACGTGTTGCCGAAGAAGCTCAATGGACATTATTTTCACCCCATGAAACTCCTGATTTACATGATTTATATGGAATTGAATTTGAAACACGTTATGTTGAATATGAACAAAAAACGACGGTTGGTCTGATCACTAACTTCAAGACTATCCTAGCCATAGACCTATGGCGTAAAATCTTATCTATGCTATTTGAAACTGGACATCCTTGGATAACATTCAAAGATCCTTGCAATATTCGTTCGCCACAGTCACAAGTAGGAGTTGTACATTCATCAAACCTTTGTACTGAAATAACACTTAATACCTCAGATGATGAAATAGCAGTTTGTAATCTGGGCTCTATTAATCTGCCACAGCATGTCGATGAGAATGGTCTCAATGTAGAAAAACTTGAAAAGACTATCAATACAGCAATGCGTATGTTGGATAACGTAATTGACTATAATTATTATAGTGTACTCAAAGCAAGACGTTCCAATCTGCGACACAGACCAGTAGGCTTGGGTATTATGGGTTTTCAAGATGCTTTGTATAAACAACGGTTATCTTACGCCTCACCTGAAGCGATAAATTTTGCTGACACTAGCATGGAAGCAGTAAGTTATTATGCTATAAAATCATCTACGGACTTAGCTGAAGAACGTGGTTCTTATTCAAGTTATAATGGCTCGCTTTGGAGCCAAGGTATATTACCGATAGATTCCATGCAGCGCCTTGCTGATGTTCGTGGTGATTATCTGCAGGTAAATTTTGATCAATCCTTGAATTGGAATGTATTACGCGAACGCGTTATGAAGGTAGGTATGCGGAACTCAAACTGTATGGCAATTGCGCCTACCGCTACCATTTCAAATATCTGTGGTGTAAGTCAATCGATCGAACCTACTTACCAAAACCTTTTTGTTAAATCTAATTTATCAGGTGAATTTACTATTGTTAATCCTTATCTAGCACAGGATTTGAAAGAGCGTGGTATTTGGGATGATGTTATGGTTAATGACCTTAAATACTTCGACGGCAGTGTGCAAGAAATTGATCGAATTCCCAGTGATTTAAAAGAAATCTATGCAACTGCTTTTGAAATTGATTCACGTTGGTTGGTCGAATCAGCTTCAAGACGACAAAAATGGATAGATCAAGGTCAGTCACTAAATCTTTATATGGCTGAGCCTAGCGGTAAGAAACTAGACAATCTTTATAAGCTTGCTTGGGTGCGTGGACTTAAAACAACATATTACTTGCGTTCACTTGGTGCAACTCATATGGAAAAAACCACAATTAATAGTTCTGAGAATGAAAGCACTTCAGAGCAAGAACCAAAAACGTGTTCCATTCTCGATCCAGACTGCGAAGCATGTCAATAAATGTAAATAATACAATTAATAAGGTAAACCTATAAATGTTAGATTGGAATAACCCATTAGATAAAACTTCAGACAATACCGACACTATAGAACCAACTGTTGTCGAGCAAGTATTAAATGATTCTGCTGCTGCTGCTGAGATTGAACAGATACCCGCGAGAATCAAGATGGCCCCTGTTAACCCAGAGGACAAACGAGTCATAAATGGTCAGACAGACATCAATCAATTAGCGCCTTTCAAGTATCCGTGGGCGTGGAATTTTTTTCTGAATGCCAATAAGAATCATTGGACTCCACTTGATATCAACATGGCACAGGATGTAACAGATTATCGCCACAAGCTAACCCATGAAGAAAAGCACGTCTACGAAAATGTGTTATCCTATTTGACGACCTCTGATATTTTGGCAATGCGTAATATTGGCCTGGCTGTAATGGAAAAGATGTCAGCTCCTGAATTACAAATATATCAGGCACGACAAGTTTATGAAGAAGCGTTACATACTTGGACTTATCAGCATTGCATAGAAACAATTGGATTGGATCAAAGTGAAATATATAATCGCTATCGTGTTGTCCCGGAAATACATCAGAAAATTGCTCTTGCTAATCGTCGTCTAAGTTCAGTCTTGCGTTCTGACATTGATCTGAGTGATCGAGATGAGCTCCATAATTTCGTTATTTCCTATATGTTTTTTGCTGGTGTTTTTGAAGGTTGTTGGTTTTATAACGGTTTTAGTCCTATATTTGCCTTGCAACGCCGTGGTCTTATGAAAGGTACTGCAGAACAATTACAATACATCATGCGTGATGAGGTAATGCATGCTGCATTTGGTATTCGTGTTGTCAAACAAATAATTCAAGAAGAGAACCTAACTCTTGATAAAAACGCAATACGAGAAATGTGGGATGAGTCTTATGAAGCTGAAAAATCTTATACTAGTTATATTCTCAAAGATCCAATACTGGGTTATTCTGCCAAGACTCATATTGGTCAATTTCAATATATTGCCAATAGACGAGCCAATCAACTTGGGCTGAGTGAGCAACCTTTTCCTGGTGCAGAATCAACACTTCCTTGGTTAGATGAACAAGCAAACATGAGAAAAGAAAAGAATTTCTTCGAAACACGCGTTACTGAATATCAAACAGGTGGTGCATTAAATTGGGATTGATGATTTTCACGAATTCGTTTTACCGTGACCAGCCGAGATGGATGCTTGGCTATTGCCTGGTGCCTCCAGCCTCTTCCGGGCACCAGGCCTTCTTATTCAATAAAAAATCCTGTAGGTGAAGCTCTGCATTTTTAACTGACGTCTTTTTAAAATATCTTTTTTAGCAAGCGTAAAAAGTATTGATTTTAGCTTTTATAACAACTGTATAATATAACGAAGTGCTATAACTGATCCGTATGCTTCATCAAATTTATACTATTTATTTTGTCATCCAATGATGTGCTTTATTTAAAAAAATCTATCAGTTTCCAATGATAGTCCTTATTTATCAAACTTATTTCCCCGTGATACTCATCCATATATCGTTGAAATCCAGTATCTAAGGTGCCATTTTCAATGCATTTTTCCACCGATATTTTTTCGTGTTCCAATACTTTAGCTTTGACTAATATCAGTCTGTCTGCAGAAAGTTTTGTGGCCAGCCAAAGTGCAATACTATCAGAAGTATAATCCCAGCTTGCTGATATTTTTGATGTCCCCTTAAGTAACTCTGTTGGTAGCCATAGAAGAGGTATGTCTTTGTTTAAGCTTTTTGATAGCAATTCATGTTCTTCTACGATGTGAAAGTTTTGATTTATATTGGCTAATAAATAACCGTACTGTGTCATCGCCAATATGGCTAATCGATGAGCCGTCAGATCATCAAAACCTAATGAATATTGCATTTCTCGAACTTTATCAGCGAATTCTCCACCACCCGGAACAATAATAATATTAGTAATTGCTGCAAGCGAATGTATTGTACTTAACCAATCATTTAGTTCAGCACTCCTCATTATACTACCGCCCACTTTGATGACTGTTATAGCCAATTTGTTTTTTCCTGATCAAATAATTTCAATATGGCGGCTGCTTTATCAAAACATTCTTTATACTCTGCGTCGACATTAGAATCCCAAACTATGCCACCACCCGCATTAAAATAAAGCTGATTGTTATAATTAACTAAAGTCCTTATACAGATATTACTATCCATATTTTTATCAAAACCAAGATAAAATATGGAACCACAATAAATCGAACGGCGATGAGGTTCTAGTTCTTCGATAATTTCCATGGACCTCAATTTTGGTGCGCCGGTGATTGACCCTCCGGGAAAACATCCACGTAATAAATCAATTGAATTTTTATTTTCAGCTAAGCGCCCAGTAATAGTGCTGACGAGGTGATGTACTGTTGCATAGGTTTCTAATGCGAATAATTTTGGAACAAGGACAGAGCCTGATTTACAAACTTTGCTGATGTCATTTCTTAATAAATCAACAATCATTAAATTTTCAGCACGATCTTTCTCGCTTTCAAGTAAACAATCCGCAAGAGCTTTATCTTCATATGCAAAAATAGATCGATGTATTGTGCCTTTGATTGGCTTTGTTTCAACTTGATTGTCAATAACGCGTAAGAAACGTTCTGGAGAGGAACTTAATACAGTTCCTGTTGGCAAGTTAAGATAAGCAGAATAGGGCGCAGGATTAACAGTTCTCAACTTTAAATACGCTGACCAACTATCACCTTCAAAATCAGCAGCGAATCTTTGAGACAAATTTACCTGATAGCAATCACCATTTCGAATGTAATTTTTAACTTTATCGAACGCTAATCCATACTGATCTCTTGATAGATTAGATTTAACGTTTGATATTATTCGATATCCTTTTGTTTCTCTATTTGTAGGCGACGAAAATAACTCATGCAGTTCTCCCCATATTGATTCTGTTTTGTCAAAGCGACAAAAACTGACAAGCCATATCCGTCGAAGATGGTGGTCTACGATCAAAGACCAATCAAAAATACCTACAGCCATTTCTGGCATTTTTATGTCTTGTTCTGACATTTCAGGCAATATTTCTAGCCTACGCCCCAGATCATAAGATAAATATCCCACTGCACCACCACAAAATGGTAATCCACTAAAATTAATACTTTTTTCACCAAGGTAACGATTTAAGAGCATTAAGGGATCTTCAGAAGAAGTCGTTTCCTTACCGTTATAATTGATGTGAGTAATATTTCCGAATGTTTCGAGAGTTACAACTGGGCGTGAGACAATAATGTCATACCGTCCCATATCAATTTCAGGAAAGCCACTATCAAAAAAAATACTCCAAGGTTCATCTGCTACCAAAGAAAATAGTTTTGCTGAATTTTGTTGATATGGTAATTCGGAAATTTTCATCGTCAAGATAAGAGTCGGTTTAACTGCGCCAATCCGACAGCTGGTGCACACATATTACATCTATGTGTGAGATGTGAATCAATAGTGCACAAGTCGCTAAACTCTATATAAGGAATACTCAGACGGTCTGCGATTTTTTTCACCAGAAAGTCTCCGACACCCGCACCAACAATAATTTTATTACTAGAAGCATCATGTGATAACACTCTGATAACAGCCCTCGTAAGTAATTGCAGCTGAATTTCTTCAAAATACATCGCTAGTTTAGTCCAACAAGTATCATCATATTTGAAATGATTTGAATCTACCCCCAGCATTCTGGCGAGTCGCCTAATACTACTGACAAGATCTTTGTCGTCTCCATCCGCAGTTTCCATCAAGTCATCTTCATCTTCAAGTGATCCCAATATTCTGTATATGTCCGCTGTATTTGAAAAGTATTCTGCAATTATATTTTGCCATTTTCCTGCAAAAGGAGCTTGTTTTGTTAATGCCATTAATGGTGTTCTAACAACACCCGTATATACTAATTCGTCAAAACACAACCTACTTTGATCATCTGAACCATGGCAATTAACAAGTTTATTATGAAATGGAATAATATCTGTAGTCGTGCTGCCGATATCTATGAAAAGACCTGACTCAAGTAATGATGCTACATATGATGTGCTCGCATGCCAGTTTGCCGAAGCAACTTCGTTAACTTTTCTATATGCTCTATTTAAACTTAATATTTCACCATCGATTGAATAGATTTTTATGTCACTTCCTAGTTTCTTTTCAAATAGCATTAAAATTTGTTTAATACCTGATTCTCTATCTTTAAAGATGTCGACTAACTCTGCGGTGATAGTAAGTGCATGTATTAATGCACCCTCGGGTAGTTTTTCTATTGATTTAGGCAACACATTTTCAAGCTGATTTAAACCTAGCCAAAGAGGCGTAGCAAATTGTTCCACCAATTCTAATTTTCCGGAGGCATTGATGCTAGCAACTTTAAGATGCGCACCACCAACATCCCATCCAATGTAGTTTATGGCTTTCATATTATTAAATATTAATCTTAATTGGAACTGCTGACATAAGATCAATATCAGGTAATTTTTTTTTCAGGAAAGTATCTAGTATTATCTTCGTAATGTTACAGCCTAATGAATTGGATAATCCCACATAGGCCGTTGTAAATCGAGGATTAATCTCTAACACAAAAAATTCACCATCAAACTCGATCATATCAACACCAATATAACCGGAGAAACCTGATATCGTTGAAATTATTTTTTGTGCTAAGGAATTCATTTCATCTTTTAAATACAAACATTCATTTACACCAATTCCAGTTAAACTAACACAACCATTTCTTATCTCGACATATTGTTCATTACACCCCAACAATCGGACTGCTCCATCTAGGACCAATAATGACATGCTCATATGCCTACCATCAATAAAAGGTTGCATTATAAAGCCTTTGTTTTTATTTTCTGTAATCACTTTTTCTAACTTTTGTTTATCATTAATAAAGTGACAAAATTCCCCACCAACACCATCATTTGGTTTTATAATCCAACCAGCTTGACTCTCTATGATTTCATTATCTAAACTTTTAGTATCAACAATTTTAATCCCAGCATCTGCAAGATGCTTATTCGTTAGCAGTTTACTTGTAGCAATCCTGATAGCATCTGGACTTGACCCTATATAAATTTGTCCATTTCTAAAAAATTTTTCTGCAAACGTAGCTAAACATCCATTCGTTTCTGGTGCAATTAACCATACAATATCAGACTTAATAATATGTTCACTTAGTTCCTCTTCTAATGATTTGTTAATAAAATATTGCTTCATATTATGTTCAAATAATTCGAGTCTTTTATCCCTAGTTAGGGCTATATCAAGATATCCCGCCTCGCTTAGTTCATGCAATAGCGTTTTCACCATCATGTCACCTTCTTTGACTAAAGCTTTTGGTAACACTTTTCCAGATAGCCCTCCACCTGTGATAAACTCAATTAAAAAATGGCGCATTTTATTTATGTTAGTAATCCCAGTTTTAGATCTAAGTCGCGGTTTGGTTGTTCATGCAATAAAAGGCAATAGAAAAAACTATCTACCAATGATTTCAGTTATATCATCAAGCTCTAAACCAGAACCTGTTCTTTCAGCATTTCTTAAATTATACCCTTTCAAAACAATTTATATTGCTGATCTCGATGCTATACAAGGAACTGGGGATCAGAGTTTCATAATCAATCAACTATCTCAAATATTTAACCAATGTGAATTTTGGGTAGATGCTGGTATCAAAAATTTACAAAATAATACAAGTCAATATAAGAATAATAATATTAGGCTAGTATTTGGTTCAGAAAACAAAATATTACCAGAGTCACTCGCTGATATTTTCAAAAAAAAACCTGACACTATATTGTCTCTCGATTACTCTGAGTCAGGCCTGATCAATAATTCTTATTTACTAGATAGTACCAATCTATGGCCTAAACAAGTCATCATTATGATGCTACATCGAGTCGGTAAAAATAAAGGTGTTGATATGGACTGCTTAAAGAATATTCTCAACCTTAGTCTAAATCATGATATTTTTATAGCAGGTGGAGTGAAAAATATTGATGATCTTAATCAATTGAATGAAGTATCTGTCAAAGGAGCACTTATTGCTTCTGCATTGCACAATGGTTCAATAACAGGAGATGAGCTGTACTTACTTGCTAAATATTAATTAGTAACGAAGTATTTTATCGAACGAACTTGTTCTAAATCGCTTCACATTACGTTTCACCATATAATATGTATTATGTTAGTATAAAACTTGTTCGATATTAACATGTGGGTCATTAACAGATAAGAGATTCTATTTACCTAGGCATGAGAAATGTCATGAAGTTAACTATTTATCTATCATTGCTTTTAGCATTGCTGACAGTAAGAGGTTCAGCTTGATATTTCTTGTAGAACGTTTATCTCCTGCTTTGTTTATTCAATATTTAATAGTACTCCTATTACTCGCCCTGACTCCTGCTATATGTTTCACGCCGGGGCAACTACCGCTTAAAGTTGGTATATACGACAATCCTCCCTTCGTCTTTATGGATGATAAGGGTATTCCCAGAGGCTTTGACATCGAAATGCTTAATAATATCTCTGCTCAAGAAGGATGGGCACTTGAGTATATCTTCGCCGATTGGCCTATTTTACTAGAAAAAACTCGTATGGGAGAAATCGACATCTTGATGGGGATCGCGTACACCGAAGAAAGGGATAAATTTTTAGACTTTGGAGATGTTGAATTCTTCTCTACATGGGGAGCTACTTCTGCGTTAGCTAAATCAAATATCAATGATATTTCTGATCTAGATAACAAGAACGTCGCGGTGCTTAAAAATGATAAAATAGCTGAAGACTTTAGGGCGCACTGCTTGAATGTAGGCATATCTCCTATATTTCTCGAAGTCGATACATATGCTGAAGCATTCAAATTAATAGAATCCGGTCAAGCATTAGCCGGTGTAAGTAGTAATATATATGCATTACGTCATGCGAAATACTTTGACGCTCAATTAGTACCGATAGAATTTGCTCCAACCCTTAGTACATTGGCCTTTCCAATAGGTCGCCATATGGATATATCAAAAACCATTAGCAACCGCGTCTGGCGATTGAAAAGAGATAAGTCTTCTATTTACTATCGGCTCTATGATCGATGGTTTAGTGGACAAAAATTGATAGGATTAACTCATGAAGAACATAATTGGATTAAAAAAAATCCTATAATTCGTCTCGCACTAATGTCGGATAAACCGCCATATCAATTTTTAGATAGTAATGGAAAGTTTTCAGGCTTAGCAGCTGACTTTTTCAAGCTGTTCCAAAAAGATTTAGATATAGAAGTAGAAGTAGTTTCTGCTGCAAATAAAAAAGAAGTTTTAGAGATGCTCGCAAACAAGGAAATTGATGTGATACCTTTTCTAAGTTCTCTGCCTGAACATGAAAAGTATATGAACTTTACTGATGATTTTCTTCATTACAGCTATGCCATTATCGGTAAAGAAGGAGACTCATCAATTCAATCCGAGTCAGATCTCATCAATAAAAGAATTATTCTCATAAAAGATTTTGCAGCAAATGATAAATTTATAAAAAGGCATAACCATTTGAATTACTCTTACGTTACATCGCCTTTTGAGGCAATGATTCAAATCTCTGAAGGCAAAGCTGATGCTACTATTTATCTGCATGCAGCTTCGGTTGACTTGATAAATCGTAATGAAATACTAGATGTTGAAATAAAAACTGTTTTACCTTGGGGAGGTGGTAAAGGAAATATTGGAGTACGAAAAGACTGGCCTGAATTTGTATCGATATTAAACAAAGAATTAAAAGCAACTCCTGAGAATAAAAAAACAAATATATTCAACAAATGGGTTTACCCCGAACGTCGTGTCCTCGATGTTAAACATATAGTATTAAGTGAAGAAGAAAAAGTCTGGCTCAGAAAAAATGGAGAAATAACACTTGGATTCACTCCAAATATTGAGCCTCTCATTGTCTTGGCAGAAGATGGAAGCCTATCTGGCATTCTTATAGACATCTACCATGAGCTAGAAAAACTGACTGGTTTAAAAGTCAATATTAAAAGTGATCATTGGCCTTCATCTATTGAAAAAGCAAAACAAGGAGAAATTGGTGGGCTTCTTGCTTCGCCACCATCCTTGGCAAAGTCTATTGAATTACCTTTCTCAACAACTATTGTTAAAGGAACACCTGCAATATTTGCTAGAACAGATGCTAGATTCGAAATCAATAGCATTAAAGATTTAGTAGGGAAAAGGATTGCTGTTCATAAAGGTATCGATATTATAGAAAAAACTTTGGCCCAATTTAAAAATCAGATCGAAGTTATTGAAACGGGTTCTGCTCAAGAGATGATGACGCTCGTACTTCGAGGTAGGGCTGATATAGCCTTTGGTCTAAGTTATCATAATTACCTTATTGCAAAACATTTTCTCGTTGATATTGAACCAGTCTACTTTATGAAGCAGTATAGCGCCATTGGTGTTGTTTCCATTAGTAGTGAATCATCAGAAGTAGTATCAATAATGAATAAAGGGCTTGCTGCAATAGATCAAGCTAAGGTCAATGCCACTGTAAATATATGGACTCAATTAAAAGAAGATTCAAGAAATAAACCAATTATACTATCGGCAAAGGACAAAAATTGGCTTGAAACTTACCCGAATTTAGCTCAACTAGCTTTTCGACTCAGGCAACAGGTTCCATTGAGTGAGCTGGAAAATAGATGGTTATCTACTAAACGTAGAATTCCCATTCAAGTTGGAGATTATCCACCTTTTCAGTTTGTCGCTGATAATATGCCTCAAGGTATATCTATAGATTATGTAAGAGTCATGTGTATGGCTCACAACCTTGAATGCGATTTTGCTCAAGGACTTACGACTTCTGAATCTATCGATTCTATGCAGCGCCCAAGTGGTATTGCAATCCAACCTGGTTGGCAAAAAAATACTGAGAGAGAAATACTGGCGAATTTCACTGAACCTTATATCTCTTCCCCATATGTCGTGTTCCAACGGCAACATAGTGACCGAGTTCTACATATGGATGACCTCCTCGATAAACGCGTAGTTGTGGAAAAAGATTACGCGATCCATGGTTTATTAAAATCACATTTTCCGGATTTAGAACTTATAGAAACTGACTTTACCACTGACGCACTCAAGACATTGGCTGCAGGTCAAGCAGAGGCTTACGTAAGTAATCTGATGGCAGGACATTATCTGAGTCTTGAACTTGGTTTGCCAAATATCGTAGTTGCAGCTCCTGCATCATTTGGAGCTAATAAGTTATCCATTGCAGTGCGAAAAGATTGGCCCGAATTAGCTTCGATTATTGATAAGACCATCATAGCTATGACACGGGAAGAACATAAAAATATTCGTAACCGTTGGATGACTGTAGACTTTCAACAAAAGACAGACTATGAACTAGTATGGAAAACAACATTAGGTTTTCTAATTATCTTAGCTGTTATACTTGCTTGGGTTCTTGTAATGCGAAGGCAAACAGCCGCATTATCCGAAAGTGAAGTTCGCTTGAGAAAGGCAAGAGATGATGCAGATTTTGCTAATCGAGCTAAGAGTACCTTTTTAGCTAATATGTCACATGAATTACGTACACCATTGAACGCAATTCTTGGTTTCTCCGAGATGTTAAGCCGTGATTCTGAAATAACTGGAAATAAGAAAGAAAAAGTTACTATCATTAATAATAGTGGCGAACACTTATTGGAGATGATCAATGATGTATTAGATCTATCAAAGATCGAGGCTGGCAGAATAGAACTAGAATTACAGGCATTCGAATTATCACTGATGTTAGAGGATATTGGTTTAATATTCGAGGCTCGTGCGGAAGATGCTGGTCTAGACTTTTATCTACAACGAGACCAATCCCTTGTTCAATACATATCATCAGACATAAGTAAATTGCGTCAAATACTATTCAATCTACTTGGTAATGCCGTGAAGTTTACCACAGAAGGCAGCGTCACTTTAAAAGTTTGGACACAATTTATCGATAACGATACAAAAAGTCTTTTTTTGCATTTTGAAGTAAAGGATACTGGACTGGGAATTGCTCCGGCACAAATGGAGCGTATCTTTGAGCCCTTTATTCAGTCAAAACGATTAAAAACTAATACTAAAGGCACTGGTCTTGGACTGGCAATCAGTAAATCATTTGTTGATTTACTGGATGGTAAAATTAACGCCGAAAGTGAACTCGAAAAGGGTTCACTATTTCATGTGTCTATTCCAGTAGAATTAGCAGACGCTGCTGAAGTTGTTGACTTAAAAGTGACTAGGTCAACTGTGCTTGGATTAGAACCCGGACAACGAGCGTGGCGAATTTTAGTGGTAGAAGATAGTGCAGAAAACCGACTACTACTTAGCAGTATAATGCATCAAGCAGGTTTTGAAACAATGGAAGCTGAAAATGGAAAAGAAGCGGTTAATCTCTATCGGAAATGGCAGCCGAATCTAATCTTGATGGATATGCGCATGCCTATAATGGATGGGTATGAAGCTACATCCATAATCCGTGAACTACCCGGGGGCAAGCAGGTTAAAATAGTTGCTATCACTGCAAGTGCTTTCAAAGAGCAACGAAAAGATATAATAAAGGCAGGATGCGATGACGTTTTACACAAACCAATTCAAACTCATGAGATCTTTGAATCAATAGCATATCATTTAGGCGTGCGCTATATTTATGAAAGACAAAACAATAGTATTTCAGCAGAGACCTCGACTCTAACTATCGAGATGATGGCCAAATTACCCACCCACTTAAGAGAAGCATTGCGACGTCCCTCACAATACCTAGATGTTAAAATAACAAATCAAGCGATTCAACTTATTCGTAGAGATTATCCCGAGATTGCAGAAGCACTACAATTACTTGTGGACGAATTCAGCTTCGATCAAATAATTAAATTGCTGAATGATAGCGAACGGGTTCATAATGAAGCTACAATCATTAGTTAATTATGAAAAACTATATCAAATATATGATATTTGCAGAGGCTAATTAATAACTTAGGAGAAACAGACAATGGCTCATCGTGGTGAAATAATGATCGTTGATGATACGCCCGCCAACTTACAGCTATTAGCCGGCCTATTAGAAGATGAAGGCTACATGGTGCGTCCGACACGAGTATCTGAAATGGCTATTGAATCAGCACAGGCCGATCCCCCTAACCTTATTTTGCTAGATATCATGATGCCCAGCATGGATGGTTTCGAAGTGTGTAGACAACTAAAACAAAACGAGAGCACAGCAGATATTCCTATAATATTTATTACAGCTCTTCATGAAACAGAAGATAGACTACGTGGATTTGAACTCGGAGGAGTAGATTTCATAACAAAACCTATTAGGCGGGCCGATGTGTTAGCACGTGTATCAGCTCAGCTTGTACTTTATCAAATGGGAGAAAGTCGAAAAGAAGCTTTCAACATCTGTAATAAAGAATTACACGAGAATGAAAGCAAGTACAAATCAGTTTTTGAGACATCAGATGATGCGATTATGCTACTCAATGAAAAGACTATTTGCTTCGACTGTAACTCGTCTGCATTGAATTTGTTTGGTTATAAATCGAGTAAAAAATTAATAGGTCTACAGCTCGATGAACTTTCACCGCTTACACAACTTGATGGTCAAGCTTCTAGAGAAGATATTAATGAGATGATCGAATTAACTCATCAAAAGCATACACATTCGTTCGAATCTATTTTTTGCCGTTCCTCAGGTGAGCACTTTCCTGCTGAAATATTGCTAACCTGTCTTTCATTACGAGGAAAGAAAATGATACAAGCCACCATATGGGATGTCAGTAAACGTAAACGAATCGAACTCGCATTGAAGAAAAACGAGGAAAGGCTCCAAGTTATAGGGGCTGGAACTGCCGACAGCGTCCTATTGTCGGATGAAGACGTTGCTACTAATTATAACGATTCTTCTAATAAAACCTATCACATACACTAATATTGATAATACGGCCGCACTCTTTTTAACAAAATATTTCCGAGGGTGCTACAAAATCTTCACACTCACTCCATAGACTTATTACTTTTTAATTATCATATGAGACAGGTACCCTGACTATTATTAATCAGGGTATCTGTAATTTCTGAAGACCATTCAGCGGCACTATATTAATTTTACTAATTAAGCGTGTGCGGCAAATGGATGTTCAGCTGAGCCTTTTTTACTAACAACTTCTGCAGCTTTAGGCTCACGAGCTACCGCACGTTTGATTGAAAGTTTGGTTGCTTCGTAGTTATAATCTTGAATCTTAGTGTCATCATCAGCTAACCAATGAATAAACACCCCAACTGATACAAAGATATCATCTGCTTCATCAGCAGGGATAGTGCCATCTTCTACACAATCCATAACGGCCATAGCGACACCACGTTGCGCAGGTCCGAACATCTGTACTGCTTGCTTTGAACCTTTAATAGTTACTTTATTGAAAAGGATTGTGTTTGGTTTGCATAGCAGATTTGGTGCTACGACTGCTAATAGCGTACTGAAGCCATCTTTGTTATTAGTCAATGCATTCGCAAAAGCTGACTCAGCTGCACTACCACGTGGACCCATCATTAGGTCAATGTGCGCAACTTCATTCCCGTCACCCACTAACGCTTCACCAATTAATACTCTATCAATGACTGCCATTTTTTTATCTCCTCCAGTTAGAAAGCTACATAATTTTGTTAATATAGACATGTCTACTTCCTGTTTATTTAAATTTAACAAGGGATATAACCCTCAACCCAGTATAACTAGCAACAAGAAAATATCTTTTTGCACGTATTTTTTACAAATTCATTATTTTACGAAATCAAGTTATAGACCAGTAGACTAGCCGCAGTTAGATCAGCATTTGTACCTGGATTATAATTTTTTTCTTTAAGTTCTAGATCGTAGCTCTGTAAAATTTCAATGCTACTTTCAGGAACACTGGAACTATTAAAGTTCTTAGCAATGACCTTGCTTTTTATTCTTATATCTTCAGCTACCTCTTTACCAAATTTTCGTGCTAAATGTGAATCTAGCAAAAGTGACATGAAATTCAAGTAGCATGAAACAGTCGCCCATTTTACACTATTCCAGCGTTTGTCAAAGTTTTTAATCTCTACTAAACCAATATTGAATATTTCATTAAAGTTATTAACATACTGCAACGCAATAGAATCTCGATTTCTGGCTGAGTCCATTGCTTCATACAATGTACAGTCTGGCGCCTTATTTACATCATGCTCATTTACCCTATTTAAACCTCCAGGACTTGCTATGACTATAGCTTCAAATATCTGTTCTGCATCAGTTTTTACTATAGAACTTAATGTGTTTTCTAGATTCTTTTGTAGCTCACTTCTGTCTCTGAATCCAGCTTCTGCTGCCATAATTAGAGGAGCGAAAAGTAACAACATTCCTAAGTTGGTATTGCAACCAACAACTTCTTTCGTTGCACAAACACTATTTAATATTCGTTGGCCTAAACTACTATTAATCTCGCAAAGTATCGGTACAGAAGCCTCCGCGCTCTTCTGAAAGTCATCAACAGTCATGTTATGCCCATTAGCATAAAAACTAACATTTCCGGGTTTGAAAGCTTCCAGTTCTCCAAAAAAACTTGCCATAACTATTTTTTCTAATGCTTTTCTATCAATCATCAGTTTATTTCTAGAAAAAACTCAATTGGTTAATTCGAGCAATATGCTTAACAAACGAATCGATTAAGCATGATGCTATTTCATAATCCACCACACTTTGTAGGCCATACCATGCGGGAATACTATTCACCTCAATGATATAAAAACAACCTGTTTTGTCTTGTATTAGATCGACTCCCGCATAATCAATATTTAAAATCTTACATGCCGATTCAGCTAAACTAGCAATATTCTTATCCAGTATTAGTGATTCACAGCTAGCTCCTTGCGCACAATTGGTGAGCCATTCTTTTCCGCGTCTCAACATTGCTGCTTTCGCGACACCATCAACAACAAGTACCCGTATATCTGTATATTCATTATTTAGACGTTCAATAAACCGCTGCAAGTAATAAACACCAGCGAACTTCTCATCGAGTATTAAGCCTGATTTATTATCGAGTAGATGAATACCAACACCCTGAGAACCAAACAATGGTTTCAATACTATTTGTTTTCCATTTGCGGTTTCTTTATCAAGAATTATTTTTGCATGTTCGGGTGTTTCACAAATCCATGTGGTAGGCGTAGGAATACCTGCTCTACTTAATAACAAACTAGTCAATGCCTTATCCACCGTACGTTCTATTGCTTTTGGTGTGTTATAAACCGTTATCCCAGAATTATATAATGCATGCAATATATTTAATCGAAAAATGACCTGTTCTAAAGTGCCCCCGGGAACTCCTCTTACAAAGATGCCAAGCGGAGGCGTATTGAATCCTGGAATGAATATTTCTTTTCCAGTTCCATTTATCTCGATAATACAATCACTCAGAGAAACATATTGACTCTCAAGACCATGGTCTTTGAGCGATCTTGTTAATTGTCTACCATGCCAACCAGGATCATCTGTAACAATAGCAACCTTTCTTTGTGACTTTTTCACTTACTCTAATTAAATGATTTATTCAGCAAGTCCAGGTCAATCTTACCAGCATGAAAGGTATGTCCCGTGCTTAATGAACTGACAGCAACTTGCGCGGGCGAGAATAACATTGGATCAATCTTATAAAAGTCGTAACCAACATCCTTGAAAATTTCACCAAACGGTCTTCCATAATCATCGGATGAGCTGCTAGGCAACTTACTCGCTAAATCTCTGGCGTCGTCATCGCTAGCTTCAACAAAAAGTTGTATTTGACCTGCAAATAAAATTGCATCATTTGTCCTGCTCATCGCAGTGAGGAAATCGTTTGAGGGGGGACAGATAGGAGCACTTCCAGCACCATCAACGATATTTTCAAGAGGGAAATTTAATGCGTGCGCTTTATGCAACGCTGTTTCCAAGACTCTACCAACGACCTGTATAGAACCCGCTAAACTCGATGTTGGTGTCATTATTAATGTTAATGAAGAAACCGAAATATCACATGCAACAGCTATTTTATTCACAACTTCTTCAGGTGGTATCTTATCTGATTCAATGACCAAATACGCATAATCTCCAGAATCACGATAACCCAATTCATCGTATAGCTTTTCGTTACTTCCAATAGCTCGAGCTGGTCCTGATCCTAATGCATTAAATGCATTCTTCCCCTCACCGTGACTCAAATCCCATCCGGCATATTGACTACCTAAACATGATAAGACGGGATTAGTACTATGAACATCTATATACCACGACCAATTAAGGAAATTCGTTGATGCCCGTAATTTTGCTGTTCCCAACCCACCCATGCATATTTCTGTAATCAATCTTCCAGACTCTAGTCCGCCTGGCGCATTAATTCCTGCATCAATAATACGACAACCATTATCCAACCTGGTGACGTCTAATCGTAATGCTGAGGCATTATCTATAAGGTTATTCACCAAAATCGCTGTCAGCGCATTAAGACTGGGTGATGATATTTGCTTGCTCATTTTTTTCCTCTTTTTACTATATAAGTTTTAGGTGTCATCTTGCTCTGTGATAATAATTGTTTCAATATCAACCAACCTTTTTTGTAAAAGAGCCTTAACATCGATTATAGATTCATCTTTGACATGGACAGTACATACAGGATCTTTTTTTGCAATAGCAGAACCAATACACGGCCTATCTTTAACCCAACTTGGCCAGGCTATATTACTGTTAATTTTAATATTTTGTTTTGCATAATAAACAGCATAACCTTTTGCTTGATTAGTCTGTTCAAGCTGAAAATCGAACTTTTTATTCTCAAAACAAGCTAAATGGGCATCGAACAAAATAGATTGTTTTTCATACAATTCAAAAGAGGATGGTGGTCTCGGATTAACCTCAAGCACAAAAATCAACCCGGTATTTGTAACAATATAATCAATCCCACAAAGTCCCTTTAAACCAGTTTGCTTCGTTATTTTATTAATAATTTCTATAATACTTTGTCTCTGCTGTTGATAATCTGAACTCTGTCTAACAACACCTCCTAATAGGAAAGGCATTGAGCTAAATTGCTTTGATTGCAATTGTTCGCTAATACCCACAAGTATTGCATGTGTGCAATTTGCTAGAAATACTGCACTTAAGATACTACCTGAGATATGTTCTTGATAATAACCAGAACAACTACTAGGGTTTATTTGTGACAACCACTTAACATGTCCTCCACCAGTACCTGCAATTTCTTTTAACAACCAACCGTCAGAATTTATTGGACATTCAAATGAAATCTCAGGTGTTTTGATGGAAGCAAATCTTAACATGTTATATAGGTAAACAGGATCTTTAAGATTGTGAACAGTTTTTTTATCGTTACTAAAAACAGGAATGATTTCTACTAGATTTTCAAGCAACTCTGGTGTTTTTTCAAAACCAGTTCCGACAACCAAGACTGCTTTTGGGTAACAAGAAACTAACTTTTTCACTTGCTGCATCAATTCTATTTTATCAAATCCTTCAGCATGAGGCTGAAGTCGATGAGTCGTTTTCGCAAAAGATTTTGTATCTTCATCCGCGAAACAATCCAACACATGTACTGTGTAGCCAGCTTCATAAGCTGATGTGGCCAGTGCTCTTCCTGATCGGGCGACAATAAGAATATCTTTCATTAATAAAGCCTACTTAGAAAGATTCTAGAAAGGACCTCAATATATAAAATTCTATTTTAAAGTTTATCGATTATCTTTCTGGCCACATCAAATGCGCGATTGTGATCAAGGAATAATGGAGTCTCTGCATTCTTCATCATTTCAAATAATTTGAGGTGTAATTTGTATTTAACATCACCAATTGCTAATGCGCCAAGTCCAATTGCATTTTGCGGAGTTTCAGGCAAATCCACACCCATATCATTTATGCCGACACCTTCAATACCTACTGGAGGTACAGCATTAACATCCGCAGCAACTAATAGATTTTCTGCCTCACTTAATTGTCTCTTTGATAGAATTTGTATACCTGCCTTAGCAGCACCAATAACAATATTCGTCTCCGGCAAAAACTCCATTACTTTTTCTTCCGTACTACTATCTGCTCCAAGTATATCTACGCCGAAACGAGCGTTATATTCAGAGGCATATTCGGTCGCAACTTTAGTGCCTCTTCGACTAGTTAAATAGACCGTAGCACCACAATTAGCAGCTAAAATACCAGCGCATACACCAACAGGGCCCGTTCCACCAATAATATCAATACGTTTTGTACTTAGTGATTCACCTGATTTCTTTTGTAATTGATGTTCAACACACGCCATTAAAGCTGCGGCTGTAGTTATTGCTCCACTAGGATCAGCAAAAACAGAGACCTCAAATGGCGGGACCATAGCTGATTTAGCTTCATTTAACATATCAATTGCTAACCCAAACTCCCTACCCCCAATAAAAATACCAGTACGTTTAACACCTTTTTTACCACGCGAAAATATCGTATCTTGAGTTAGAGCATGAATATCATCTAATGTTACTTCGGAATAAGGAATGACCCCATCAAATTCAGCCTCATAGGCCATATTGACATCAAATGGACTAACATTTTTAGTTGGATTAAACATGTGTAATAAATATGGATCTTTCATTATATTATGGTTCTCTATTCAAGTTGTGAAATTGTAATTTTCAAGTTTTCATCGTGAGTTTTTTCGTTGTAATTATTCGATATTATTTTTGCTTTGGAATTACTAGCACTGCTCATGATAAAGCGCAATCTTGACTCTGATTGCCACTCCTCACGAACTTTTTTCACAGCTTGAAATGCCAGTGTCTCATCAGGAAAAAATGCAAAACCGGTCGGCCCCCATGAACTTTGACCTATCCCAGTGGCACCGCTATTCGTCATGGTCTCAAGAATAGGTCTAAGAAAAGGTGATGTATATCTGCCTCCCTGGGCATTAGCAAAATAGTCACCAATAATATTTTGAATTCGAGTAATCGCTTTTCCAAATTGTGCACAATCTTTCTCTTTGATGGCAGGTAAGACTTGCATTAATGTCAGTCTACAAAGGAGACCTGACATTACATCATTCATTGGCGGTAATGTATTGAACGCTCGCCGTTCTGGAACGCCATTAATGCCTTGTGCTTTATCATCAAATATTAATACGATTCGCCAATTATCTGGAAAAGTAATGTGACTTATTATAGGGGGAACATCAGTGTCCTCACCTCGACCACCATCGATTATAAACCCGCCATGCATAAAGGTGCCTATACCAATCCCTGAACGAGCTCCTCGATGTAAGATCGCAGCAAGTCTCTTAGGATCTTGCTCATTTAATTCATATAAGTTAGAAATAGCTGAAGCTACGCCTAATGACAATTGTGTCCCTGAGCCTAGCCCTGAATGTTCTGGTATGGCAGTTTTAATCGTCATCTTAATCCCACCATTGATCCCAAAATGAGATAAAACTTGCTCCGCATAATTTTCTGCTCGCTTAGCGGAAGGACCAGTCACATCAATGTCGTCAGCATATTCTGCTGTAAGTGCGGTTTCAACATTCTTGATTGATAGCCCCAAACTACCAAATTTTCTTCCAAGTCCGCCATGCAAATCGAGAAAACCTAGATGTAACCTAGCGGGTGCATTAACGCTCACGTGTCTGTATTTTCTCATTAATCTCTCATTATCCATAATATTTCAAGAACTCTTAGCATCTAGGTTTCAATTATCCATAAACAATTATCCATAAAGATTAATTGTACTGTAAGCGACATCCCTGAAACAGCATTCTACAAAAGAATTAATCTAATAGCGTATCCATCTGTCCTTATACAGCACTACAGACTATAATCTGAAAATAATCGATCAAGGAGATATATGTGTCAGAAAAGATGATCTTAATACCGGGACGTTCTGCTAAACAGGGGACAAGTCTAAATATAGGTAAACTTAAAGATGAGTTCAAAATAGTCACATCAACTCTGGAAATAAATACAGATGAAATGGCAAAAAGAGGGCTTGTAGATGGAGATAAAGTTCGTCTCAGCAATGAAATTGGTGAAACAATAGTAACTTGTCTCGGAAAGAAGCCGGAGGATTTACCCAATGGAATATTGTTTATTCCTTATGGACCACCTTCAAGTGAGTTGATGGATAGTGACACAGCAGGGTCTGGTATGCCATTATCTAAGCATATGGAAGTTGAAATTGAAAAAATCTCAACTTAGAATCAAAATATATTTTACGATTTAGGTGTAATAGTTAATATGACTGAAAATACAAAAATCATTGAAAATGCGACTTGCACTTTCTGCGGTTGTGTATGTGATGACATGATTCTGACCGTAGATCTCGACGAAAAGAAAATCATAAAATCTAAAAACGCATGCGTTTTAGGTCGTGCATGGTTCGCAGAACACACCATAGAAGAAGGTGCTGCCGCAGCAATGATTGATGGCAAAGAAGTCTCAGTCGAAGAAGCCATCGAAGAAGCAGCTCAAACTCTTACAAAAGCCAAATTTCCT
Organism: Thiotrichaceae bacterium UBA7357; assembly: GCA_002470825.1. Classification (GTDB taxonomy): domain Bacteria; phylum Pseudomonadota; class Gammaproteobacteria; order Eutrophobiales; family Eutrophobiaceae; genus UBA7359. The sequence goes on along the minus strand of DKOR01000035.1, from coordinate 79,506 downwards.
ATTACCTATGGTCTTAGTGATACAACTTGTGAGGCCCAAAGACAAGCAGTTGCTATTACTGATAAAGTAAAAGGTAACATAGATACAACAACTTCAGTCTGTCATGGCCCATCCGGCCTGGCTTTTCAAGGAGTGGGCGAAAGTACCAGCACACTAGGCGAAGTCAAAAATAGAGCTGATTTAGTTATCTATTGGGGTGGTAATCCTGCTGAATCTCATCCCCGTCACTTTGGTCGTTATGCAGTAACTCCGAAAGGTATGTTTACACCTCGTGGTAAAAAAGATCGTACTGTAGTTCTTATTGATGTTAGGAAGACAAAAAGTTCTCCTGTTGCCGACATCCTGATTCGTCCGAAACCAGGAAAAGATTTCGAAGTTCTCTGGGCCTTACGTGCACTGGTTAAAGGTAAAAAATTATCGACTGACATTCAAGAACGTACAGGTGTACCTCTGGAAGTATTGCAAGATCTAAGCGACCGTATGAAGAACTGTCGATTTGGTGTCCTCTTCTTTGGTATGGGCCTGACCATGACGCGTGGTAGGCATTTTAATTCAGGTGCCCTACTCGCTCTGGCAACCGATCTAAACGAATTTACTCATTTTGTTGCAAAACCTGTCCGTGGACATGGTAATGTAACCGGTGCCGACAACGTTGTTTCCTGGCAGACAGGCTATCCTTTTGGTGTTAATTTTAGTCGTGGATATCCGCGCTTTAATCCTGGAGAATTTACCACTGTTGACACCTTGGCAAATGGGCATGCCGACGCAGCAATGATTATTGCAAGTGATCCCGCATCAAATTTTCCCAAGAAAGCGATAGCACATTTAAAAAGTATTCCCATAGTTGTGCTCGACACTAAATCCACTGAGACTAGTAACGATGCACATGTGGCTTTTCGCACATCAACATACGGTATTAATACATCCGGGACGGTATATCGTATGGACGATGTGCCGATAACTTTACGTCCAGCATTTGAATCCCCATTTCCAGATGACGAAACAATTTTGAAGGGTATTAATAAAAGAGTGAATGAATTGATGTTAGCTAAACACTATGCTAGTGGTGCGCGTGGCGAAGAAAAAGTGGCGGCACCTATATAAAAACAAGTGTCACTTTAATTTTAGTTTTGCGTAAACTATATTGTTTTTGTAATGTAATTTTTAGAAATAAATTGAGACCATTTGCGAGAAAATAAGCACTGTTCATAAATACAGACTGTTATTCTTTTAGTAACTAATAGTATTGTGATTAAAAAAATTGAAGATTAGTGCCATCGTAAAATTACTCATTAAAATATAACGATAATATTTAGGGGTATGTGATGTCAGCAGCTATGCGCATCGTAAATGGCAAAGTCTATGATCCTGCCAATAATATAGATGGCAAGATAAAAGAAATCTGCATCCAAGACGGTAGAATAGTAGCTTCTGTACCTGAAGATGTAACCGTTATTGACGCACAAGGTATGGTCATTATGCCTGGTGGTGTTGACATCCATTGCCACATCGCTGGCCCTAAAGTAAACGCGGCAAGAAAACTACAGCCTGAAGATCATCGTCATGATGTGCATCCAGGGACTCCTTTCACACGCTCAGGCACAGGAGGGACAGTTCCCTCAACATTTGCCACTGGGTATCGCTATGCCACACTGGGTTATACAACAGCTATGGAAGCTGCTGTAACACCGATTGGTGCCAGACATACGCTTGAGGAGTTTCATGACACACCAGTCATTGACAAAGGTTTTTATGTCTTACTTGGCGAAAATATTTTCTTACAGAATTTGTTGCGTGAAAAACGCATAGAAGAATTTAATGAAGCTGTCGCTTGGTGGATAAATGCGACAAAAGCTTATACTGTAAAATTAGTTAATCCCGGTGGTGATGAACCCTGGAAAGGTAAGAAAAACTCAAATGTTTCTGACATCGATGAAAAAACTGATGAGGGTCTGACCCCTCGCCAAATTATTGAAGCGTTTATAAAGTCCGTTGATAAACAAGGCTTTCCTCACCCACCGCATATTCACTGCAACAACCTTGGGCATAGTGGAAACTATAAAACCACTTTGGAAACAATGAAAACAGCCGGCGATATGCGTGCCCATATTGCGCATATACAGTTCCATAGTTATGGTGGAGAGTTAGGCAAGGATCCGATTTCTAAAGCTGCGGAAATTGTTGATTACGTTGATAACCATCCAAACATCACCTGTGATGTCGGTCAGGTTATGTTTGGTAAGTCAACTATCATGACCGCTGATGCCCCATTAGCTTATGTTTTAAAGGGACATACCAAAGGTAAATGGGTCAATGCAGACACAGAATGTGAAAGTGGCTGCGGAATTTTGCCTTTCGACTATCAAGAACACATTTATATGCATACCCTACAATGGGCAATTGGTCTTGAAATATTCTTAATGGCAAAAGATCCTTGGCGAGTGATTTTATCAACGGACCACCCTAACGGCGGTTCGTTCATGAATTATCCCAAGCTCATTAAACTGCTTATGAATAAGGCATTCCGTCATGAAGAAATGAAACGCGTCAACCAAAGAGCATTAGAGAATTGTTTACTGCGTGATTTGGACCGTGAATATACACTGAATGAAATTGCTATTATTACAAGAGCCGGTCCAGCAAGAGCCTTAGGCTTAAATAATAAAGGTCATTTAGGCGTTGGGGCAGATGCAGATATAACAATATACGATGAGATGGATGATAAAGAGATAATGTTTAATGCTCCGCGTTATGTTATCAAATCAGGAAACACGATCATTGGAAATCACGAATTTAAAACTGATTTCACAGGTAAGCTGTTACATATTGCGCCAGAGTATGACAAAAAAATAGAAGAAGTCGTACAGCCATTCTTTGAGAGTTATTATTCAATAGAATTTTCTAATTATGCAGTAAACGACAGCTATCTTCATGATCACGAAATTATAGCAACAGGAAAGGCATAGCTATGAAAATAAAATCAACAACTATCGTAGATACCTTTGCTGAAGCTTTCAATATGTATGTCAGCCGCGTAATTATTACTGCAGACTCAAAAGAGTGGGCCATTGCGGCAGCACAATCAATAACAGGTTTTGCAACGTCCGTTATTGGTTGCAAATGTGAAGCCGGAATAGAAACTATAATTGATCCCAATGACTCTCCCGATCTAAGACCAGGAGTAAGCGTTTTAATATTTGCCATGGATGCTGAAAGTTTGGGCAAACGTTTAATTGAACGAATAGGTCAATGCGTTATGACCTGCCCAACTACTGCCTGCTATAACGGTTTAGCTGGCGGCTCACCAGTCATTGTTGGTGGCAAATTACGTTACTTTGGTGATGGTCATCAAATTAGTAAGGTTATAGATGGTTTAAAACTTTGGCGCATTCCTGTCATGGACGGTGAATTTCTGGTTGATGATAGATTCAATATTCAAGAAGCTGTTGGTGGTGGGAACCTATTAATCTTAGGCAAGGATCAAAAAGTAACATTGAAAGCAGCAAGTGCTGCAACAAAAGCAATGGGCAAATTAACTGATATCATTCTTCCATTTCCTAATGGAGTTGTTCGTAGTGGTAGTAAAGTCGGTTCAAAGTATAAAAAAATGATTGCTTCGACAAATGATGCGTATTGTCCAACATTGCGTGGCGTTGTAGAAAAATCTGAATTAGATGATGGCATTAATAGTGTTCTTGAAATAGTTGTCGATGGTTTAACATTGAAGGCGGTTGAAAATGCAATGCGAGTTGGTTTGATGGCTGCAATAAAACCCGGCATCAAGAAAATATCTGCGGGTAATTATGGTGGCGGATTGGGTCAACATCATATCCACTTACTCAAGCTTGGTTTTTAAAATTAATCTAAAAAAATGACAATGAAAGTTTAACGAATGACTCTCAAATTAAAATTACACACTAAACCTGAAGTTCCTTTAGAAGCAGACTGTATTTGTCCAGATCGAATGCAATCACTCAACATGACTGAAATAGGAGACTTAGTTACCTATCATGGTAATCGTCAAGTTCCATTAAAAAATTTCTTTGAGTGTAGTGGAGAATTTGATGGTGAAATCGACATTGAAGGTGATTTAGTAAATGTAAAACATATAGGTTCGACTATGTCCTTTGGAAAAATAACTGTTTCTGGTAATGTCGGCGTACATATTGGTGCAGCTATGAGTGGTGGTGAAATAATTGTCGAGGGTGATGCTTCTGATTGGGTTGGTCCAGAAATGTACGGCGGAAGAATTACCATTAAAGGAAACGCAGGCCACATGGTTGGTAGTGGTTATCGAGGAAGTACTGTGGGTATGCAGGGCGGTGAAATTATAGTTCATGGTAATGTGAAGAATGAAACGGGTCATGTCATGCGACGTGGTTTAATAGTTGTTGCTGGTAATTCGGGGGACTTTACGGGAGTGAATATGCTGGCAGGTACAATTATTGTGCTCGGTGAAATGGGTATTCGTACAGGAGCTGGGATGAGACGTGGTTCCATAATTTGTCAAACCAAATCAGAACTCTTACCCACATTTACTCGAAGTTGTGATTATCTTCCTTTATTTCTTCGTCATTATTTTAAACATTTAGAATCACTTGGTCTCATTATCAGTGATTCTTTAATCAATAGTCCTTTTGAACGTTGGTGCGGTGATTCTATTGAACTAAACCGAGGAGAAATTTTATTATACGCGGGTAAATGACGCAGACTACAAAACTTAAATTATTACCAAAGAAACTGCCTGTTAAGGCTAGGAGGAAACGATGACAACAATCGTAACTGAAAACTGTATAGACTGCCGTTTCACTGATTGTGTGACAGTCTGCCCTGTCGCATGTTTTCATCATGATGATAAAATGCTATATATCGATCCGGATGTTTGTATTGACTGTAGTGCATGCATACCAGAATGCCCTGTCCAAGCTATTTATGAAGGAGACGATATTCCTGAAGATCAAGAAAAGTGGATTGAGATAAATGCTGAAAGAGTAAATGGACTTCCTGTTTGTGAAGAACAAATGGAGCCACTACCTGGTGCAGAAGAACGTAAGACAGCATTAGGCTACTAGTATTTCATGTCAACACTAGGTACAGAACAGAATCCACTGCTTGTAGCAATTGTAGGCAGTGGTCCGAGCGGATTCTACGCAGCTGAAGCATTAATAAAGTCTGAAATCGCTGTAAAGGTCGATGTGCTCGAAAAACTGCCCTCACCTTTCGGCTTAGTCAGAAGTGGTGTTGCTCCTGACCACCAGAAATTAAAACAAGCAATAAAGCTTTATGAAAAAATTGCAGATTCGTCTGATTTCAATTTAATAGCTAATATAACTATTGGAATAGATATTACCGTTGAAGAATTATGTGCCTCTCATCATGCTGTTATATTTACTTGCGGTGCAGAGTCAGATCGTAAATTAGGCGTTCCTGGTGAAGATTTAAAAGGCAGTTACACCGCGACAGAATTTGTCGGCTGGTATAATGGACATCCTGATTATCGCGATCGTGAATTTGATCTTTCTCACGACGTCGCTGTTATTATCGGCCAAGGAAATGTTGCGGCTGACGTCAGTAGAATATTATCTAAGACTGTCGATGAATTAAAGTATACTGATATTGCACAACATGCGCTAGACACATTAGCTGAAAGTAAGTTAAGAGAAATACATGTCATCGGTAGGCGTGGGCCTGCACAAGCTAAATTCACACCAAAAGAGTTACGTGAGTTTGGAGAACTCACAGACTGCAACCCTATTGTAACCGAGCAAGATTTGCTCCTTGGTCTAGAGAGCATAAGTGAGTTAGAAGAGAAAAGTAATGTGGCCAGTAAAAAAATATACGACCTATTTTGCGAATTTTCTAAACGTGACATTGATAATAATAAATCTAAACAATGTATCTTCAGTTTTTTAATGAGTCCTAAAGAACTGGTTGGTGATTCTAGATTAGAAAAAATTGTTCTTGAAATAAATAGTTTGTCCGGAGAACCTTTTAAGCAATCTGCTAGGGGTTCTGGTAAAATGATAGAACTCGAAAGCGGTATTTTGTTTCGTAGTATTGGTTACAGAGGAATCCCGATTAAGGGAGTGCCGTTTCATGAAAGCTGGGGCATCATACCCAATGCAAAGGGAAGAGTTACCGATAATGATAACAATGTAGTTCCGCAATTTTATACGGCAGGTTGGATTAAACGTGGTCCTAGTGGCATAATTGGAACAAATCGCGCATGCAGTGTTGAAACTGTTTCTTGTCTATTAGAAGATCTAAAAAAATTAGATAACGGCATTAAAAAATCAGGTGCTGATGCGATATATAAGATTTTACAAAGTATGAACATTCACCCTGTGAATTATGATGACTGGAAAAAAATAGACGCTAAAGAAATTCAGCGTGGAGAACCCAAAGGGAAACCTAGGGAGAAATACACCTATATTGATGAGATGTTGTCAGTCACAGAATAATTAAAATTTCTTTGATACTTAACCAGCTTTTACAAATATACACCTTCAAGTTAAGTAATATTAATTATCTATAATGATACACCACTATTGGCTGTAGTTTATGTTAATAATGTTGTACAAAATTTTTGCGTTTCGTAAATCATCACTGATTGAAAATTTAAGGAGTTGTCATTGCATAAAAAATCTAATATCTCTAGTGCCATCAGTAAGGACGTGACCTGTCCTTTCTGTGGAATACTTTGTGATGATTTAGTTATTCAAAATCAGGCTGAGACGCTTAAGATACTTAAGAATGGTTGTCCAAAAGCCGCTGCTGCTTTCGAATCAAAACAATTAGTAACCTCTGCAAAAATAAAAGGCAAGAATGTCCCACTTTCAGAAGCTATAGATGCCATATGCAATATTCTCAAGAAATCACAGAATCCCTTATTTGCAGGCCTTGGTACAGACGTTGATGGAATGCGACAAGTCATGCATCTTGCAGATAAAACTGGTGCCACCGTTGACCATATGCATGGTGAAGCACTTATTCGCAACTCACTTGTATTACAGGATCTCGGCTGGATCACAACTACCATGACGGAAATCAGAAACCGAGCAGATTTGATTATTTTCGCTGGAACAGATGCAAATAATTATCCGCGATTTTTCGAACGTACCATATGGAATAAAGAATCCATGTTTAAACTTAAAAGTGAGCAGCGCCAAATTGTGTACATAGGTAATCAACTTGATGGTAAAGCAGGAATAAATCCGAATGGTAAACGGCCATTGTTCCTCAACTGTAAGACTGAACAAATAAGTGAAGTTATCTCAAGTTTACATGCACTAATTACAGGCGCAGCACTTGACATAGAAAAAGTAGCTGGAATAAAGGTTAAGACATTACAATCTTTAGCTGAGAAGATGAAGACTGCTAAATATGGCGTTATTGTTTGGTCTGCCGCTGAACTTAATATTCCTCATGCAGAACTTACGATTCAAAATTTCTGTGAACTTGTAAAATATTTAACACGCTTTACTCGTTTTGCGGGGTTTTCATTAGGCGGTGATGATGGAGCAACGAGTGCGAATAGCGTTTGTGCATGGCAAAGCGGTTATCCTTTACGTGTTAATTTTAACAAAGGTTATCCCGAATATGATGCTCAACGGAATTCAACACACAAATTGCTTAAGGATAAAGAAGTCGATTCTCTACTTTGGATTTCAAGTTTTAGTTCAAAAGTGAATTCACCCTGTGCATCAATACCAACCATAGTCCTTGGCACCCCTGAGACTAAATTAAAATTTAAACCGGATATTTTTATTCCGGTATCAACTCCGGGAGTTGATCATTCAGGGCAATTAATTCGCGCTGACAGCGTAGTATCACTACCTTTAAAGAAGTTGAGAACGTCTTCATATGCTAATGTCAGCTCAATACTGAAGCAAGTTATAGAAAGGATATAAACAGAACGAATGTATATAAAATTAACTAACGGTATAGTTTATGACCCTGTTCATGGAATTAATGGAGAGCACAGGGATATATATATTAATGATGGTCAAATAACACGGAAGCCCTCGAGTAATACAAAAATTTGTAAAACCTATGATATGAAGGGCAAAATAATTATGGCGGGTGCTATTGATATACATACACATATCGGTGGCGGTAAAGTCAATATTGCTCGCATGATGCTACCTGAAGATCATGTCAATGATTTAGTTGAAAGAACTGAGTTAACTCGTTCTGGATGCGGTAACGCTGCACCCTCTACTTTAACAGCGGGATATCGTTATGCAGAAATGGGGTACACAGCTTGCTTTGAACCCGCGATGCTACCTTCTAATGCTCGGCAAACACATATGGAGATGGGAGATACGCCTATGGTCGATAAAGGTGCCTATGCCATGCTTGGCAGTGATGACTTCTTTCTACGGATGCTTGCTTCAAAAAAAGACCAAGCCGCTATCAGTGATTATGTTGGTTGGACAATTAATGCAACTCAAGCATTGGGAATAAAAGTTGTGAATCCAGGAGGAATAAGTGCCTTCAAATTCAACCAACGTAAACTTGAACTAGATGAACTAAATCAATACTACGGTGTATCACCGCGAGACATTATAAAATCTCTTGCCAGAGCAGTTACGGAATTGGGTATACCACACCCTCTGCACGTGCATGGGTGTAATCTTGGTGTTCCAGGAAATCTCAACACGACTTTAGAAACTATTGACGCTGTTGAAGGTATGCGTATGCATCTTACTCATATTCAATTTCATAGTTATGGAACAGAAGGAGATAAAAAATTCTCATCTGGTGCTGCGGAGATTGCTGAAGCGGTCAATAAAAATCCGAATATATCTATCGATGTAGGACAAGTGTTGTTTGGTCAAACGGTCACGGCTTCTGGCGACTCTATGTTGCAATATGCAGGTCATTGGCATGCCCATCCAAAGAAATGGGTGATTATGGATATTGAGTGTGATGCTGGTTGCGGTGTTGTACCTTTTAAATACAGAGACAAAAATTTTGTAAATGCATTGCAGTGGGCTATAGGTCTAGAGCTATTCCTACTTGTCGATGATCCATGGAGAATTTTTCTAACAACAGACCACCCTAATGGTGCGCCATTCACTAGCTACCCACATTTAATACGCCTATTAATGGATCGTAGCTTCAGAAATGACATGCTATCTACCATTAATAAAGAAGCTGCTGCTTCAAGCACACTAGCAAGCCTCGATAGAGAATATTCTCTTTATGATATAGCTATAATGACACGTGCGGCACCCGCCAGAAGTTTAGGCTTAAAAAATCGTGGACATTTAGGTCCCGGTGCTGTTGCAGACATTACGGTCTACAGCAATCATAAAGATAAAGAGAAAATGTTTAGCAAACCTGACTATGTATTCAAAGATGGTGTGCTCATAGTGCGTAACGGAAAAATTGTAAAAGTAGTTAATGGTGGTACACATACTCTTCGCCCAGAATATGATAATGGTATTGAGAAGTCTCTGAAACGTTATTTTGATAAGTATCAGACAATAAGTCTGTCTAATTTTAAAATTGATAATGATGAAATTGTTGAGCATGGCAATAGCAAAATTATCGTTCAACCTTGTATGTAAATAATAAACATGAAAATAAACGGCGTATTTATAGATGATACATTTGCAGAAGCTTTCCCAATGAAAGCAACACGAATTATTATCACGGCAATGACTCTAAAATGGGCTTACCGTGCGGCAAATGCAATTCGCGGTTTTGCCTCATCAGTGATTGCTTGTGGTATTGAAGCTGATATAGAACGCGAACTTAAACCATCAGAAACGCCTGATGGTCGCCCTGGTATCTCCGTAATGATATTCGCAATGACAAAGAAAGATCTCGACAAACATGTATCAACACGTGTTGGACAATCGGTGATGACTACTGCAACAACGGCTTGTTATTCGGGTTTAGATACCGAACAAAAAATATCAATGGGTAAGAATCTCCGTTTTTTTGGCGACGGATTTCAAATATCTAAAGTTGTTAATGATAAACGTTTTTGGCGTATTCCAGTTATGCATGGGGAATTTATTTGTGAAGAGACTACTGGAGTAACAAAAGCCATTGGTGGTGGAAATTTTCTGGTGTTAGCTAAAACAGCACGTCTTGGACTCGCCGCTTGTGAAAAAGCTGTAGAAGAGATCCAAAAATTACCTGGTGTAATTACTGCATTCCCAGGTGGTGTGGTGGGCTCTGGCTCTAAGGTAGGTTCAAAATATAAGTTCCTTAGTGCATCTACAAATGAAGCTTACTGTCCAACTCTTAAAGGTCAGGTTAAATCCGAGTTAGGACCTGAGATTGGGTCAGTATTAGAAATTGTCATTGATGGTCTAGATGAAGAATCTATTAATAAAGCCATGCGTCTTGGTATAAAGGCGGCATGTTCATTTGGCCCTTCTAAAGGTATATGCCGGATAAGCGCTGGAAATTATGGTGGCAACCTTGGTCCTCATCTATTTCACCTTAGAAAACTACTATAATGAGTGCCCTGACATTAAAACTGAAAATCAATCTATTGTTCACGCTAGATGCCAGTTTGCTATCACCTGAATATCTTGAAGGCAAAACACTTGCTGAAATTAAGGCACTTAAAATCAGTTATGGTAATAAGTACGTGAAGCTTCAAACACTGTTTACAATACAAGGAAAAGATACAAATAACATCTGCATAGAAAAGAGCACAAATAAACTAATTAATGTCGGCAAAAAATTGACTAAAGGTTCTATAAGCATCAAGGGGGATGTTGGTGATTTTCTTGGTAAAGGCATGAAAAATGGAATAATAGCAGTTGAAGGTGATGCAGGTTCCTGGGTTGGTAATGCCATGTGTGGTGGTCGCATAGATATAACTGGTAATGCTCTTGATTATGTTGGTGGTGGTTTACCAGGCGACGCTTTTGGTATGAACAATGGGCTGATTAATATTAAAGGTAATGCAGGTAGCCGTGTTGGAGATAGAATGCGAAGAGGCCTCATCATTATTCAGGGAAAAGCTGGAGATTATTGTGGCAGCCGTATTCATGCTGGCACGATAGTTATACTCGGTAAAGTAGGAAAATTACCTGGTGAAGGCATGAGACGCGGTTCAATCATTCTCGCTAAAAAACCAACACATCTATCAGCAACATTTAAAAGTTGCGGCAATTTAAAAATGCAGTTCCTGCGATTATTCTTTACCCAACTTTACAACATGGACACAAGTTTATCTTTTTTTAATAAGTATGGTCCCGAGGCACATCGCTTCTCAGGAGATTTGGCAAGGAATGGAAAAGGAGAGATTTTAATACTTCAACATTATAATAAATAAAACTTATCTCTGATTATTTAGTCGGATAAAATGTAACAATATACAGAATTGACTTTAGATTAGAACTGAATCACTATTACTAATGTACAAAAAAGATGGATTTGGGATGATGTTCGTTTCCATCAAAAGTATAGAGTTTTTCTATATTTAACAATGGCTTATAAAAGTTATTATTGGCTTTACATGGTTTTGCATTTATTGTCTTTATAGACAATTCGCATAACACTTGCTTATTACTATAAAACCAAAATTAAAACGAATATCAATGAAACGCACACGCGGAAAAAAAGGCCGGCTAGAAGGTAGAACAACGCCTCACAAAGCTCTAGCCGAAGTTAGGCAGCTTCTTGGCAATAATCTTCGCACACGAGATATGCTGATTGAGAATCTTCATACAATACAAGATCATTATCACCACATATCAAATTCACATATTCTTGCACTTTCTATAGATATGAGACTACCAATGGCTGAAGTCTATGAAACTGCAACCTTTTACCATCACTTTGATGTCTTGAAATCAAAAGAAACACCTCCTCCTTCAAAAACAGTAAGAGTATGTGATTCTATGACTTGTGAAATGTTTGGTGCGAGAGAACTAATCCAACAACTTGAAATTAGAGAATTTGATGACGTTCGAATTCAACCAGTACCCTGTGTCGGTAGATGTCATGCTGCTCCAGTTGCAGTTGTTGGAACTAACCCAATAGAAAATGCAGATACAAAAAAAATCAAATCAGCGATTGATAATAATGCCTTTGAAGGAGGAGAACCTGACTGTATCAGCTATATTGATTATAAAAAAAATGGCGGATACCAATTATTAGTCGATTGTGTAGAAGGTAAAATACAACGAGAAAATATTATATCTTTACTAGAGGATTCTAACTTACGTGGCTTAGGTGGTGCAGGCTTCCCTATTGGTCGTAAATGGCGAATACTGAGAGAACAGGTTAAACCTAAAATGGTTGCCATTAATATTGATGAAGGTGAACCAGGCACTTTTAAAGATCGGTTTTATCTAGAGCAAGATCCTCATCGCTTTATCGAAGGCACTCTAATTGCTCATTGGGCTATAGATGCAGACAAAATCTATATTTATTTAAGAGATGAATATGCTGGCTGCCGTAAAGCTTTGAAAAAAGAACTTGATTTACTTAAACAAGACCCACCTTGTCGTCTACCTGAAATACATTTAAGACGTGGTGCTGGTGCTTACATTTGCGGAGAAGAATCTGCAATGATTGAATCTATTGAAGGAAAACGCGGAATGCCCCGATTAAGACCTCCTTATGTTGCTCAAACAGGGCTATTTGGTTTTCCTACTCTCGAACAGAACATGGAAAGCATGCATTGGGTCCGAGATGTCATTAGCAATGGTTCGGAATGGTTTTCTAATAAGGGTCGTAATGAACGAAAAGGGCTACGTTCGTTTTCTATAAGTGGTCGAGTGCAAAACCCTGGAGTGCACCTTGCCCCCGCTGGTATAACCATGCAAGAACTAATAGATGAATATTGTGAGGGAATGCTAGAAGGGCATAACTTATATGGTTATTTTCCAGGTGGCGCGTCCGGTGGTATTTTACCCGCATCATTAGCTAATATTCCTCTGGACTTTGATACATTGCAATCTTACAACTGTTTTATTGGCTCAGCAGCAATCATTGTGCTGTCTGACAAAGATAGTGCAAAAAAAATGGCATTGAATGCCATGCGATTTTTTCGAGATGAATCCTGTGGTCAGTGTACACCTTGTCGTGTAGGTACAGGTAAGGCTGTCACTCTCATGGAAAAAGGCGAGTGGAATCAACCCCTACTTAAAGAATTATCGACTGCTATGTTTGACGCTTCAATTTGTGGATTAGGCCAAGCTGCCCCAAATCCGTTACTTTGTGCTATGAAGTATTTCCCAGAGGAGTTCGAATAATGGCTGCAAATCCCAAATTCATGGATGAAAAAGTAATTAGTTTTAAACTTAATGGCAATAAAATTGATGCATATGGAGGTGAAACAATACTTCAAGCGGCAAAGAGGAATGATATTGAGATTCCACATCTTTGTTATAAAGAAGGTTATCGTCCGGATGGTAACTGTCGTACCTGCATGGTTGAAATTGATGGGGAACGCGTATTAGCAGCTTCATGCTGCCGTCAACCCTCTGCTGGGATGGAAATAAAAAGTGATAATGAACGTGCTCAACTGTCACAAAAGATGGTGTTAGAACTATTATTGTCTGACATGCCAAAACAAGGTGAATCACCTTACACTCTAAATTCTGAATTAGATTATTGGGCAAAAAAATTAAATATTTCTAACCCGCGTTTTGAAGAACGTATGCAACCAAAGCCAGATCTATCTCATCCAGCTATTGCAGTAAATCTCGACGCTTGTATTCAATGTGGTCGATGCGTCAGAGCTTGCCGTGAGGAACAGGTCAATGATGTGATTGGATTTGCGTATCGTGGTAATCATGCAAAAATCAGCTTCGACATGTCCGAACCGTTAGGTGAGAGTACATGCGTAGCTTGTGGTGAGTGTGTTCAAGCCTGCCCTACAGGTGCGCTAATGCCGGCAAACAATGTGGGATTAATCAAACCGGATAAAAAAGTTGAATCGACATGTCCCTATTGCGGTGTAGGTTGCTTACTTACATATAACGTAAAGAATAATCATATCCAATATATTGAAGGTCGTGATGGTCCTGCTAATAAAAGTAGATTATGTGTAAAAGGTAGGTATGGATTTGATTATGTTCATCATCCAGATCGATTGAAAAAGCCATTAATCCGTCGTAACGATGCTAAGAAAACATCTGAACTAATAGACCCATCAAATATAGATAAGTATTTTCGTGAAGTTAGTTGGGAAGAAGCTTTAGACTATGTCGCAAATGGTTTAATAGATATTAAAAATACCAAAGGTCCTGAAGCATTAGCAGGTTTTGGTTGTGCTAAAGGCAGTAATGAAGAAGCCTATCTAGTGCAAAAACTTGTTCGTACAGGCTTTGGCACCAATAATGTTGACCATTGCACACGGCTTTGTCACGCATCTTCGGTTGCTGCTTTATTAGAAACGATTGGTTCTGGAGCTGTGTCTAACCAGGTTGCAGATGGTTCAAAAGCGGAAGTGATCATAGTTATTGGTGCACGTCCAAATGACAATCATCCTGTTGCTGCTACGTTTATTAAAAATGCCACAGACCGTGGTAGTAAATTAATACTGATCGAGCCGTATGGTTCAGAGATGTATCTCCATGCGGAACATTTACTACAATTAAGACCAGGCACAGATGTATTACTCTTAAATGCTATAATGTACACCATCATTAATGAGAATCTGCAAAACAAGAAATTTATTGATGATCACACCGAAGGTTTTGAAGCGTTAAAGAAAACAGTCAGCAAGTATAGTCCTGAAATAGTGTCTCCTATTTGTGCTATTCCTGCTGATACAATTAAGACAGTTGCAAGGTTATATGCTACTGCAAAAACAGCAATTATCTTTTGGGGAATGGGTATATCACAGCATATACATGGAACTGATAATGCTCGTTGCCTAATTTCACTTGCGCTAATGACTGGTCAGATTGGAAGAACTAGCACTGGTTTACACCCCTTACGTGGCCAGAACAATGTGCAAGGTGCATCAGATGTCGGATTAATTCCAATGGTTTATCCAGACTATCAACCAGTTTCAGACCCAATTGTCAGACAAAAATTTGAAAAGCTTTGGGACCAAAAACTCAACCCTCTAGCGGGAAAAACAGTTGTTGAAATAATGCATGCAATATCCGATGGTGATTTAAATGGTCTTTATATCATGGGTGAAAATCCTGCTATGTCTGATCCGAATTTAAATCATGCTCGTGCTGCATTGGCAAAACTTGATCATTGTATTGTTCAAGACATTTTTTTCACAGAAACATGCAGTTACGCGGATGTCATCTTACCTGCGAGTGCATTTCCTGAAAAAACAGGAAGCTTTACCAATACTGATCGACGTGTACAGATGGGTCGACAAGCAATTAATCCTCCCGGTGAAGCAAAACAAGATTTATGGATTATTCAGGAAATAGCAAATCGAATAGGTCTTAACTGGAATTACCTAAGTCCAAAAGATGTCTTTAATGAAATCCGTAAAGCTGTCCCAAGTATGAGGGGCATCACATGGGAAAGATTAGAACAGCAAGGGACTTTAACTTATCCACTATTGAATGAAGGTGACCCTGGTGAACCAATTATATTCAAAGATGGTGTCTTTCCAATAACTGGTGGTAAAGGGCGTTTTGTACCAGCTGAATATATTAAAGCTGCAGAAATGCCTGATCCGGATTTTCCATATGTATTTATTACTGGCCGTCAATTAGAGCACTGGCATACAGGAACTATGACACGTCATTCACGTGTACTAGATACCTTGGAGCCTGGCCCATGCATAATGATTAACCCCAAAGACATGGCAAAATTTAAAATAAAAACAGGTGATATGCTAGTAATTGAGTCACGCCGAGGCAAAATAGCTGCTGCAACTCGCGCAGATGAACACATGTTAGAAGGAGTCGTGATGATGCCCTTTACATTTAGTGAAGCAGCGGCTAATTTGATAACTACTGAAGCGTTGGATCCTTTTGGTAAGATACCAGAGTTTAAATTTTGTGCGGTCTCTCTAAAAAAAATGAATGAAAACAATCAATTCATATTAAACTAAAAATAGGCAGCTATTACCTTAGATTAGATATTACTAATATGTATTTTTAGAACCCAAAATGGCTATTTCAATAGTGTTTAAATTGATTTCACGTCTATTAAAGTCAGTGTCTCGAGAATTAATGGTTCCCCATTGTCTTTACTCCTATCATGAATGATTGTTGTTATTTGATAAAGACTTCCGGGAATCTCATCTGAAAAGATAAACTCATAATATTTATCGGCAAATTTTTCAAAATCACGTCTACGTGGATCATTCAAATAGGGCGAAAAATATATTTTTTCACCTTTATAATCTTTTCCATTAAATTTAAAAGTTGTCGGCTCTAGTATCGCATCATTTCTCAAAGAGATTTTAATAGATTTTTGAAAATGCCGCCAATGTCCTTCTGTTATTCGATTCATTTCGTAAACATCACCTTGCATGAATATACCAATGGCAGGGTTTCCAGTGATATTAGACACATTCTCTGGTGTAACTACTTGTTTTCTGTCTGCAGTAAAAAATTCCATCAAAGCATTCTTAGTCCCATCTTTATTCAACTCTAGAATCTTCAAATACACTGAATCTGTAAATCCTTCTTCAAAAGTACCTGATTTCACGAACTCATAGAATAGACTAACAGGCTTTTTGATGTTTCCTAAGTGGTCAGCATGCCATAACCCTATTTCGGCTGGTTTAAACTGAAAGTCTTTAGGTATTTCATCGACCTCACCAAATCGACCAATCTTAGAATCAAGTTCGTTTTGAGTTAAAGGTGTGCCTCCTTTCGTCGTCGTAACTATTTCTTCTTCAGCTAAGAGACTATTGTTCATCAAGCATAAGCAACAAATTGATAGGAATATGTGTGTAATATGTTTCATAAGTATATAACTCTACTATTTAATTAGTGGGACACCGTAATCTGTTAAGATCTTATCGATCTCAGTTTTATTATCTTTGATTAAGTTATTAATCTTTTCTTTCCAGTTTTCTTCACCGTGCCGGACAGCCATTGAAAAACTATACGAGAAACGCATTTGTGGTTTTTTGGGATCATCAGTTAAGGGTAATAACATTAGTTCAACGTTATCTTTCTTAAGTTTTTTCGCAAAGTACCCAGCAGTTGGTCCCCAAATGATAGTAGCATCAATTTTATTTGAAGCTACATCTTCTATCATCTGCTGACCTGGATTAAGTTTAGGGTCGCCTGATTGCCCCGAATATCTAACCATACTACCCATGAGTTCATTGTAGAATACCCATAGTTGTTGTGGTCCACGATCAGGTAGACCTATCTTTATTTCGTTACCACCTTCATTAACAAATTTACCCAACATTTCTGGATCTATTATTGAATCAAGTTTTCTTCCTTTAGCATAGACTAAGGTATAGGTTGACGTGAAATAAGGCACTGTTGTTGCTGCCAATTCAAAATTTCTTGGCACACTCATAACGAGGTCACATTTAAAACCAATAGCCTCTTCTGATTCTGCTTTTAATGTGTTTCGTATAAAACCGATTCGTTGTGGAAAAAACTCATATTTCAATTCCAGATCTAATTTTTCAGCAAATAGCTCTGCAATTTTATTTTCGTAACCTTCTCCTTTTTGATTTGAAAATGGCAGCATATAGGGATCAGCGCACACTTTGAGAAATTTTGAATCCGGCATTTCATCTGCATGAATCACTTGGTGCGTTATAATTAAAACAAAGATAATAAATAGTTTTTTCATATTAGTTGAATAACCTAATTTATTGAACTAGGCCATAATTTCCATTATGTTGTAAACAAAAAAAATCATTTAGTCGGTTTGATTTTATTAATTTTACCAATAACACGTTTAAACGGACCTTTAAGTGTTTCGATTGCTTGCTTTTTTGCTGCTGCCACATCATCAGCGCTGACATCACCCACCACAATAATACCTACCATACCAAAACCAATATGCGGTTCACAAACATAACCCCATATTCCTTCTTTATCCGGCTGTGCTGTGAAGCTTCCACCCGGGAACTTTCCATTATCACCAAATTGTGTTCCTCCTTCTGGGATAAGATAACTAACAGCATTGTGTGAAGTCATATTATTAAACTTTACGCTATCTCCAGGCTGAATATATACGATAGCTGGCTTAAATTCTCGCGCTTGGGCATTTACTGCATGATCAGCTGCATAAACAAGATTTGGCGATAAAATTGCTAATAAAATCACAATTTTGCCTATAATATTGATTAATTTCATTTTACTCATCTCCGTGTAATTATTAGATGTTATTCACGCTATTATTTGTGTCCCTTGTTTAAATAAGACTTAACTTATATGAACTTAGAGCTTGTGTTATAATTATTCAGCATCACATGCATGATGACATGCAACGCATTGTTAAATGTTTCAAGCCCTTTTTTGCAAACTCAACTTCTGAGACTTCAAAAACACAAACAAGTTCTTGTAAAAAACTTTAAATACTCTGAATTTTAAAAAAACTTATCATAAATAGAATATAGCTAAAAAAAAATCCCCGGCACATAAGTGCCGAGGATATTTTAACAAACTATTGTTTGTTTACAGCTTATGGCAATGCGAAAACCATCAATACACCACTGTTACGTGATGAATTCAATAATTTACGATAACCACCAACAGCACCCAGTGCAGCTTCACCTGGAGCAGCAGCTAAGCCAGGGATAGCTACAACTGCGCCAGCCCAACCGCCGATACCTGATAGGATACCAACGTATTGCTTACCTTTATGTGCCCATGAATTAAAGTTGCCAATAATTCCAGACGGAGCTTTGAATTTCCAAAGCAACTTACCAGACTTAGCATCAACCGCTTTAGCATAAGCATCTAGTGTACCGTAGAACACAACGTCTCCAGCCGTAGCCAACACACCAGACCAAACGGACCATTGTTCAACAATGTTCCATACGATCTTACCAGTGCCAGCATCCCAAGCAAGCATGTTACCCATGTTGTCCTTTTCTGCGTTATTATTAGGACAATCTGGGCAAACAGCACCAGCAGGATACATAGTCAAGTTAGCGTTAACATATGCTTGACCTGCAGTGTATTGATTACCACCCGCAGCATAACTTACAGGTTCATAAGTCATACACACGTGATTGGTTGGAACGTAGAACAAATTGGTACGTGGAGAATAAGCAGCAGGCTGCTGATCTTTAGTACCAAGTGCAGCAGGACATACATCCTTAGACACTACGTCTTCACCTTGGAAGTGTGTTGATTTAGCATCAACTGTTTGTGGATAACCCGTCTTCATATCAATATGAGTTGACCAATTCACTGATGGATCATATTTTTCAGCGACGAGTAAAGCACCCGTTTTACGATTCATGGTATAGCCGTAACCGTTTCGATCAAAGTGAACTAAAGCTGGAGTCATTTTACCCTTAACTTTAATATCAGCAAGAATCATTTCGTTAATGCCATCATAATCCCACTCATCATGTGGAGTCATTTGATAGACCCAACGAGCAACACCAGTATCAATATCGCGAGCAAACATGGTCATAGACCATTTGTTATCGCCAGGACGGACAACTGGATTCCAGGTAGATGGGTTACCATTACCATAATATAGAAGATTTTCTTCAAAATCTGCTGGCCACCAGCCCCAAACTGAACCACCACCTGACTTCCATTGATCACTTAGCGTTTTACATTTGCTAGGACCGCGTGCAGGTGCTTTCCAATCAGAGTTAGCACACCAAGAATCTAATGAAGAGTTCTTTCCAACTTTCTTACCTAATGAAGTGGTATTAGCGTCAAAAAGAATATCTTCATCTGGTCCCATACTGAATGCACGCCATGCTAGTGAACCATCTTTCGCATTGAAAGCAGCTATCCAACAACGAACACCAAACTCTGCGCCAGAACAACCTGTTATTACTTTATCTTTCATAGGATGTGGTGCATTGGTATTAGTATCACCTGCGGCAGGACCATAACCGATTTCTCGACCGTTTTCTGCTTTCCACTTAACACTACCGTCTTTTGCGCTTAACGCAACCAACGTGGTGTCAGCTTGTTGCAGATAAATTTGGCCCATGCTGTAACCTAATCCGCGATTAACAATATCGCAGCACATTACAGGTACGGTTTCAGCTTCATCTTGTTGTGGCTCAAAATACCAAACGATTTCGAGTGTATCCAAGCTTATAGCAAAAACGTCATTTGGAAATGAAGAGTGGATGTAAAGGGTATCACCAGCTAAGCCAGTAGCGCTTCCTGGTAAGACCAACGGTCCTCCTTCATGACCTTGTAGACGGCCGGTGGAAAATGTCCAAGCTGTGACTATCTTGCTTGCATTTGCCGTGTTGATTTGATTCAACTCGGTATAACGCCAGTTATTATAATCACCACCAGGGAAAGCCCAATAGTTAGGATTATCGTTCAGTTTGCGGACTTCTTCGTTCGCAATTGCTGAGGTAGATAGTCCCAATGCTAATACAGCAATGAGCCATTTCTTTATTAATAATTTACTCATGACCTCCTCCTCTATTTAGTTGATCATGTATCTTGATCTCATTAAAAATAACAAATAACTATACGACACCTCGAGACCATAAAGTATCATAGAGTTTTGAAAGCGTTTTTTGTAGTTATCGTGGCAACGATAGCTTGTTGAGAGAGTTTTTTGAGGCAAAAGCTGCTAATCTCCGAAGAAAACATCAGATTATGGTATATCGTTTGTACTAATGCAGTGATTTGCATACTTATATAGTTCGTATCCTACTTTGCATTTCCTTTGGGTATTGTACGTGACGATTTACAAAAAAGTGTCTAATCGTACTTATTATTATTTTATAGCTGGCTTCATTTAATCTTCTTAAAACCACTTAATACTCGATACTAGGAAATTTTCCCGGACGACGCAACATATATTTGCTATTGATTAAACATAGACTAAGACAACAATTTTACTGATATTAATCACTTCACTTGATGCGATTTATTATTGCACCGCAGCATTATTAAGTGCGCCTTCATTACCAACTATAAAATAATAAGATGGATAATTTTGTTAATATGAAGCTTACAACCATCAATTGCACTTTTAAAATATTTTGTAACGAAGATAACGTTGAAGAGTCTATGAACTAGTTGGCTTTATCATCTTTACATTCTTAACTTTCAGACAATTAGAGTCTGCTTTTATTCTTACTTCCAATAGTTCCTCATAAAGTCTTTCACCACGTTTGTTATCTCTGAATGATGAGCCTTTTTCTCCAGGCATTTTTTTATTTCTTTCATATGTAACACCTTCTTCATAATCGCTATATGACATATTAGCTCTGATACTGTCGTATCTACACGCGCACGTATAAAGGTTTCCATCTGTTTGTCCATCCAATTTCGACATGCAATTCATGACGAAACGTACTGTTTCCTGAGTTGGATATTCATTAGCAACTGTTTCCTCAATAGTTGGATATTCATTAGCAATAACCGGCATTGAACAAAATAACAGTAAGAAAATGCTGATAGACAACTTTTTCATGATTTATTCTCCTGAATTAAAAATTATAATTTTAGTTTTAAAAAATTTGAACTATTGTATTTATACATAATAGAGCTATTCTTTACTCTAAAAGTTGCATCTTAATCCAATAAATATGGCTTAATTATTTTCATTAGTCTGATTACATTTCCTTTATTAGCCTCTACTACTTTTCGACCAGTCTCGCCTATATCATGCCGCTCGTTATCATTCGACAAAAACATACAAACTTTTTGTGCTAACTCTTGCTCATTTGAGACATAGGCAATCGCGTCTTGTTCTGAGAGCAATTCATTTATTTCTGTAAAATTAAACATATACGGACCAGTTATGACAGGTAAGCCTAAACTAGCTGGTTCAATAATATTTTGTCCGCCTTTTGCTATCAAGCTACCTCCCACAAAAGCTACTTGCGATGCAGCGTAATGTAAAAGAAGTTCACCTAATGTATCTAATATGTATACAGAATGTTCAATTGTAAACATCTTTTGATTGCTATGTTTAACAAAATTTAATTGCAGTTCCTTACACAGAAATTCAATTTTATCAGTTTGATCTGGATGTCGTGGTGCTAAAATCAATATTGCGTCAGGAGATACCTTCATTACCTGGATATGAGCCTTCAAAATAATTTCATTCTCACCATAATGAGTGCTACCAGCTATCCAAACTGGACGAACCTCAGAAAAATATTGCTTTACTGATTGCACTTGCTCTTTAAGGTTTGGTGGCAGATTAACATCAAACTTCAAGTTCCCAGTTATTAACACTTTTTCACTAGAAACCCCCAATGAAATAAATCGTCCTGCATCAATTTTTGTTTGTGCAGCAATAATATCTACGAGGCTTAGAGTTTTTTTCATTAACTTTGAAACGAATCGATATCGCTTAGCCGAACGTTTACTTAATCGCGCATTTATTATGAGTATCGGTATTTTTAGATCACTGCATGTTTGATAAAGGTTTGGCCAAATTTCAGTCTCCATCGTTAGAAGAATTGACGGCTTAACTGTATTAAGAAACTTTTTGACTGAAAACGGTAAATCATATGGAAGATAACGATGCTTAACATTACTATTGATCATTTTTTCAACAATAGTTGCCCCGGTGGGGGTAACTGTCGTTACTAATAGTAGATGATTCGGATATTCTTCTAGCAAGCCACTAATGAGGGGACTTGCTGCATTAACTTCTCCTACGGATACCGCATGAATCCAGATGACTGGATTATCTTTTTTTCCCCAAGACAGAGAACCAAATCGTTCTTTCCATCGTTGCCTATAAGCAAAGTTTTTTGATCCAAATAAAAAAAGCCTAAATAAAGCTACAGGAACAAGTATGAAGATTACAAAAGTATAAAGATATCGCAATTTTATAAATATTTTTTATCTTGAAATTTAGTTTTAATTAAGCATATCCAAATATGAATTTACGCCATCATTTAAGGAAGTAAATTTTTTATCATAACCAATAGAACGTAATTTAAATACATTTGCTTCGGTAAAACTTTGATAGCTTTCCTTTAAAGAATCAGGAAATGGGATATATTTTTTTTCACCTTTTTTATGCCAATCAATAACTGCATCAGCTACACTATTAAAACTACAAGGATTACCTGTGCCAATATTAAATATACCAGAAATATCAGGTTGGTTCATGAACCATAAATTAATGCTGACAACGTCATCTACAAATATAAAATCTCTCGATTGTTCACCATCAAGACATCCATGGCTTCCCTGGAATAACTTCAAAGAACCTGTTTCATTAAGTTGATTGTTAAAATGATAAATGACGCTCGCCATGTTTTTTTTATGCGCCTCACCAAAACCATAAACATTAAAATAACGTAGACCCACGATTTGTGAGTTTATCTTTGACTTTATATTTCTAATATAATTATCAAATAATAATTTTGAATACCCATAAATATTTATAGGTTTTTCATGTTTTGGATCTTCAATAAACTCTGAATTAATCCCGTAAACCGCAGCACTTGAGGCATAAATAAAAGGAAGCTCATGTTCAAGACAAAAATGCAATAATTCTTTTGAATAGCTGTAGTTATTATCCATCATGTATCCCCCATCCCATTCTGTTGTTGTGGAGCAAGCTCCCTGATGGAAAATAACTTCAATTTGATCGCATCTACTGTCGCGTTCTTGAATTAACTTTCTAAATTCGGCCTTATCGAAATAATCAGCAATTTTATTCGCGACAAGATTTTTAAATTTTTTACCATCAGTAAGATCATCAACAACAACAATATCTTCTCTACCAAGTTTGTTTAAACCTGCCACAATCTGTCCACCAATAAACCCTGCTCCTCCTGTAACAACAATCATATTGACCTCTAATTATTCTCAATTATATTTTCTATCATTAAAGAAGTTGAAAACCCAGTTTCAAAAGGTAATATAACAACGTCTCCACCTGATTCTATAACGCCCTCTGCACCAGCAATTTGAGCCTCTGTATAATCACCGCCCTTTACAAGAAAGTCTGGTTCAATCAGTGAGATTAGTTTTTCTGGAGTATCTTCACTAAAGGAAACAACCCAATCGACGCAAGCTATTGCATTTAAAACTGTCATTCTGTTTTTTAGAGCGTTTATTGGTCTAGAACTACCCTTCAACCTCTTAACAGAATCATCATCATTTATTGCAACTATTAAACGATCGCCTAGTGTTCTTGCTTTCATCAAATAGTTAATATGACCCGCATGCAAGATATCAAAACAACCATTGGTCATAACTATTTGTTCACCTTTTCGTTTAGCCAAGTTAACGATTTCTGATGCTGATTTATTATCTAACAAAACCTGAGATTTACATTTAGTCAGAACAGCACTATTTAACTCTTCTGGTGAAACTGTTGCTGCTCCAAGTTTTTCTACGACTAATCCTGCAGCAGTATTAGCTAAGAATGTTGCCTGCTCTAGTTCGTAACCAGAGGCTAGTGCTGCAGCTAGTGAAGCTATCACAGTATCTCCAGCGCCCGTCACATCATAGACTTCATGTGTTTGTGCCTTAAGATGTAATGGCTTTTCTTTTTCGCGGACTAACGTCATGCCCATTTCTCCACGAGTCACCAAGATTGCAGCTACTTTTAAATTTTTTCTAAGTGTTTCTACTTTTTTAATCAAAACTTCATTAGTTTTACAATCACCAACCACAACTTCTAACTCTTTTAAATTAGGTGTAAGAAGAGTTGCACTAGAGTAACAGCTAAAATCTGATGTTTTTGGATCAACTAAAACAGTTTTCTTTTTATCATTGGCATGCTTAATAAGTGTTTCTACTCTTGTTAAACTTCCTTTTGCATAATCTGATAATACGACCACATCGATTGTTTCAAGTAACTGTAGATATTGCTCAATCAAAGTATCTGTTTCAGATATACTTAATTGATATTCATAATCGAGCCGGAGTAATTGTTGATGTTGACTCAAAACGCGTTGTTTAGTAATTGTTGCAACCCCGTCCTGTTGTACAAAATGACAAATAACACCTTTTTCTTGAAGCATTTTTTCCAGTCTTCTTGATGCTAGATCATATCCGGTCATACCTAACAATTGTGTGCTAACACCCAGAGATGAAATGTTTATAGCGACATTAGCAGCCCCCCCAGGACGCTCTTCTGTGTTTTTTACACGCACAATAGGAACAGGAGCTTCTGGTGAAATCCGGCTAGTTTCACCATATATATATTGATCTAGTATAATATCACCCACAACCAAAACTTTTGTCGTGCTACTTGGTTTAAAAACTATTTCTTGCATTACATCTTTCACTCTTTTATTTTGCTCGATACAGAAATTTTAACATACGATAATTATCATAGTATTTAATATGTTGATTAAAAAGCATCTATTTTTACTTTACTTGATGTTATATGCACCATTTTGCATTGCAGAAAATGAAATGCCGGGTTTTTTTGAGGCAAATTACATCTTGTACAGTAACGATACAAAAGTAGGTCTTATAGAACGTCGATTTTTTCAAGGAGAGGATGGGAAATTCGTTTTTCGTTCCGAGAGTAAAACCACTGGTTTAATTTCACTTTTTAAAAAAATCCATATTCTTGAAATCAGCAACTGGGATTTAATCGAATCGATTTTTACACCCTTACATTATACATACAATCACACTAAAAAGGAGTCAAAACGAATCGTTGAAATTAATTTTAATTGGCAAACAAAACAAATCGAAAATCGTATTAACGATAAGACATGGCGTATGGAAACTCAACCTGGAGTGCTTGATAAATTACTCTATCAACTAGCTATTATGTCTGATTTAAAATCAGGGATCATACCAAAAATTTATCTTATTGCTGATGGAGGAAAAATAAAAGAGTACCAATTTGAATATATAGCAGATGAAGTGATAAAAACTCCACTAGGTATGTTTAATACCATTAAGCTTGCTCGTCACAAGTTGAATAGTAAGCAAGAGACCTATTTATGGTGCGCTTACGATTTAAGCTTCTTGCCTATAAAAGTGATTAACCATGAGAAGGATGACCGTATCTCTACAGCTATTATCAAATCAATAAACGGATTAGGTCTCAATTCAAATTAATAATGTTAGATAACTAACGATTCAATTGTTTAATAATTTCATCTGGTGGCATATAGCCGGGGAGAATTTTACCATTCTGTAAATAAATTGTAGGGGTACCTCGTACGCCGAGCTTCTTTCCTAGAGCGTATTGTTCAGCAACCGGATCATCACAAGATTTATTTTCGATAGACTCTCTGTTTTTTGCTGCTGTTAATGCTTTTTGTCTATCTTTAGCGCACCAAACATTACTCATTTCTTGGCCTACGACAGAATCAATACCCGCCCGAGGATAGGCTAAATAACGAACTGTCACACCCAATGAATTCAATTTAGGAACATCTAAATGCAATTTCCTGCAATACCCACAATCAACATCTGTAAATACATAAATTGCATCTTGCATATTTATAGATGAGAACTCTATATAATCACTTTCATTGATGTTATTTAGAATCTTCATTCTGGATCCAGCACGAATATCTTCTGTTAGATTTCGACGTTCTTCTAGATCTAGTATGTCACCTTTTATAACATAATTTCCATCACGCGTAATATAGATCACGTCAGTGCCTATCACCACCTGATAAAGATCTTTGATAGGTGTTGGTGAAACATTGTCTATCTCAACATCAGGAAGTAATCTTGACAAGGCTAGAGTTAATTCAGCGTCAAGGTTATCTTTAGCTAAAGTGGGAAATGAGATTATTACACCCATCAATAAAAACTTACTAAATTTCATATTAACTCCTAAACAAAGCTGGAAAAACTTGACTGTTAGAGACGATATACTTGAACACATAAAATTTAGAAATATTATACAGGGCTTTTTTTCACTTATATTAACTAATTAACAATTATTTATCCTCTTGGATGATGTTCAACATGCAAATCTTTCAATCGTTCTCTAGCAATATGTGTATATATCTGTGTAGTAGAAATATCACTATGGCCCAATAACATCTGCACAACTCTTAAATCAGCACCATGATTTATTAAATGTGTTGCGAATGCATGTCGCAGGATATGTGGTGATAATATTTTTTGAATTTCGGCGATTTTTGCATAACGTTTTACCATGTACCAAAAATTTTGACGCGTCATTGCTTTACCGCGATTACTTGGAAACATCGAGTCTGTGGTACTATCATTAAGAATTTCACTGCGTGTTGAAGACAAATAATGTTCCAACCAATAATTAGCCTCTTCTCCCATTGGTACTAAACGTTCTTTATTTCCCTTCCCTATTACTCGCACGACACCTTGTCTTAAATTGACTTGATGAATTGTTAATCCGACAAGTTCGGTCACTCTCAAGCCTGTAGCATAAAGAAGCTCAAGCATAGTTTTATCTCTCACACCAGTAGCTTGTTTGATATTAGGAGCATTAAGTAATGCTTCTACTTCTACTTCAGTTAGTGATTTTGGTAATATTCGTCCGAGTCTTGGAGCATCAACATTGGTTAGCGGGTTTTGATTTATCTGATCTTCTTTCAATAAATATTCATATAATCTTCGCAGACTTGATAATCTTCGCGCAACAGTTCGAGCTGATACATTCTCCATCGATGATAAATATGCAAGAATATTTTTCATTTGTACTTTCACTAATCTGATATTTTTAGGCTCTAACCATGTTAAGAAATGTATTAGATCACTACGGTATGCAGAAAGTGTATTCTCACTTAGACCACGTTCCATCCACAACGCGTCCAGAAAAGTGTCAATAACGTATTTAGATTTTTTTAAGATATTCAATTGGTGATCAGAAGCGTGATTCATATCTAAGCAACTAACCCTGTTAATGTATGACGATATACTTTACTTGTATCTTGTGTGTATATTATTTTCAAGCAGCTCGGAGCCAATGAATTGTTAAATTGGATATTACATACACCGAGCTGTACTAACCAGCCCACCTTATGAAATTTGTTTGGATGACTATTTTTTAACCTTAATTTTCTCTTTAATGCGAGCTGCTTTACCGCGAAGGTTGCGCATATAATACAATTTTGCACGGCGCACATCACCTCTTCGTTTAACTTGAATCTCTGCAACACTGGGGCTGTGAGTCTGAAAAACACGCTCAACACCTTCGCCGTAAGAAATTTTACGCACGGTGAAGGCTGAATTTAGGCCACGATTTTTGACCGCTATGACAACACCTTCAAAAGCCTGTAAACGTTCACGTTGTCCTTCTTTTACTTTGACTTGGACTACAACAGTGTCACCTGGACCAAATTCAGGAACTTTGCGTGTCATTTGTTCGGCATCAAGTTGTTCAATTATGTTCGACATTTTCATACTCCAATCACTATTACGTATTATTAACTATTCGTTTGTTCAAATTCAAAAATGAATTCTTGCAACAATCTTTTTTGTTCTTTATCGAGCTCAATCATTTCTATTAAATCTGACCGCGCCTGCCAAGTCTTGCCAAGTGCCTGTTTTAACCGCCAACGTCGTATTTCATTATGGTCTCCACTCAACAATATATCAGGCACAGACAGACCATTTATCTGCTCTGGACGCGTATAATGCGGATAGTCCAGTAAACCGTCAACAAATGAATCTTTTTTTACTGAATCTTTGTGGCCTAAAACACCAGGTAAAGTTCGACAAACAGTATCAATTAATACCATTGCTGCCAGTTCGCCACCGCTAAGAACATAGTCACCAATAGACCATTCCTCATCTATCTCAAAGTTTATTAGCCGTTGGTCAATACCCTCATACCGGCCAGAGACTAATATCATTCCGTCCCTTTCAGATAATTCACGCACCCCATTATTATCGAGTCGTCTTCCTTGTGGTGATAAATAAATCACCTTACCCGCTGGTTGAGCTATCTTAGCCTTGGCAATAGCTGAACTGATAGGTTCATACATCATTACCATTCCCGGACCACCACCATAAGACCGATCATCCACAGTACTGTGTTTATAGTTGCTAAAATTTCGTGGATTCCAGGCTCTATACTCTAGCAATTTATCTTTTACAGCTCTTCCAATGACGCCATGCTCAAACACGGTAGAGACCATCTCAGGAAAAAGCGTTATCACATCTAGTTGGTACATTATTCTTCAATAAGCCAGTCGACGAATATCGTTTTATCAATTAAATCAACTCTTTTTACATATACACCCATTACTAGCGGTATTAGAGTCTCGATTTTATTTTCACCAATCTTATTTATAACCAGAACATCATTGGCACCGGTTTCAACTATGTTCTTAATCTTGCCAAGGTTTATTTGATCTTGATTGTATACTTCAAGACCTATTAAATCATGCCAATAATATTCCCCCTCGGTCAGTGTGGGCAATTTCTCTTGCTCCAAAGCTAATTCACAATAAACATACTCTCTCGCTTTTTCAGGTGTGTTTATTCCTTTTAACTTTATTAATAGACGATCATTACCGCGTTGTTGGAACTCTTCTATCTTTACTTGTTGCCATTCTGAATCAATGTGAATCAATAAAGGAGAATAAGTAAAAATGTTTTCTTTTGGCCTAGTATGCGATTCGATCTTTAACCAACCACGAACGCCATACACACCTCCAATACGACCAACAACAATTGGATTTATATTTTCTTGCATCAAATCAGATGCTAATATATTTGTTGCCTAAATATCTAATTTTTTTAGACAATAGACTTTAAGTTATATACTACGCGGCAGTAACTGCTTTTGCGTTATCTTTGAGCAATTTTGCTACGCGTTCAGATGTCTGCGCACCTTTTGACAACCAGTAATTGATACGTTCCACGTCTAGCTTCAGAGGAACTTCTTGACCTATTGCACCCGGATTGAAAAAACCAAGACGTTCTATTGAACGTCCATCACGTTTATTGCGGCTATCTGTAACTACAATATGATAAAAAGGCTTTTTCTTTGTGCCTGTTCGCGACATTCTAATTGTTACCATTATTCTGGTGACCTCATTTATTCTGACATTTACAACGAGCAGAAAGTACTCATCTAAAAAGAATCGCTATTGTACGTAAAAACCCCAAAAAAGGAAGTTAAAGACGATAGTTTGACAATACACCAAAAACTATTAGATTTATTTATAAAAAGTGTTGTAACGCTCTCACTTTTTTATATCAATGTAATTATCACAATAATTCCGTATAGTACTGATTAATATGTTTATTTTAATTCATTTGATGAGTTTACTTGAAAAAAAAGACCTTCGCAGTGCTCTAAAGCAAAGTCAAACGCTTATTTCTGTGAGTAAAAGCAAATATATAAGCCAACAAATCTGTAATTATTTATGTAATATTAATAGATATTATCGTTGATAGTTTTCTCAAAATAAGGTGAAACTAAAAATTAGTGCTAAAGAAAGGATTATTGATTTTAAAAACTCATCCTAAAAATTATTACTCTAATCTGTCTCAAAACTTGCCAATTCTATAAGCAATGTCCCCTTATCTAAGGCATTACTTTTAGTTGTTTCAATACGTTCCATTTTGACTAAGCCAACACCTCTTGCATACCAACTAGTCTGTTCTACACCCACTAACGTTAGGCCAACATAATTTCCTGCATCTTTAAACGATGAGCCTCTCATTGTGATTTTCATGCAATTTTTAAATCGCCCTGCTGGAACATTAACCACCGCATCTAGTGTCTCAATCTCTACTTCTAATTCTACCCTCGCAAATATTTCAAATACTGTTTTTTGTGGTGGTCCTGTCTTCTTCAGCAGTTTTGTTATTGTTGCTTGTTTCCATTTTTTATTCACCGTGTGTATTTCTGGAATAACTAGCTTTTTGTCTTTGTTGAATTCTGGTTTAATTTTATTATTATTTCTGTTGCCAAGATAATAAATTCCTTCATCCGAGTCTAAATAATAAAAAACGGTCCCATCAAGTGACTCTCTTAAGTACACAGGTACCCCATTTAGTTCACGTTTTCCAAGATTATTGAGAATATATTTTTGTTTCTGTATACCATCTCTCGTTTCTAACAAGACATCGTATCGCCATTTATAACCATTACTAAGCGGAAAATACGATAGCTCTTTTTTTGAACAACCTGAGAAGATCATTAAAATAAATAAAGAAACAAAACAAAAGTTCTTCCACGAGCTAATAAACAATGAAGATTGACTAATCATAATTTTTTATAGAGCGTCAAGACTTTCTTGTTATTTAATCGAGCATCTTCCATGAATAAACTACCAATATTCTGACAAATACCAGAAAACAGCTTGGGCAATACATCTACTGTTATAAAATTTCTATTTTTCAATACCATAGACAAGTTTCCAAGTTTCGCGATCCAACCTCGATCGAAACCGTTTTAAATTCTGCTTTATCATAGTCCGTTAACTTTGGGTTACTCTACATTATTATAAAGTCAAAAATCATGCGACATAGAGCAACAAGAGGATAAGGCCTGTACACAACATCATACGTTTTATTTTTGCGACGACCGGTGCTTTTATTAACCATTTAATAATACAAGAAGTAATCGTAGAAATAATTTAACTATCTAAACTCATTATTAATATAAAGAATTGATCAAGATACCACGAATATCTAACACAACTAAAATTAACAACACTTTTTTCCATCATATTGATGAGGACAGCATCCTCTCGCAGAAAACAATATATTATTTGAAGCAACCCTTCCTAAACAACAATCCGTCATCACAGAACGCATAACTAATAAAATAGATAAGATTGATTATGGTTACAATGTTTATGCTATACATTTGCATACTCGGCGTTCATGATACGTGTTGGCTGTCCCTTTCAAAGGGTCTAGCCATTTTGAACTATATAGCTATTGCATCAATTATATCAAAAAATAAATATTGTCTTTTATAAAGCTGTTGAAAATAGTTAGCCTTAATAAAGCAGAAATTATTCTTTTTATACAAACTAGTTAAATTATACTAACCCATGGCTGATATACTTCATCAAATCAACGCACAATATTCAAATAAGGAAGATCGAATACTAATACGTACTTCAACAAAAAATAATAATGAATATTTAGTTTGGTTAACGCGTCGATTTACAAAACTACTACTTGATA
Organism: Thiotrichaceae bacterium UBA7357; assembly: GCA_002470825.1. Classification (GTDB taxonomy): domain Bacteria; phylum Pseudomonadota; class Gammaproteobacteria; order Eutrophobiales; family Eutrophobiaceae; genus UBA7359. Next base: position 47,374 of record DKOR01000035.1, on the reverse strand, counting down.
TTCTGTATAAAGAAATCGAAAAACGTGACGGAACTATGTCATCGAGCTATATAAAAGAACCTAAAAAAATCTATACAGACGGTGATTTTGATACACCGTATACTGAAGAAAAATCAATAAATCAACCATTAGGAAATAGTGGTCTATTGGCCTTTGGCATAAAGGCGGGGACCAATGCTAGTGGCGACTTAGTTCTAGAATTTAAATCCGAAACAAAAGAAGGTATTAGCTTAACCTTGAATGACACCCTACTCTATATGTTCTATTTGCTATTGTTACAAAGTATCAAACGATCAGAATGGCAGATTGGTCAATTTAATGAACGAACATATACAAGTCAGCTACATTAAGGAGTCTCATCCAGATGCATTTATAAAAATAGGGCTAAAAGCCCTTTTTTACTAACTTTACATCATCGAATCTGTTATTTACTAGGTTCGGATTCATGTACAGCCTTCATACTGAGCCTTACACGACCTTGGCGATCAACTTCAAGTACTTTAACCTGTACCATATCACCTTCAGTAAGCTTATCACTGACATTTTCAACGCGTTCTTCACAAATTTGTGAAATATGTACCAAACCATCTTTACCCGGTAATATGTTCACAAAGGCACCAAAATCCATTAATTTTGCTACTTTACCCTCGTAAATCTTACCAACTTCAATATCAGCTGTAATTTGTTCAACACGTTTTAGTGCCGCATCACCGGCAGCCTTATCAGTGGCAGCAATTTTAACCGTTCCATCGTCATCAATATCGATGGTGGCACCTGTCTCTTCAGTAATTGCTCGAATAGTGGCGCCACCTTTACCAATAACATCACGAATTTTATCTGGATGAATCTTTATTGTAGTTATGCGAGGTGCAAACTCTGACATTTCTTCATTATGCATTTTTAATACATCATTCATTTTACTCAAAATATGCAAACGACCTTCTTTCGCTTGGGTCAATGCTACATCCATAATTTCTTTAGTAATACCATCAATTTTAATGTCCATTTGTAGAGCTGTAATTCCATTTTCAGAACCTGCGACCTTGAAATCCATATCACCTAAGTGATCTTCATCTCCCATGATATCGGAAAGAACAACAAACTTATTTGCCTCTTTAATCAATCCCATAGCGATACCCGCTACAGGAGCATCCAACTCAACACCGGCATCCATCAATGCCAGACTACTACCGCAAACTGAAGCCATAGAACTTGAACCATTAGATTCGGTTATTTCTGAAACAACACGAATAGAATATGGAAATGTTTCCATATCCGGCATAACACCTAAAATACCGCGTTTTGCTAAACGACCGTGACCAATCTCACGACGCTTTGGCGTACCCACACGTCCAGTTTCATTTACGCAAAATGGAGGGAAATTGTAATGAAACATGAAAGGATCTTTATAAGATCCTTCAATTGCATCAATGATTTGTGAGTCACGTTGTGTACCTAAAGTAACAACGACAATAGCCTGTGTTTCACCACGTGTGAATAACGCTGAACCATGTGTCCGTGGCAATATGCCTGTTTCAACAGTTATTGGTCGTATCGTTTTTGAATCACGACCATCTATACGGTTTTCACCTGATAACACACTGCTACGTACAATATGACTTTCGAGAGCTTCTATTTCTTCTGCAATCGAACCGCCAGACCATTGCAAATCTTCATCTTCAGTCATCGCTTCGATAACTTCTTTTTTAATTTCCCCTAAACGTTCTTTACGTTCAAGCTTGTCTTGTATGCTATATGCTTCTCGAACTAAATCACCTGCTCGCGATTGAACTTCGTTTATTAATGCCTCATCTTTTATTTTTGGAGTCCAATCCCAAGATTTCGTGTTTGCATCTTCAGCTAAGGCTTTGATATTTTCAATGACAACTTGAAACTGTTCGTGTCCAAACATAACAGCGCCTAACATGATATCTTCTGGTAATTGCTTTGCTTCAGACTCAACCATCAGTACAGAGCTATCCGTGCCTGCAACAACCAATTCTAATTGTGATGATTCTAATGCTGAATATGACGGATTGAGTACATACTCTCCATCAATATAACCAACACGTGCAGCACCTACAGGGCCACTAAAAGGTGCTCCTGTAAGACTCACAGCTGCGGAAGCACCAATGATGGCCGGAATATCTGGGTTAATATCAGGGTCGAGTGACATGACCGTCACGATAATCTGTATTTCATTCTTAAAATCTTTCGGAAATAATGGTCTGATCGGCCGATCTATCAGACGACAAGTTAATGTTTCTTTCTCCGAAGGACGACCTTCTCGTTTGAAAAAACCGCCCGGTATTTTTCCAGCAGCATAGGTTTTTTCTTGATAGTCAACGGTCAAAGGAAAGAAGTCTTGCCCTTCTCTTGCTTCTTTTTTAGCAACACAAGTGATCAGCAGAACTGTATCTCCCATGCTAACCATGACAGCACCAGATGCTTGTCTGGCTATCCTGCCTGTTTCAAGAGTTACTTTATGATTACCGAACTCAAATTCTTTTATGACCACGCTCATGAATTTTCCCTAACAAAAAATGTTGAAGTTGATTTTATAGATTATATTGAATTGTGAAAGTGTAAAACCCGCAAAAGCGGGTTTGTTGATATTGTTTAATCATTGGCAAATTCGCCAGCAAGAGTATTATTTACGTAAACCAAGGCGACCAATCAAATCACGATATCGATTCAGGTCTTTATCTTTTAGATAATCAAGCAATTTGCGTCGTTGGTTAATCATTCGTAATAATCCTTGTCTTGAATGATGGTCTTTGCTGTGTTGTTTAAAATGTCCTGAAAGATCTATGATACGATTTGTAAGCAGTGCCACCTGAACTTCTGGTGAACCGGTGTCATTTGTACCACGCTGATAATCTTTAACTATTCCTGCTTTTTGTTCACAACTTATCGCCATTATCTATTTGCCCCTCGCAAACTTACTGATATCTTAATTCGCGCGTATTGTACCCGCGGATATCTCCTCTAACAAGCGAAACATCTATTTGTTTCATGTCTGTCTCACACAATTGTTTCTATATTATTAATCAATCGCTTAGGTGCAATCCGTCCATCCTGCGTAACTTCACCTAAACCAATAAAATTAGACGATTGATCATAAATTCTTAATTTACCTGATTTTGGCAACCCTGAAGCTACAACCGTTTGCCCCTGACAAAGATAGAACACCACATCTTTTTTGAGTAGAACTTTAGGCATGTCTGTCAATGCCGAGTCCATGGGCAATAACAAATTATCGAGTTGTTCGAGTCCTCCTTCAGCAACAACATTCAATTGTGATTGTGTGACCATCTGTGTTTCATGAAAGGGGCCTGCCTTTAGTCGACGTAAGGATAAAATATGGGCTCCGCAAGCCAATTCATTGCCAATATCTTCTACCAAAGTTCTAATATAGGTACCTTTTGTACAAGATACCTCTATCCAAAACTCCTTATTCTTAAAATCTAATAGATCTATTCTGTGAATGGTGATTTTTCTTGCTTTTCGCTCGACTTCAATACCACTATAAGCTAATTCGTAAAGTCGTCTGCCATTATGCTTTAGCGCCGAATACATCGGTGGAACTTGTTCTATTTCACCTACAAACTTAGTACAAATCTTTTTTATATCAATCTCAGACAATTTATCTACTGGCTTTTTTAAGAGCGTTTTACCATCGGCATCGCCAGTTGTGGTTGTTACGCCTAATAAACACTTGGCACGATAAGTTTTATTTGAATCTAAAAGGTAAGTAGAAACCTTAGTTGCTTCGCCCAAGCATATAGGTAGTAAACCTGAGGCAGGCACATCAAGATTACCAGTATGTCCTGCTTTATTGGCGTTATAAAGTCTTTTTACATGCTGTAGAGCACCATTGGAACTGATACCTGCCGGTTTATCTAACACCAAAATACCATTGATATCTCTACCACGTTTTTTTGGAGTTTTACCCATCTAATTCATTTTCATCTTTATGGCTAACGGAGTTGATAATGTCAGTAATTCGTTGTGCGCGCTCGATTGATTCATCATATTTGAAGCGTATCGATGGAACACTTCTTGTAGTCATTATACCAGAAAGCTTATGGCGAAATTTACCGGCATGCTCATTCATTTCTTTTATCAATTCTTCATGCGAATCTTTATTATTAAACGATGTGACATAAATAGTAGCATTTTTTAAATCGGGACTAACGTCGACATTAGCTAACGTTATCATCCCATGCTCATTCAACGGAAAGTCGCGTTGTATAAGAACGGATAGTTCTTCTTTAATAAACTGGGCTACGCGTTGGTGACGCCCAAATTCTTTTGGCATGGCTAAAAACTATATCTTGCGTTCAACGGTAACTCGTTCGAACACTTCAATCTGATCGCCTGTTTGAACATCGCTATAATTTTTAACACCAATACCACAATCCATCCCTGATTTGACTTCGTTGACGTCGTCTTTGAATCGACGCAAGGATTCAAGTTCACCTTCATAAATGACAACATTATCACGTAAGACTCTAATAGGATTATTTCGATTAACACGACCTGTCGTCACCATACAACCAGCAATATCGCCAAATTTTGGCGATTTAAAAACTTCTTTGACTTCTGCAACACCTGTGATTTGTTCTCGAACTTCAGGAGATAGCATGCCACTCAGTGCTCTCTTAACATCGTCGATCAGGTCATAAATAATACTATAATATCTGAGGTCCACACCTTCAGCATCGATCAGCTTACGAGCACTCGCATCTGCGCGTACATTGAAACCCATAACTACAGCATTTGACGCCATAGCAAGATTTATATCAGACTCTGTGATTCCACCAACACCACTGCTTATAATATTTACTTTTACTTCCTCATTACTCAATCGTGTTAATGAATCAACCAGCGCTTCTGATGAGCCTTGCACATCTGCTTTGATAAGCAGGTTCAGCAATGAGACTTCACCTTCCTGCATTTGGGTCATCACGTTTTCAAGTTTAGATGCATGTTGATGAGCCATTTTCGTTTCACGATATTTTCCTTGTCTAAAAAGTGCTATTTCTCGAGCTTTCTTTTCATCGGGAACTACCATCATTTCATCACCTGCATTAGGTGTGCCGGACAAACCTAACACTTCAACTGGAGTAGATGGTCCTGCTGAAGTCACTTCAGTACCACTATCATCAATCATTGCCCTGACACGGCCGAACTCATGTCCACTTAAAATAACATCACCTTTATTGAGTATCCCATTTTGAACAATAATACTAGCAATAGGCCCACGACCTTTATCCAATCGAGACTCAATAACAGCACCTGAAGCAGAACCCGATTCCATAGCCTTCAGTTCAAGGATCTCAGTTTGTAATAAAACACTTTCTAATAAATTATCGACACCTTCCCCAGTCAACGCAGACACAGGTATAAATTGAGTATCACCACCCCAACTTTCAGGAATTATTTCAAATTTCGATAATTCTTGTTTAACTCGCTCAGGATCTGAATTCTCTTTGTCCATCTTATTAACCGCAATAATGATGGGAACATTACCTGCTTTAGCATGTTTTACTGCTTCTTCAGTCTGAGGCATAACACCATCATCACCAGCTACAACAATAATGACTAGGTCAGTTACTTTTGCACCACGTGCTCGCATCGAGGTAAATGCTTCATGTCCAGGCGTATCCAGAAAAGTGATATCTCCATTGTCCGTTGTGACTCTATAGGCACCAATATGTTGAGTGATACCACCAGTTTCGCTAGCGGCCACCTTGGTACGTCGGATATAATCTAGCAATGATGTTTTTCCATGATCGACATGTCCCATTATTGTGACAATCGGTGCTCGAGTGATTTGATTACCGTCTTGCTGGGCAGCCTGAATCATTTCTTCTTCTAGTGCATTATCATTTTGAAATTTAGACTTATGCCCCATCTCTTCAACAACAATCCCTGCTGTATCCTGATCGATGGTTTGATTTATCGTAGCCATAGTGCCCAAGCCCATCATTACTTTTACAACCTCAGAACCTTTAACAGACATCCGCTGAGCTAGTTCAGCTATAGTTATACTCTCTGGAATTCCAATTTCTTTAACAATAGGCACGGTTGGCTTTTCAAACCCGTGTTGATTATCTCCTGATTGATGAATTACTGGGGTATGCCTAGCCTTTTTTCGTCTTCTACCAGAACCTTTGCTTGCGACATGTAATTCTTGTCGTCCGTGTCGCGCTTTTTCTTTGCGTGCTTTTTCTTTATTAGACGGCTTTACAACTTCTTTAACTATTGGCCGCTTTGCGACTACTGGCATTACAATTTCTGGTATTATTTTATTTAATTGTTCTTCTGTGACAACTTCATCATTAGCTTGTTTATTTGTTTTCACTTCGACACTTTTGATTTTCACCGTTTCATCAAATATAGGCTCTTTTTCTATAGTTATTATTTCCTCAACCTCCGGAACATTTTGAACTTCAGAAGTGTTTAATTCAGCATCGGTAATTTTTTGTTTATGTACGAGATCAGCTGCCAACTGCTCTTCAACTAGTTTTGTAGCTTTTTCTTGCTTTAAGGTTTCGGCAACATCACCACGCTTGGCATAGGTACGTCGTTTACGAAATTCGATATTCACCGTCTTTGAACGAGGTTTTGTCCTGCCTTGAGTTGCAACTGGGACTTGAAGTTCACTAACAGTTTTACGACGCAAGGTTATTTTACGTGGTTCAGAACTTTCACCTTTACCATGTTTTTTTCTTAAAAAATCCAACAAAATAGATTTTTCTGAATCAGTAATAACTTCTTCTGCTTTTTTGTTAGGAAGTCCAGCCTCAACTAATTGTTCTTGTATGCGTTTAACAGTAGCGCCTACGTCGCTTGCAAACTCACTGATAGTAACTTCAGGCATTACTTAGCACTCTCACTATTAGATTCTTCTGATTCAAACCATGGTACACGCGCTGTCATGATTAATTTGCCGGCAAGATCTTTATCTAAACCAGTTATATCCATTAATTCATCAACGGATTGTTCTGCTAAATCTTCCATGCATATCACACCTTTACTAGCAAGCTCATAAGCCAATGATTCTTCCATACCATCCATTGTCAGCAAATCTATTGCAGGCTTTTCATCGCCCAACATTTCTTCACTAGCAATTGCACGTGTCAACATAATGTCCTTAGCACGTTCACGTAGTTCATTCACTAACTTATCGTCAAACTCTTCGATGGCTATCATCTCTTTCTCTGGCACATATGCAACTTCTTCAATACTTGAAAATCCTTCTTGTACCAAAATAATAGCGACCTCTTCATCAACACCAAGGTGCTCCATGAACATACTAGATAAATTCTGGGCTTCAGCTTCACTTTTTTCATCAGCTTGCTCAACAGACATAACATTGAGTTCCCAGTCAGTCAGTTCACTTGCAAGCTTAACGTTTTGTCCGCCCCTACCTATCGCTTGAGATAGATTTTCTTCATCGACAGCAACATCCATAGTGTGAGCATCTTCATCTACCATTATCGAGGCAACTTCTGCTGGTGCCATAGCATTTATAACAAATTGAGCAGGATTGTCGTCCCAGAGTATTATATCAACTCTTTCACCACCCAGTTCATTAGATACTGCTTGCACCCGCGAGCCTCGCATACCAACACAGGCACCAATAGGGTCAATTCTAGGATCATTCGCTTTTACGGCAATCTTAGCTCTAGCTCCAGGATCTCGCGCACCATTGATGATATCTATCATACCTTCATTAATTTCAGGCACTTCAATTTTGAACAACTCAATTAGAAGTTCCGGTGCAGTGCGGCTCAGAAATAGTTGTGGTCCTCGTGTGATATCTGACCTTACTTCTTTTAAATAGGCTCGGATGCGATCGCCAGGACGAACAGCTTCCCGTGGGATTAATTCTTCTCTAGAGATAAAGGCCTCAGCATTATTACCCAAGTCCATAATTACACCACTACGTTCCGAGCGTTTCACGATACCGCTAACCATTTCTCCTACACGATTTTGATACGCATCGACAACTTGAGCACGTTCAGCCTCACGAACTTTTTGTACGATAACCTGTTTAGCTGCTTGAGCTGCAATACGACCGAATTCTACAGAAGGCATCGGTTCTTCTATAAATTCACCTATTTCAATATTAGGATTTTTGTCTGTTGCATCTTTTAGACTAACTTGTCTGGTTGGTGCTTCTAATGATTCGGGTTCATCATCAACCACTTCCCAACAACGAAAAGTGTCATAATCGCCAGTTTCACGGTCTATGCTTACCCGTGATTCAATATCTTCTCGATTACGTTTCTTGGTTGCACTTGCAAGAGCAAGTTCAATTGCTTGAAAAATAATATCTTTAGCGACACCTTTTTCGTTACATACAACATCAACAACCATCAAAATTTCTTTATTCATTTGATCTACCGTTTATAAAATCAAAACTGAGGAACCAATCTAGCGCGTTCAATCAATCTGAAAGGCACACTGTATCTCTCTTCTTCACAGCCAATTTCAACTTCTTCGTCATGAACTGCATTTAAAACTCCAATAAAATTTTTTCTGCCATTATATTTTTCAAATAGCTTAATCTTAATTATTTCACCGACAAACTGCTTATAATGTTCTAGCGTGAACAATGGTCGGTCAAGACCTGGCGATGAAACTTCTAAGTTATATTGACCAGATATAGGATCTTCCACCTCCAGAACCCCAGTCAGCTGATGACTTACTGCTACACAATCATCAACATCTATGCCGCCTTCCTTCTCAATATAGACCCTTAATATCGAGCCATTACCATTTTGTGTAAACTCAACACCTAGTAATTCGCAACCAATCATTGCTACTTCTGGCCCAAACAAATCTAATAAAGCTTGATTTTGTCTATACATATATTCGTAAACAAAAAGTGGGCTCAAAGCCCACTTATTAAAAATCTAAAGATGCAGGTTAATTATAGCCAGTTTATATCTGCTCTGCCACATGACGTCTCTATATTAAATAATTATCTAGTCGTAGCCGTAAATTGTGTACTTGCGGCCTCAACTAGCAATACGTACATAACAAAAAAGCCCCTTGATAGGGGCCTCAACTTTCTTTACCAAAGCATTTGGTAGCGGGGGCAGGATTTGAACCTGCGACCTTCGGGTTATGAGCCCGACGAGCTGCCAGACTGCTCCACCCCGCATCGGAGTTGGCGCATGTTACAGGGCTGAATGAACATTTTCAAGATACTTCATGGATTTGATTTAATTACTATAAGTCGTGTTTACATAGCAGCATGGGACCTATTTTAAACTCTATTTTTCCTCAATTGAATCAAATAACCAACAAATATCAAGAAAGAATGAACACTTTCCTCGAGATTAGATTTAAACACAATACAAACTCAATATTATCAGTCTTTAGTTTCAAATTAATGCACACACAATTAAATTACCCAATCTTTTTGGTTCATTTGAAAAATAACTTTCAACCTACTTTTGAAATATACTTATACATTTATTTTATCCTTAAATATGTGATTAGAAAAAAGAGCTTGTATATATATTCTCTCACAGCCGAAAGCTCTTATGAAAACTCTATACACCTATAAAAAATTGGTTCATCCTCACATAAATTTTAAAAGTAATCACAAGAAAATTAATCCTGTTTTGAGTATTTGTTTCTTGCTTCATCTGCTTTGCTATATTCACCCAGTTTTTCGTAGGCTTCAGCAATCAGATTCCAGTTTTCTGATTTCATTTTACGATTACTTTTTAGTAATACATTTGATTTTTTTGCCATCGCAATGGATTGTTTCCATTGCTGCTGCTGAAAACGTACTTTGGACAAACGTTGCCATAGTAATCCATTCCTAGGTTCTATACGTAGCGCACGTTCGATCGTGGCTGCTGCTTTTATACTCTGTCCTTGTCTAGACAATCGATCTGAATCTTCTAGTAATGCAATTATTACTAATGATTGCTCATTATTCGTAACTTTATTGTTTGGTGCTGATTTGTTTTCAATTTTAGCTGAGATTTTTCGTTCTTCTATAGGAATTAATACAAGAGATTTTCTTGTTTGTTCTGCACATGCAGAAATCAAGAATATTAGAAACACCAAAATCAAACTCATCTTCATTTAATAACAATCGATACTGTTAGCTTTATATTTCTTTACAAACGGGTAAGATTTTATTTGATTACATGAACTGTTTGGGTTGCTCATGTCTGGGTAATCTCGCCATTCAATTTCTTCTGGTTCTATCAACAGCAAAGGTTCTGGTTTTATTTTTTTCATCATGTCAATCCATACCTGCATCGCACCAATGGAGCCCGTAAGTTTGGTACTACTATTATTGTCTCGTCCGACCCAAACTACAGACAATATTCGATCACCGAATCCGGCAAACCAGCTGTCACGTAAGGCATTAGTAGTTCCTGTTTTTCCTGCTAATGGCATTAATGACGGCAATTCTTGTTTCAACCTTCTAGCAGTACCATTCTGAACTACTTCGGTTAACAAGTATTGCATTAGAAATGCTGTTTCAGCTTTTATATATTCACGTACCGTCAGATCATATTGTTTTAACGGTTCTTCATTACTATCTGATACATAACGAATTGTTCTTAGTGGAATTTGCAAACCACCACTGGCAATTGTTTGATACATTTGCGTTACTTCATAAGGTGATAAATTCAGAGCACCGAGTAAAATCGAAGGAAGAAGAGGTATAGGTGATGTCACACCTAGATTTTTTAATGTCTGAATAACATTTTCAAGTCCTAGTGACATACCAAGTCTAACCGTGGAAAGATTATATGATTTCGTTATTGATCTTACTAAAGGAATATCACCATGTGTTTTTTTATCGTAATTATTAGGCTTCCAAATTTTTCCATTTTGCTGTTTTAACACCAATTCTGAATCATCAAGTGATGATAGGATATTATATTCAGCGGGACGATTCAAAGCTGTCATGTATATTGCGGGTTTAATCAATGAACCTATTGAGCGCTTAGCATCCAAAGCACGATTGAATGCGTTCTTCTTTTTATTCCTATCGCCAATCAAGGCAAGCACCTCACCACTATGTTGATTTACAACAACTAATGCCGCTTGTAGAGTGCCTGAAATAAATCCTTTTCTTTTTTCTAATTTTGAAAGACTTTTCTCGACACTATGCTGCGATATCTCCTGTTTATCAATATCTAGAGAAGTATGTATTATCAATCCTTCATTTCGGAGATCATCAATACGATAATCACGCTTTAAGTGACGTCTTACTAAGTCAAGATACGCAGGATATTTTGCACTACTCCATCGAGGTTTATCTGAGACATTTAAAGATTTAGATATTGCGATTTTCAATTCCTGTTTATTAATAAATCCTTCTTTTTTCAACAAATTGAGTACTAAATTTCGACGCTTCAATGCTCTTTTAGATTGCTTCCTTGGATTGTAGTAAGAGGCTCCTTTCACCATCCCAACTAATAAAGCAATCTCAGCATTATTTAATTCATTTAATGGTTTAGAAAAATAAAATTCTGCAGCCGTAGCAAAACCATGGATACCGCGCTTACCATTTTGGCCCAAATAGATCTCATTGACATATGCACTGAATATATCTTCTTTTGAATAATGATATTCCAACATCAATGCCATCAACATCTCGTTAATTTTCCGTGTAAATGTGCGCTCACGTGTTAAAAACATATTTTTAATTAACTGCTGTGTTAGTGTGCTACCGCCTTGTGTAAGCTTTCCATCTAATCCATTTATATAAATTGCTCGTAAAATACCGAAGGGATCTAGTCCAAAATGTTCAAAATAATGCCTATCTTCTACTACAATTAACGCCTCAATTAAGGTTTCAGGAATTTCCTCATAAGTTACTAGAATGCGGTCTTCATCATGTAGCGGGAATATCTTTCCTATTAAAGCTGGCGTCAACCTTATGATCGAAATATTTTGACTACTTATCATTTCGGTAATACTAGTGACCTGATTATTGTTAAATTTTATTTTTAACTTCTTTGCTGATTCAATGCCATCCCAATAGTGGAATTGTCGTGTATATATTTCAACAGTAGAACCTCGAACTAGAAATTGCCCAGGACCTTTTAGTATACGAACATTCTTATAACCATTGCTTTTCAGCCTCTTAATTACTCTCCCTTTTTCATAACGTCTACCTGCATATAATTCTAATGGCTGCGCATAGACCCTAGCCGGTACTGTCCAACGTTTTTCATCAAATTTCTTTCTAATGTGAAAGTCAAGGAATACACAGTAAGATAAAAAAACACAGCCTAAGATTACTATGATTTGGAAGCTCCACTTATTGAATAAAAACGTTCCCAAACTTTTCTTTAAGTTTGCCTTCAATTTATGAGAAGCTTTACGTTTTTTGTGCATTTGATAATCTTATTGAATAGTGAACCTAAAAATGATCTTACTTTTATGCAATGATTCATCATCTTTTCTTAAAATAATGTTAATTATGTAGCACTTGAAATCACTTCGCGAGGAGATGCAAACAGTTAATATTTGGCTGTAACCCATTATTTTATATGATATTTCATTTTTTTACTAGATATGATCACTTATGACTATCTTTATTTTATATTTCACCTGCTTGGCAAAACTCACACAATTAACTTTAAGTACTCAACACCTGTGTAATACGTGTTTTCCTGCAGAAAATAAAAAAAGCCCCGTGAGAACGGGGCCTATTAGAACTTAGAGAGACTTCCTCAGCCTTTAACTGGCTGAATTTAGCAAGTAGACAGCTAAAGCCTTTCGGCGTTTTTTCCTAGCATCAATCACTTCTCTGGCTTTTTCTTTTCTTTCTTTATCACGTTCACCAGGAGTCATTGTTTGCTTATCTTTTTTTCCTAGATTTTTTTTTAGCTTTCTTTTTAGCTACTTTCTTTTTAGCTTTTTTCTTCACTACTTTCTTTTTAGCTTTTTTCTTCGCTACTTTCTTTTTAGCTTTTTTCTTCGCTACTTTCTTCTTAGCTTTTTTCTTCGCTACTTTCTTCTTAGCTTTTTTCTTTGCTACTTTCTTCTTCGCAGCCTTTCTTACGACTTTCTTTTTCGCAGTTTTCTTCTTTGCTTTTTTCTTCGCCATGTTTAGAGACTCCCCTAGAAACTGAAAATTTGCATTAAAAAAAAGAAAACATACATTACATTAACCGTTCACGCAAACAATTATAGTAATGTTTCATCTTTTTTTTATCTTTTTTTAATAAATGTGTTCACTGTTCTTTGGAAAATACTTTTTTTATTCTTATTTTTTTAACAATTTCATTATACGTTAACTTAGATGTGAAAGTATCTTATTCATGACACCACTAACGCTACTCATCCCGTCTACGCTAGCATACTTAATTTTAGAGCCCTCTTTTTTTGCAAGGTCAGTATAATATTTAACTAAGGGAGAAGTTTGTTCGTGATAAACATCTAAGCGCTTTTTAACCGTATCTTCTTTATCGTCATCTCTCTGTATTATTTCTTCACCAGTAACATCGTCCTTACCCTCGATTCTTGGTCGGTTAAACTCAATATGATACGTGCGTCCAGAAGCTAAATGTGCTCTACGGCCGCTCATTCGTCTAATTATAGCGCTATCTTCTACTTTAATTTCAATGACATATTCAACGTCAATACTTAGACTAATCATTCCATCAGCTTGCTTTACTGTTCTTGGAAAACCATCAAGTAAGTAACCGTTTTTGCAATCACTTTCATTAACGCGTTCCTTTACCAACTCTAGAATCAATTCATCCGAAACCAATCCACCGACATTCATGATTTTTTTTGCTTCACATCCTAACGCTGTTCCGGCACTCACTGCGGCACGCAACATATCACCTGTTGATATTTGTGGTATGTTGTATTTTTCTTTAATTAAGTTTGCTTGTGTCCCTTTCCCTGCACCAGGTGGTCCCAATAATATAATTTTCACTGTTACATGCCTCCGTATTTATTATTGTAATACATTCATTTAATACACTATGATTATGCTTATGCTCAAATTAAAGTCAAAATGCCATGAAAATCGAACTTGATAGCGAATTATCAACTTCAAATAAAATCATTTCTTATTCTAATGGCTCTTTTAGATTAAAAGATTCGCTGTTAAAAAGAAATATTGTCATCTCAAAAAATTGTTTAATCGAAAACTGGATTGTAGAATCTTATCATAATCTTGCAACGCGTCATCTAGACCAAATCATCTCATGGCAACCAGAATTGATAATAATTGGTAGCGGCAGCGTGCCCAGTTTTCCTAATGGTGAATTAATCGAACATACTGCATCAAAAAATATCGGTTTGGAAATCATGGACACAGGCGCTGCGTGCCGTAGCTATAATTTGCTGATTGATGAAGGTAGAGATGTCGTTGCATGTTTGTTCTTATCTGACAATTAACTTTTTACGATTTTTTAACCCATAAACTTATTGTTAAAGCTAATCCATATGGAAGAAAAATAAAAAATTTAAGTAATTGATATTTTACACATAAAAAATCAAATAAGATCGATATTACTTCAATTGTTGATACCCACTTTTTTATTTACCTTTTCATAAATTTCGTTTATTCCTTTCAAACCATACACTAATGTACAGCGTCACTATAAATGCTTACATATCTTATTTAGGTAAATATTTAGTGGGTCTTACTGGTTTACCGTTCTTCCGTATTTCAAAATGAAGCACTGTGCGCCCGGTATGATCTTGTCCCATTTCAGAGATTTCTTGGCTCGCATTAACGCTATCACCCTCTTTGACCAAGATTTTACTATTATATGCATAGGCACTCAGATATGTTTCACTATGTTTTATAATAATAAGTTTTCCATAGCCTAGAAGCCCACTCCCGCTGTAGACAACATCACCCGCAGCAGCAGCTTTTATACGCTGACCAGGTTTACCAGCGATATCTATCCCTTTTTTGGACGTGGGTGAATTAGATTTGGCTAATTTACCCTGTGCAGGCCATCGCCATTTTATAGGGTCTTTAGATATAGTAGCTTTGATCTTATTTCTTTTAGAAACAATATTTTGTTTTTTAAATACCTTTTTAGGTGTTATTTCGTTTGATAGTTTTGTTTGTGGGGCGAGTTTATTTTTCACACTTGACTTTGCCCCTTTTACAGCACTCTTCTTTTCAACAAAGGCTCTCAAACAAATTTCTTGTCCTAGATAAATCGTATAGGGCGCAACGATTCTATTCCAGCTTGCCACATCTTTATAATCGTAGTCATGTCGCCATGCAATTGAATATAAAGTGTCACCTTTACCAACTGCATGGCAACCTGTATTTTTTTTTCTGGTTAGTTTAGCTTTTGGTAGAAACTTTAATTGTGCAGTGATGCCACGTTGTGTTGATGAAGGCTTTATTTCTTTAACTTCACCCCGGTTAACAACAGGAGCAACAGAAGCCCCAGAACATGCCTGTAGGATAATTATCAACGAACAAACCACATTCTTATAACAAGGATTCATCCTATTCCTTTTAAGTTGCGTCAATACCACCAAGCATGGGGACAAAACTTACCGAATCAATGATTTTCTTCTCATAACCCTTTTTTTCTCGAGTAATCAATAATAATTTTTGCTCCCCTGTCTTGCCAACAGGAATAATCAATCGTCCATTAATCGCCAGTTGTTCTAATAATGCTTCGGGCACACCAGCTGGTGCTGCTGCGACAATAATGCCATCATAAGGAGCATGTTCTGGCCAACCAATATTACCATCTGCATGTTTACTGCGGATATTAGTAAAGCGTAGTCGTTGAAAACGTTCGCGCGCCTTTTTTAATAGGCCATTAATACGTTCAATAGTGTAAATACGTTTCGTGAATTGCGCCATAATGATTGTTTGATATCCACAACCTGTTCCAACTTCTAAGACGTTTTTCAAAGTTCTATTCTTTATCAATGCTTCTGTCATTTTTGCAACAATATAAGGTTGTGAAATTGTTTGATTAAACCCTATAGGGAGTGCTGTATTTTCATAAGCGCGACTCTCCAGAGCTTCATCGACAAAAAGATGCCGTGGTGTATTCCGTATAGCATTAAGAACGACCTCTGACTGAATACCCATTTTCACTAATTTCTCTGCAAGTCGATCGCGTGTACGTTGTGATGTCATGCCTATACCACTATGTTCAGTGATCATCCGTCTAAACCTTCCACCCAGCTAGATAATGTTTTTAAGGTCTCATAACGCGTTAAATCAGATTGCAGAGGTGTGATAGAAACCTTGGAAGAACGAATAGCGTGAAAATCAGTGCCTTCGCCAGCATCATGTTCTGAACCAACGGAACCTACCCAATAAATTTTTCTACCGTGTGGGTCAAATGCTTCAATTGCAGGTTGAGGTCTATGTCGATTACCTAATCGGGTGACCGTAATATCTTTTATTTGTTCATAATCAATATCCGGAATATTGACATTTAACAAGATATTCTTCAAAGATTTTTGCATGAGAGATTCTATGATTTTTTTAGCGACCATCACTGCTGACTTGTAGTCAGATTTTCCTTCGCCTGCCAGTGAAAATGCGACGGAAGGACATCCTAAAAAACGTCCCTCCATTGCAGCTGCCACCGTTCCAGAATAAAGTACATCATCGCCCAAATTTGCACCTATATTGATTCCACTTATGACCATATCAGGCTCTTCATCTAAAATGCCGGTAATGGCTAAATGGACGCAGTCAGTCGGTGTGCCGTTTATATAATAATAACCACGACTATCTTGTTTAACATATAATGGCGCGTCTAATGTAAGTGAGTTACTTGATCCGCTTCGATCTCGGTCAGGCGCGACAACTGTTACTTTTCCTAATTTAGTCAACATATCCTCTAAGGCAGCCAAGCCTGGAGATTGGTATCCATCATCATTGCTTAACAGAAAATGTATAGCCATTTATTAAAGACTCTTAAATATAAGAATTAAAAATGTAATTAGCCATTTTAGAAATAGAGCAAACTATTGGCGAATACAATATACACGACTAACTTAATAAAAATTCCAACAACGCCTTTTGTGAATGTAACCGGTTTCCCGCTTCTTCCCAAACAACACTTTGCGACCCTTCTAAAATATCTTCAGAGACTTCTTCACCGCGATGCGCAGGTAAACAATGCATAAACAAAGCATCTTCATTAGCATATTTCATTAAATCGGTATTAACTTGATAAGGTACGAACTGTTCTAATCTTTGTTCCTTTTCTTTTTCTTGCCCCATGCTGGTCCAAACATCGGTTACCACTAGATCAGTATTCTTTATAGCAATCCGTGGATCACGTTCTATTGAAACAAATTCTTTAGTAGATTCTAATAGACTAGCATCAGGATCATAGCCTTCAGGGCAAGACAAAATTAATTGGAAATTGAAAATTTTTGCCGCATTCATATAAGAATGGCACATATTATTACCATCACCTAACCAAACTACTTTTTTACCCTCAATCGAACCGCGATTTTCATAATAGGTCATTAAGTCTGCTAATAATTGACATGGGTGGAAACTATCAGTCAATCCATTGATGACCGGCACATCTGAATAAAAGGCAAAATTTTCAAGTCGTTCATGCTCGAATGTTCTTAGCATAATGGAGTCAACCATTTGTGATAAGACACGTGCTGTATCTTTTATTGGTTCACCACGACCGATTTGAGAGCCTGTAGGCGAAAGATAAATAGCATGGCCACCCAGCTGCACCATACCAGCTTCAAATGAAACCCGTGTACGTGTAGATGATTTTTCAAAGATCATTCCTAAAACACGATTGTTTAATGTTGTTTCATAATTTTTTTCTTTTGTTTGTTTCTTCAACACAGACGCACGATTTATGATCGATAATAATTCATTTCGATTTAAACTATTTAATGTTAAAAAATGCCTTGGCTTCATGACTTTACCTTCAATCTAGATATGCTTTCAGTAAACTACTCAACTTAGCAATGATTAATTCTGCTTCAGAGTCAGTCATCACTAATACCGGTAATAATCGAATCACATTACCTGCAGTTACATTGATTAATATTTTTTCTTTTAATGCTAACTCAACTAAATCAGGTGCATCCTCAACCAATTGAATGCCCAACATTAATCCAACACCACGAATCTCTTTTATGCCTTGAACATCCTTCAATGCCAACTTCAAGCCGCCAATTAATTGATTCCCAAGAGATTCTGCACGTTTAGCTAATTCATCATCTTCCAAAACTTTAATAACCGCTAACGCCGCTCTAGAAGCCAATGGATTGCCTCCAAAAGTAGACCCATGATCGCCTGGTTGAAATAAACTTGCAGCCTCGCCTCTTGCAAGACAGGCCCCTATTGGAACACCATTCCCCAATGCCTTTGCCAAGGTCATAACGTCTGGGACAACATCTTCATGTTGAAAAGCAAACCATTTTCCTGTTCGACACATTCCGGTTTGAACCTCATCAACTATCATCAAACAATCATGTTGGTCACAAAACATTCTTATTGATTTCAAATAATTTGCATCAGGTATCACAATACCACCCTCACCGAGTATCGGTTCAACCATCACTGCGACGATATGTAAATCTTCGTTCGTAAGCGCGTGCAAGGCATCAATGTCATTGTAAGGAATGTGCTTAAATCCTTCGACTAGAGGGTCGAAGCCTCTATGTACTTTTGCACTACCAGTTGCGCTTAATGTAGCCATAGTTCGACCATGGAAAGCTTTCTCCATTACAACAATGATTGGATCATTTATCTTTTTATTACTTGCATATAAACGCGCTAACTTTATTGCTGCTTCATTTGCTTCAGCACCAGAGTTACCAAAAAAGACTTTCTCCATGCCAGAATGGTGAACCAGTTTTTCAGCCAGCTTTTCTTGTAAGGGAATACTATAAAGATTGGATGTATGTATTAATTTAGACGCTTGGTCGGCGATTGCCATATGCACTGCTGTATGGGCATGACCTAATCCACAAACAGCAATACCACTTAGAGCATCCAGATAACGATCTCCATGAACATCTATGAGCCAGGCACCTGAGCCTTTGACAAACTCAATCGATAACGGGTGGTAATTTGACATTAATGAATTGCTCATTGGATTATATTCCAGACAAGTTGTTAATTACCCGTCTCTAAAATTAACGAACCCAGCCATAAGCCGGGCTCATATATATTGTATAGAACCTGCGTTTTACAAAGGCAGTCCATGCCCGTATGCAACCATGCACATCAACATAGGAATCGAAAGGAAAGTGTTAGTTCGTGATGCCATCAGAGCAATACTTTTTGCTTTTGCAATCTCATCTGCGGTGGCTTCAACGATACCTAGGACCTTTTTCTGATTCGGCCAAATCAAACCCCATACATTAAGCAACATTATTGTGCCCATCCAACTACCAAGTCCAATAATCAAGCCATTTTCTTGTAACGTGAAGGCATTGTGAATCCCAACACCCGCATACTCTAATGCCGCGGCTCCCGTTAACCAAGTAGCTAATGCACCCCAACGAAACCACCATAGTGCGCGCGGAGCAATATATTTGTTAATAGCAGCAGGACCAGGACCAGCTTCATCAGTTAAAGCAACGCCGACCGCTGGAACTTGTATAAAATTGAAGTAATAAAGTAATCCGATCCAAATTACTCCAAAAAAGACATGCAACCAGACTACCAAAGACCACATATTAAGTTCTGTATCACCTACCAATAGTGTAAGAACTGCAGCTGAAATAAAACCAAGCGCTAATGTTCCAGTCACTGATTTGAGTGGGTTCATATTAATACTCCTGAGATAAAAAATTAGTGTTTCTTAAATACACAACAAAATACCGCTTACGATTATACTGATGTCAGTCATCGCTTCCACTTCTTTCATAATAGAAAAATGTATTGCTCGAACAAAAACGAATTTTATACAAATATACCCATATAAAACAGTTCTTTACAGTAATATTATTGTTACTTGAGGTCCGTATTCATACCTTAATCTGAGACAAATAATTTTGATCAGTTCAACTTATAGTGTTTACTCGGCTCTTTCGCGTATAATTGAAGATAAAGCTAAATAGAAGACTAACCTGAGGTATATTTAATGGAACCAATAGAACAAATTAAAGCAACACTCGCAAAGAACTCCGTCGTCCTTTTTATGAAAGGCTCACCAGACTTTCCACAATGCGGCTTTTCAATGAAAACCGTCCAAGCATTAAGAGAATGTGATGTCGAATTTGGTTTCGTTGACGTGCTCGCACAACCAGAAATGCGACAAAATTTACCATTATATTCTAATTGGCCCACCTTTCCACAAGTGTTTATCAACGGCGAACTTGTTGGTGGCTGCGACATAGTCTTGCAACTTCATGAGAGTGGCGAATTAGAAAAAATGACTAAAAAGACTGCTGTTATTTAGTTTTATTTTTGAAGATGGGTTAGCGTTCTAGCCCATTTTAGCTTATCTCTTATGATGCGAGCTCTTCTCCACAATTTAATCAAAAAAACACATCAATGAAAAAACCTTAGTTTCAATGGTGAAATATTTCTGTGTATATAATTAAGTCGATCCGATCAATTCACATGCAGCCCAGTCTGAGTAGCATGATAAAGGCTTATCAATCATCTGTTACTTAGTGTTTATGATTTGTAAAAAAGAACTCAACGATCATATGATTTCATGAAAAATATTTATACAAAATACTATAAAGGAAAGTCCATGCTAAAATAAGTGAATATTAAGCCCACTTTTTTTGCGCGCGGCTCTCAAATGATGGCTTATCAATTTCTATAACTTTTCTTAAAATACAAGCGCATAGATTTTTCAAATTAATTTCATGTGATTTCTTTACTAATCGTATTCACAATCAATCCATACACATTTCCCTCCGCTATCTTGTTTAATTCTTTCTAAAAATTTTTCATGCTCTACTAATTCTTCTGCTGTAGCTTCAATGACCCGTAAAGATTTGCGATCAATATCTATAATCCTTGCTTTAGTCTCTTCTTCGGCTAATTTCTCTTGTGCGGAATCAAACCTTAAAATCTCTTGGCCTCCCGTCATAACTAAATACACATCTAAGAGTATTTGTGCATCGAGTAATGCACCGTGTAAATCACGCTTTGAATTATCTACTTCATAGCGCTTAGTCAATGCATCAAGGTTATTTTTTTGTCCGGGATGTTTTTCACGTGCCATCATCAAGGTGTCAACAACTGCACAATAATTCTCTATTTTCCCCCATTTTTTACCTAATTTTTTTAACTCTGCATCAAGAAAACCAACATCAAATGGAGCGTTGTGGATTATAAGTTCGCTATCTCGAATAAAATCAATGAATTCCTGAGCTATATCAGAAAATCGTGGTTTGTCCGCGAGAAATTCTTTGCTAATACCATGTATATTGAATGCACCATCATCAATTTCTCTATCAGGATTTAAATATTGATGAAAATGCCGGTCTGTTTTTCGTCTATTTACTATCTCTACGCAGCCTATTTCGATAATACGATGGCCTTGTTTGGGTTCTAGGCCAGTTGTCTCAGTATCTAAGACAATCTGTCTCATAAATTATTCCTATTCAACATTTCATCTATTGCTTTATTCGCTAATTTGTCTACGCGTTCATTTTCTTCATGTCCACTGTGTCCTTTGACCCATTTCCAAGTTATTTGATGTGTTTGACAAGCTTCGTTCAATCGTAACCACAGATCTTTATTTTTTACAGGTTTCTTTGCAGCAGTTTTCCAGCCTCGTAGCTTCCAATCGGCCATCCATTCTGTAATACCATTTTTCACATATTTTGAATCAGTTGTAAGCACGACATCAGATGATTTTGTTAAAGCTTCGAGTCCCATAATAGCACCCATCAATTCCATACGGTTATTCGTTGATTCTGCTTCAGCACCATACAATTCTTTTTCAATAAGATTATATTTTAGTAAGGTTCCCCAACCGCCCGGGCCAGGATTTCCTCTACATGCTCCGTCGGAAAAAATATAGATTATTTCACTCATGTTTTTTTATAACTCTTCTGATTGTGTTCTCAATTAACCTAGTCACAATCATCTTTCGTTTAGTATGCCATTGGATCTTAAGTGGATTTAGAGGCACGGTACGCTTTTTAGCAACGACAACATACAATCCACCAAAGATTGGCCAGCAATAACGACCCAGTAATTCTAATGGCATCAATTTCTTCAGTAGGTTGTGGTTGTTTAATGGTGGCAAAAAAAAGAAACGTGTGAGTTCTTTAATTTCAAAATTTAGTAACAATAGCCAAACTTTTAATCGTGAGATTGAGACCAGACGTCCTCTCCAAGATATTTCATCCGAGCAAAACCTAAACATATTCCAAAGACCCCAAAGACTCAATGGGTTAATACCAATGATAACCACATGCCCATCACTGATAAGGATACGTTCCATTTCTCGCAATATTTTATGCACATCTTTATAATATTCAAGAACATGCGGCAAAACAATTACATCTACACAATCAATTGCAATTGGTAATTCTTCCGCGTTTGCATATATTGCAGTTATACTACTATCTACTTCAGTGTTCTCTAATAGTAGAGTTGATTTATTTTTGATTTGAGATGCTGCCAGATAATTTGACTCTGCAGAGTAACCATACTGTAATATATGATAACCGAATAAACCTTGTAGTATATTTTCTAGTTTTTCAATCTCTGCAGCATAGACCATTCTGCCTAATGAACCACTAAACCAGATTGAAAATCTTTTTCTCAGTGATAGTGTATTTATATTTTCAGGATTCATGAATATGTCACTTATAACAATATTAACGAACTGATTTGGATAATAAATATACCATGTTAGAGATCATACCCCTACCAGCCCTAAAGGATAACTATATTTGGCTCTTAAAGAACAAAAAAAGCAGGCATGTGGCTATTATCGACCCTAGCGAAACAATGCCAGTACTCGATAAAATCAAGTTAGATGGTTTAATACCCATAGCAATCCTCATCACGCACCACCACTGGGATCATGTAGGTGGAATTCTTGGAATTATAAAACAATACGATATTCCGGTTTATACACCAAAAAAAGAAAGTGTTACAGGTAGTACTGACCTAGTTGGTGAAGGTGATTTAGTCGCATTACCAGAATTGAATATAAATCTAGAAATACTAGACGTCCCAGGACATACCTCTGGCGCAATAGCTTATTATACTAATAGCATAGTTTTCAGTGGAGATACTCTGTTTACAGGCGGTTGTGGTCGTATATTCGAAGGCACATCATCACAAATGTATGCTTCTTTAACTAAATTTAAGACCTTACCTGCAGATACATTACTTTATTGTGGTCATGAATACACTGTTAAGAACCTCAAATTTGCTGCGAGCATCGAACCACAAAATACGTTTATACATAAACGCTTAGAACATGCTCAACGATACAGAAAATCAAATCGGCCTACAGTGCCCACAACATTATTAGAAGAGAGTAGATCAAATCCATTTTTACGCTGCGAAGAGCCAAACGTTATATCAGCTGCCAGTGATTTTTTCGGTAAAAATCTGAATAACGCAGTCGATGTTTTTACTGCAATACGACAGTGGAAGGACAATTTTTGATTTGTAAGTTAGCGCTTGACCCAAACACAACCAATCACTAGCATTTGATCATGCACATTATGCGTAGAATAATTTTTTGCTTACTAATACTACTAACTAGCGCTTGTAAGCTTAGTTCTACTCGGTTTGATTCAGCAGAAACCGCACCAATTCCAGATAAGAGTCAAACATCAACTTTAATCACAAAAAACATTGTCGTCAATTCAAAGGTCAAGGTTGATAAGGAGATCAAGAGCCAGACTCCTAATAATAACAAACATTCTAACCTCTGGTTTCTAATCAAAGATGATTTGCAATTTGATAGTAATATCAATCAACGCAGTGTTAAAGAAATGATCGAATGGTTCTCTCGTCATCAAAAGTATTTAGATCGTGTAGCGGATCGTGCAGAACCATATTTATTTTATATTATATCGAAATTAAAAGAACGTAGTATGCCACTTGATTTAGCACTTCTCCCTATTGTAGAAAGTGCCTATAAACCGTTTGCATATTCTCCCAGTCATGCTTCTGGTATTTGGCAATTCATTCCGGCAACCGGTAAGCGCTTTGGAATGAAACAAAACTGGTGGTACGATGGTCGTCGAGATATTGTCGCATCAACTGATGGCGCTCTTGATTATCTACAGTACTTAAACAAGCGTTTTAATGGCAATTGGTTTCATGCCCTCGCCGCCTATAACGCAGGAGAAGGCAATGTCGAAAAGGCTATAAAAAAGAACAAAAAGGCTGGTAAGAAAACTGACTTCTGGTCATTACCTTTACCTCGTGAAACGCGAAGCTATGTACCCAACCTTTTAGCTCTAACTGAAATACTCAGAAACAATGTTAAATATAATATCAACTTCAAAAAGATACAAAATAAGCAATACTTTGAGAAAGTCAACGTCGGCAGCCAGATTGATTTATCTACTGTCTCTGAACTATCTGGTTTGTCCATGGATGAAGTTTATACCCTAAACCCAGCTTTCAATCGTTGGGCAACGGATCCAAAAGGACCTCATCATCTATTAATACCACTAAGCAAAGTTAACGAATTCAAACAAAAACTTGCAGTTTTATCCGAATCTGAGCGGATAACTTGGAAACAACATAAAATCCATAAAGGTGAATCACTAAGCCATATTGCTTTACGTCATCACACAGATGTCACTACACTGAAAAATATTAATCAACTTAAAAACAGTAGAATACGTGCGGGTCATTTTTTACTGATTCCTACCGCAAAGGAAAATAGTAAGTTTTATACCTTAAGTGAGGATGTCAGAAAATTCAATAATCTAAAGAGTAACATCGATGGTAAACATTATATCTATAACGTTAAACATGGTGATAATCTTTGGGAAATTAGTCGTCGTTACGACGTTAAAGTAAGTCAACTGACGCAATGGAATGATATTCCAAAAAAACATCTACTTAAACCTGGACAAAAACTGATTGTCTGGATTAAGCAACATAGAAATAAACGAAGTCAAATTAAAGATACAACAAAAAACAATGCATCTGATACTTATATAGTTAAACAGGGTGATTCGTTATGGTTGATCGCAAGAAAGCATGATATTCATATTATTGATTTGCTTAATTGGAACAAAATCAAAAGAGAAAAACATTTGCAGCCTGGACAGAGCTTAATCGTTCGCCAAACAATTACTGGTGCTTGAGATTTTATCTTAATCATTAATTTTTTCATACTTTCATAATAAAGTTATTCTCATAGCACTACTTTTACAAGTACAATATGAAAATGAGGCGCCTCTGGAAATTATTCTTTCGAGTTTTACTTCGTCTGTTTTATAAAGTAGAAGTCACAGGTCTAGAAAACTATGAGAAGGCTGGCAATCGCGTATTAATCATAGCAAACCACACTTCTTTACTTGATGGTGTCTTGCTCTATGCTTGGCTTCCAGAAACACCCACCTTTGCTATAAGTAGAAAAATAGCTGCCAAGAAAATTTTCAAACCATTTTTATTTTTTGTCGACTTATTTGAAATGGATCCAAGCAACCCTTTATCAGTAAAATCCATGGTCAAATATATCAAGAAAAATAAAAAAGCTGTGATATTCCCAGAAGGACGTATCACCGTTACCGGTTCATTAATGAAAATTTATGAGGGGCCGAGTTTAATTGCAGATAAGGCTAATGCCAGTATTTTACCTATAGCAATAGAAGGAGCACAATATAGTCGTCTGTCTTATATGAAAGGACGTGGATATGTCTGCTGGTTTCCCAAAATTACTATTAGAGTTCTACCTACGTCAAGAATAAAAATCTCGTCACATATTATGGGTCATGAACGTAGGAAAATAGCTTCTCAACAACTACAAGACATAATGTACAACCTGTCATACTCAAGCGTCGATAAAAGAAGAACTCTCTACATGGCGATGCTTGATGCAAGCAAAAAATATGGGAAGAAAAAAATAATATTAGAAGATGTAAAACGTGAGCAACTAAATTATGGTGAATTAATTTTACGCAGTATTTTATTAAGCCGTTTAATAAAAAAACAGACTGATTTAGGTGAACATGTCGGCATGTTGCTACCTAATGTTAATGCTTTTCCAATATTTTTCTTTGCATTGCAATTCATTGGTCGCATTCCTACTATGTTAAACTACACCTCTGGTGCACTGAACATAAAACGCGCATGTGTAACTGCACAAGTAAAGACCATTTTCACATCAAGAGCTTTCTTAGAGGGTGCAAAACTCGAAAAACTAAAAGAAGAACTTGAAAAAGACATTACAGTTATATGCCTAGAAGACATAAAAAATAATATCACCTGCATCACAAAACTATTTGCACTATATATGAGTAAAAACCCGGGAAAATATTATTCAAAAAACAACCTAAATACAAACCCTAATGCAAAAGCCGTTATTTTATTTACATCTGGTTCAGAAGGTCAGCCTAAAGGCGTCGTGCTTTCTCACACCAATATACTTGCAAATTACGCTCAAGTTCGTTGTCATATTAATTTTACTCCAGCAGATACAGTCTTTAATTGCTTGCCGCTGTTTCATTCATTTGGACTCAATGCTGGTTTATTAATGCCTCTCCTAGGTGGAGGAAAAATATTTCTCTATCCATCTCCTTTAAATTATCGAAATATTCCGGAATTAATCTACGAATTAGGCGCAACTATATTTTTTGCCACCAACACCTTTCTCAAAGGTTATGCTCATTATGCACACCCTTATGATTTGAACACTTTGGATTACGTCATCGCTGGAGCAGAGAAATTACATGACGACACAATGCAATTATGGATGCACAAATACGGGCTTCGCATCTTGCAAGGATATGGTGTGACGGAAGCTAGCCCAGTGATATCGGTTAATAATAAAATGTTAAACAAGACAGGGACAGTAGGTCGTTTAGTTTCTGACATGGAATATTATATAAAACGAGTAGATGGAATAGAAAATGGAGGTCTTCTTGTCGTCAGAGGCCCTAATATCATGCTGGGCTATCTCAGTCATAATAAACCAGGAGAAATACAAGCGCCGACAACAGAACGTGGCTTGGGCTGGTATGACACCGGGGATATTGTTGTTGTTGATGAAGATGGATTTATTACAATTTTAGGACGTGCTAAGCGTTTTGCAAAGATTGGTGGGGAGATGGTTTCCTTATCAGCAGTTGAAGAGCTAGCTAGTCTAACATGGCCAAATATGGAACATGCCGCTCTCGCTCTTCACGACGAGCATAAAGGAGAAAGAGTGATTCTCATCACAAACCAAAAAAATCCTATACGAAAAGAATTACAAGAAATAGCTAAAAGCAAACATATAAGCGAATTAATCATTCCTAAGACAATAATTTATATTGAAAAAATGCCGGTTTTAAGTACAGGTAAGACTGATTACATTAGCATCACTAAACTAGGAGAGACATATTTAAAGGATAAAACAATCATAGAACTGGAGCAGTCAACTAATTAAATATCATTGTCATGAAAAACCATTGGTGATTTTCTAGGAAATTTCAGCTGCAATAATAATTAGATTCACCATTCTCTAGAGAACCTTTACTGAACAACTATTTTTGTTAATCAATAGCGGTTTTCGAAAGAAAGACTTCTTTGCTTACAATATAGTCATATATCTCACTCAATCTTCATCAAACTACCATTAGGGATAGTAATGTTATTTTTCAGACCTAGATTTGATTTTTGGTAGTGACTGCAATGGAAGTGTAGTAACAACTTTTAAATTATATATTCGATATTGATGATAATGAATGCTTGCGTTAATCCTTGTCTTTCAAAAACTATTTTATCATCAATCCTTTTACCCATCATTGATTTTGCTAATGGAGAATCAACCGTAATATAATTATCATTAATATCAAACTCATCAGCCCCAACAATTCGGTAACGCCATTCTTTTTCAGAAACATCTTTAATTGTTATCCATGCACCAAAAAACACTCTAGTCATATCTTGTGTCTGTCGGACAATTGTTAGTTTAGGCATCCGTTGCTGTAAATAGGCTATTCGTGAATCAATTTCTCGTAATTGTTTTTTACGATAGATATATTCAGCATTTTCAGAACGATCTCCCTCTGCTGCTGCTGCTGCAACTGCTTTTGTGACAAGATTCCGTTTTTCCCATAAAGCAGTATTCTCTTGCTCTAATTTTCGATAACCTTCTGGAGTAATATATGCGGCAGATTCAGTTGCCTGTGCTCGCCAACGTCCCATGATTAGTCTATTGAACAAGCCAATATCATACTCAACTGACAATATGGTCTCTGACTCTCTTCTTGCCATAGATTCATACATTCCTGCACATGATTCATCTGTTTTTTATTCTTGGGCTCTTCATCTATAGCGCCCCATCGAGCCATGGCTCTCATAACATCTTGTGTTAAGAGGAATGTATCTTTTTTTATTCGCCGTAAAAAATATGGCCCAGACGCACCTCCTAATTGTTTAAAACGCTTTTTTAGAACATCCCAAAATTCAACAATCTCACTAGAAGGCCATTCCGCAACATAATTAAGAAACCCATCCTCTTCTTCATCTATTTCATAAATGGTCTGTGCATTATGTCGTACACTTTGAATCTTACCCCAATGACGAACAATGCGCTTTTCATCCATTAATGCCTGTAATACCTCATCACTCAACATTCTTACTGCATTGATATCAAATTGATGAAACACATCTTCAAATGAGGGCCATTTGTTATCAATAATCTTTCGATTTAGTCCTGCCTGAAAAATACGCCGGGACATGTTTGACAAGCAAAAACTATTTGTGAGGTTTTTAAGCTCTTTTTCTGTACGTGGTATAGGTAATAAAGCTTCCAAAGCCTCTACACCACCTTCTAAATCTGCTGCCATACCATATATTGTTTCAAATTTTTGCATTAGTTTTAATTCTGAAGTGATTGCTCAAAGTTTATATCGTTATAACAGAGAAATTCCCTTTTTCCTTAATTAAAGTTTAGTATAGAAAAAATGTAACGTGATTCGGAGTCAATATATGAAACGTTTAGAGGCACATATTCGAAATATCCCAGACTTTCCAAAACCTGGAATACAATTCAAGGATATTACACCATTAGTTAAAGAGCCAGCTATGCTGCGATTAGCTGTAAATCAATTAATTTACCCTTTTCTTGGTACTGATATTACTGCAGTGGCTGGTATGGAAGCACGAGGTTTTATCTTTGGCAGCCTGGCTGCATGGGAGCTTGGAGTCAGCTTTGTTCCATTACGCAAACCTGGGAAATTACCATACGATGTACAAAGCTTATCTTATGACCTTGAATATGGATCTGCATCCTTAGAGATACATGAGGACGCATTAAAACAGGGAGATCGTGTCTTGTTAGTAGATGATCTAATTGCTACTGGTGGTACTGCTTTAGCGAGTTGTGCCTTGATTGAAAGACTAGGCGCCGAAGTGGGTGCCTGTGCATTTGTCATCGAACTCGACACTCTTATGGGTAGAGATAAATTAGAAAAATATAATATCCACTCTTTGATACATTACTAATACTTAGGTCATTTTTATGGTTATTGATAAAAAATTATTCAACTGCATTGAATTCTTTTTGCCAGTCATCAATAACTTCCTGTGCCGCTCGAAATGCTTCCTGTGTTGCTGGTGCACCACAATAAATTACGGAATGTAATAATACTTCTTGAATTTCTTCAACTGTGCAGCCATTATTTAAAGCTCCTCTAACATGTCCTTTTAATTCCATAGGTGCTTTAAGTGTAACTAGCATAGCAATAGTTATTAGTGAGCGAGTTTGTCGCGACAAACCATCTCGTTGCCAAGTTGAACCCCAAGCATGCTCATTAATCCAGTCTTGAAGTGGTGCAGTTAATTGCGTCGTATTATCAACAGCGCGTTGTACGAATTTTTCACCCATGACTTCTTTACGGACTTTAACACCTTTTTTTTCAGATTTTTCAGACATGACTTAAGTTCTTCTTTAATATTTGATAGTCAAACTAGACCGCCATTAATATTAATCGATTCTCCTGATAAATAAGACGAATCCTCAGAGGCTAAAAACACAACAGCTGCTGCCACATCCTCCGGCTTTCCAAAACGGCCTAGAGGAATTTCCTTTATTCTTGCTTGATAGTATTCATCTTGCATATACTTTTCAGAAAAAGATGTCGCTATCCATCCAGGTGAAACCATATTGACACGAATTTCCGGAGCAACTGTTTTAGCAAAGGAACGCGTGAAACCTAATACGCCAGCTTTTGATGCTGCAAAAATTTGTGGATTTATACCTTCAATTCCATGCGTTGCTAAGTCCCACCCCATATTAACAATCACACCTGTACCTTGTTTTTTCATTAGTGGTGTCACCGACCAACAGGCATTCATAGTACCCTTAAGATCGACATTTAATAATTGGTCCAATTTTTTATCATTGTTAACTAATGCACCATCACCAGTAAGGATATCTGCGCCTGCATTATTGACCAAAATATCAATATGACCAAATTTTTCCAATGTTGCTGAAATAAGACGAATAATATCTTTTTTATTTCCCATATCTGCTTGAATAGCAACCGCATGGTGACTCATAGATTTAATCTCTTGTACCACTCTTTCTGCACTATCTTTGGATTTACGGTAGTTAACGACAACCGAAGCCCCTTCTTTTGCAAATAATATTGCGGTGTTAGCTCCAATACCACTGCTTGCACCTGTAATAATAGCAATTTTATCTTTGAGGCGTTTCATTTATTAATTAAGTCGTTTATTGTGATTCCGTTATTCTAACTTACAACATCTATTTTGACATGTTTAAAATTGCTGTAATAATTCCAACCTATAACCGTGTAAAGCTTCTTAAACGCGCTATAGAATCGGTTGTTCGTCAGACTTACCCTGCTACCGAGATTATTGTTATTGATGATGGGTCTACTGATGGTACAGTCCAATTCATCAAAGATAACAATCACAAAATCAACTATCTATATCAAAAAAACATGGGTGTTAGTGCCGCGAGAAATACAGGAATAAAGGCAACAAAATGTGAATGGATCTGTCTGCTCGACTCAGATGATAGTTGGCAGCTTGATAAACTTGAAAAACAATGCGATGCCCTCACAGAAAATCCTAACCATCTCTTTTGCCATACTAATGAAATTTGGTATCGCAATAAGAAAATCCTACATCAAAGTAAAAAGCATGAAAAGCGTGGAGGCTATATCTTTCAAGATTGCTTGCCACTTTGTGCTATTTCACCATCATCAGTAATGATTAAAAAAGAAATATTTAGTAGTGTCGGTCTGTTTGATGAAAATCTCCCAGCATGTGAGGATTATGATATGTGGTTACGAATTTGTTGTCGATATCAGACACTCTTCCTTGACGAGGCTTTGATAAATAAATTTGGGGGCCATGATGATCAGCTATCAAAAAAATATTGGGGGATGGATCGATTTCGAATTATAGCCTTGCAAAAATGTATCGAATCGAAAATGTTAGACGATTCAGACCTCGAAGCAGCAATTAGTATGTTATTAAAAAAGATCACGATTTTTTTGAAAGGCGCAGAGAAATATGGCAAGAATATTTATTGCGAAGAATTTGAGGCAATAGCAAACTATTATGATTGAAGATATAAAAAAATATCGCAAAATATCAAATACATTATATACAGCAGGACAACCAACCTATGCCCAGTTTAAATCCATAAAGGAAGCGAGTATTGACTTGGTCATCAACCTGGCATTTCCTGATTCTCCTAATGCGATTCCTAATGAAAAAAATATCGTGCTGGCACAAACTATGGATTATATTCATATTCCAGTCGACTTTAAAAATCCTAAGAAGTCTGATTTAGAATGTTTTTTTAAAGTAATGGATGAAAATATAGAAAAAAAAATATTAATACATTGTGCTTTTAACTGGCGCGTCTCGTGCTTCACCTATCTATATCGTGTCATCAGGCAAGACTGTAATGGCAAAATGGCAAGGCAAGAGATGTTAGATGTTTGGCAACCTAATGAGACTTGGGAATCTTTTATTAGTAACTGTCTAATCAATAAAAGTGATTTTAAAAACTATCAATGATTCATTTATTTTGTGCGCTTTCCTGTGAAGCAGAACCGATTATCCAGCATTTTAATTTATTTAAAATAAAAGAGTTTGATCTGTTCCGTCTTTATCAATCAGGAGATAAAAATATCACTCTTACTATTACGGGTGTCGGTAAAATAAATGCCGCAGCAGCAGTGACTTTTCATCATGCTTGCCTATCCACTTCACCATCTGATATATGGTTAAACGTAGGCATTGCCGGACACTCTAGTATCCCCATAGGTGAAGTATGTCTTATTAACAAAATTACTGATTACCAGTATGGAACAACATGGTATCCACAAATATTATTTGAAATAGATTGTACTAGTGCAGCGTTAATAACTCATGATGCTCCATCATCTCAGTATCAAAACAGCTTATTTGATATGGAGGCTTCTGGCTTTTATCAAATGGCGTTGCGTCTTGGTACTGCCGAGTTAATTCATTGTCTAAAGATAGTTTCAGATAATCAGCAACATTCAGTTGAGAATATTAAGGCTGACCATGTTAAAAAATTAATCACAAAGAATAAGTTAAAGATAGTGCAGCTTCTGAATTCGCTTAAACCACTCGCAAAAGAATTGAGCCGAATAAACACTATACCAGAATGTTATCAAACTCTAATAGATGAATACCATTTAACACAGTCAGAACGTATACAACTCCTACGCTTATTAAATCAATGGTCTGTGCGATTCCCTAATGACGATATCATGTGCCTTGTAAGTAATATAAAAAATGGCAAGTCACTTCAAAAAAAAATAAAAACTAAGCTTATAGAATCCGATTTTTCAATTTATGATTAACACGATTTACATAGAAGAAGAAATTGCGCAACATCCACGAACTTTGGATATTATTAAGCGCTTTCCTGATGCATCGAGGATAGCTTGTAGACGTTATGGTGAGGTATTCAATCGTAAATCACAGAACTTTAGACTTCAAAAGAAAAATCCCGCATTAATACTAGCCAAGAAACATAAAAACCTAGTACTACCCACACCTAAACAATATAGCCTAGGTGCAGAATATAATTATTATTTTTCACATATGCTGAATTGCCTCTATGACTGTCGCTATTGCTTCCTTCAAGGTATGTTTCAATCTGCTCATTATGTCTTATTTATTAATTATGAGGACTTTATTATCGATATGCAAAATTCATTGAATCAGCACAATGATCAGCCTGTCCATTTTTTTTCTGGTTACGATTGCGATAGTCTCGCACTCGATCCTGTAACAAATTTCACTGAGGAATTCTTGCCCTTCTTTGAAAATAATTCAAAAGCCTTACTAGAATTAAGAACAAAAAGCACACAAATTAGAAATATATTAAAAAGAGATCCCATACAAAACTGTATCATCGCGTTTAGTTTTACGCCCAACAAGATTGCCTCATCAATCGAACATAAAACACCAAATGTTCAAAAAAGGATTAATGCAATCATTGACCTACAAAAAGCTGGTTGGTTAATAGGCTTACGTTTCGATCCTCTCATCTATACAAAAGGATACAAAAAAGAATATGCGGAATTATTCACTCATCTATTTTCAGCTATAAACTTGGATTTAATCCATTCCGTAAGTCTAGGAAGTTTTAGGCTGCCAAAATCTTATTTTCGGAGAGTAGAGAAACTTTATCATGATGAAAAACTATTTTCATCGCCTATGGAAGAAGAGAATAATAATATCGGTTATCCTGCTGAGATTCGAGAAAGCATGCTTGAGTTCTGCAAAGATATTATTCTTGAACACATAACTTCCGATAAATTTTTTCCATGCCATGACTCAATTTAAATAAACATAAGACAGATATCCATGTTTATTACTATACATTCAGTCGTTCACTTCCTCAAATTACTGTTCTTATCGATTCACAATGCTTTAATTTGGATAGACCATTCGATTAAAGTTACTGCCTATTTAAGCTTAGTGAGGTTTTGCTAATAAAATGTCATGTGATTTTCTCATTCAAAATAATTTAGATGGGCGACTTCGAAACTAGTACTTAAATTAAAATAAAATTACATACATAATTCAATATTGTTTAGCGTATAAGCAAGTATTGCAATCATTAAAACTGCCTCTTTCACATTAAAATAATTACAATCATTAATTTCAATGACAAGAATCTTGCTCCATATGCTAATACGTATAAGATCAGGTAAAGATTGAATTTCAGAGCACAAAGGCTGCCCTTATATTAGTATGATGCTATATAATGCTCACCACATACTAAAAGAACATTTAAATAGTCATTAAGAGAAATAAAAATATGAATTTTAAACAAGCTCGATTCAATATGATTGAACAACAGGTCCGAACTTGGGAAGTGCTCGACCAAAATGTGCTGGATTTATTAAATGAGATTCATCGTGAAGAATTTATCCCTGAATCGTATAAAAATCTCGCTTTGGCGGATACATCTATTCCGATTGGCCATGGTCAAAGTACGATGGCTCCGAAATTAGAAGCTCGAATTCTGCAATCATTAGATATTACTCCTAACGACTTAATATTAGAAATTGGAACTGGCTGTGGTTATTTTACAGCACTGCTCGCACGCTCTGCAAAAAAAATTAAAAGTGTGGATTTATTTCCTGACTTTATCAATGCTGCTAATAAGAAAATATCCAAAACTAAATTAATAAATGTGGACCTCGAGAGCTGCGATGCATACATTTTGTTAGAAAGGGCAGAACGTTATGATATCGTGGTATTTACTGCTTCATTACCAACAATGCATGAAAAATTTTTAAATTTATTGAATGAAAACGGTCGTTTATTTGTCATAGTTGGGGAATCACCATCTATGGAAGCACGATTATATACAAAAGAAAGTAAATCTAGCTCGTCATATGAAAGCTTATTTGAGACTGATTTAAACCAACTTATTGGAGCAAAACAAAAAAATGAATTTAAATTTTAATACATTATGAAATCAATATCTTCAGTGATTCTTAAATCAAAACTCGATGCAGGCGAGAGACCGCGTCTACTAGATGTTCGTGAAGTATGGGAATACGATTTATGTAATATCAAAGAATCCATAAATATCAGCATGTCTAATGTAGAAAAGATACAGAATGAATTTGATCTAGATGATGAAATAATCGTCATTTGCCATCATGGGATGCGCAGTCTTCAAATAGCTAGTTATTTGGTAAGTAAAAACTATTCTAATGTCACAAATCTTGAAGGCGGTGTTGATGCTTGGGCCAAGTTTATTGATTCAACAATGGCTCAATATTGATAAACAACCAAAAAAAACAAAGTCGATTCAAATTATTCTTTATGAAAATATATAATCTTATAAAAAATGCAAGCTTACTCGCGTCATGTCTCTTACTTTCGATTAATAGCTTTGGTGCTGATTTATCATATGTATATAAATTGTC
Organism: Thiotrichaceae bacterium UBA7357; assembly: GCA_002470825.1. Classification (GTDB taxonomy): domain Bacteria; phylum Pseudomonadota; class Gammaproteobacteria; order Eutrophobiales; family Eutrophobiaceae; genus UBA7359. The sequence continues at coordinate 11,803 of DKOR01000035.1, read as the reverse complement.
TGAAAAAAATGACCAGAAATATTTACAGGAATTAGCTTCTCATCGTATAGTTCTTGAATCTCGGTCTCAAGCTCTTTCACAACTTCTTCCATCTATTAATTTTAGTGCGAAAACCACAAGAAATGATCAGGAGATCTCCAATAGTGGAGCAGCTGTCGGTTCTAGCGGTGAAGTTAATTTTAATAGCCGTGGATATCGGTTGAGTATTACGCAACCATTATTCAGGCGTGATAGGTTTATCGCTTTGGAGCAGGCAGGAAGTGAAATAAAGCAATCTGAGGCGGAGCTCATCGAGGCACAAGGTGAATTAATCATTAGAGTAGCCGAACGTTATTTTAATATACTTGCTAAGGTTAATAGTCTTGAGTTTGCTGAAACGGAAGTCAAATCTCTCCACCGTCAACTTGAACAAGCTAAACAACGCTTTGAAGTTGGTTTAAGTGCAGTTACTGATGTACATGAGGCACAAGCAGGGTATGATTTAGCTGTGGCTCAAAAAATTCAAGCGCAAAATGCTATAGATGATTCACGAGAAGCGATGCGTGAATTAACTGGTGAGTACATAATAGAATTTGATCAATTGGGTGAGAGCATGTCATTAGTCAGCCCTGAACCTAAAGCAATAGAAGCATGGACACAATTATCTTTAGAGCAAAACTTGGGGATCATTGCCTCATCACATGCTGTAGAGATAGCTCGAAAAGAGGTAAAACGACAATCTGCTGGGCGTCTTCCTACTCTTGACTTAGTAGCAGCAGAAACATATGACTCCTCAGGTGGTCGTTTTGGTTCTACAAAACAGCATGGAACGTCTATCGGAATTGAATTAAATATTCCAATTTATTCAGGTGGTTTAGTCAGCTCTCAAATTCGAAAAGCACATGAAAATTATAATACCGCAATGTATTCATTTGAGTCTGCAAGACGTTCAGCGCAACGTATGACTAGAGAAGCTTACCTGGGTGTAATATACGGTATAAGTCGAGTGAAAGCGTTGAAACAGGCTGTTGTATCAAGTGAAGCTGCCTTAGAAGCGACAAAGGTTGGTTTTGATGTTGGAACCCGAACTGCTGTGGACCTCGTTGTATCGCAGCGTACCACATCTGAAGCACGGCGTAATTATAGCCAGTCTAAGTACGATTACATAATAGACACGTTAAGTCTTAAGCAAGCAGCAGGTAATCTAACGCCAGAAGATCTTGAACTTATAAATGATTGGCTAACTAAATAAATGACCTCAAGCAACATGCAAAACATTTTGTGCAACATTGAAGAGAGCTCTTTAATCATAATTGATGTGCAAGAGAAACTGACTAACTCCATACCGGATAAAGTAATTAAACGACTAAGAAGAAATACGGCTATATTGCTAAATGCTGCAAATGAATTAAATATTCCAGTTGTAACCACTGTTCAATATCCTAAAGGTTTAGGAGAGACTGAAGCATTTATTAAAGAAAATTTAGCTAGTTCGACGGTTACTTTTGAAAAGACCTGTTTTTCATGTTTAGGTGCTGATGGGTTCAAAGAACATTTGACTTCACTGAATAAAAAACAAATTATTCTAACCGGAGTCGAAGCGCATATTTGTATATTCCAAAGCGCAGTTGAACTTAAGTTTGCAGGATTTGACGTTTATGTTGTTATTGATGCTATTGCGTCTAGAGACTTTACAAGCTACGAGTCAGCTTTAATACGTTTGAAAGAAGCTAATATCAGTTTGTTAAATACAGAATCTGTCTTGTTTGAGTGGCTACGTGATGCGTCACATAAAAAATTTAAAACCATCAGTAAACTGATATCTTAAAAAGGTCAAAAACTAAGTATTTTTCCTTACGAAAATTGATTCACAGGTTCTGTAGTATGTGTCATGGTTTTCGCTCATGTTAATAAATATTTTTATATTCTCAAAATCCAAAGTCGCGATTACTTAACAGTAAAATACCTGTTTCCAACGAAGATTGACAAGTCGATAAATTTATAAGGATTACACAGAACTAAAGACGTTGTTACTTAACCAGTTACACTGCGATGATCGAGCGAATAGATTTTTCACTAACTTATACATTTTTTTGCTCAGAGATTATTTGGCGAATTTCTTCGGAGCACATACCGCATGAAGGTTTAGTTCCAAAGTAAGAGTGAATGTCTTCCCATTTTTCTACCCCTGCGCGAGCAGCCTCTATAACTTTCTGTTCGTTTAATCCATGACAATTGCAAATGAACATATCTATCCTAAGTATTTCTTAGAATAATTATCATTCGCGATAATATGTTTGTCAATATACAGCCTCACTAACGGAACGACGCAACATAATAAATTTGAATAAACAAAAAACAGTACTGCATATCACATCACAACAATAATAATTATGATTCGCATTAACATAACTATAGGAAATATATACGTTTTTTTCGGTTTTATGTTGACTTGAAAACCTAAATGTTGGACGATCGTCGTTAAGTTTTTTGACATAGACAAAAGCTCGACAAAGTATGTGTAGTATGCCCTTAACAGCAACTACATTTTATGGTTTTTACTTGGAGAAAAGTTATGAAAGGTGTTCCAGAAAATATAGTACATCTAAACAATATTTTAAAGAATGAGCTTAGTGCCATAAATCAGTATTTTCTACATGCGCGCATATTAAAAAATTGGGGATGCTTACGTCTGGCTGATAAAGTTTATCATGAGTCTATTGGAGAAATGAAACATGCTGATAAGCTTATTGAAAGAATTTTAATGCTTGATGGTTTACCCAATATGCAGGATATGAGCAAACTTAAAATAGGTGAAAACGTTCCCGAGATGTTTAGCGCGGATATTGGTGCGGAAATTAACAATCAGGAATGTTTAAAAGAAGCGATCGTGTCATGTGAAACCTCAAAAGACTTTGTGTCACGAGACATATTAAAAGGTATTCTTGACGATACCGAGGAACATATTGATTGGATTGAAACTCAACAACACTTGATAAGCCAGACTGGAATTCAAAATTACTTACAAGAACAGATGTTTGAGAGCGAGTAAATTAATTTACTAGTACTTGCTAGTTCTATGCATGAATAATTACTAGAATTTTTTCTATGAAAAACTCAACTTATATATTCACGCTGATGTTCTAATCCATCAGTTTTGCTGATTGTCCTGATGAAACTTGGAACAGAAATCAATACTCTGGAACAGGAGAGTATTGTACTAACCAACCCCTTTTAAAATTTCTCAGAGAGTTAGATTTTTGTAAAACGCCTACCCTATTTTAATAAATACAATCCCACTTTGAATTGAGTAATTCTATTATCCTCAATTCAATCCAAGCTCTTTTGATACTTTTTCAAAGTTACTCACGCCAACTTTGGTATGTAGAGGTTATCATTCCTAATGGTTCTAATTTCGTTAATGTTTAAGAACTCAGATATCTCTTTTGGATTATATCCTCCATCCTTTAATTTTTTCATTAACTTTAATCGTAACAATTTATCTGGTCCAATTCTGAACAATCCTAAATCGATACTTTCTACTATGATACTAAACCCAATAAATAATTTGTAGTGATCACCGTAGGTCGTTCTAAATTTATTCCACCGTAACAGACTTTGCAAGATTTCTAGGCTGATCGATATCTGCCCCTTTTATTACAGCGACGTAGTAAGCTAATAATTGTAAAGGTATTGTATGAAGTATCGGAGCCATAAAATCATAGTCCACATTAAGGTTAATAATATAAACACCTTCCGTACACTCCACATCACTTTCTTTATCTGCAAATAAATATAACTTGCCACCACGTGCTTTTACTTCTTGTAGATTAGATTTTAGTTTTTCTAAAAGATTATTATTTGGCGCAACAGCAACAATCGGCATATCATCATCCACTAAAGCTAAAGGACCATGCTTGAGTTCCCCAGCCGCATAAGCTTCAGCATGGATATAAGAGATTTCTTTTAACTTCAATGCCCCTTCCATAGCAACTGGCAAGAAACTACCTCGACCAAGAAATAAGGCATGATGTTTATCTGCAAAATCTTTAGCCATCATTTCAATTTCTTCTTTATGATGAAGTAATTGACTCACACGTCCCGAGAGACTCTCAAGTTGATTAATCATTATTTTTTCATGCTCTTTAGAAAGATTATTATGTTTTGCTATGGCAATAACCATTAAGAACAATGCGACAAGTTGTGTTGTAAATGCCTTTGTTGATGCAACGCCAATTTCCGGTCCTGCATGTGTCAAAAAGACAAGTTCAGAGTCTCTTGTTAAAGAACTTTCAGCTACATTACAGATGGCCAAAGTGCTTAAAAAGTTCGATTCCTTTGCTAAGTGTAGTGCCGCTAATGTGTCCGCAGTTTCCCCTGACTGAGAAATAGAAACAAATAAGGTGTCATCTATTACTACCGACTTTCTATATCTGTATTCACTTGCAATTTCAACATGACAAGATATATTCGCAATTTCTTCCAACCAATAAGCAGCAATTAATCCCGCATGATAACTCGTTCCACAAGCGGCGATTTTAACTGACTTTACTCGAGAAAATATCGAGTCTGCATTTTGCCCAAACTCACTAGTGATTATTTCGTCATCTTTAATGCGATGCTCTAACGATTTCTTAATTGCATTTGGTTGCGAAAATATTTCCTTAAGCATGTAATGACGGTAGCCTGCCTTATCAGCGATATCGTTACTTAATTCAGTTAGTCTAATTGATCTCTCTACAATCTTTAATTCTGAATCATAGATGGTTAATTCATCACGAGTAATATCAGCGATATCACCGTCTTCTAAGAATATAAATTTTTGAGTTACAGGCAATAAAGCAAAAACATCTGAAGCAATAAAGTATTCTCCAATACCAACACCAATCACTAATGGGCTACCCTTTTTTACGGCTATTAGTCTTCCTGAATCAGAATTATTAATAACTCCTAAGGCATAAGCACCTTGAAGTTTTTTTGTGGTATTAAAGACTGCATGCAATAGATCAAGCCCACTTTTCAATGCCTCATAGATTGCATTCACCACAACCTCAGTATCAGTTTCTGACTTAAATTCAAATCCTGCTGCCAATTGTTCTTTACGCAATTCTTCATGGTTTTCAATTATCCCATTGTGCACAAGCGCTACTTTGTCATAGCAGATGTGCGGATGAGCATTTTTGATGTTTGGTTTACCATGTGTAGCCCATCGCGTATGAGCAATACCTGTTGTTCCATTTAGAGGAGATTTCTGATGTTTTTTGAAAAGTTCATTAACTTTTCCTTGAACACGTATTCGGTGTAATTTTTTATCAAGGCTCATTACTGCTAATCCTGCCGAATCATAACCTCGATACTCAAGTCTCTTTAAACCTTCAAGTAAGACTGGAGAAACATCTCGTTGAGCAACCGCACCGACTATTCCACACATAGTAGTTATTTATTTTTTATCGATATACGTATCATGGCTCATGAATCGTTTATCTTCGTCAAGAATATATTCGTTAGCTTCTATTTTTGCATACATCTGCTGATTTGGTGATAAATTACCAGAAGCAGCAAGGACACCAATCTGACGTGTTGCTTTTTTATTTCCTTGCTGTGACGCTGCAAAATACCATTTGTAAGCTTCCTTATTACTTTTTTGAATCCCCCGTCCAAAGTGAATCATATCAGCATAATTTCGTTGAGCATCAGCATGTCCTGATTTTGCTGCACGCTCATACCAATCGACTGCTTTTTTGTAGTCTTTTTGAACACCAAAACCTAAATAGTAAATTATACCTAGGTAATTCTGCGCATCTGCATCATCTTTTTCAGCCAGCGGCATCCATAATGTAAACGCGGTTTCATAATCACCATTTTCAAATGCTTTTACTGGATCTGTCTCTTTTTTGCATCCAATAACCTGCAATATAATTGTCAAGGCAAATAAAATTAATATAAACTTTCTCATGGCGTTTGTTTGCATTTTTTAATGCTAAATCTAAAATAATTATTATATAGTAGTTTATGGTCGGGACGAGAGGATTCGAACCTCTGACCCCCTGCACCCCATGCAGGTGCGCTACCAAGCTGCGCCACGCCCCGTTTTTTATGGATCAAATGATACTAACTGAGAATATGAACTTTAAGTACTGTGTGAATTGAGTAATTAGTATTCTAAAGATCTGGAGATATGATGACCGACTGTCATTGTTAAAAATGAATTAACGCCGTAACAGATCTAAAACTTGTTCTAGCTCAGATCTTAGTTGTTTAATAATTTGCTGGCTTTGATTTGAATCATCTTTTGCCTCATGACCAGTTAGACGTTGCCTAGCTCCACCAATAGTAAAACCTTGTTCATACAGTAAACTTTTTATCTGTCTGATGAGAATCACGTCTTGTCGCTGATAATACCGTCGATTACCACGTCGTTTTATCGGCTTGAGTGATGGAAATTCTTGTTCCCAGTATCGCAAGACATGTGGTTTTACAACACAAAGGTCACTCACCTCTCCTATTGTAAAATAACGTTTACCGGGTATTGCCGGTAACTCACTATTATTAGACGCTTCCAGCATATGCTTCTACTCTAGCTTTTAATTTTTGACCCGGACGAAACGTCACTACACGACGCGCGCTGATAGGAATCTCTTCTCCTGTCTTCGGATTACGGCCAGGACGTTGATTCTTATCTCTCAAATCAAAATTTCCAAATCCAGAAAGTTTAACTTGATCTCCTGATTCTAAAGCAGCGCGAATTTCTTCAAAGAACATTTCTACAATTTCCTTAGCTTCACGCTTATTTAAGCCAAGTTCCTCGTATAACTTTTCTGCCATTTCTGCTTTTGTCAGCGCTGTCATATCATTCTCTCAGTTTCGCACCGAAATTATTATCTAGACCTTCAACCAGTTTCTTCATAACTGACTCAACCGATTTATCTGTAAGAGTGCTAGAAGTTGCTTGAAAGGTCAAGCGTAAAGCGAGACTTTTTTTGCCTTTTTCAATACTTTCTCCTTGGTATACGTCAAATAGCGCTACGTTTAACAATAAATTCGTTCCATAATTTTCAGCACATTTCATAACATCTTCGAATCGAACTTCTTCAGATATTATGATTGAGATATCCCTTTTTACAGACGGATATTTTGAGATTTTTTTGAAAGAGATGTTTTTCTTTTTTAAAATTTTATTTATTACAATTTCAAATATATATATATTTTCAGGAATATTTAATTCAGCACATATTTTCGGATGTAAACGTCCGTAATAACCCGCGCTGTCTCCTTTCACAAGCAAATCAACCGCTTGTCGAGGATGTAATATTTCTATTACGCTTGGGAGCATCTTAGTATCTCTAGTGCCAATTAAAGAAGAGAGTAGTGTCTCAACATCACACTTCATATCATAAAAATCAGTTAAAATACTTTCTTTGCCCCACTCTTTTTCATTAATATTTCCAGTTATTAATCCGGCAATGTGAGATTCTTGTTTGAGGTCGTCTTTATTATTAAAAACTAGGCCCGTTTCGAAAATACGAATTCTTTGTTGTTGACGCTTAATATTGTATTGAAGTGACTTCAATAACCCTGGTAGAAGACTTGTTCGCATTTCAGAAAATTCTGGTGCTATGGGGTTTGAAAGTAACAGATTATTTCTTTTGTTCAATAATTTATTTAGTTTTGGATCGATAAAACTATATGTAATAACCTCATTATAATCACGATTTACAAGGATTTCTCGTATACAGCTAATCGTCTCTTGTTTTTCATCCGGCACACGCATTTTCAATTTATTGCTAGGGGCAGAAACAGGAATAGCGTCATAACTATAAATCCGCGCAAGTTCTTCTATAAGATCAACCTCAATGTTTATATCAAAGCGATGTGAAGGTGCAACTGTTATCCACTTATTTTCTTCATAATGGCATTGCATTTCTAAATTAATAAATGTCTCTGTCACGAATTCATTTTCAAACTCAATACCGAGCATACGTTTTATTTGAGGTTTCCTAAGAATAACTTCAGAATTCTTTGGTAATTCTTTATTGTTTAATACTTCAATAATTTGTCCTGACTGACCTCCACATGTTTTAATAATTAATTGCGTTGCACGCTCTATCGCTTTAGCCTGAAGTTCAGGATCTACTCCGCGTTCAAAACGATGTGATGATTCTGTATGCAAACCATATTGTCGGGCCTCTCCACTAATGAAATTTGGAGTGAAAAAAGCACTTTCTAGAAAGATATTTGCCGTCGTTATGTTTACTGCACTCTCAAGTCCACCCATAATACCAGCCATTGCTATTGGCCCCGATTCGTCAGCTATGAGTAGTGTTCCTGATTTTAAATCAATATGAGATTCGTCAAGTAATTTTATCTTTTCTCCAGATTTAGACAGACGAACTTCGATATCACCGTGTAAAAAGTCATTATCAAACGCATGCATAGGCTGACCTAATTCAAGCATAACAAAATTAGTGATATCAACAATTATATTAATGCTTCTAACACCTGATCGTCTTAGCTTCTCAGTCAGCCAAAGTGGTGATTTGACTGTTGTATCAACATTTTCTATGACTCTGCCTAGATATTTTGGACATTCTTTGAATGCAGTCAATTTGACATTCCGGTTTGTAGAGATATTTACGTCACTCATTTGAACTTCCGGAACACTAAAATTGATTTTATTAAAAACTGCAACTTCACGAGCAATACCAGCAATGCTTAAACAATCTCCACGATTAGGGGTAAGCGATATTTCAATAATATTATCATTACTCTCAATAAGTTCTTTGAGATGCATTCCTACAGGTTCACTTATAGATAAATCAATGATTCCATCATGCTCATCTGACAATCCAATTTCTTTAGCAGAGCAAAGCATTCCGCTTGAAATTACTCCTTTTAGTGAAATAATTTTCAATTCACCTATACCTGGCAAAGTCGCACCGACTCTAGCCAAAACTGTACGCATCCCTTCTCTAACATTAGCAGCGCCACAAACAATCGTTAATAAATTTTCATCTCCGCAATTGACTTCACAAATCTGGAGTTTATCTGCATTTGGATGTTTAGATACTGTTTTAACTTCTGCTATAACTAAACCTTCAAAATTTGAACATACTGGTTCTATACCATCAACTTCAAGACCTGCCATGGTTAATTGATGTATGAGCATCTCAGAATTTATATCCGGATTAATAAACTCTCTTAACCATTTTTCACTGAATTTCATACTTTTCTACCTTCTTCAGTGAAATTGCTTAAGAAAACGTAAATCGTTATCAAAGAACATTCTTAAGTCGTCTATACCATAATAAAGCATAGCTAGGCGCTCCACACCCATGCCAAATGCTAAACCAGTATATTTTTCAGAATCAACACCCACATTCTTTAATACATTTGGATGAACCATCCCACAACCAAGCACCTCTAGCCAACCTCTTTCACCCATGATGTCGACCTCGGCTGAAGGCTCGGTAAAAGGAAAATAAGAAGGTCGAAAACGTATGTCTAATTCTTTTCCAAAAAATATTTCGAGAAAATCAATCAACATTCCTTTTAAATCTGCAAAAGTCACAAATTCATCAACAATAAGTCCTTCAATTTGATGAAACATCGGAGTATGCGTCATATCAGAATCACATCGATAGACACGACCAGGCGCGATAAAGCGAAAAGGAGGTTTAGCATTTTGCATCACGCGTATTTGTACTGAAGAAGTGTGTGTTCTAAGCAATCTTCCATCAGGAAAGTAAAAAGTATCATGCATAGCACGGGCAGGATGGTGTTCAGAAATATTTAATGCTTCAAAGTTGTGATAGTCATCTTCAACTTCAGGCCCCTCGAGGGTATCAAAACCAACTTGTTGAAAAAGGGATTCTATCCGTTGCAAGGTCAATGTTATGGGGTGCAGTCCAGCTCGATTATCTCCTCGTCCTGGTAATGAAATATCCAAACGGTCTTTGTCAATATTTTCATTCATTAATTCATTTTCAAGTGCTATTCTTCGTCCTTCAATTGCATCTTGAACAGCTATTTTAGCTGCATTTATAATTTGACCTGCTTTAGGTCTCTCTTCAGATGATAGTTTACCAAGTTGTTTTAATTGTTGCGTTAGTTGCCCTTTTTTACCAAGATAGTCAACCCTTAACAAAGCAAGCTGCGAAAGATCAATTACTGAACTTATCTCTAAGATTGCTTTGGCTTTTAGTTTCTCAATATTCTTCACGTTAACAGTATGTGTAAAAGAAAAAGGGAAAGGCAAGCCTTTCCCTTTTTTTGTTCAATATAAAAAAAGTTAATGAGTAAGGCTAGCCTTTGCTTGTTCGGCTAATGCACCAAAAGCGACCTTATCAAATACAGCAATATCAGCTAATACTTTACGATCAATCTCAATAGATGACTTGTTCAATCCATCGATGAAACGGCTATATGATAATCCATGAATTCGAGCAGCTGCATTGATTCGCGTAATCCAAAGGGAACGAAATTGTCTCTTTCGCTGGCGACGATCTCTGTAAGCATATTGTCCTGCTTTGGTGACTGCTTGTATGGCGACGCGAAAAATATTCTTACGTCGACCACTGTATCCTTTGGCTTGGTCAATAATTTTTTTATGTCTGGCATGCGCGGTTACACCACGTTTAACTCTAGGCATTGCTTCAATTCCTCTCTATAAATACGGAACCATTCGGGCAACTGCCTTCTGGTCACTATCATGAATTGCAAGCATTCCGCGTAACTGACGTTTTCGCTTTGTGCTCTTTTTGGTCAAAATATGACTACGGTGCGACTGACCATGTTTAAATTTACCAGATGCGGTGCGGGAAAAACGCTTTGCGGCACCACTATTTGATTTCATCTTGGGCATTTCTATAACTCCAATTTCAAAATTCTTATCAATTTATTTTTTTGAGGCCAGGACCATAACCATTTGACGTCCTTCCATCTTTGGAAATTGCTCAACACTCCCGTATTCTTCTAGATCGGTTTCTATCCTCTTTAACATCTTCGTTCCTAATTCCTGATGTACCATTTCCCGGCCACGAAAACGAAGTGTTATTTTTGCTTTATCACCGTTATTCAAAAATTTGATTAAATGCTTTAGCTTTATTTGATAGTCACCATCTTCGGTACCCGGCCTAAACTTAATTTCCTTAATTTGTATCTGTTTTTGCTTCTTTTTGGAGGCGTGCTTTTTTTTATTCTGCTCAAATACGAATTTTCCATAATCCATGACTCGACAAACAGGTGGTTCTGAATTGGGTACAATTTCTACCAAGTCTAACTCAGAATTTTCAGCGATTCCTCTAGCTTCACTAATAGATACTACGCCAACTTGTTCGCCTTCTGCATTTATTAACCTCACCTTAGGCGAAGTTATTTCTTCATTGAGCCGTGTCTTCTTTTCTAAACTGATAAATTATTCCTCCGAATTATTTCGACTAAAATTCAAAACATCGTTATTTAGCCTTTCGATAAATTTCTCAAAAGTCATTACTCCAAGATCTTCACCATCACGTGTTCGCACTGCCATCATATTCTCATCCTGTTCACGAGCACCCAAAATAATTTGGTAGGGCACTCGTTGCATTGCGTGGTCGCGAATTTTAAGCCCGATCGTCTCATTTCTCAAGTCTACTTCGACCCTAAATCCCTGGTTTTTCAAGTTTTCTGCTACTTTTTTTGCGTATTCACTTTGTTTTTCAGTAATTGATACCACCACAGCCTGAATTGGTGATAACCAAACCGGAAATGCACCTGCATAATTTTCAATCAAAATACCAATAAATCGTTCCATTGAACCAACAATAGCGCGATGAAGCATGACCGG